>NZ_NRRF01000092.1 GCF_016583565.1 Thiocystis violacea | reverse complement strand
CGACTGAGCCCTCCCAGGTTCCTGGGCGACCCGTGCGTGCATGCCCTGCTCTCAGACCCCGGCGGAGTCTCGGCATCAGGCCAGTACAATGCCGAGACTGTTGCCTTCCGGTGATTGGAATGCGTCGGCTCCGCTGGCATCAGTTTCGGGGCTCTATCACACAGCCTACACGCCCCCTGTGTTCGCTTCGCAGCCGGGATCACTCCCGAACCACGCCACACTCGGTTCCGGTGGATGGCCAATCCTTACCGGCTCGGGACTTTCACCCGGTGGGCCGCAACAAGGAGTTTCCGATTCGCTTATCCGTCCGCTATCTTCCTCTCCTTCCAGGCTTTGCCTGGCGCAACCAAGTGATGACCAAGGCCATCGAATCCCAAAGAATCGAGCGACATCAATCGGCTTGGTCTTGAGTCCGGCATACCGACGCGCGACGTCGCGGCGGGGCGCCGCTCCCACCGGGCCGACGGCCCGTTTCAATGACAGAGGCCACTTCGCAACGTCAATCGGTCGACTTCAATGAAACGGCGCCGGCCTGAACACCGACATCACCTCATCGATCATTTCCTCGTGACTCGCATAGCGCCGCTCGTCATAGCAGCCGAGCGGGTTGGCCGGCGCGTTGAGTAGACAGCGATTGCAGAATGAACAGGGCCTGTCAGGCAGGTCTTTTCCCGAAGCCAGTATCTTCGGAAGGTCATTGTTGGCGATCAGCGGGCGGGCGATTGCCACCCCATCGAAATAGCCTTCCTCGATGCCCTTGCGGATCAACGCACCGTCCTGGAATCCGCCCGTGTTGATGACCGGAATCCCCGCCTGCTGCTTGATCTGGCGGCAGGCCGCCATGCTCACGCCTTCGAGCGGATAGTCCTTCTTGGTGCGGTTCCAGAGCCACAGGAAAATCGGTCGGAGCCGCTTGAAGTGGAATAGAAAATAATTCGGGAAATAGGCGCGCACTCCGCTGGACGCCATCGCCCCGTACCACCAGCTCGCCTCGTCCGCGGGGAAGCCGCCGGGCGGAACCAGCGGATGCGGAAAGAGACTGCCGGCCGAGATGTGGAGCGCATCGACCCCGTCCTCTTCCAGCCACCTGCAGATTCGCAGGTAATCGTCCAGTCCATTGCCCTCGCCTTCCCATGGGAAGAGGGCATTGTTGAGATCGAAGGCGTTCACCTTGACCTGCAGATGGAAGTCATCACCCACGACGCGCCGCACGGCCTCGACGACCTCGCGCAGGAAGCGGTAGCGGTTCTCGAGCGAGCCGCCGTACTCATCCTTGCGGTCATTGATGGCGGAGCTGAGGAACTGCGTGAAGAGATAGCCGTGCGAGGCGTGCAGTTCGACCCCATCCAAACCGGCCTCCCTGGCGCGCCGTGCAGCATCCGCGAAGTAGCCGATCAGCTCATTGATCTGCTCCTTGCTCGCCGCTTCACAGAGCAGCCCATGGAAGCTGTCCATCCGCGACGTGGACGACAGCCCCTTGTTGTAGAGGTTCTCGACACCGCCGATATCGCGCTGACGACCGGAATGGCTCAGCTGGATGATGAAGCGGCAATCGTATTCGTGAACCTTCTCACCGACCGCGCGCCAGAATGGGATCTTGTCATCCCGGTCGATCATAGCATAATTGGGAAGAATACGCCCGCGGACATGGACTGGGGCGAAAGAGGAGATGATTGCGCCAATGCCGCCTCGCGCGAACTTCTCCTCCCAATTGATGCGGGCGGGACTCCCCGAGCCGTCGTAATTATCCCAGCGGCCGGAAATACTCGATCGAAAGAGCCGATTCTTGACCGTCAAATGACGGAATTGCAAAGGCTGAAAGATAACGTCGTCCGCCATACTCTATTCCTCCATAGTCCTTCGCTAGGCGCGACTTGGAGCAAGGCCCGATTCCCGACGAACGATTAACAGTCATCGTTCCCCTAAATCCTGGAACTGCGGACAAGAGATCGGATAAACCGATGAAATCGACCGCTCTTGTTAGATAAATACCCTACGAAAACTAACATAAAGCGATACCATTACTTACAGTGACAAGGTAGACGGGCATTCATGAAGATGCAAGGCGCCAGCAGCAGATTTTGGAGCGTTCTCAATCCGCGTCCTATTCATACAGAAAGCAGGGTCTTTTTTCCATTAGACCCTTGTGATCTGGCGTCTATACTGAAGTTATTTCACGGAACATCCGGTGGAGGGAGTGCGCGATGCTGGGAAACAATCTGATTCTCTACAGCTTTGCGCTGTTCAGTCTCGCGCTGCTGCTGCCCATCCTCCCGTCCGTGCTCATCTATCGGCTCTTTCCAGACACCAAGGTGGCGGCCGAGGGGCCATTTCGCGGACTCAACGTCAAGACCTCGGGGGCCTTCGCGGCCTATGTCATCACCGTGCTGCTCGGCGTCTTCCTCACCAGCAAGACCATGACTCTGATCGAGGAAGCTCACCGCGCGAAGATCCATCCGACCTCCAGAATTCTGATTGACTTACGCCCCATCGATCAGTCGGGAAATGCGCTCCCGGCAGGTGCGCTCAACGAACTCCACCCGGTGGTGAGACTGGATCCGGAGATCTATCGCGTCGGGGAGAAGGCCGTGGAACTCAACGTCCCCGGCTATCCGGCGGAGTACACCATCTTCATCGAGATCCCGGGCTTCGGGCAGCGCCGTCTTCTCCAACGCGAGATCCCGTTGGAGAAGCTGGAACCCGGTGTCTTTCGGACGAGAGAGCCGATCGACGTGCGACAGATCTCCAGCGCGAGCCCGAGATGAAGCCCCGCAACCAGGGTGAGACACCAGGAGTCGAATCATGCGCCCGAGAATCATGCGCCTGAGAAGCGCGAGCCATCGAACCCTCCGCCAGATCAACCTCGCGATGTTCGCCCTCGCGCTCGGAGCTGGGCTGACCACAGAGATCGCCGGTGCGACCGATGTGGTCGGCGAGGTCTATGCAAGCCACAAGTATGCCAACGAACCCTTCCCGGACGAGCGTGCCGAGGTCTGGCTGCAGGGAGGCGGCAAGCGGTTCGAGGGCAACAGCGGGGGCGGCGGGATCTTCTATCTCTACGCTGTCCCGCCGGGCACCTACCAGCTGCACGTCGAGTCGCCCTATGGGCGCGCCGAGCGCGCGATTCGCATTGAGGATCAACGACGCCAGGATCTCGGCCGGACAACCGTCTCGCGCTGAGGCGCGATCACGGGCGGTCTTATCGCTCCACATGTTTCACGGGAAGTTCTCAGAATTCTGAGCGCCGAGCGTGCCGGACGATCCCATCACGGCCAATCCCCGTGCCGTTCGAGGCGTTTCGGTCGCGATCAGGCTACCCTTGAGACCAGTCATCGGCCAGCCGGCTTCGGCGCGCCGCAAAGACGCAACGTCTCTTGCAGGCGCAGAGCGGTCACTGGATTCAGGGGCCGCTAAGGGCGGACAGGCGTCAGAGCCGCGCTTGACGCTGACGGCGACAGTAGCAGGAGGCCACTCGTCAGCATTAGTAGTCTTCTCGCAGGATATTGTTTTATAGGTGATATTACCCAGGCATCAGAGGCTTACGTGGCCAGATTTCGTCGTATCAAAGCGCGTCAACGTGGTCGGAGGGGCCGCCAATCAGGCACTGACGGAAGGGTACATAGATGGCGTCCGGAGATGTGGGTAATGCTATGGGGAGGGTCTCCGCTGGAGAGACGAGACAACGAGAGCGCCCCGTCGCGTCTTCCGGGGTTAGCTGAGGTACCGCCAGACGAAAGGGACAGCAACAGATAGGCCGAATCCAAGGTCGCGGGATGCCTGCTCTCTACTCTACCCAACTCCGGAACGGCGCAATTTGAAATCGCTCCCGCCCGATGCGTCATCATTGGCGATTCAAAGATCCCATCAGACCCAACACCAACACATAGGAGAAGATATGCAACTCAAAGTTCTTGCGTTTGTTCTGGCCGGAGGCGAGGGCACACGGCTCCACCCATTGACCCGTGAACGTGCCAAACCGGCAGTCCCGTTCGGCGGAAAGTACAGAATTGTCGATTTCGTGCTCAGCAATCTGGTCAATTCCGGGATCTACTCCATTTACGTGCTGATCCAATTTCGCAGTCAGTCCCTTTTGCAGCACCTTAGCGATGGCTGGCAGTTCGGCGGCATTCTCAAGAACGAGTTCTTAGTTCCGGTGCCGGCCCAGATGCGGACCAAGGGCAAGGAGTGGTATCGAGGAACCGCCGACGCCATACACCAGAATTTGAACCTCATCGAGCAATCCGCTCCGGATATCGTGGTTGTGTTCGGTGCGGATCACATCTACCGGATGAACATTCGGGAGATGATTGAGTATCACCAGCAAAATCATGCCGATGTCACCATTGCTGCCTTGCCCACAGATAAGAAGTTCGCCAAAGACTTCGGCGTCATCGAGGCAGAGGACAGCGGGCGCATCATCGGCTTCCACGAGAAGAAGGCCGATGCCCCCACCATGCCTGGCGATTCGAGCCGTGTCTATGCCTCGATGGGCAACTATGTATTCAGCGCCGACATGCTCTTGAAGATGATCGAGGAGGACCAGGCGGATCCCGAGAGTTCCCATGATTTCGGGAAAGATATCTTGCCTAAGGCGATCGGCCGGGCCGAGATGTTTGCCTACAATTTCAACATGAACAATATCCCCGGCGAGGACCCAGACAAGGCTCCCTACTGGCGCGATGTTGGTACCCTTGATGCCTTTTATGAAGCCAACATGGATATACGCGCCATCTCGCCCGAACTCAATCTGTTCAACCGCGCATGGCCGCTGCGTACCGCTAGCTATCCCGATCCACCGGCCAAGTTTGCGTTTGACGAGGATCATCGTCGGGGACAGGCGATTGATTCGGTCGTCTCCGGGGGCTGCATCATCTCTGGAGGTTTCGTCAGGGACTCCGTTCTGGGCCGGCACGTCTTCGTGCATGCTGGTTGCCAGATCGAGGCGTGCGTCATCTTCGATAACTGCGATATTGGACGCAACGCGAAACTTCGCCGCTGTATTCTGCAGAAAAACGTTCGCATTCCAGAGGACGCGGTCATTGGCTACGATCACGAGGAAGACAGGAAGCACTACCATGTGACCGAAAGCGGCATCGTCGTTATCGACGGGAAACGCACGCCGATGCAGCTTTCAACGATCACAGTCTGAGTGGATCTCGGATACCTCCGCGCAGTCTGTTGGACTGCGCGAGGACACCGACCCGCGTTTCTGGTGCGGTGATTGTGAATCTCCGGGGTCGATCATCACTTCGGCCACCCGACGCGGCGACGGGTAGCAGATAGGTTGGCTTCGGTGGCCGGGGTCGTCCGCGCGCCGGGGCTGGTGGCAACGGCATACGCTCCAGAGGTCATAGGGGTGATACAACGGGCCGAGTGCGCGCACGCACTCACGGGCGTCGGTTTGTCGCTCGCGTGCGTGCTGTTGGGCGCGTTCGGCCTGCACCGAGGCCACGAGGGCGGCCTGAGTGCGGGCCTCGAAGTCCGGCGTGCAACCACGGGGTGGCGGGTTGCGGTTCAAACGCCGCCTGCGCCCGCGCGCACCCTAGCAAGGCAGCATCGGCCTGCTTGACCTCACAGGCAGGTTCAGGATGGCCTTGAACACCTCGTGCTGGACATGGAACAGATCCGGGGAGTGGTGCGTGCCCAACGCGATCTTGACATGCACACCCAATCTGGGGCTTGGGCAAAGGCCACCAAGGCAGCGGGCGCTTCCTGGCCCACCACCGCCCTCCATTGCGGTTTCCAATTCCTCATTTGGTGGAGCGCCGCTCCTCGTTGGAAACCCGCGAGTCTTCGGCAGTGACGCACATGTATTCGATAGTCGCGCGGTGCGGTCCGATGCCCGATGATCAGCGAGGGACTTTCCCGTGGTGAGGGGCGATCGAGCATGGTATCGCTCTCAGCCGATCGCGGATGTCGTGCGCACGTCTTCGAATCATCGTGCCGCACGCCAGGCGACGCTCGCGCAGTCGTCTTCCTTGAGGAGATGGTCGCAGGGCGGACCGTGCACCTGGCCGTCAGGGTCCGTGCGATAGGTCCTTTCTGTTGTAACCTGTCTGCCGTAACCTCCAACCATCACACAGGTTCGCATTCGAATGCTGGTACGCCTGCTGTCTCTTGCTCGTCGGCTTCTCAAAAGACTGGGCTTATTGCCGGTCATCAAGCGCATTCTCTATTCAGGAGATACCGCGCAAGTTGCCAAGCAAACAACGGGCTGGCGTTATCGCCTGAAGACACTGATTGAGCAAGCCATTTTCGCGTCAGTGACCGAGGTTCACGAATTACCTAAAATACAGTCCTACTGGGCTGATCGATATTTGCGCCCCTTGTTGGAGCGGCGCGGATACGAATCACCTGACGACTTTTTCTTGCAGAATCTGGAAAGGGTCTTTTCTCAGTCCGATCAGCGTTCGCTGCGCTGTGCCAGCATCGGCTCTGGGAACTGTGACTTTGAAGTCGGTCTCTGCGAAGCGCTCTCGCGGAGGGGGCAAAACGACTTTGTTATCGAATGTATCGATATCAATCAGCTCATGCTTGATCGTGGTAAAGCGCTAGCGGCAGCGCGCGGAGTCGCGGGGCACATCGCGACGGTTCGCGCTGATTTCAATGCATGGCGCCCGAGCGGACAGTATGACGTGGTCCTGGCCAATATGGCGCTTCACCACGTCGTAAATCTGGAAGACCTGTTCGACAGAGTGAAGTCGTCACTCTTTCCATGGGGGCGCTTTGTTGTGTTCGACATCATCGGTCGAAACGGACATATGCGCTGGCCCGAAGCGCTGGAGATCGTGCGTGAATTCTGGCGTGAACTCCCGTCTGAATACAGATACAACCGGATGCTAGCCACGCATCAGGAAGAGTACGAGAACTTCGATTGCTCACGAGCCGGTTTCGAGGGCATTCGCGCACAGGACATCCTCCCGCTGCTTCTGGAGCGATTCCATTTCGAGGAATTCATCGGTTTTGCGAATGTGATCGAGCCATTTATCGATCGCTCAACGGGATACAACTTCGATCCTGCGCACCCCTGGGACCGAGCCTTGATCGACCGCGTGCAAGCCCGTGATCATCAGGAGCTTCTCTCTGGCCGGATCAAGCCGACACACATGCTTGCCGTATTGTCTCCAGAGCCAACGGATCGAGCCGATTACATCGACACCATGACCCCAGACTTCTGCGTGCGGCAACTGATGCAGGGAAACGGCGACCGATTTCATTTCGACACCTCCGATATCCAAGGAACGTTTACGCGCATAAATAAATCGGAGAGTAAGCCGGGTTATTACCGACGTTTAGGCAGACGTTTGCTTTATCTGTTGGCCGCCTGGTTTCCCGGCGGTGCCGCCATATCTCTGCCATGCGACGGTTCGTTCCCGGCTCCTCGCAGAACCGGACTTGGAGTGTTACACCATCCGGCTCCCAGTTTGAGTCTTCCGCCAAGGAACGGGGTAGAGGTCATGGACGATCCGAGCGCGCGGCAGCAGTGGGCGAATGGCGGCACTGAAGCGCTTCCAGGTCAACGAGCGGCGCTGACTGCGGCGATTGAGCCACTTGAACAGCAGGCCGCCGGCGAAGTAGATGTATCCCGCCAAGGAGCGGCTATTGCCGCTCACACCGTAGTACTGGATGTGCCCGCGCAGGTGGCGCACGAGGTAGGCCAACATGGCCGCCCCGCCCTGCGTGCGCAGGCCACGTAGTCGCTCGTTCAACAGCTTGAGCTTCTTGGTCCTGCGCTTGCCGTCGGTCTTGCGCCCGACCACGAACCGGCCCCGACGACGGCGACCCACGTAGTGGGTGAAGCCGAGGAAGCTGAAGGTGCGCGGCCCTGCCGCGGTGTCGGTGCCCCGCCCGAGGGCGTGACTGCCGAAACGCAACAGCGCGGTTTTACTCGGTTCGACTTCCAGGTCGAAATCGGCCAACCGTTCGGGCATGGCGGCCAGGAAGGCGTTGGCATCGGCCTCGTACTCGAAGCAGGCAACGTAATCGTCGGCGTAGCGAATCAGGTAGGCTTTGCCGGCACAGCCCCTGGCGAAACGTTTTTCGAACCAGAGGTCGAGTACGTAGTGCAGGTAGATATTGGTGTATTTCCGGCAAGCGTGCGTGCCTGTCGCGCATTGGCCTGCGAAGATCGATAATCAGGGGATTGTCAGCCGATAGGCCGAGCTAATGACCCCACAGATGATTTCTGCGGGACACGAAAGAACGGATTGGGTACAACGTCGTGCATGGAAGCGACATCGAGCGGAAAACGCTACAGCGGACGGGTGTTCGACGCCGCGGCACTCGAACAGGTACGCAGTGTCCTGCGGGCGCATGCCGGGGCCAGCCGCCAGCAATTGAGCTACCGGGTGTGCGAGGCGCTCGACTGGCGCAAGACCGACGGCAGTTTGAAGGACATGAGCTGCCGGGTGGCGCTGCTGCGACTCTCGCGCGAAGGGCTGATCGAGCTGCCGGCGCCGCGACGACAGTTCGAGCCGATGCGCGCCTATGCCCGGCGCACGCCGCAAGGCGAGCCCGGCGCGCCGATCGAAGCCGCGTTGAGCGCGCTCGGGACGGTGCGCCTAGAGCCGGTTGAACGGCGTTGCAGTGGCTTGTGGAACGAGCTCATCGACCGGTATCACTACCTCGGCTACAAGCCCTTGCCGGGGGCGCAGCTGCGCTACTTCGCTTACGCCGGCTGGTGGCGGTGCTTGGCTTCGGCGCGGCGGCCTGGCAGAGCGCCCCGCGTGATGAGTGGATCGGCTGGAGCCGCAAACAGCGCCAGCGCAACCTCAGTGCGGTGCTCAACAACGCCCGGTTTTTGATTCTGCCCTGGGTGCGGGTGGCGCATCTGGCCAGCACGCTGCTCGCGCTGGCGGCACGCACGTTGCCGGCACACTGGCAGGCACGCGACGGCTATCGTGCGCTGCTGCTGGAGACCTTTGTCGAGGCCGAGCGCTGCAGCGGCACCTGCTACCAGGCGGCGAACTGGGTGTGCATCGGCGCAACCCAAGGCCGCGGCAAGCGCGGTGATCACCGCCTCGGCCAGGTGCCGGTGAAGACGGTGTGGCTCTATCCGCTGGTGGCGGACTCGCGCGCGCGGCTCTGGCGCTAGCGGCACCGCCATCCATGTCGCAGCCGCCCGTGTCGCAGTCCGAGCCCGAGGCGAGCGAGGTCGAGCGGTTGATCGCGCTGGCCGAGCAAGGCCAACTCGACGCCGCCGACCAGCGGCGCGTCGCGCCGTTGCTGCGCACCCTGGTGTGGCTACAGCACACGCTGCTGGAGACCCGCATCAGGCTGTCCAAGCTCAAGCGTCTGCTGTTCGGCAAGCCCACCGAGAAGGCCCCGCGCACGCCGCCTGATGATCCACCCCCGGATTCGCCGAACGATCCACCCGGCGCGCACCCTGACGGTGATGCCGAGGCGCACAGTGGGGACGCGCGGCCCAGCGACAGCGACGCCAAGACCACAACCGCGACCAGCGCCGTCGACCCAGGCACAGCTGCTAAGCCCGACAAGCCCCCGCCACCGGGTCATGGTCGTTTGGGCGCGGCGGACTACCCCGGCGCCGAGGTCCAGTTCTGCGCGCATGAGCACCTCGCCCCGGGCGCGCGCTGCCCGGCCTGCGAACGCGGCAAGCTCTATCCAATGCAACCGCTGGTGCGTCTGCGTTTCACCGGACAGCCGTTGGTGGCGGTGACGCGCTATGACCTCCAACGCCTGCGCTGCAGCGCCTGCGGGGCGCTGTTCGTCGCGCAGCTGGCGCCCGCGGTCAGCCCCGAGCGCTCTGACACCCGCCTCAAGGTGATGCTGGCGGTGGCCCATGATCATCTGGGTCTGCCGTTTAATCGCCTTGAAGCGCTGCAACTGATGCTCGGCCTGCCGTTGCCCGATGCCACGCAGTGGGATCTGCTCGAGCAGGTTGCCGACGTCGGCTACCGGCTCTACAACCACCTGCTGTGGGTCGCCGCTCAGCCGCCGCTGGTCTACCAGGACGATACCGGCGCACGCGTGCTGTCGTTGCTCAAGGACAACCAGGCCGAGCCCGCGCCGGCGCGCAAGGCGATCTATACCTCGGTGCTGCGCTGCGTGGGGGAGCAGACGATCTGCCTGTTCTTCACCGGTCGCCAGCATGCCGGGGAGAATCTCGATGACGTGCTGGCGTTGCGCGATCCGGCGCTCTCCGCGATGCTGTGGATGTCCGACGCCTTGGCGGCCAACACCCCTAAGCGCCATGGCGAACGGGTGGTGGATCTGAGCTGCCTGGTGCACGCCCGCCGCCAATTCGTCGAGATCAAGGCGTTCTTCCCCAGCGAATGCGCGCACGTGATCACCGCCATCGCCATGAGGCGCAGTGCACCAAGGCCGCGCTCAGCCCGAGGCAACGCCTGGCCGATCATCAGGCCCACAGCGCCCCGGTGATGGACGCGCTCAAGGGCTGGATGGAGCAGCAGCTCACCGACAAACAGGTCGAGCCCAACAGCCGCCTGGGCCAGGCATTGAACGACATGCTCAAGCGCTGGCAGGCGCTGACGGGGTTTCTGCGTATTGCCGGCGCGCCGTTGGATAACAATCTTGCCGAGCCGGCGCTGAAGCTCAGCGTGCGCTACCGCAACAACAGCCTGTTCTACAAAAACCAACACGGCGCCTATGTCGGCGACGTGCTGAGCAGCCTGATCGAGACCTGCCGGCTCAACGGGATCAATCCGATCGCTTACTTGAGCGCCTTGCTCAACAACCGCTCGGCGGTGGTCGCCAATCCCGCAGACTGGTTGCCGTGGAATTTCCAGCAGGCACCAACCGCCAGCGCGCAAGCGCCGCCATTAGGCCACCTGCCGCCAATTATCGGCCATGCCGGCGTCCTCGGGGTTGCCGTTCCATAACAGAATCTGCAGCTCGCGCGCCGCGAGTCGCTGGCTGGCCTGCGCCGAACCGGGCCACCAGGCCAGGCGGCCTTGGGAGAAGCGTTTCTGGCACAGCCAGAAGCCTTGGCCGTCGTAGCACAGCAGCTTCAGGGCTGTGCCCCGACGGTTGCCGAAGACGAAGATCGCCCCGCTGAAGGGGTCTTCCCGCAGCCGCTGCCGGCACAGCGCCGCCAGCCCATCGATGCCGCGACGGAAATCCGCCGCCTCGATGGCGACAAAGACGCGGCTTTGCGGCGTCAGCTGCAACATCACACCACCCCCAGGAAGCGCTCCAGCACGGCGCGCGCATCAATGCCCTCACCGGGCTCGATGCGCAGGCGCAGCCCGTCGGGGCGGATCAGCTGCCGGGCAGACCGCACCGTTTGCTCAGATCGCGACCGCTGAGGCGCAGCCGGCGCGTGACTTGCGACACTCCGTAGTCTTCCACCAGGGCGATCGCTTCCGATCACAACTGCTCGGGGATGCGTTCCCCTCTGTGTTTGTGCCGGCGCCAGTCTTCGAAATGCTCTGCGACCTCTTCCAGCGTGAAGGGCGGGCTCGCCAGCGTTGCGATGTCTATGCTCATGGGGTCTCCGGTGATTGCTTTGCACCGGCCACATCCTATTCACCCCGCTGTCAAGCGGTCACGCACGCTTGCCGGAACTACACCCTGATTCAACTCGGGACGGTGATCGCGGCTGTAGCCGCGGGTAATGTGAATCACGCCCGTCGGCGCTTCCTCGAGAGCGCTGTTGTACTGCCCATCGACATGGAAACTGCTCGCGTCGAGGTGCCCGAAACGACACACCAAGCCCAAACGCCGCACCGCCCGCGCGGCCAGCTGCGCATACAGTCGGGTCGGGCCATAGGCGTAAATCTGGTCCAGCGCGCGCCCGAGCACATCGTCGTTGAGATGCTCCGCGGCGATCCCCCGGCCGAGCAGCCGCTCAACAGGCTTGTCCTTGAAGAACAACGGGGTGAGGTACAACGCACGCTGCGTAAAGCCCAAGCCGTTAAGCACCATCGCCTTGAGCGCCTGACCGAGGGAGACGATCCGGCTGTCTTCAGCCTGCACCAGCACCTGATCGATCAGCTCCCCGAGACCCAGCTCGTCGTACATCCCGGCCACCAGTCCCAGGTGATTGAGGACCTGGCTGCTGTAATGGCGTGGACTGGCCATGGAGGCGGTGTCGATATGGACGGCCATGCGTGTTTCCCTCTCAATGTTCGCGAACAACGCGATGATAGGGCAATCGAGGGGACGGCTTCCGCTGGAGGGAGGGCTGTGGAATGACGGTGCTCAGCCACGATGACGGGCGTTTTGTTCGTTTTTCGTGTGCGAGATGACGACATCTCCATTGAAAATCAGCAACAAAAAATTCGTTATTACACGTTATGGCGTGCGGAATGTCGGTTCTGACACTTTACCACCTGCCTTCCTGACGCCCGGTTAGGGTGCAGCTCAACTCGACACCTTCTTGTGTGATTCATAGTAAATCAATATGATTAGTTATGAATCGCCACCCGAAAGGTCGAGGAGAGTCCCAATGGGCAAAGCTGCCACCCGCGTATTGACCGCGCACGTCCCGGTCCCGCTGGCCGAGAAGGTCGACCAAATGGCCGACCGCCTGGAGCGCTCGCGCGGTTGGATCATGAAACAGGCGCTTTCCTCCTGGATCGCCCTCGAGGAAGAGCGCGATCGTCTCACGCAGGAAGCCCTGGCCGACGTCGATGCGGGCCGAGTCATCGATCACCAAGCCGTCCAAGCGTGGGCCGATCGCCTGGACGTGGACGAAACGCTGCCCGTTCCGCGCTGATGGAACTGAAGTGGACCAGCAAGGCGCTTTCTGACCTGTCACGGCTCTACGCGTTCTTGGTGCCGGTGAACAAACCAGCGGCGGCACGCGCCGTTCAGGCACTCGTCAAGGCACCGGCCACTCTGCTGACGCATCCCCGCATCGGCGAGCAGTTGTTTCAGTTCGAACCGCGCGAGGTCCGGCGACTGCTCGTGGGTCAGCACGAGATGCGCTATGAGGTCTCTGGTGACATGATTTACGTGCTGCGACTCTGGCACACCCGAGAGGATCGGTGATACTCGATCTTCGAGTTTTTATCGCTTGACAGAAAGCGCGAGAATAGTGCGCTCGTGTAACGAGGAGCGAGCACCATTTTTTCCGCCGCACTGCCCTTTATCGATCGCTATGTTGAGGACCTGGATGCCGCGCTGAGGCGTCATGCGCCGGGGCAACGCTTGACGCGCCGCCAACGCGGGTGGCTGACCTTCTGTCTGATGGGCCTGTTGCTGACCAATCAGGTGTGTTGGTCGGGCTTCGAGCGATGCGGGCTGGGGGCGTATCGGTTCAGCGCCTTGTCGTGGATGTTTCGCCACACCAAGATCCTCTGGGAGGTGCTCTGGCAGGCCAGTGTTGGCCTGGTGCTCGAGCAGTACGGCCTTGGCGAAGGGGTCTTGGTTGTCGATGACAGTGATCAGCGGCGCGCCAAGCGCACCAAGCGGATTTATCGAGCCCACAAGCTCTACGACAAGAAGACCGGGGGCTATTTCAACGGGCAGGCGTTGGTATTCCTGGTGTTGGTCACCCCCAGGGTCACGGTGCCGGTGGGCTTTCGGTTTGCCTGCCCGGACCCCAAGCAGGTCGCGTGGCGTCAGGAAGACGCCCGGCTGAAACGCCAGCAGATCCCCAAAGCACAGCGTCCGGCTCGACCCGCCTCGGATCCTGCCTATCTCAGCAAGCTGCAGTTGGCCTTGGCGCTGATCGAGCGCTTCCGCCACCTCCATCCCCAGCTGCGCATCAAAGCGGTGTTGGCCGATGCGCTCTACGCAACACACGCCTTCATGGATCAAAGCGCTGGCGTGTGTAACGGTGCTCAGACGGTGAGCCAATTGCGCAGCAACCAAAAGATCCGCTTCCGAGGGCGCGAACGCACCCTCACGGCGTTCTTCGCCGCCTATCCGGGCGTGGCGCAGCGCATCCAGGTGCGCGGCGGCCCAGCGATCACGGTCAGCGTCAGCAGCGCGCGGGGGCATGTCTGCGCCCATGGCCAGAAACGCTTCGTCATCGCGCTGAGCTACCCCGGCGAAACCCAGGCGCGTGACCTGGTCGCCACCGACTTGAGCTGGCGGACCCTGGACATCGTCCAAGTCTATACACTGAGGTGGTTAGTCGAAGTGTTTCTGGAGGATTGGAAGCTCAATGAAGGATGGGGGCAACTGGCCAAACAGCCCGACGAAGAGGGGTCAAGCCGAAGCCTGACCCTGAGTCTGCTGCTCGACCACGCCCTCCTCCTTCACCCCGAGCAACGAACCCGCCTCAATCACCAGGCGCCCGCGTGCACCGTGGGCAGCCTCCGACAGCATTGCCAAGGTGAGGCGTTGATGGACATGTTCCGACGGCTCTTGGCCGCCGAGGACCCCACCGCACAGTTCGCGCAACGACAGGAGACCATCAAGACCCTGTTTCCTCTGGCCCCCTCGACCAAGCACATGAGCGGGCGTGACCGCGGGCGGCAAGAGCCGACACCCGCGTTGCGATACCGCGCCGCGGAAGTCTGTGCCTGCGCTTAGCGTATCGCCATGGCTAAGAGGATATCCGGAACAGAAAATGCTTAAATCATTAAAATTCTAAATAAGATAGCCTCTTAGGTACGACAATCACGCGTATCGATGATGCCATGGCCTTTCAAGAGATGTCCGATGATTTTTGGCGT
>NZ_NRRF01000091.1 GCF_016583565.1 Thiocystis violacea | reverse complement strand
TGCCAGCTACCTGAACGAGTTCGTGTTCCGCTTCAACCGCCGGCGGTCCCGCAGCCGTGGGATGGTGTTCTACCGGGTACTCGAACTCGCGATTGCGAACGAGCCTGTGCGCTACAAGGAACTCGCACTGACCCAGCGACCCCGAACAGTACTCCCCACCCCGCCGAGGGCAAATGGCCACCCGCCAAGCCTCGACCTCCCTCCCGCAAACCGTCCGTGGAGGAACTCCGGTTAAGTGGAGAGCCCAGACCTCCTTTATCATCCTCGATAAATAGCCCAGATTTGCACTTATACCGCTAAGCGCCTAGGCTCCTAAGCCTCTATCACGATAGCCGCTTACCAGCTTATCCGCTTCGCCGAGGTGCTCGATGCCCGACCCGACCAAGACCCGCTGGACCGTCACCGTCTCCAAAGAGACCGACGTGGCGCTGCGCACCTTTCTCGCCCAGCGTGGCTTGAAGAAAGGCGATCTCTCGGTGTTCGTCGAAGACGCGGTCAAATGGCGGATGCTCGATCAGACCATCAACGCTGCCCGGGCGCCGTTGGCCGATCTTCCTCAAGAGGCGCTCCAGGCCCTGGTCGACGAAGCGACCGACACAGTCAAGGGCGAGCGGCGCCAGGAGCTGGCCGAGCCAGGTCCGCTCGACCACTGAGCCATGCGCGTGGTGCTCGACACCATGCTGAACAGAGCGTCCAAACACGCCTAAAACCAACTTTTTCGTCGTATTGACACCGTGCGCACATCCTCGCTATACCGTGCGGTAAATCCTCCAGGAGATCTCGATGTCCGCCACCGCGCCCCAAGCGTCGACCGACGATGGCCGCAACGCCAATATCAATGTCCGTGCCCGGCGCCGCCAACGCGATCTCATTGACCAGGCGGCGGCGGTCCTGGGTAAAACCCGTTCGGAGTTCGTTCTGGAGAGCGCCTGCCGCGCCGCCGAGGACGTGCTCCTGGACCAGCGGTTCTTCACTCTCGATGCCGAGGCCTTCGCCCAGTTCCAGGCGCAGCTCGACGCGCCCCCAAGCGAGAACTCCAAGCTCCGCCAGCTCATGGCGACCAAGGCGCCTTGGGAATCCTGAGTGGCGGATACGCCCGTCCGTTGGCAAGCGCCGACACCGCTCACGGCCGCCCATCGGCTGGACGATTTCACCAGCGGCGAGCCCAGTCTCGATCAGTGGCTGAAGCAGCGTGCCCTACGCAACGAAGGTCGAGGAGCCTCGCGGACCTATGTGCTCTGCGCCGATGACCAAGTCGTCGGCTATTACTGCCTCGCGACAGCCTCGATCGCCAGCGATCTCGCGCCCGGCGCCTTGCGGCGCAACATGCCCGATCCCATTCCCGCGATGCTTCTCGGACGCCTGGCCGTCGCACGCGCTTGGCAAGGGCACGGCCTGGGCAAAGCCCTGCTCCGGGATGCCATCCTGCGCACGGTCCAGGTCTCGGACATCGCCGGGGTCAAGGCCCTGCTCGTTCATGCGCTCTCGGACTCGGCGGTACAGTTCTACGAAGCGAATGCCTTTCGGCCCCTCCCAGCCAATCCTCGAACGCTCTTCCTGCCGCTGTCGGAGTTGTCCGATGCGCCGTCGCTTTGATTCACGTCCTCGCCGACCAGGCGACTGACGCGATCAAGCCTCTTCCGCCTGACCAATAAGCTGTCAGTGCCTTCATGGACCTCTGCGACGGCATCACGCGGGAAGCGGTCAGAGAGGATGCGGCCTTTGATATCCAAAGACCGCCGCAAAGCGGACCTACAAGAAAGAAATGAAGATCGATCCGGATAGGCCCAAGCGGCTGCCGCTCCTTTTCGCGCTCGAACAGCAACCGCAGATCGAGGACAGCTTCTACGATGCCCTGTATTGACGCAGCCTCAGCCGCCAGAGGCAGCGCGGCGATGGCTCTCCGATCCAATATGCAGGAGCCATGTCAAGCTCGGACTTCAACGGCTCGACCGATAGATTCAAGGAGTCATGGCTCGGAGTGTCGTAGGGGAACGGCGGAGGCTGACACAACAACAGCGTGGGCGGCCGCAGCGCGGATTGGAAGCCTGATCTGACACAGTCAACGATCTCCAGTACGACTGCTTTGCAAGAAATCGTGGATCGAGGATTGGGCCTTGGATGGGGTATACCGGTTGAGAAATGGGTGTTTGTGGGTGTAAAAATGGGTCATGCTCCAAACATCCAACGTGCAGATCACCCCTCAGATGCTTGTCCTCGTCGCTGAGATCGACGAGTTCAAGGGTGCCTGGAAAGCCCTGGGTACCCTGGCTCCGGAACGTCTGTCGGCCCTACGCCGCGTCGCGACTATCGAGAGTATCGGTTCGTCGACACGCATCGAAGGCAGCCGGCTGTCAGACCGTGAGGTCGAGCAGCTACTTTCAAACCTAGAGATCCAATCCTTCGGCTCCCGTGACGAGCAAGAAGTCGCCGGCTATGCGGAGGTCATGGAGACCGTCTTTGCGTCTTGGCCGGACATCAGGGTCACCGAGAACCATATCAAACAGTTCCACCGCGATCTTCTGCGCTTCAGCGATAAAGACGAGCGTCATCGCGGCGAGTACAAGAGGTCCTCCAACAGCGTTGCGGCCTTCGATGCCGACGGCAACCAGGTTGGCGTCGTTTTCGAGACCGCGAGCCCGTTTGAAACGCCGCGCCTCATGGCCGAGCTGTTGGAATGGATCGACCAGTCTCAGAAGGGCGATCTGCATCCACTGATTGCCATCGGCATCTTCATCGTTGTCTTCCTTGCGATCCATCCTTTCCAGGATGGCAACGGGCGCTTGAGTCGGGTTCTCACCACGCTGCTCCTGCTGAGGGCCGGCTATGCCTATGTCGCGTACAGCTCGCTGGAGAGCGTGATCGAGCAGAGCAAGGAGGGCTACTACCTGGCCCTGCGCCGCACCCAGGGAACCATCCGCACCGAGGCCCCGAATTGGACGCCCTGGCTGACCTTCTTCTTGAAGGCCTTGCAACGCCAGATGCGTCGACTGCGCGAGAAGGTCGAGCGTGAGCGGCTGCTGATCGCCAAGCTGCCGGACTTGGCCGTCCAGATCCTGGACCACGCCCGCGATCACGGTCGCATTACGATTGCCGATGCCGTGACCGTCACTGGCGCCAGCCGTAATACGCTCAAAGGGCACTTCAAGTCACTGTGCGAAAGCAAGTTGCTGGTACTTCATGGGCGAGGCCGGGGGGTCTGGTACAGCCTGCCATAGCCAGAGACGTTTGGATCGCGGCGTGTGGTCCTTCCAGGTGGGCCGTCCACGTCGGCTCCCGGAGCTTGACGCTCCGCGATGATTCTTTCTCGTCTATCCGGACCTCCATGAGGTTCAATAGACGGTGTACGTCATTCGAGAATAAGGCTGAGCGTCGGCTATCCCTTTGATTGCTGGCTCCGATGGACCAAGCTCCAGTGTCGGCAGTTGGGACAGAACGACCAGACGGGAACAGATGCCGAGCGTCCGCTTACGGGGGGCTGGCGGAGCAAGGTGTACACCCTAGGGTACTCCAAGAGCACAATTGGTGGTTGGTGACACGGCGTGATCTCGCTTCTTGTCAGCATAAGGCTGGCTCCAAACGAAGTGGCCTACACCTTCTTTGATTTCTCCTGTTGTCGGTCCTTGTCCGACGCCTCAAACAGATCCTCCGAGCCGCCGTCGTGGCCTGCGCGCAACCGGGGTGTTCTGACACGAGTACGCTGGATGAGATCGGCCTCCTCCCCTGCGCGGCCCGACAACTCGACATAGCCGCGCTGCCGACGGCGCTTGGCAATCGCTTCAACCAGGTCCTCCCCTGCTGCTTCACTCGTTACGGCCAGGATGCGCATCCCTCCCCGCCGTGATCCGAGCCCACCCCAGCTGAGCACGAGTGTCCAGTCACCGAGCAGGTCTTGGACGAAATCGACTTGGTAGTAACGGGACTTCTCCGGATGGACCCAGCGTCTCTGCATCATTTCTGCTGTCCCCGTGTGGTCGATACAATGGGGCTTTATCCCTACCGATCAGATGAGCAACCGCATGATGACCCGATCTGAGCTGATCGCGCGGCTCGCCGGCAGCCAAGAGCACCTGCCTGAGCCCGATGTTGAGTCGGCCGTCAAAGCCATCCTGGAGCGCATGACCGAGGCACTGGCCAGCGGCGAGCGCATTGAGATTCGGGGGTTCGGCAGCTTCTCCCTGCACGACCGCCCTCCCCGCCTTGGGCGCAACCCGAAAAGCGGTGAAACCGTCGCCTTGCCCGGGCGCTACGCGCCGCACTTCAAGCCGGGGAAAGCGCTCCGAGAAGGCGTGGATCTGGAGACGATCGCCCGCCTGCCATTGATGGAGTCTGCATAGCCATCGAACGAAACACCATCGCTCGCGTGATCCCGGGCTCGCCACGCGTCCGGGCGGCGCGGCCGTCGGAGAGGGGCACGCGCTTTCAGGCCCACACCCTGGGGAGCGCGCTCCAGCGGGTCGTCGAGACCGGCGAAGTCATCCGCGCCTGACGCTGCCGCCGCGTACTGGACAGTTCGCTTCCAAAGCGCAGGCTGTCACGACCGAAGCGGCGGTTGATGGCATCAAGGGCAGCCATTCGATGGGCGCTCCGCTCCGCATCCTCCGGCACGTCGAAGAGATCCCTCTGCGCATCTTTCACGGACACCAGATCCGGCAACAGCACGCCGGCCTTGCGGTAGGCATCGCCCGGACGGCACAGGCGCGCGGCACCTCGGGTGGCGTGGTGAATCAGTTCCTGGGTGTCCTGGGTCGGCTGAGCGAACGCATTGGTGATGGCGTTGCTGTAGAAAGGCCGCGCGGTGTCAAAGGGATCGGTCTGGATGAAGACCGTCAGCGCCGGGGCAGCCAGGCCCTGCGCCCTCAGCTTCTCTCCGGCGCGCGTGGCGAAACGGGTCACGGCGGCCCGCAGCTCGGCCGGGTCGGTCACGGCAGCGCCGAAGCTGCGCGAGACCATGATCTGTCGACGGGCTGGATCGACGGGCAGCAGGGGTAAACAGGCGCGCCCGCGCAGTTCCCAGCAGAGGCGCTCCAGGATGACCCCGAATTGTTGCCGTAGCCACTTCGGCTCGGCCTCGCGCAGGGCTCGGGCATCGGCAATACCGAGCGTGCGCAGGCGCTTCCCCCAGCGGGCGGCGATGCCCCAGATGTCCTCGATGGCGGTGGCGGCCAGCACGGCCTCCGGGTCCGAGAGACAGGTCCAGTCGATCACCGGGCCGGTGCCATGGCCGCCTTTCTTGGCGATGCGGTTGGAGAGCTTGGCCAACGTCTTGGTCGGGGCGATTCCGACCGAGACCGGAATCCCCGTCCATTGGCGCACGGTGCGCGCGATGGCCTGCCCCAAGATGATCGGGTCCGCCACGCCGGCCAGGTCGAGAAAACACTCGTCGATCGAATAGACCTCGATCTGCGGCGCAAAGCCGGCGAGGACCTGCATCACCCGCCGCGAGAGATCGCCATAGAGGGCATAGTTTGAGGAGAACACGGCAACCTGCCGTCGGAGCTTGGGGTCGAGCTTGAAGAATGGCGCCCCCATCGCGATGCCAAGGGCCTTCGCCTCGTTGCTGCGGGCGATCACGCAGCCGTCGTTGTTGGACAGCACGATGACCGGTTGTCCCTCTAGGCGCGGCTGAAAGAGCTGCTCGCAGGAGGCGTAGAAGTTCTTAGAGTCTGTTCATAAAGTTCAAATCGGATTACACAGTTTTCTGAGCATCAGACGGATGGAGGCGAGTTTGAGGAAAGTGAGCGCGGTCGCGGCCAGATTTTCGAAGTCCTTGGCGAGGCGCCGGCAACGATTGAGCCAACCGAGTGTGCGTTCGACGATCCAGCGTTTTGGTAGCAGGATAAAGCCTTTTGCCTGATCGGATCGCTTGACGATCTCGATGACCAGTTCCGGCAACAGTTCGGCAACCGATTGTTTAAAAAGGGGTCCCTGATAGGCTGCGTCGGCGAAGAGCTTCTTCAGGCAGGGCCAGCGTCCCAACAGCGTGGCCAACAGCAGGGCTCCGCCATCGCGATCCTGGAGGTCGGCCGGATGGACGAGACCCTGCACGAGCAGACCCAGCATGTCGACCAGAATGTGCCGCTTCTTCCCCTTGATCCGTTTGCCAGCGTCATAACCGACGGGGTCAATGTGAGGCCCCCCTTTTTCAGTACTTTTCACGCTCTGACTGTCGATGATGCAGGCGCTTGGGCACGGCGTGCGGCCCGCCAGGGCTCGACACTGCAGATATAGGGCGTCATGCATGTGTTCCAGTGTTCCGTCAGACATCCATAAATTCAGGTAGGAGAAGACGGTTGTGGTGGGCGGAAGATCTGTTGGGATGGCTCGCCACTGGCACCCTGTCGAAAGCACATACATGATTCCATTGGTGATTTCTCGCAGATTCACGCTGCGATGTCGCCCGCCATGCTTGGCGGGCAGGATCATTGGCTCGATGAGCGCCCATTCCTCATCGGTTAAGTCGCTGGGGTAACGCAGGTGACTGCGGTCGTAACGTTTACGGTTTTCGGCTGTCCACCTGGCTGGCCCCTCCCATGGACCACTCTGTTAGACTCCAAACGACTATTTTCATTCAAAAAAGTTTATGAACAGACTCTTAGTGGACCCATCAGACTGTCTCATCAGGTGAATCGCAGTAGACCCGTGAACGGAGATCTGGATGCCCTGCGAGTTAGGAGTGATGGCAAGAGCGTCTCAATTGTCTTGAACCTCTCTGGCCACGCACCTACCCATGTAGATATCTTGCTTGGCGCCTGTCGGCCTCCGGGAGGCAACGGGACATGGGAGAGCGATCATGCACCTGTTTCGTACCGACCTGTCGAAGCTGAGAACCCCGATCGTGATCGGCGAAGAGCCCCTACTGGTGGACAAGGAGTTATATCGGCTGCCGGACGGGATCCTGGAGGAGGTCGAAAAGGTGGTTGGTCTGTTCGATGGCCTCCCCTTCTTCCTGGACGAGGCGGGCCACTACGACAGGGACGTCAGTGGATTCTTCCTCTTCGCGGCCGCGGATGGCGCCCGCAGCACCGGGACGCTCCAGGTCTACGCCGAGCAGATAAACCTCTGGTTCCGGTACCTGGCCGCCCAGGGGAAGGACTGGCGCCGAGCGAGTCGGGATGACGTGCGAGCCTACTACCGAGTGCGGCGTCTGAACGGTGGCGTGTCCGCCAGCACCTGGAACCTCGGCATGACGGCCATCGCGAGGTTCTACGAGTGGGCAGCATGGGAGAAGCTCATTCCCGAGACCCCCGTCCCGTACAAGTGGAAGCAGGTCCTCTCCGGCGGCGAGGTGCGGGTCACCAGGCAAGCCGTCGCCATGCTCGACCGGAATGTCGAGAAGCGCGTGCGCTTCGTCACCACGGAGCAGTTCCGTGTCCTCGTGGAGGGTCTCCGCAATCTGGGAGGACGACGCGCTCGTACCTCGTCGCGGAACATCGTTTTGGCGAAGCTCCTGGTGCAGACGGGCATGCGCATCTCGGAGGCGCTCCAGATGCGCTACGGAGAGCTTCCCGATCCGGACCACCGGCAATTCGCCGGGTTGAAGTCGGTTCCCCTTCGACTCCGTCGGGAGACGACCAAGGGGAATAAGAGCCGGGTGATCCGCGTGCCCAAGCAGATCCTCCGCGAGGTCCACCGATACGGCGAGGATGAGCGGTCGATCGACGTCGAGCGTCGCGGGGACCGCGACCCGTCCTACGTGGAGCCCGAGGAGATCTGGCTAAACGAGGAAGGAGACCCGCTCTCGCGCAACGCTGTGGAAAAGCTCTTTGCCCGCGCCTCAGCCTTGACGGGCGTGGACTGCACGCCGCACTTCCTGCGCCATACGTTCGCCATCTACACGCTGTCCCGTCTGATCCAGCTGATGTTCAACAAGGCGCCGCAGGAAAAGGACAACCTCGACAAGCAGACGTACCTGCGGATCTGCGAGGATCCAGCGCGGAAGGTTCAGCAACTTCTCGGGCACGCGCAGTTGTCCACGACCTACAAGTACCTCGACTACATCAACCTCCATGACAGGTTGACCGACTTAGCCGTCGGCGAGTGGTCCGAGGACTTGGGGGCCACCGAGGAACTGCTCGACCAAGGAGAGCCGACATGAACGCTCCCCCTAATGGACTCTCATCCCTGCGGCACAACCGGATCACCTTCACCGAGGCGCCTCCCGAAGATCACGTGCCCACGCAGGGCATCGGCGCACTGCGGATTGAGCGCACCTTCCCCGATCGCGGCACCGGGTGGATCGATCTGTCGGTGCTGGGCGACCGCCCCGGCCTTGCCCGGACGCTCGCGGTCGGCGTCCAGCAGGTTGTCGACTCGTGTGGATCTCCTGACAGCCTGCGGACCTACCGGAGCTCCTTGGCGGCGTTCGCCAAGGTTCTGAACGAGCGCGAGGCGGCTGGAGGAGCACCCATCAGAAGGCTCGCGGACCTCACCGACGGCACCTTCAGCCCCGGCGGACTCATCTGGATGTACCTCCATTTGACGCGCGGATGCGCCGAACTCACGGGCGACAACTCGCTCTGGCTCGTGGCGAAGACGGCGCAAGCGAGCGTCGACGACTTCATCGCGGCGCCATCGTCCGCGACCTTCACCAGGGCGGTCCGCGCCTTCGCCGAGCGTCATGGTCTAACCGCCGACAACGGGGAGGCGCTCGAACTTCGCGCAGACCGACTGCGGACCACTCGAAAGACGCTCGACTACCGGCGCGCCAACGGCGACCTGATCTTCGCCGGACATGATCACCGCCGCGACAACACGACGGTTGACTACATCAACAACCGCGTGACGGAGGAGATCCACAATCAGGCGATCGTGGCGGGACAGCAGCAGTTCCACGCCTACTTCTCGGGAGCCGTCGTCCCGGATGGGGCGACCGCCGAGGACGCCGCGAAGGCGATCGGCTGCGACGCCTCCGCGGCTGAAGCAATCCTGAATGGCCAACAGGAGATGCTCATCGCCAACTGCAAGAACATGTTCGACACGCCGGGCGGAACGCCAGGCCAACTGTGCGGCAAGGTGTGGGCGTGCTTCGGCTGCCCCAATTCCATTTGGACGAGCCGTGTGCTGCCAAAGGTTCTGTGGTACTTGGACTTCTTCCTCGAACAACGGCGAGTGATCCCGGAGTCCGACTGGGAGAAGAAGTTCGGCTACCCATACGCCATCATCACCTCGCACATTCTGCCCGCCTTCTCGCAAGGCGCCGTCGCACAAGCGAAGCTCGAAGCCGCGTCGCTCCGCATGTACGTCCCGCCCGAGATGAGGACCGCCTGACATGACCGCCACGACGGACCTCGTCCTTCCTCAGGGCCACGCCTTCTCCCGGCACGTCCGAGACGACGCCCAAGTCTCGGCGGCCTCGACGTTCATCGACGACGTGTGGGACTTCGGTCAGGAGGTCTACGCACCCAACGCCAAGGCGAAGAGCAACTGGAAGTCGATTGCCTCGGCGGAAAGAGAGCAACCTTCCACTTCAACCAACACCGGGATCCGCCTTGCGCTGAAGGAGTACGCTTACGCGCGCATCTTTAAGCACAAGCTCATCGCCGGACTTCGGGCCGCAAAGGTCCAGTCGGTTGCAGATGACATCCGGTGCCTCGGGACGTTCGTCCAGTGGCTGTCGCGTGAAGGGAAGTTCGGCTTCGACCAGGCGACCCAGCGCGATCTCGACCGCTACGTCGAATGGCTCCGAAGGTCAGAGAAGCGCCGTGGTGGCGGAACCAGATCGGAAGCGTACGTCGTTCGCGCTCTCCTTCCGCTCCCGCTGCTGTGGACCTGTCGTGACTTCGTGGACCAAGGACTGACCTTCAGTCCGTGGAATGGCCGCACGGTGACGCGTGTCCTGGACGACCAGAACACCGGCGAGAACCGGACCGAGATCATCCCCGACGAGGTCATGCGGCCGCTCTACCAGTTCGCCGTTCAACTGACCCAGCCGGACGTGGTCGATCCGCTCGTCAAAGTGCTGTGCCGGGCGCCCCGGGCCTTGCACAGGAAAAACGCCACCAGTAGGGAGCGGCAGCATCGTCGCAAGGCATTCTCGGCGCTCAGGGCGGAAGTCGAGCGCCATCGCCTGTTCCGCGGCGGCGGGGATGGCGAGGCGCCGGCGCATTACGAGCACTGGCAGGATCTCGAAGGGGACGTCGTGCTCCTCTACACGGCGATTTTCGTCATCATCGCCGGGCTGTCGGGCATGAGGGACAGTGAGGTGCGGTCGCTGCGACTGAACGCGCTGACGGTCGAACGAGATGCTGCCGGGCAACCGAAGACCTACAAGCTTATCGGGCGAACCTTCAAGAGCGTCGAAGGCGACGTCGACGATGAGGTCGGCGGCCAAGAGCGGACGTGGGTTGTCATCAAGGAGGTTCACGACGCCGTGGAGGTGCTGATGAAGTTGGCGTATGCCGACCCCGCGTTCGACCAGGTGCGGCTGTTCGCCCGCTTCGGCGCCAACAACACCGTGACGAACAACCTGCGGCGTCTCCTTGCCCGCGTCCGCAACGACGATGGGGCGCCCGCCCTCGGCCCCGACGGTCGCCCATGGGAACTCACCTCGTCGCAGTTCCGCCGCTCCTTGGCGCGGTGGATCGTCTGGCAGCCGTTCGGCATCGTCGCGGGGAAGAACCTCTTCGGGCACGCGCGGATTGCCACGACCCAGGGCTACGCCGCAAGCGAGCCGAGCTGGAACAAGCTGGTCGCCAAGGAAGAGGCGGCGCTGATCGACGAGGTCATGACCGATCTGGCGCATGACGTGGCCGACGGAGCGGTTGCCGGGATGCGGGCGAAGGAGCTTCTCGAATTGCTCGGCACAGCGGGCGACAGGCGCCCGGACGACGTCCTGTTCTACCTGCGCCATCACAAAAAGGAGCTTCACATCGGGCCGTACAGCGACTGTTTCTTCGACCCGAGTCGAGCGGCCTGCAAGCGGTTCGCTCCGCCGGAGAAGCAAAACAAGCCGGTCACGAGTTTCTGCAGCCCGGACCGGTGCGCGAATGCCTGCATCGCCCGTCGACACCTCCCCGCGTGGCAGGCGCAGGCCGACGACCTGCGGGCGATGCTCCGCACGAAAGGGCTGAACGACGCCCAGAAGTTGGCCCTCGAACGTGAACGGACTCCTATCGATGCAATCATCGCACCGCTGGCTAAAGGGGCTGGAGAGGCCATCCAGGACGATTCTCGGGGGGCATGCGGATGAGCAGGACGGACAAAACGAAGCAGAAGCTGATCGACGCCCTCGACCGGATCGTGCGAGGGCGCCCCGCACGGACCGACGGGAAGCTCACGCCGAGCAACCTAGCGAGGGAGGCCGCCATTGGCCGGGCGACGTTGTACCGGTTCCCGGACGTTCTGGCCGAGATTGAGCGCGTCCGGAACAGGACCGCTGAGACGGCTCCGACGAATCTCATGGAGAAGGTGCGGCACCTCGAGAAGGAAATCGAAGCGCTCAGCCGCGAGGGGAACACCAAGGCGAGGCAATACAAGGAGGTGGCCGAGCGATGCGCGCAGCACATCCAGGTGCTGACCCTCGCCCTTCGGAACCGGGACGTGGCGCTGGCCGAACGGGACCAGGTCATCGCCGAGTTGAGGGTAAAGATCGAAGCGGACGCGAACGTCATTCCGATCGGGTCCAGGCGTCACCCCGGAGGCGGGGCGCCTGGACCCCGCTGACCTCGCTACCGCCTGCCCCGAGTGGCGACAGGCTCGACGTCGGACATTGAAGTGGCGAGATGGATCGAGCGACGGCGGTGAAGTGGACAACACCGACCATGATATTGGACACCCGGGGCGTGATGGAGATCGGTCAAGGAATCTCGGCAATCTGGGTTCAGTCAGGAACTGAGCGGCGGATTCATGGGATTGATCACAGCCGTCGCCAGATTGGACAGCGTCGTCATGAAGCCGGGTGGCATCGCCGTGAAACCGATCAGTTTCGTCACGAGATCGCGCAACAGGCAACGGAGGCACTGGATCCAGGCGTTGATCGGTCGGCTGGTGTGGCTTTGCGACGCCTGGAGAGGGTGACTCAAGTCGGCCAGGAACAGTCGCCCAGCGGCCGTAAGGCGGTGACTCTTCAATCCGGATACCGGTCACCCGCCGTCCGGCGACCGACGGACCGGTCACGACCCAGAGCGGTTAGTCAGCGGGGAAGGTTACGGGACCGCAGTCAAGCATACAGCTGACACTCGAACGGGCCGCCCGGGCGTGTAGGAACGTCTGCGAGAACGGGCGGCGACTGGAGCTATGCTTCTACTGTGCGTAGAATGTGCGTCTCTAACGTACCACCTCCGGAGAGACATCATGGCCGCCATCTTCGCAGACGTTCTCGAATCAACGCGGGAGCCGGGTACGTCGCGGTTTTCGGCATTGGGAGTTGCCGATATCCTCGGTTTGCAACAACAGGATCTGGCCGAACTGGCGGGGGTCCATCGCAACACTCTGCGCACCCATCCGGAATCGCCAAGACTGCAATCTGCACTGCGTGACCTGATGCGCGTGTTGTCGGCCGCCACGGCGGTGCAGCCGGACGCGCAACGTGCCATCTTCCTGGTCAAGAACGAGCCCATTCCCGCGTTTCGTCACAAGACCCTGTTGCAACTGATCCAGGAAGGGCGAACTGAGGATGCGATCGGCTACCTGGAGTCGATCAGCGCCGGGTTCATGGGATGATCCTGTTTGATCTGTCGCTTGGTACCACGTTGTTCCGGGCGCATACCCCGCAGTGGGCCAGCCGGCCCACCAGCGGCGCAGGCGCCGCCATTCGAGGGGGACGGTTCAACCGAGAGGGCGTGGAGGCGCTTTACCTGTCGCTGGATGAGGTGACCGCCTTGCGCGAGTACCAGCAGACTTCGTCTTTCCTGCCACCCTGCACGATGTGCTCGTACACCGTGGTCCTGCGTGACCTGGTCGACCTGCGCCAGCTCCACGACGGCGAGCCCTGGGACGACCTATGGCACGACTGGCGCGAGGACTGGCGTCACCTGAGGTTCGAGCGGCACATCGAGCCGCCAACGTGGGTTCTCGCCGATCTGGTACTGGCGCACGGATACACCGGCATCCTCTTTCCGAGCCAGGCGCATGAGGGCGGAACGAACGTGGTCGTTTACTCAGAGCGGCTCAAGGATGGCAACTCGATCACCGTCAACGACCCGGACGGGCGACTTCCTCGCAACATGTCCAGTTGGGCGCGATGATCTCCCGCAGTTTGCCGATTTCCAGCTCGCGATGAACGACGAGGATCTGCAGGCACAACAGCGCGAGGTTCAGCGTTTGCTGGGGCGTTGCCTGCTGCGCCTGCAGCAGTACGAGCGCCTGATGAAGGGCATCGTTGTCCACCACGACATTTCGGGGCCAGCGGATGAACTGGAGAGCATCCGCGCGGCGCGCGTGAATGATGCTTCCACGAAGACGCTTGGCACCCTGGTGGGGCGGTTGTTCGGATCCTGCGTCGTGACTGAGGGGGCCGACACCGCTGCCGATGACACGGCGAGTGCGCCCGTGGACGTGATTCATTTCGCAATGCGGATGCAGTTGAGCCTGTCTGCCGAAGATTACGTCCGAACACAGAACGACCTGCGGGAACTGGTGCAGTTGCGAAACAACCTGGTTCACCATTTCATCGACCAGCACGATCTCTGGTCGATAGACGGATGCCGTGCCGCGCATGACGCGCTGGTTGCCGCGTGCGAACGTATCGGCAAGCATTTCGAACAGCCTCGGGGCTGGGTCAGGCACATGGATCAGGCCAGGCAGCTGTCTGCGGAGTTCCTACAGTCCGATGCCGGCTACGACGTTGTGTTCAATGGCATCTTCCCGGACGGCACCGTGAACTGGCCAGCAGCGGGCATCGTCCGCGCCTTGCGGGAGGCAGCGAATGCGCTTGCCGTGGACGGCTGGACGCCCGTCGCAGCGGCTGGGCGATGGATCACGGAGCGAAGTCCTGAACAGCAGCCCAAGAAGTACGGATGCGCCAGCTGGCGACAGGTGCTGCATGAGTCCCGGCTGTTCGAGCTGCGCTACCGTGACGTGGATGGGCAGCGAGCCGCCTGCTACAGGGTTCGCGCCGAATAGCTCAACATGGGTTTCCCCATCCACCGGGAGCTCTGGCGTCGCCAATGATCTGCCCCAATTGGGCGAGATCACGCGCTTGGCCAGTTCGCCGCGACCGACCGCTCAGCGCATTACACCGGACGTTCAGGTCGGACAAGTCAGTGACCGGAACTGGCCGAGTCCTTCCCCTCAGATCTCCCGGATCCAGTGACCGGTCAGGGGCGCAGCGATCGGTCGGCTGGCTCGGCTCGGTGGCCCGTCTGGGTCGTTTCCGTCCGCTGCTGCTCAGCGCCACAAGTAACAGCTTCCCGTGTGCAGACGTCGCAACCAGCGCCAGACCTGTGCCGCGCGCCGTGTCTTCATCCGCCGTGGCGGTGTCGTCATCGTTCATGCGCGCGTGTCGGTGACGAGCGACCCCGCCGATGTCTAGCGCCTCACATCCTAAGTCAGGGCGAAACCGTTCTACCGCAGATTGACTTGCCGTAGCGGGACTTATCCTCAATTCTCGACATTTCCCAGCCTTGATCGCACATTCCGCAGGCATGATGCCTGCCGATGAGTATTTTTTCGCTGCAGATAGCCCCATGTGATCGGTTTTCGGCAGCGTCATTGACGCTTCCGACTGTCTTTCTTAGAAGATGGCTGAACACCGCCATCCGAGTCCGTGACACTCGGCGGCTCGCGAGCCGGGCTGGAAAGGCTCCCCGCCTTTTTCAAGGGGAGAAAACCGATGGCCCATCCGTTCGCAGCACTGATCGACGCGCACACGCA
>NZ_NRRF01000090.1 GCF_016583565.1 Thiocystis violacea | reverse complement strand
AGGGAAACGGGAATCGGGGTGCAGCGTGGCATCGTGTCATCAACTCATCGGCGAAACTCAAGACAGATGAGTAGGATGCCATCGATCGCCCAGAAACAGTATTAGGACTTTCACTCTAGACCACTAGTCGCGAATGATTGTATAGAACACATCCCGCCTGCAAAAGGTTTGAGTCGGGGGGCGCGGCGCAGGTTACCAACAACGGCGCGGGATTCGGTGGACGTCTGTCGCGCTCGTCCACCCTACCGGTCCAACTGACGACCCAGGCCAGTCGGGGCCTTGGCCATGAGTCCGGCCAGTCGGTGGGAGCGGCGCCCCGCCGCGATCGGGCGTCTTCGCGGCGGGGCGCCGCTCCCTGGGTGTGTGCCTTGAAAAGGGTTCGAGTCGCCGTCTTTCTTGTCGTCTGTACGCTGGCGAACAGACGTCGGCGTTGGCGGGTCATAGAGTGTGCCGAACCTAACCTGATCAGGAGTCACGTCATGGCATCTATCCAATTCATGATCGAACTGAGCGTCTTCGGAGCCGTCCTCTGGGTCATGAGTTTCTACCTCTCGATGAGCGCGACCCTTTCGTGCCCGGCGCATTCGGGTGCTTTGGTCCGCCATCCTGGTGAATGAGCGAGACGCATCCCGTGCCCATGCGATGAAGAGGCCGTTGTATTCCGGTAATCCGCCGGGTGAATGAGCAAGAACAGGAGAATGTCATGCTACCGTCAAGAGATGAATATATTGCGACCATGAAGGCGCAGCTCGACGAGTGGAACGCGAATATCGCCGCCCTGGAGGAGAAGGGGAATGAGATCAAGGAGGATGCCAAAGTGAAATATCAAGAGCATCTCGTCGCGCTGCGTGCGCAGCGTGCGGAAGGCGAGAAGAAGCTGGATGAGATGCTGGCCGCGAGTGAAAACACCTGGGATCAGGTCAAGCTGGAAGCCGACAATGTCTGGGAGGCATTCAAGGATTCTTATCAGGCATTCACGGCGCATTTCAAATAGCCGTCGGCTATGCCATGCGGCGGCCTTGGGCATCACGCCGGCCGCCGCGCCAGTGCGGACTGCGGTGGACTTCGCGCTCGCTCGTCCACCCCACCGCTCGCGATTCTGATCAAGAATCCCTGCGGCACAGCGGAGCTGATGAACGCGCGCGCGTCCTGAACACCTCTTCGGGCATTGGGTCCGGAGAAGGCATTGCCTTGAAAAGGAGTCTGCAGCCTTGAATGTGAGCAATCCGACGATGCGTGAAGCCCTGCTCAAATGGAGGATGCGGCTCTCTGGTCGCCGCCTGATCGCTCAGTCCATCGGCGACGAGTCACCCTTGCGCTCGGAATTGTTCAGTGCGGTCCAGATGGAGCAGCACGGCAAGGATCTGGCCGGCGCGCATCTCCTGATGCCCGGACACCCGCCGGATCGGCTGCTGGCGCGCCTGACCAATAATGAAAAGGTCCTGGTGGACGTTTGCCGGCTGCTCATGGGCGCCGTCACGGAGAATCGCCGGATCGCGCCGGCCGGGGAATGGCTGCTCGACAACTTCTATCTGATCGAGGAACAGATCCGCACGGCCAAGCGGCATCTGCCCAAGGGCTATAGCCGGGAGCTTCCGCGGCTTCTGAATGGACCCTCGGGGGGGCTGCCCAGGGTCTATGATTTGGCGCTCGAGATCATCGCGCACGGCGACGGGCGCGTGGACCCGGAGAATCTCAGCCGTTTCGTCGCGGCCTATCAGAGCGTCACCGTCCTGCGCCTGGGCGAGCTGTGGGCCATCCCGATCATGCTGCGGCTGGCGCTGATCGAGAACCTCCGTCGCGTCGCCGCGCGCATCGCCGCCAGCCGAATCGACCAGAACCTGGCCGACGGCTGGGTCGACCGCATGATGGCCATGGCCGAGAAGGACCCCAAGAACCTGATCCTGGTGATCGCGGACATGGCCAGGTCGAGCCCGCCGATGTCGGGTGCCTTCGTCGCCGAGCTGGCGCGCCGGCTGCAGGGACAGAGCGCGGCCCTTGCGCTGCCGCTGACCTGGATCGAGCAGCAGCTTGCCGAGTCAGAATCGACGATCGAGCAGTTGGTGCAGGTCGAGAACCAGCAACAGGCCTCCGATCAGGTTTCCGTCGGCAACAGCATCGGCAGTCTGCGCGCCCTGGGTGCGATGGACTGGCGCGAGTTCGTGGAGAGCATGAGCCTGGTCGAGCAGACCTTGCGCGGCGATCCTGGCGGGGTCTATGTCCAGATGGAGTTCGCGACCCGCGACTGCTACCGGCATATCGTGGAGAAGGTCGCGAAGCATGGCCGATTGCCCGAGATCGAGGTGGCGGGCCTGGCGGTCGAGCTGGCGCGGGAGGGTGCACTGGGCAAGGATGAGAGTGACCGTGCGGGGCATGTCGGCTTCTACCTGATCGACCGGGGCTTGGCGCAGCTCGAGCGCCGGGCTCGGGCCGGACTTGGTCTCCTGGAGTCACTGCAACGGCGAGGGCGCCGCTCTCCCTTGGTGCTCTATCTGGGCGGGATCGTCCTCTTGACGACGCTCTTCGCCACCGGTCTGCTGGGTCAGGCGCAGTCCGACGGCATGCGCCATTGGCTGCTGCTGCTCCTGCTCGTGCCGGCCGTGCTGGGTGCCAGTCAACTGGCGGTGGCGCTGGTCAACTGGCTCGCGACGCTGCTGGCGACGCCCTCTGCGCTGCCGCGCATGGACTTTTCTGCAGGCATCCCGGCCGAGTCGCGCACCCTGGTGGTGACGCCGACCATGCTCACCAGCGCCGCGGGCGTCGAGGCCCTGCTGGAGGCGCTGGAGGTCAGATACCTGGCCAATCAGGATGTCAGTCTGCACTTCGGTCTGCTGACCGACGTTCGCGATGCGCCTTCACAGACGCTGCCGGAAGATGCGGCCCTGGTGCGTCTGGCGGAGCAGGGGATCGCGGCGCTGAATGCGCGCTATCCGCGTGACAGCGGCGATGCCTTCTACCTCTTTCATCGCGCCCGGCGCTGGAATCCGCGCGAGCGCGTCTGGATGGGCTACGAGCGCAAGCGCGGCAAGCTCGCGGACCTCAACGCGCTGCTGCGCGGCGAGGCGGGGGAGCGCTTCGCGTCGATCGTGGGCGAGACCTCGATCCTGGCGCGCGTGCGCTACGTCATTACCCTGGACACCGACACCCAGCTGCCGCGCGATGCGGCGCTGGAGCTGGTCGGCACCATGGCACATCCGCTCAATCGCCCGCGCTACGATGCGCGGCGCGAGTGCGTCGCGGACGGCTACGGCATCCTGCAGCCGCGCGTGGCCGTGAGCCTGCCGGGCGCCAACCGCTCGCGCTATGCGCGTCTGCACGGCAGCGACGCCGGTATCGACCCCTATACCCACGCCATCTCGGACGTCTACCAGGATTGGTTCGGGGAAGGCTCCTTCATCGGCAAGGGTATCTACGACGTCGATGCCTTCGAGCAGTCCCTCGGCGGGCGCTTCCCCGAGAATCGCATCCTCAGTCACGACCTGCTCGAAGGCTGCTATGCGCGCTCGGGGCTGCTGTCGGATGTGCAGCTCTACGAGGACTATCCCGCCAGCTATCGCGCCGACGTGAGCCGACGCCACCGCTGGATTCGCGGCGACTGGCAGATTGCCCAGTGGCTGCTGCCGCGCGTCCCTGGTCGAGACGGCAGACCCAGCAGGAACCCCCTCTCGGCCCTGTCGCGCTGGAAGCTGGCCGACAACCTGCGGCGCAGCCTCGTGCCCGCGGCCATGACCGGACTCTTCGTGTTGGGCTGGACGGCGACGTCATCGCCTGCTCTCTGGACCCTGGCGGTGCTCGGCATCCTGCTGATTCCCTCGGTGTTGACCTCGCTCTTGAACCTCCTGCGAAAGCCTGGCGATGTGCGCTGGCGCCATCATCTGGCTGCGGCTGTCCGCGCGGCGCGGCGCGAGGGGGCGCAGGTCGTCTTCACGCTGGTCTGTCTGCCGTTCGAGGCCTTCTTCAGTCTGGATGCCATGGTGCGCACCCTTTGGCGGATGGGTGTGAGCCATCAGGGATTGCTCGAATGGACGTCCTCGGGGGATCTGGATCGCTCGCATCGGGGCGTTTCGGCCTTTTACCGACTGATGTGGATTGCCCCCGCGCTCGCTGTGCTCACGGCGTCGGGTCTGGCGTTGTTCCAACCGGCTGTGCTCCTGGTGGCCGGGCCATTGCTGGCGCTCTGGTGCGCGGCCCCCGCGATCGCCTGGTGGATCAGCCGTCCGCTGACGCGCCGCGAAGCGCGGTTGACGGCGGATCAGGTCCGCTTTCTACGCGGGCTGTCGCGCAAGACCTGGTCGTTCTTCGAGACCTTCGTCGGCCCGGAGGACCACTGGCTGCCGCCGGACAACGTCCAGGAACATCCGGTGGCGGTGGTCGCGCATCGCACCTCCCCGACCAACATGGGGATGTCGTTGCTCGCGAATCTCGCGGCCTATGACTTCGGCTATCTGCCGCCCGGGGGCTTGATCGCACGCACGAGCGCCGCGCTGCGCACCATGACCGGGCTGGAGCGCTATCGCGGTCACTTTTACAACTGGTACGACACGCTCTCGCTGGAGCCGCTCGGACCGCTCTACATCTCATCGGTGGACAGCGGCAATCTCGCGGGACACCTGCTGACCCTGCAGCCGGGTCTGCTCGGGCTGATCGATGCGCCCATTCTCCACCCGCGTTGGCTGGACGGGCTGCACGATACCTTCGGGATTCTGCTGAGCACGCTCACGGCGGACTCCGAGCATGGTCGAAAGGGTGCGCTGCCAGCCGAGCTCGAGTCATTCCAGCAGCGGTTGGAGGCGGCCTCTGAGTCGCCGCCGACCGCCTTGAGGGAGGTCGTGCAATGTCTGGAGTCTCTGACCGCCAGTGCCGAAGAGGCGGCGCGTGAGCTGGAGGCGCCGCTTCAGGGTGACGCGCCGGATTGGCCGCGGGCGCTGGCGCGGCAGTGCCGCGCGATGCTGGATGATGTGGTGTTGCTGGTGCCTTGGGTTGGGGGGGCGGATCGGCTTGACGGGGTTCCGACGCTGCGGGAGTTGGCGGGGCTTGGGTTGGGAGAGAAAAACGACGACAAGGACGGCAAGGATTTCAAGGACGGCGCGATGCATGAGTCCAGTCAGCGCGCTCGGGAGCGGATTGCTGTCCTGGAAGGGCTGGCGCGGCAGGCCGGCGAGTTGGCCGAGATGGACTATGACTTCCTCTTCGACGAGACGCGTCAGCTGATGGTCATCGGCTACAACGTCACCGAGCGGCGCCGCGATGGGAGCTACTACGACCTGCTCGCCTCGGAGGCTCGCCTGGGCAGCTTCGTGGCGATCGCGCAGGGCCAACTGCCCCAGGAGAGCTGGTTCGCGCTGGGACGGCTGTTGATCCTGGTCGCCGGCGAGCCGACGCTGCTGTCCTGGAGCGGTTCCATGTTCGAGTACCTGATGCCGCTGCTGGTGATGCCGAACTACGACAATACCCTGCTGGATCAGACCTATCGCACGGCGGTGACCCGCCAGATCGCCTATGGGAAAGAGCGCGGCGTGCCCTGGGGCGTGTCGGAATCCGGCTACAACGGGTTCGACGTCCAGCTCAACTATCAGTATCGCGCCTTTGGCGTCCCTGGACTGGGCCTCAAGCGCTGGCTGGCCGAGGATCTGGTCATCGCGCCCTATGCCTCCGCGCTGGCGCTGATGGTGGCGCCCGAGGCCGCCTGCCAGAATCTCCAGCGGCTCGCCGCCAGCGGCGGGGCAGGGCCCTTCGGTCTCTTCGAGGCGATCGACTACACGCCCTCCCGGCTCCCGCGCGGGCAGGCCAGCGCCGTGGTGCGCTCCTTCATGGCGCATCACCAGGGCATGAGCTTCCTGTCGCTCGCCTATCTGTTGCTGGATCGCCCGATGCAGCAGCGCTTTGCCTCGGCGCCGCTGTTCCAGGCAACCGCCCTGCTGCTGCAGGAGCGCATCCCCAAGGCCCCGTCCTTCTACTCGCACACCACCGGCGAGATCACCGATATCCGCACCTCCGGCAGTGGCCAAGAGGCACAGATGCGGGTGTTCGAGAGCCCCAACACGCCGCGGCCCGAGGTGCAGTTGCTGTCGAACGGTCGCTACCACGTGATGGTGACCAACGCCGGCGGCGGCTACAGTCGCTGGAAGGATCTGGCCGTAACCCGCTGGCGCGAAGACACGACGCGCGATGCCTGGGGTCACTTCTGCTATCTGCGCGACCTGGCGAGCGGCGAGGTCTGGTCGACCGCCTATCAGCCGACCCTGAAGCAGCCGGACAGCTACGAGGCGATCTTCTCGGAGGGGCGCGCCGAGTTCCGCCGCCGCGACCACGAGATCGAGTCCTACACCGAGATCGTCGTCTCGCCCGAGGACGACATCGAGCTGCACCGGGTGCGTCTCACCAACCGCTCGCGCACCCGCCGGGTGATCGAGGTCACCAGTTATGCCGAGGTGGTGCTCGCCCCGCCCGCCGCGGACACCCTGCATCCGGCCTTCAGCAACCTCTTCGTGCAGACCGAGATCCTGCATCCGCAGCCGGCGATTCTCTGCACCCGCCGACCACGCTCCAGCGGCGAGGCGGCACCCTGGATGTTTCACCAGATGGTGCTGCGCGGGGCGCCCTGCGAAGCCATGTCCTATGAAACGGACCGCATGCGCTTCATCGGGCGCGATCGCGGCCTCATGGATCCGGCGGCGCTCAGCGCGGGCGCGACACTCTCGGGCAGCGCGGGCTCGGTGCTGGATCCCATCGTCGCCATCCGCTGCTCCATGACTCTCGAACCGGATCAATGCGCGACGCTCGATCTGGTCACCGGCATCGGCGACACCCGTGAGATCGCCGTGGGCCTGGTCGAGAAGTACCAGGACCAGCGCCTGGCCGATCGCGTCTTCGACCTGGCCTGGACCCACAGCCAGGTGGTGCTGCGCCAGCTCAATGCCAGCCAGTCCGATGTGCAGCTCTACGGGCGTCTGGCCAGCTCGATTCTCTATACCCACGCCTCGCTACGCGCCGAGCCGAGCCTGCTCGCCCAGAACCGCCGCGGGCAGTCCGGACTCTGGAGTCACGCGGTCTCGGGCGATGTGCCCATCGTGCTCTGCCAGATCGGCGACCGCGCCAACATCGAGCTGGTCTATCAACTGGTGCAGGCCCATGCCTACTGGCGTCTGAAGGGACTGACCGTGGACCTGGTGATCTGGAACGAAGATCACGCCGGATACCGCCAACAGCTCCAGGACCAGATCCTGGGGTTGATCGCGGCGGGCGCCGAGGCGCACGTGATCGATCGGCCTGGCGGCATCTTCATCCGCCCGGCGGATCAGATCTCCGATGAGGACCGCATCCTCTTCCAGACCGTGGCGCGCGCCATCCTCAGCGACAGCCGCGGCTCCCTGGCCGAACAGCTCAGCCGACGCGGGACACTGGAGCGGCGCGTGCCACGCCTGCGCCCGACCCGCAGCCACTTTGCCGAATGGAGCCGGAGCATCGAAACACTGGGCAGTGGACAGTTGGCCGCGGGCAGTGAGGATCTGCTCTCGACCGAGCACACTCCATGGCTGTTCGACAACGGGCTGGGCGGCTTCACCCCGGATGGTCGCGAATACGTGATCACCACCGCGGCCGGCGAGGCGACACCAGCGCCTTGGGTGAATGTCCTGGCGAATGCCCGCTTCGGAACGGTGATCTCCGCGAGCGGCATGGCCTACACCTGGAGCGAGAACGCCCACGAGTTCCGCCTGACACCCTGGCACAACGACCCGGTGAGCGACGCGAGCGGCGAAGCCTTTTACCTGCGCGACGAGGAGAGCGGTCATGTCTGGTCGCCCACGCCGCTGCCGGTCGGCGGCGCGTCCGCCGCGAGCGGCGTCGCGGGGGCACCCTATGTGAGCCGTCACGGCTTCGGCTACAGTGTCTTCGAGCATAGCGAGGACGGCATCCATTCGGCGCTCTGGGTCTACGTGGCCGTGGACGCGCCCATCAAGTTCTCGGTGCTCAAGGTGCGCAATCTGTCGAATCAGTCGCGCCGGCTCTCCGCGACCGGGTATGTGGAGTGGGTGCTCGGCGATCTGCGCCCAAAGACCAATCTGCATGTCACGACCGAGATCGATCCGGCCGGCGGAACGCTCTTCGCGCGCAATCCCTACAACACCGAGTTCGCCGACCACATCGCCTTCTTCGACGTGGACGATCCGGCGCGCAGCCTGACCGGCGACCGCACCGAGTTCCTCGGGCGCAACGGGACCATGCGCCATCCCGCCGCACTGACGCGCGCGCGGCTGTCCGGCAAGGTCGGGGCCGGGCTGGATGCCTGTGCCGCGCTCCAAAGCGTCTTCGAACTGGCCGCCGGGCAAACCCATGAGATCGTCTTCCGACTGGGTGTCGCCGGCCGACGCGGTGCCGATGACGCCAGCAGTCTGGTGAATCGCTGCCGGGGGACGGGCGCTGCCAGTGACGCCCTGGAGGCCGTGCGCGCCTACTGGACGCAGACACTGGGCACAGTGCAGGTCGAGACCCCCGACCCGTCGCTCGACCTGCTCGCCAACGGCTGGCTGGTCTACCAGACCCTGGCCTGCCGCCTCTGGGCGCGCAGCGGTAACTACCAGTCCGGCGGCGCCTTCGGGTTCCGCGACCAGTTGCAGGACACCATGGCGCTCATCCATGCCGAGCCGACCCTGGCGCGCGAGCATCTGCTGCTCTGCGCCAGCCGCCAGTTCCGCGAGGGCGACGTGCAGCATTGGTGGCATCCGCCGTCCGGTCGCGGGGTGCGCACCCGCTGCTCCGACGACTATCTCTGGCTGCCGCTGGCAACCGGCCGTTACGTCCTGGCCACCGGCGACACCGAGGTGCTGAATGAGACGGCCCGGTTCCTGGACGGCCGTTTGGTGGGTGGGGAGGACGACGCCTATTACGATCTGCCCGGCCAGTCCGACGAAACGGCGAGCCTCTACGACCATTGCGTGCGCGCCATTCTGCACGGTCTGCGCTTCGGCGAGCATGGTTTGCCCCTGATGGGCTCCGGCGACTGGAACGACGGCATGGACCAGGTGGGGATCAAGGGCCGGGGCGAGAGCATCTGGCTGGGCTTCTTCCTCTACGAGGTGCTGATGCAATTCGCCGAGGTGGCGCGTCTGCGGGGCGACCCAGCCTTCGTCGAGCGTTGCCGGCGGGAGGCGGATCAACTGCGCGGCAACCTCGAACAACATGGCTGGGACGGTGACTGGTATCGGCGCGCCTACTTCGACGATGGGACACCGCTGGGCTCGGCCGATGAGGCCGAATGCCAGATCGACTCGATCGCCCAAAGCTGGTCGGTGCTCTCCGGCGCTGGTGCGCCTGAGCGCGCGCAGCAGGCAATGGCGTCTTTGGACGCACGCCTGGTGCGCCGCGAGGCTGGGCTGATCCAGCTCCTGGATCCGCCGTTCGACCGGTCGCCGCTGAATCCCGGCTATATCAAGGGCTACGTGCCTGGCGTGCGGGAGAATGGCGGGCAATACACCCACGCCGCGATCTGGGCGGCGATGGCCTTCGCGCGATTGGGCGACCGGGCGCATGCCTGGGAGCTGTTCGACATGATCAACCCGATCAACCATGCCCGTTCGCCCACGGACGTCGCGACCTACAAGGTCGAGCCCTATGTGGTCGCGGCCGATGTCTATGCGGTGTCGCCCCATGTCGGGCGTGGCGGCTGGACCTGGTACAGCGGCTCGGCGGGCTGGATGTATCGGCTGATCCTGGAATCCCTGCTTGGGCTGCGGCTGGAAGGGGAAAGGCTGCGGATCGAACCCTGTCTGCCCGCGGATTGGGACGGGTTCAGGCTTAGCTATCGTTATCGGGAAACGCACTACCACATCGCCGTCACGCAGTTGACCGAGGGGGAGGGCGGACCAAGGGTGAGCGTGGACGGCATCCAGCAAGCCGGCCTTGCGATCCCCTTGGTCGACGACCGTCAGGCGCACGCGGTCGAGGTGAAGCTCATCGGTGGGTCGCGAGCATGACGGGCCGATGTCGTTGTCGGACGGCGGCATCGCTGTCGCGATGGGTCATGGATACAGCACGCGGAGAATGGTCATGAGCACAAGCGGCACACAAACTCCAGCGCACGACGTCGATCAACTGACGGGTCGGATCGAGGAATCCTTTCCGGCGCGGGTTTCGCAGGTGAAGGACTTGATTCGCGAACGCCGAAAACTCGCCCTGACGTTCCGGCGGACGCAGACTGAACGGGACCGCGTCGAACTTGAGCACATCGACCAGGAGCTCGCCAAGCACCACATCGACATTCCGGCCATCCAGGAGCAGGTTGCCATGAGGAAGGAGGGTCTTCGCAAACCCGTTCCGCATTCGGAGGAGTCGGTTGCGCCCCTAACGAGCGAGAGGGTGGGGTCAGGTCTCGTATTATTGCAAGTCGTGGACGGTTTGGGTCTCGTGTAAAAGACCCAAACGACTGTTGTAGCTGCCTTTAACTTGACCGCTCCGAGCAACATCGCCGTCAACCGTGACGGCGACCTCTACAAGAGGGCCGGCCAGATGCGAGCATTTTGCCCCTTCGCCTCATTGCCTATCGCCTGAGCAGCTTCCGCACTCCACGCCTCTTTGCAGAGGGTGGGGTCAGGTCTCGTATTATTGCAAGTCGTGGACGGTTTGGGTCTCGTGCAAAAGACCCAAACGACTGTTGTAGCTGCCTTTAACTTGACCGCTCCGAGCAACATCGCCGTCAACCGTGACGGCGACCTCTACAAGAGGGCCGGCCAGATGCGAGCATTTTGCCCCTTCGCCTCATTGCCTATCGCCTGAGCCGCTTCGGCACTCCACGCCTCTTTGCCATTGCGCCGCCACACCCGCGCTTACCTCCAGAGAACGGGTCGCGCTTGGTTGCCGACCCTGATAGTTCTCCATCACCCTCAGAGCCAAATTCAGACTGGTTGGCTCGCGAGTTGGCGATCCAGGAACAGGTCGCCATGAGGAAGCTCGGAATCCGTCGGACGGGATCGGCGGCGCCGGAGGAGCCGCCGACGATGCGGCGACCCGACCAGCTTTGGAGAGAGCCGCTGGTGACCCAACGGTTCTAACCCATCCCGCTCATCACACTCATGCGGCGGTCGACTGCTCCTGTTTCACCCGACGTGCCGCGAGCCCGAGAAAGAGCGCGGTCCAGCCATTGATCAGCAGTTCCACCGCGATGACCAGACCGATCACCCAGAGTCCAGACACCGGCCATCCGATCAGGATGACGACGCCCAGCAGCAGCGACAGCACGCCGCCGCCGGCGGCCCATTGCCATCCACGCTGGCCCTGATGCTGCCAGGCGATGGTCGCGCGCAGCACACCGGCGGCGATCAATGCCACGCCAAGGAACAGGGTGAGCGCGATAGCCGCCCCAGCCGGATCGACGATCATCATCCCGCCCGCGAGCAGGTAGATGATCGCAATCGCCGCGTGCGGCAGCGTGCTCTTCCAACCACGGTATTTGAAGGCGTCAAAGAGCTGGACGCCGCCGCCGACCGCCAACAACACGCCGAATAGCAGGACCCCCGCGATGGTCAACCCGAACGTCATGCCCAAACCGATCAGACCCAGAAGGGTCGACAGGATGCCGAATCCGACCAGCCAACCCCACTGCTCCGGCAGCGCGCCGAACAGCCGTCCTGTCTCGCTCATCACCGTTGTTTCGCTCATGGTCGATCTCCTTTCCTGATGCGGTTGAGTCGTGATTCTTCGTGCAGGGCAAAGGTCGCCTTCGCGCTTACCCCAAAGCCATTATGGCCATTGCGCTGCAATGCTGTGAGCGTATCAAGGCGCTCCGCTTGGGGGCTATAGGGGGCGTACCTGAAGCTATTGGCCCAGGAGGGGCTGATCGAGCAGAAGCATGCCATCGCCATACAGGGCCGGGATGTGCCGGAGAGCCGCGGCTGGATCTGGAATGTCGGATCGGCGGCGTCTCCGCTTGGTGAATGCGGGGCAGAGATGGAAACCCGATAGCGGCGCGTCTGTGCGCCGATCGGGTCCCTCACGGCAAACGGACTGGTCGCCCACCGCCGGGCCTGGTGGCCTGGTCGGTCGGCGGTCCGGTCGCTACTTCCCGACAGGGACCACGGCCTTGTCGGAGCTGAAGTGGAAGAGTGCGTAGGCCGGGCAGAACCGGAACCAGGCGGTGCCGAGCAGCACCGCGCCGATCAGTCCGGCAATCCAGTGACCGCCGAAGAAGACGCTGGCGATCAGGACAGCGCCGAGCGCCGCGCGGATCAGGCGATCGTTGTTGCCGATGTTGTGCTTGGTGTAGTCGAAATTCATGCGTGTTGCTCCAGTGGTTGAGGATCGATCTTGGCCTCCGTGCCGTTTTACATCTCCTTCTTGACGTCCCTGGCCGTATCGCTCACGGCGTCACCGCCGCTTTGGATATCCTTGCCGGCGCCCTCGATGGTATTGCAGCCGAACAGTCCGCCGATCGCGACCAGCAGAATCAGGACTACGAGCTTTTTCATCACCATCACCTCTTGTGTGTCTGTGCCATCCGTTGCTGTTGCGCCGCCGTCTGTCAGTCTGGTTTCCCTCGGTTTCCGAGGAGCCGTGGCAGACCTTTCGACGACGGCAGGCATCGGTTTCGTTCGTCGCGGGTTGGGTCGCGTGCAGTGACCCCGAGGGGGCTCGACGGTGCGTCTGCATGGCCGCTGTCTGCCAAGGATCGCAACCCGTGATATGAAAGCTACGCCGAATGAGCCGCGTCTTCAGTGCGCTAGCGAACTTAGTCGCTGTCCATCGATGACTTTGCGGTTTTCTGATCGCGACGCAATTGATGGATAGATCCTTAGGGTCGCCCTTCTTGTCCTTGGAAGATGAAAAACGCGGTCGTTTCAGGATAGGCTAAGGACGCTTTGACTCAATGACGTGTGTAGGAGTGTCTGGATGCGCAGCCTCTTGCTTCGTGCGCTGACGAAAGTCATGCGAAAGCTCGCCGGAAGGTCTTACTCCGACCTGCTCGGACACCTCGTCCTGGAGCATGACTCCGAGCACTTCAGCGATCTCATTCCGCCGCTGAAGCGCGCGGCGCTGGCCGTGCCGCCCGGCCATTTCTACTCGCCCTATCCGGACATTTCATCCGTGCGGTCACGCTGGAGCCGCATCTTCGGCGCCTCATGCCAGGATCTGCCCGGCCTCCGCGAAGATGTTCGGAATCAACTGACACTCGTGGCGTTGCTGGAGCCACTGATCCGCGATTTCCCCTATGCGCCAGCGCCCGATGGCCAGACGGTGTTGGGGATGCATGACGGTCGGTCACTGCGCTATGAGTGCAGCGTACGCAATACGACCTTCCATCTGGATGCGGTCCTGCTTCAGGCGATGCTGAGGCACTTCAAGCCCAGGCGCGTCATCGAGGTCGGCAGTGGCTATTCGTCCGCGCTCATGTTGGACGTGCGCGAGCGCGAAGGCTGGGCGGAGCAGGTGCTGACCTTCATCGAGCCTTATGCACAGGACTACTTCTACCCCTTGCTGCATCCCGATGACAGCGAGTCGACGCGCATCCTGGAGCAGCCGCTGTGGGAGGTGGATCACAGCCTGTTCGAGACGCTGGAGGCTGGCGATCTGCTCTTCATCGATTCCAGCCATGTCGCCAAGGTCGGCAGCGACGTCTATCACTACCTCTTCGAGATCTTGCCTCGGCTGCGGCCGGGGGTGCTCGTCCATATCCACGACATCGCCGCCAACTACGAGATGGCGCCCTCATGGTTCGAGAACGGCTGGTATTGGAACGAGGGCGCCTTCCTGAGGGCCTTCTTGATGTTCAATGACGCCTTCGAGATCCTCTTGCACGCGAATCTGCTCCACCAGTGCTATCCGATGGCGCCGGGGCTGGATGCGCTCGTGGAGCAGGGTGAGAAGACCTTCGTGCGCCCTGAATGGAAGTGGGTCAACTCCTTCTACTTCCGGCGTCGGCCAGTTCCGGGCGACTGAGGCGGTCGAGGGGTTGTGAAGGCGCGTAGGCGGCGATGTTCATCGCGCGTTGGATCTTCGCCGAAGACGTGCGCTCCAACGGATATACTTCGAGTAAGACAGGCAAGCAATCGAGGTGCGCGATGGAGACCGGCAACTATCAACATCTGCTGCTGGCGGTGGATTTCGAGCTGGAGAGCGAGCCCGTGGTGGCGCGAGCCAAACAGCTCCGTGACCTGCTTGGTGCGCGCTTGACCCTGCTGCACGTCCTGGAGCACATCCCGCCGGCGATGGAGTCGATGTATCTCGGCTACTCGGGTGAAATGGCCCTGCCCGCGGATACGATCGAACTCGAAAAGGAGCTGGTGGAGGTCGCCCAGCGTCAGATGGATGCCTTGGGCGATCAGCTGGGTGTCGGTCCTGAGGACCGTCTGGTGCGCATTGGCTCCACCGGGCATGTCATCGATGAGGTCGCCGCCGCGCTCGATGTCGACTTGGTGGTGATTGGCACCCATGGTCGGCACGGTCTGCTGGGGCTCTTCGGGTCGACGGCCCGGTCGGTGCTGCGCGGCGCGCGCTGCGATGTACTCTGCGTCAGGATCCCTGAAGTGGAGGACTGAGTCATGCGGTCGGGCGCATCCGCACTGAGCGAGCGGCCGCGCCGCGCGCTGGTTCGATGTAGGCAAAGTCCGGCGTCGATCATCCTTCGGACCAGTCGTCTTCGGTAGGGTGGACAAGCGCAGCGCAGTCCACCAACAACGGCGCGGGGTTCGGTGGACTTCGCTCTCGCTCGTCCACCCTACCGGTACCGGGTGGCCGCGGGTGCTTACGCACCCGCGGCTCCCACAGATCCGGACGTGCGGGACTACCGCATCCGGCTCCTCGATTGAGCGCTCGCTGCACAACACATGTCGCACACCCGTTGGACCCTGAA
>NZ_NRRF01000089.1 GCF_016583565.1 Thiocystis violacea | reverse complement strand
TGCCAGCTACCTGAACGAGTTCGTGTTCCGCTTCAACCGCCGGCGGTCCCGCAGCCGTGGGATGGTGTTCTACCGGGTACTCGAACTCGCGATTGCGAACGAGCCTGTGCGCTACAAGGAACTCGCACTGACCCAGCGACCCCGAACAGTACTCCCCACCCCGCCGAGGGCAAATGGCCACCCGCCAAGCCTCGACCTCCCTCCCGCAAACCGTCCGTGGAGGAACTCCGGTTAAGTGGAGAGCCCAGACCTCTTTTATGTCCCACTGATAGCACGGACGACGGAACGCCGCAAGAAACCCTTCCCTTTGAAGCAAGTCAACTTTGGTCGTGCAGATTATCTCGGTGCGCAGGACCAACTACTCTAAAGAGAAAACGCGCATTTCCCATCTCCTTCGAACCATTCCTTTCGACCAGATGATTGTGGTCTGGTGGCAATGAATCTGGTTTGAGTTGCAAGGAAAGTGATTTCAGGCCCCAGGATAGAATCAGATAATCTGGTCGAGAAATCGCGATGAGTGCGGTTCAAGCGCTGGATGATTGCAGTTCGCTACACTTAGAGGCGAGTCCAGTGACGAATCGCGACCCGTCGTCACCGGCAACAATGTGAAGCTCCAGAAACGGGGCTTGAGCGCGCCCTGAGCGTGCGTTTCATCTGTCGCAGATCCAGGGCAATCATGGTGGGGCCTATGCCGCGTCAGGCCGCGTGCCTCGACACTTCGGGAAGGTCGAACAGCCCCAGAACGACTTTCCGGCCTCGGCGCCGCGCTTGGCGGTGCGGCGCACCATCTGCGCACCGCAGCTCGGACAGGTTGGCGTCGTGTCTCCCGGCGAGCGCCCTGCCCTGTCAGTGATGGGCTTGGCCTGCTGAGGCCGTCGCTCGACTCCGAGAATCACGGCCTTGAGGGTCTTTCCGTCCCACAGCTCGATGTTGCGGCCAGCCGCGAACTGACGGGCTTCTTGGCTGAAGGAGCCCGAGGACACCACATAGCCGCCGATAGCACCGCGCGCGGCCATGACGCCGTAGAGCTCGCGCACGATCTCGACACCGACCGAGCGCGCCCGCCAGCGTTTACACTGCACCAGGTGAAGCTCATTGTTCTTGCGCAGCTCCAGATCCACACCGCCATCCGGACCCGGCCGCGTTTCGCGGACAGCGAAGCCACGCGCGCGGAAGGCCTCGCCGACGAGGTGCTCGAAGTCTTCCCAGGAGAGATTCGCCAAGTCGGCATGGCCCGAAACGGACTTGGCCTCGGCGAGCAGCCGCTTGTTCCGGCGCGCCTTCAAGGCTGAGAGCCCGGCCCCGAGTGTGAAGATGGCCGGCAGAACGTACTGCCCGATCATGGCGACCGATCGGAGCGCAGCCCCGAGCATCGGACCCGCTAGGTCATGGGGATCGGTCACTTGCGGCCGTGGTGCTTCCGCCAGTGGGTGAAGCAGCCCATAGCTCAGCACGGCGATCGACAGCGCAAGCCACCACGGCAGCATCGCTGCGACGTCGATCAGCTTCTCCATCTCACTCCTGCGACCTCGTCTTGCCATACGTCCTGTCTCTCCCTGTCCGTCAGGATTGGTGTCGGTTTCATACACAATGGCGGCGCGGGTCTGCACGGACCCAACGTGCCATGATCGACCATCGCATGGTTCCCCTGCTCGTTCTGTGACCGACCCGACAGGTCTTGCGCACGCTGCGTGCTAACTTCGGGCGTCCACGACGCCAATCGCCAAGTAAGACTGCCCCCATGGATCCGATCTCCGCACTGCTCGCAAGCTACTTGAACGCTGCGACCGAAGCCTTTGACCACATAGATCTCGCGCTCCGCACGGAGGCGATGGCGCATCAAGGGCTGACAGTGACCTTCGCCCATCAGCAGTGGCACATTCGCGAGGCCTCGGTCTGTGAGGGCGAGCGCGGGAATGTCGTGCGCTTGGCGCGCTGCACTGAGGCGGCCAAGGATCTCTTCGGGAAGCTGTGCCAGGAGCTGCAGGCGCATCCGCACAACCATCCCGACTACCGGCATCTGCGACAGATGTACTGCGCGGCCGCGGCGAGCTATCGACCAACGCAGGCACGTGTGGAATGGGCCGAGCCGGTGGATGCCGAGGCGCAAGCGCGTCAGGAATGCCGCCTTGCCCAGGCGGCGTTGCTCACCGAGAACACGCCCGAGACGCGACATCGGCGCAAGGCGGCCTGCGCGGGCATCGCGCGCCATTAGGTTCAGGCGGCGTCGCCGCCCTCCTGCAGTCAGGCTGACTTCAGGCCGGATCATCAAGACCGGGCGGCTCAGCGAGCTTCATTTGTCGCGAGATCAGACTCAAACCGGCGAGGCGTGACACAGCTACATGCCCTACCACCTACTTGGCTTTCGCTTCGCGCCGCGGATTCGCGACCTCGCCGACAAGCGCCTCTACATCCACGGCAACGCCAAAGCCTACCCGACACTCGCCAGCCTGATCGGCGGCACGGTCAACCTGAAGCACATCCGTGCCCACTGGGACGACATCCTGCGTCTGGCGGTCTCGATCAAACGCGGCACCGTCAGCGCTTCGCTCATGCTGCGCAAGCTCGGCAGCTATCCGCGCCAGAATGGATTGGCGGTCGCCCTGCGCGAGCTTGGGCGCATCGAGCGCACCTTGTTCGCCCTCGATTGGATGCAGAACGTCGAGCTGCGTCGTCGGGTGCAGATCGGGCTGAACAAGGGGGAAGCGAAGAATGCGCTGGCTTGTGCTGTCTTCCTGAACCGGCTTGGTGAGATCCGCGACCGGCGTTTCGACAACCAACGCTACCGTGCCAACGGTCTGAACTTAGTCGTGGCGGCGATCCTCTTGTGGAATACGGTCTACCTGGAGCGCACGATCCAGGCCTTACGCGAGGCAGGCAAGAACGTCGACGAGAGCCTACTGCCACATCTCTCCCCGCTGGGATGGGAGCACATCAACCTGACTGGCGACTACATCTGGCGACAGAACAGAGACGTTGAGCAAGGCAAGTTCCGATCATTGAGGAGCCTAACCGAGGCTTAGCGTACGATTTTTTCCGTTTCGTGAGCGGACCCCGACATCGACTCACCTGGATCTCCAGCGGTGTGCTCCCTGTCATCCCAACGCGCGGTGCGCCCTCGATGCGCTCACGCAAGCGGCGGATCTCGTTCAGGTCGAAGTGGCAAGGCCGAGGGGCATTTCTCAACCAGCGCTTCAGCCGTCCGCGATCGGCGTTGACGCGGATGAGGTCTTCGGCCTTTTCGAGGTCGACCACGCGCCTGCCAGCCTGGTGAGCCATTGTCAGGATGGCCTGCTCCGCTTTTGTGATAACCGGGATCCGGAAAGGGTTCTTTCTGACAGGTCCCACGGGCGGTTCTCCTTCCTGATAGCGCCGGCGGTCGCCGGCTGGCCTCGCAGAGCAAGATGACCGTTGAGCGCTGTGCGCGAATAAGGGTTGTGAAGTTAGCTGGCCGACTCCGTCGGTTAGCTAACTTCACACATCTTGCCCCGCAGTGTGCCGCGATTATCGCGCACAGCATATCAACACGCATCGAGATTCTTGCGATACAAACAAACGAAAATGGCATGCAACCGCGCGCAGTGACGATCAGCGCGCAAAATCACGCAACATCTCGGGTTGTATCGTGTTAATCGCGCATGTGATGACGATTGGTTGTCGATAATCGCGCAAAATATCATTTCGCCAGCGCGACCGTCCCGCAGCCAGCAGGCAACACATGGGGTGGGAAGGAGGGTTCATGGACGCCGCTGACACCCCCGCTGCAGGCGCATTGGCGGTGGTCAGCAGGCCGTGGAGGGACAACAGATGGATCGGTGCCGCCCGATCTCGGGGGCGTTGTTCCGGGGTCGCCGCGTCATCACGCCGGATGGTCTCAGGCCAAGCGGCTGACCAGCCCCCAGCATCGGGCGCTGAGCGGCGCTAGACGCGCGCAGACGGGTTTCAGCGCTGACCCCCACCGATTGGGTCATGCGATTGTGCACGCAGGCTGAGCGGCCGCTGTGCGCTGCCCACGGGTGTCTCCAAGAGACTGGGCCAGGCGAACTGGGTGCGCGCGTAAGCGGCGCATCTCCCAGCCAAGGAGACCGCCCTCCCCTCACCGATAGGCGTCAGACCGAGAGACCGCTCGTCATGCACTCCGGCAAGACCCTGGATGAGCCCCGCCGAGGCGGCGCGTCAGGACGACGGTTGCATCAGCGCATTGGGTTCACAGGCGAGCGTTCGGATCAAACACAGCAGGTTCAACAGGGCAATGTTGCGCTGACCGCGCTCGACACCCCCCAGATAGCTGCGTGATAGTCCGCTCTCCAAGGCTAAGCGTTCCTGTGACCAGCCCCGCTCCCGGCGCAGCGCGGCAAGGCGCTGGCCGAACTGGCGGAGGTCTTCGCGCTCGGCGCTGGTCAGCCCTGTCTGCATCCGAGTATGCTCGCAACCCGACTCCTTTAAGGCCACGCTCTATGAGTGACAATTGGCCGCTGGATGCCTATCGTGAGGGCCTTTCATCACAGGACTCACACGATGACAGACTCACCCTTGGCCCATCTGGATGCCGCGACCCAGCGGACCCTGATCGACCGCTATTACGCGGGCGAGAAGGTCGCCGTGCTCCTCAAAACATTCGGCGTGGCGTGTGGCGCAAAGCGCCTGGTTGACCATTTCCCGCCGGAGATTACCAATCAACCCTGCCCCGTCTGTGGTGCACCACTCTTGCGTCCACGCGATGTGCGGCAGGTCCGAAGGGGGCGGCCTGCGAACCGTCCGTTGCGCTGCGGGCGCTGTCCACACGTGGAGGTCCCGACATGCGACTGTCCGGCGTGTCGCCAGGCACGGATGGAAACCGAGGGCACGCGTGCGGCGCACGGTGCAATTGCGCTGTTGTGTCAGAACTACCGAGACAACGCCGTCAGTGACCTTCAGCCCGACGCCCTGACAGCGGATGCGGCGCTCGCGCTCTTGACCCTGGTGCGGTGTGGTGGCTGGCGAGACGCCAGCACGCTGGGATCGCTGCATGCGGCGCCGATCCCTTTTGGTGCCTTGGGAGGCCGATACCTGACTGATCCGCTGCTCACCGCGCTGGTCGACCAGTCCCTGGCGGCCCCCTCCCCGACGTCACCACGTGAAGCCTTTGAGCAAGATCCTCAGGGTGAGTGGATCTGGAAGATGGAGCAGGTGGAGTGGACCCTCTTGTTGTCCGACGCCCGTGGTTGGGGTAGACCCAACAGTCGTGTCACCAGCCGCCACTTCCACGTAGACCCCGCGCTTACGCCCAGCCGACTGCCGCTAACCTCTTTGGATCGGAGCGGTCAGTCATCCTACTGACGCGACCGTCTCTTCGACGCGGGTAGCGGTCAGTCCGAACACGCGCGGTGGCGGCCGGATTCCGTGGTGGATCTGTCGTCGAGACCATTGCTGTGACCGAGTGCGTTCTCGCCATTGCAGACGCAAAATGCTCCGAGTGCCTGTGCAAGTTGGCCTGCGCTCCGGTCCATGTGTCGTGCAATCGTTGAAGCATAGCAATCCACCATTTGGAGCTGGCTCGAACTCCAGACAAAGGACCACCCAGGTCGTTTCGATCTCCGTTCAACGCGCGACGCGCAGCACGATCTTGCCCACATGCCGTTTCTCGAGGAAGACACGCTGCGCCTCGTGGATCTGCTTCAGATCGAAGGTCTGGGCAATGCACGGACGCAGCTCGCCACGCTCGATGTAGCCGGCAAGATCTTCAAAGACGTTATCCGGCTGGCGGGTGGAGCCGTAGAGGGTCAGGTCGTGCAGATAGAGCGTGCGTACGTCCAGCTCGACGATCGGCCCGGCGATGGCGCCCGCCACCACATAGCGACCGCCTGGCTTGAGGGCATTGATCAGCGCCGGCCAGCAAGGACCGGCGACGACGTCCACCACGGCATCGAAAGCCTCCTTGGACAAGGGATCATCCCGGTCGAGGGTCGCGTTGGCCCCTGCCGCGCGCAAGGCCTGCGCCTTGTCGGCGTTGGTCATAGCGGTCACCTCCGCACCGCGGCGCTTGGCGAGCTGCACGGCGGCCAGCCCGACACCGCCCGAGGCGCCGGTGATCAGCACCCGCTCGGCGCCGAGGGCGACCTTCTGCAGCATGGCCTCCGCCGTCGAGTAGGCGCAGGGGATCGACGCCAGCTCCAGGTCGGTCCAGTCCGAGCGAATCGGCAAGGCATGGCCGGCCTTGATCTTGGCGTACTCGGCAAAGGCGCCGTCGCACTCCGAGCCCAGGGTCCAGGTCGTCAGGCTGCCGTCGCTGGTCCGGATCGATTGTATCGCGCGCACCAGCACCCGCTCACCGATCCGCGCCGACGGCACCTGGTCGCCAACGGCGACGATCGTGCCGCAGCAGTCGGCACCCTGGATCAGCGGGAAGACGATGGGCTGGCCCGACCAGGCGCCGTCGGCGGCGGCGGAGGCGCTCGCGCCGCCCGCGACCGCCGATGCCGTATCCCCACGCACCGACTTCGAGTACCAGGCCGTGCGCGTATTGATGTCCGTGTTGTTGACCGACGAGGCCGCGACGCGGATCAGGACCTCCCCCGGACCCGGTCTCGGCACGGGCAAATCGTCGCGCCATTCGAGCTTGTCCAAGCCGCCGTGACCGGTGAGGACGACGCCGGACATGGTCTCTGGAATGCGTGTGCTCATTGCAGCTTTTCTCCTCGTGTGAACTCAGCGCCGCGCTCAGTGAGGAAGCGCCCGATCAGCCGGCTGATCGCATCCGGTTGATCCTCCATCGCGAAATGACCGCACTCCGGGATGAGATGCAGGACCGAGCCCGGAATCGCCGCATGGAGCTTGTGCGCCCAGTCGACCTGCTGCCAGGCGTCGTTCTCGCCCCAGAGGATCTGCACCGGGATGGTCGCAAGCTCGGCGAGGCGCGGGGCCACCTCCAAGGTGTGCTTGGGGTCATAGTGCGCGATCTGATGCTGGAACAGACTGGCCTGGCCGATGGGTCCCGAGATGAGACCCAGGTAGGTTTCGAGCGTCTCGGATGCGAAGCGCTCTTGATGGTAGACGGCGCCCAGCAGCCAGTCGCGGAAGTGTGCTCGGTGCTCGGCGTCGGGCATCCGGGTCAGCGTGTCGAGCCCAGCCGCCATCTGCTCGCGCGTCCGGGGCGAGGGGTAGCTGTCGAAGCTCACGGTATCGATCAAGGTCAGGCTGCGCAGACGCTCCGGGAAGAAGACGGCGAACCGCTGCGCGATCCCACCACCGAAGTCGTGCGCCACCAGATGAACCGAGTCGAGCCCCCAATGGGCCAGCATCCCCTCGAGGATGGGGACCTGGCCTGAGATCGAGGTGTCGACCGCCGGATCCCAAGGGCGCTCCGAGTGTCCGTAGCCGAGCAGATCGAAGACATGCACCTGATAGCCCGCCTCGACCAGTCGTGGCATGACATTCCGCCAGATGAGCGAGGCTGAAGGAGTGCCGTGCAAGAGCACGACGGGCTCGCCGGCGCCATGGACGCCATAGGCGATGCGCATGCCCTGGACGATGACGTGATCGGTGACGATGTGCGGCATGGGAAACCTCATAGTGACGTTTCCTGGCATGATGTCGCTCGTCGAACTATGATTCAAAAGACTTGTTTCGATCAAACCATCGATTTTCGTCATATCTGCTCAAGATGAAGCCACGACTCGAGATCGGCTCCCTGCAGGCACTCTGCGCCGTCGAGGACACGGGCGGCGTGACCCGCGCGGCGGAGCAGCTGGCTCTGTCGCAGTCGGCCGTCTCGCACAAGATCAAACGGCTGGAGGCCGAGCTTGGCTGCGCACTGCTGGCCCGTCGTGCCGGAGCGCCGCTGCTCACCGCGGAGGGCGAGCGACTCTTGCGCTATGCCCGCCGCATTCTCTCCCTGCATGACGAGGCGGTGCTGAGCCTCGGCCAGCAGCCGCTGACGGGCCAGATCCGGCTCGGCATGACCGAAGACACCACCGGTGGCGGTCTATCGCGCATCCTCGGCCGATTCACCCGACGGCATCCGGAGGTCGCCGTCCAGACCCAGGTCGGCCAGAGTCGCTTGATCGAGGAGCGACTCGAGCGCGGCGAGCTGGATGCCGGGATTCTGCAGCTCTTCACCCACCGCGCGCGCCCGTCCGATCGCGTCTTGTTCACGGATAGCCTGCACTGGGTCAAGTCGCCGGATCTGCCGCTCGACCTCACGCGTCCGGTGCCCTTTCTGTCCTTCGACGACAACTGCTTCTACCGGCAATGGGCCACCGAGGCGGGTCAATCGCAGCCGCCGGGACTCGTGACCGTGCTGACCTGTCCCAGCATCGCGGGGATTATCTCCGCGGTTCATGCGGGCCTTGGGGTGAGTCTCCTGAATGCTCGGCAGATCACCCCGGACATGGAAGTCTTGTCTGAGCCCTTCGTGCTGCCGCCAACGGTTGCCCAGGTCGTGCGCATCGCCCACCAGGCCCGTTCTCGCGCGGTCTCCACCCTGGTGAATGAGATCGCGAGCGAGCTCGGGGCGCACGGGCAGGCCCAAGCGGCCTGAGATTCGGTGGTGCAATGAAGGCCGAACTGGAGATCCGTGCATACGATGGCGCCGGCACGCTGCACAGCCATGATGCGGTGCAGCTCGTGCTGCCGATCGAAGGTGTGCTCGAGATCGAGGTTGAGGGACGCGGTGCGCAGCTCTCCACCGGCCTCGCCGCCTTCATTCCGCCCGAGGTGCGGCATACCCAAGCCGGACTCGCGACGAACCGCTCGCTGGTGCTCGACGTCCCCGCACGGGGCTTCCCCGACACCGTGCTGGATCGACTCGCGCGCATGCACTTCTTCCCACCCCCCAGACCGCTCCAGTCGCTGATCGATTATGCCGCCCTGCGCTGTCGCCACCGCGACCTCGGGCCCGAGGAGGGAGCGGCGCTGGCGACGCTGGTCGTGGGTGCACTCGTCGCCGAGCCCGCGCGGAGCTCAATCCGGGCCGCGCTCGCCGCTGAGATTCGACGCCGGCCCGCAACCGACTGGTCGGTCGCTCGCCTCGCGCGGGTCGTCCACCTCAGCCGCTCCGCGCCCTATCGCGCATTAGCCGCCGAGGGCGAGGAGACCCCGGCGCGCTTCGTCACCCGGGTTCGGCTGAGCGTGGCCATGGCGGCACTCACCGAAGGCCGTCGCACCCTTGCCGAAATCGCGCTGTCGAGCGGCTTTGCCGATCAGGCGGCGCTGACCCGCGCCATGCGGCGTGAAACGGGGCGAACCCCAGGTGCCTGGCGTCGGGCTGGCAGACCGCTTGGAACGCTGGATCAATAAACTGAAACGAAGGCGCAATACCTGCGTTTCGCCGGCGGCTATCGTCAGCGCATGTGCTTTCAATACGCGCGTTTTCGTTGATGTCTCCGCGATGGCTGGGAATGGCCGCCGTGCTGGCCGCTGCCGTGCTGTGGGGAACGACAGGAACCCTGCAGAGCCAATTGCCGGCGGACCGCGCCCCCATGGCCGTGGGTGCCTTGCGCCTATTGCTCGGGGCCGCCTTGCTGCTGTTGCTCGCCTTGGCGCGGCGCGCGAGTCGCAATGCCTTCTGGCGCCTCCCCTGGTGGCGAATTCTCGCGGCCGGACTTGCCATCGGCACCTACAATCTCTGCTTCTTCTTGGCCGTGACCAAGGCCGGCGTGGGCATCGGCACAGCCGTCGCGATCGGGAGTGCCCTGGTCTGGGCGACAGTCTATGAGAGCCTCGCCGATCGACGCTGGCCGCCGCGCGTGCGTCTGGCTGGCCAGGCGCTGTCCGTCCTCGGCGTCGGCTTACTGGGACTCGCCGGCCATGGTGCCGATGACTCACTCATCGGGATCGGCTTGGCACTGGTCTCCGGCGCGTCCTACGCGGCCTATTCGTTCGTGACGCGCAGCATCGGTCACCGGGCGCCTCCGATCACAACCGCTGCGGCGACCTTCTCCGTGGCGGCATTGATGACCTTGCCGGTCTTGTTATTGGGGCCACTCGACTGGCTGAGCGGCGCCTCGACCTGGATGACACTCGCCGCCCTCGGAATCGGTGCGACTGGCTTGGCCTATGTGCTCTATACCTGGGGACTCGCCCGAATGGCCGCCTCCACTGCGGTCACCTTGGCGCTCGCCGAGCCTGTGACGGCCTGGCTGCTGGCGATCCTCGTGGTCGATGAAGCGGTCGATGCGTGCAGCCTCACGGGTGTGGCGCTGATCCTGGCCGGGCTGGCGTCCGTCGCGATCATTCCGGACAGCCCCCGTCGTAGCGTGTCTAGCCAAACGCCAGCAGCGAGGGAGCCGGCTGCAGCGGTCTCCAATTCGTAGCCTCGATATTGCTAGCGCCCCTGAGATCTGGAAGCAACGGCAGGGATGATTGACTCAACCACTCCAAGTCAGTCGAACGGTCAGGATGAATCGAGACCGGCTAGCGCCGCAATGCGACCGGGTGAAGGCCGACGAAGCGCGATCAAACGAGAGTCACTGCAACATGAGTGACTGCAATGCAGCATTCACGAGTCACCGCTGTTGACTTTGGGACTGACCGCTGATGGGACGGAGCCGCCGACTCAGCCAGTTATCCTCGATTCTGCGGTAAGACGATCGTATTCTCGCTGGACACAATCGCCGCTAGGCGATCATTCTCAGCCGTCAGCGCGGCGATCACAGATGCGGACTTCGCGAGCTTCGCGTAAAGCTCAGCGATCTCAGCCCGCAGTTCCCGGTTTATGTCCTTCTGACGCTTGAGCTCGTTGACCTTCGCGTCACGTTGCGCGCGGTACGCTTTGTTCTTTGCGATGTTGATCTGATCAGCGACGTCAGGATAGCGGTTGTGGATCAGCGCAGAGCTCACACCGGCCTCCCGCGCCACCGCAGCGATCGAGAGCTTGCCATCCTTGACGATCCGGCCGCGGCCCCTCTCCAGGCGATACAGCGCCTGCAGCAGGGATTCACGAGTGTGTTCAGCTCGCGTGCTCACGTGGAGCTCTCGAAGATCCCGGCCGTGGTCTGAACGGCTTCAAGCGCCCCTAGATCCTGCAGCACCTGCTCGCACCGGGCGATATCGCGGTCGACCCGCAGCTTGGCCGCCGGCCCGAGGTCCTCGATATCCCTCAACTCCAGCTGTTGAGCATAGATCCCCGCCCAGCGTTGCAGATTCCGGCTATCGATGACGGCGTTCTGGCAGTCGCCGCAACGGGTATTTTCGACCACGCTACGACCGGCGCACCCCCCATCGTCGGCGGTGCACCAGGCACTACCGGTCGCACGGATATGGACCAAGTCTGAAATGTGCGAGGCCATCTCTCTCCGGCTTTCATAGGTCCGCAAAGGCTCATGACTTGCACGGAAGGCACGGATCGGCTCGGCGCCGCCTCCGGACAACAAAGTCTCGTCGTCGAGCCAATGCGTCACGATCTCCAGCTTCTCGTACTCCTCTGGCGAGAGGATCTGAAGCCGATCGCCACTCTGAGGGAGGGAGTCACCATCAAGATCGTCCAGAGACAACTCGGACATGTCCGTGGCGGCCGGATCGGAAAACCCCAATCATACTCGGCCTACACGCCCGGTCAGCGATGTATTAAGTTGTTCGACATAGCGCAGGCTACTGATTTAAATAATCTCAGGTCGCTTGGCAGCCCACCGGCTTACGTCCGCTTCCCGTTCGAGAGCTAGTGCAGATTTTTGACGGTTTGGGCCAAAAACCCCTACTTGTCGAGCCAACGCAGGTACAGCTCCATCTGGTCGGTATGGGCGGGCCGGAAGGATTCCAGCTTGAGCTCCACCGCGATCAGGCGCCGCAGGTAGCGGTGGTAGAAGAGCAGGTCGAGGTAGAAATCGTCTTGACCGACCGTCATGCGTTTTTGCCGGGCGACGAAACAGAACCCGCTGCCCAACTCGAGCAAGACGCCCTCCATTTCGCGCAGGATGGCGGCCTCCAGGTCTTTTTCGCTGTAGGCCTCGGTCAGGCCGAGGAAGTCGAGAAGATACGGATCGCGAAAGACCAGATCGGGGGTCATGCGACCCTCACGGAGGTGGTCGAGCTCGCGACGGATGGAGTCTTCGCCGTGCTTGGACAAGGCGGTGCGCTCGAACAACATGCCGTCGATCTTCTGGCGCAGGGCGCGCACGCTCCAGCGTTCGATCCGGCACATTTCGGCGTAGAACTCGCGGGCGAGCGGGTCTTTCAGCGGCAACAGGGCCAGGAAGTGGGTCCAGGTCAATTCTCGTATCAGCGCTACGACAATCGCCTCGTCGGGAAATACCTCGGCGAACTGCACCATGCGGCGCAGGTTCTTTTCGCCAAAGCCCCGACCGTATTCGGACTCCAACTGGCGTGACAGGGACGCAACGATCTGTCCGCCATAGGCGGCACGCTCGCCACCCAGGATCTCGGCGCCGATGCGCCGCCCAACTCGGCACCCCGGTTGAAAACTCCCCTCCTATTGTTACCTGCTCTTTGGTGTTCTTGAGCGGGTCGCCTCGAGGCGAAACGAACATGTGTGGTGAGGCGTCCTGGCTCACTCAGTCCTTGCGCCGCGAGGCCTGCGGGATCACCACGGCGCTCGTTACCGAGCGCACCTCAATGCCGTGGTGGCCCTCCTGCGGTGAAAACAGCAGTCCCTCGGGGGCCGGATCACCTTGGTGGTTGTTACCTCCCATCAAACCCCGATCGCCACTACGATTCCAGGGTTTGTAACAATCAGGGAGGGAATATTCCGGGTCACTGTCGAAGATATCGACATCAGGTTGTCCCTACGAGCATAGTTTGATTTTCTATTGGAACCGCAGAGCAACATGCAACCACTCAAAGCCGCGATAGTCGCGGAAGACGCGAGGGCATGCGAAAAGTCGCAGCCATGCTGGCATTATGAGTTTTCCGCAATCGATCCGACGTAAGCAGGCCGCTACCGAAATGCCGAGCATCAGAACCTGGACACTTTATCGCCGCGTTGCTCAGACGTGGCGTAACCGCAAGACATTGTTTCGTAATCCGATTCTTGAGACTAAAGGATACTGCACGACCTGCGACAGGGAAAGTCGGTTTGTCGCGCACGAAACGTGGCTGAGGGACCATTTTCTTTGTCAGTGCTGCGGCAGCATCCCTCGCGAGCGCGCACTGATGGCAACCATCGCTGACTTCTACCCGCAGTGGCGCGACCTGGTCATCCACGAATCATCACCGGGGAATCGTGGTGCGAGTGTGCGGTTGGAGAGAGAATGTCGGACCTACACTGCCTCGCATTATTTCCCAAACGAAGCGCTCGGCAGCCAGGTCGGTCGATACCGTTGCGAGGATCTGGAGCGGCTCACCTTCGCCGACGAGAGCATTGATCTGCACGTCTCTCAGGACGTGATCGAGCATGTGTTCGATCCTTCGGCGGTGTTTCGCGAGATCGCGCGTACCCTGCGTCCGGGCGGAGCCCACATCTTCACGGTCCCGCTGACGAAACAGGCGGAACCGTCGCGAGTACGCGCCCAGCGCAGCGCTAACGGCTCGATCGAGCACTTGGAGTCACCGATCTATCACGGCAACCCCATCGACGCCGAAGGGTCACTCGTGACCGTTGACTGGGGGTACGACCTCTGTCGGCATATCTTCGACGCTTGCGGACTCTACACCTACCTGGTCAAGACGGACGATCTGAGTCGTGGCATCCGCGCCGAGTATATTGAGGTGCTGGTGACGGTAAAACCAGGTGAGTAGGGGCTCGCCCGTGGGCGCAGGCGAGCCGTCGGACTATGGATTATTGGCAAGGAGGGGCTTGGTATCCCGTTGGAGCCAGGGAGCACCCGAGTGTGTTGTTGTACAGCGAATTGTCACTAAAGCCGACGTACGGCATTGAGGTGCCAACATTCAGGTAGAAGCCCGCGCCCGTATTGTCGTGAATGCGGTTCGTTGAAACCGTCACATTGTTGACCGTAACGCCGCCGTAGGGATCACCAAACTCGATTCCCGAGATCCCGCCCGCGCAATTGTCGCAACGGCCTCCCCAGATGTTGTTGTTATAGAGCACCAGACCCTCGCCGCGCGCGAGATAGATTTGGCCTCCTGGGCACACCCGCGCCCGTATTGTCGTGAATGCGGTTCGTTGAAACCGTCACATTGTTGACCGTAACGCCGCCGTAGGGATCACCAAACTCGATTCCCGAGATCCCGCCCGCGCAATTGTCGCAACGGCCTCCCCAGATGTTGTTGTTATAGAGCACCAGACCCTCGCCGCGCGCGAGATAGATTTGGCCTCCTGGGCACACTTTGCCCTCACATGTCCACAGCCCGTGGAGATGGTTTTGGTAGATCTGATTGCCCGAGATCCAACTCGCGTCCCATGCGCTGTTGCGGACCCCTTCGATCGCAATGGCGTTGGTGCGGGCCCAGCGGAAAGTCGAGTTCTCGATGGTGAGATGATCTGACGGTGCGTAGGAGTTGTGGCCGACGTACAGCCCAATGATCCCAGCCGACGTGATCTCGCCATTGCGGAAGGTGAAGCGATCCGATCCCCAAACGTACACGACATAGGCTTTACCGTTGAAGATCCGCACATTGTCGAGGGTGACGTTGTGGCGGCCGTTGACCATGACCGTAGACGGGCATCCGTCTCCGGGACTACATGGTGGATCGTTCACATCTTCGTCGATCACGAGGTCCCGAATCGTCGTTGACGTCCCGGCTCGAATCAGCGAGCAGTTGCGCTGCCCCGCGCTTCTCTTGAGAACCCGATAGGTTCCGTCGCCACGCACCGTCTTACCGGTAGTGCTCACGAGATCGATCAGAGGAGAGTTGCCGGAGCCGCAGCAGTCGACGTCGGTCGTGCAGGTAACATCCTGGGTCAGCACGATTCCAGAGTAGTTGGCGATATTCGCCACACAGTTGCGCAGCGTGGTGAGTGAGCTTGCGCTGCATTCGGCTGCGGCAGCAACCGGCTGGTAAAGCGCTAAGACAAAGCAGATAGGCAGCAAGCATGCAGCCCGTAGCGCGTGGGTCATGGAAGAAACTCCTGTTGGCACGACAATCTCGGTTGGCTTTGAGTGCGGCGTGCGTATTCCAGTGAAACCGGACACTCAGTCCGAAGGAAAGCGGACACCCGATCCGGCGAAGCCGGACACGGATCCTTGGATCACGCGGCGGGGACGTTCTTGTTACTGTGTGACGGCCTCCGCTGTCAATGTTGAGGTGCGCTTGCGCATGGATTCGCCGCGCAGCGTGAGCGTGTAGGCGGCGTGCAAGAGGTGATCGAGAAACGCCATGGTTAGTCCTCTCTGGGGTCTCCACTTAACCGGAGTAAACTCCAAGGGTGACTTACCCTCATGCTGGCGTTGATTATCCGCGGACTGCGGGCGAGTTCCAGTCCTGGTTTCGCACCGATGCGGACTGCCTCGACTACCTGGAGTGGCTCCGGTGG
>NZ_NRRF01000088.1 GCF_016583565.1 Thiocystis violacea | reverse complement strand
ATCAGATCGAGATGTGGTTCTCGATCCTGGCGCGCAAAGTCCTGCGCCGTGGCAACTTCACCTCCATCGACGACCTTCAGAAACGCATCAGCGATTTCATCGACTTCTTCAATCGCACGTTGGCCAAGCCCTTCCGCTGGACCTATGAGGGAAAGCCGCTCGCAGCATGAATGATTAAACAGTCTCGGGATTTCCACTCTGTTGCACTAGAAAGTTGAATTGACGACGCTGAATGGGCGACGTTGCACTGGCTCGGCGGCACGCGGCCGGCTGCTTTGGTCGAGAAGATACGCGGCGAGCTTGGGAAAACCGGGGGGGGATTGAGAGGAAACTGTGAGCGTCGATGCGAGGGGTCGTTCGAGCGGTCTCAATCTGCAATCCTGCGCTCCGGGACAACTTCTGCGCCCGGAACAACTTCTGCGCCCGGAACAACTTCTGAACCTGGAACAACTAGGAGGTACTCGAATCGATGCGCATCGGTCTTACGACGAAGCTCCTGCTCATGCTCGGCGTCACCAGCCTCGTCTCCGTGTTGGCCATGGCGCTCGCGGCCCGCTGGAGCTTCCAGCACGGCTTTCTCGACTACCTGGGTCAGCAGGAGCTGACGCGTATCGCCCCCCTGCGCGAGGCGCTACTGCCGATTTATGCCCGCAGCGACTCCTGGGAGTATTTCGAGCGCAATCCCGCTGCCTGGCCGCGTTTCGTCGATGACACCCTCCAGCCGGATGGCGCGCGGCCCCCCGGGCCGCCTCCTGGGGCGCCGGATGAGCCCGGTGAGGAATCGCCCCCAGGTCCGCACGCGCAGGGCGCCCAGGCACCGCACGAGCTGGGGCCGCCGCGTCGTCCGCCGGGTCCCGGTCCGGGGCGGCCCCCAATGCCCGCGCCGCGTGAACTCTTGGGTCTGCGAGTCCACCTGCTCGACGCCCAGGGCCACCAGGTGGCCGGCGTGTCGCCGATTGCGCAAGAGCCCTTCCGCCTGCCGATCGAGTCGGACGGGGCCGTGATCGGCTGGCTGCTGCTGTCGCCCCCGCAGTGGTTCGAGGACAATCTCGCCCAGCGTTTCAACAGTCAGCACAACCGCTCGCTGGCCTGGATCTCCGTCGGCGTGCTCGCCCTGGCGCTCCTGGTCGGCTGGGTGTTCGGCGAGGGGCTCCTGCGGCGCATCCGCAACCTGGCGCGCGGGTCGCGTCAGCTGGCCGGCGGGGACTTCGACACCCGCATCGTCGACCACGGCCACGACGAGCTGAGCGCCCTGTCCGAGGACTTCAATCGCCTGGCCGCGACCTTGGAGCGCAACGAGGAACTCAGGCGCCGCGGCATGGCCGATGTGTCCCACGAGCTGCGCACCCCGGTTGCCGTGGCACGCGCCGAGCTGGACGCCCTCATCGACGGCATCCGGCCCTGCACCAAGGCGAATCTGGAGCAGCTCCAGGGCCGCCTAATCGCGCTGGTGCGGTTGCTGGACGACCTCTACGACCTGGCCCTGTCGGACGCGGGCGCGCTGGCCTATCGCTTCTCGCCGCTGGATTTGGGCGAGACCGTCCAGGCGGCGGTCTCTCAGATGGAGGGCGCCTTCGCGCGCCAAGGCATCGCGCTGCGTCTGGAGTGCGACGACGCGCTGCCGATGGACGGGGATCGCGGACGCCTGCGCCAGGTGCTGGACAACCTGCTCGGCAACAGCCTGCGCTACACCGATTCCGGCGGCGTCACGCGGGTCGTGGCGAGCCGCGCGGGAGCCTGGATTCGGGTGAGCGTGGAGGACACCGCCCCCGGCGTCGCGCCCGAGGCGCTGGAGCGCCTGTTCGACCGCTTCTACCGCGTCGAGACCTCGCGCTCACGCGCCAAGGGCGGCGCCGGGCTCGGCCTGGCGATCTGCCGCAACATCGTCGAGGCCCATCACGGCAGCATCCAGGCCAGGGCCGCGGACGCCGGGGGCCTGGCGATCGATATTCGTCTGCCGGCTGATCGACCGGGCATCACCCCGTAGTGATTCGGTGTCGATCCGTTGCGCCCATCCACCGCGTCCGCATCCAGGATGAGGGTGCGCACCAGCGTCGCGACTCGGTCGATACGCCTCCCGTTCGGGCCGATGAGCTGCGATGGTGAAGCGAACGCCCAAGCCAGGGATGGTTGCTCTCCTCCCGCGATCGTGCGCGGGAGACGATGCGCGCCGGCGAGTGTCGCCGGGTGGGTATTCGGCCCGATGGCGTTGTAGACGGCGGACATGCATGTTATCTCTGTAATCTCTCTTACCGAGTAAGACATCGAGATTGCCATGCCTACCGTCACCGTTTCCGACAAGGGCCAAGTCGTCATCCCCGCTGTCATCCGCCGCCGGCTCGGCCTTGTGCCTGGCAGCAAGCTGGACTTCGAGCTAGAAGGCGACAGCATCCGGGTACGCCCGCTGAAGTCGATACCGCCGTCCCACGCCGAGGACGGCTACGGCATGCTGCGTTGCGACCTGCCGGGCAAGCGCCGCTTGGCGGACTTCGACGTGGCCGAGGCGATGCGGGCCGAGGCAGATGATCGCCCTTGATGCCAACATCCTCGCCCGCTTCTATGTCGACGACCCGGGCGATCCGGAGGCCGCCAAGCAGCGCCCCGTCGCGCGAGCGATCATGACGGACAGCCCCAGCCTGTTCGTACCCCTGACCGTGGTGCTGGAGCTGGAATGGGTCCTGCGGGCCTTCTACCGCTTCGAGGCCGCACAGATCGTCCGCGTCCTCGAGCACCTGCTCGGACTGGGTCACGTCAATACCGAGGAGTCCGAGCGCATCGCCGCCGCCCTGCCGCTCACCGCCGAGGGCATGGACTTCGCCGATGCCCTGCATCTGGCCGGTAGCCACCACTGCGAGGCCCTCTACACCTTCGATGACCGGCGCTTCGCCCGCCGCGCCCGACGGCTCGGCTGTGCGCCGCCGGTGCGGGTGCCGACGGATGAGCCCCCGACCACGCCCGACACGCCCTGAACAGGATCGAGAACATGGACCGCACCGTCCAAGAACGCCTGCTCGGCAGGATCGTCGAGCACGTTCAGGAGCGGGTTGCGAGCGGCTGCATGCCCGACCGGGTCCATCTGACGCACCCCCGATCCGCGCCTGCTGTCCGTGCGTCATGGGCGCGTCGATGTCGGTCCGCTCGCGCGTAGAGGTGGCTTCACCCGGCGGGTGAGGTGACGGAAGTCTTATATCTTCATTGCGGTCAAGGCGTTGCATAAAGCACGCAGCGGTCAACTGCCGGATCGAGGCTGAAGGGCCATTGGCCCCATCGCGCGCGGGATGGCCGACGCCGCACGGTTCGCTGTCCACCTGACACCGAACGCCGTGGCAGCCTCACGATGCGCTCACGATTCCCTCAAGGCGACGCCTCAGTCGGGTCTTAGACTGGAGCCACCTTAACGAAATCGGAGAGTCTCAGATGCGGAAGAATCGAACCAACGCCATGATTGCACTGTTTGTCCTGCTGCTCGCCGGCCTGGCGACGACCGCGTGCGCCAGGCCCGGCCCCGGCGACGGTCCCGGCGACCGCGGGGGCCGACGCGGTCCGCCGCCCGAGGCGATCGCGGCTTGCGATGGCAAGAGCGCACAGGATTCATGCAGTTTCACCGGTCGCCACGACGACACCATCACGGGCACCTGCAGCACACTTGCGGACAGCGATCAGCTGGCCTGTGAGCCGGAGGGCGGCCCCCCGCAGCGCGGCGGCCGCTGATCGGCTCGCCGGCACCATTCCCCCCCCTCGGGCAGGGACGCCCGACCTGAATCGCTAACCTCCGGCCAGCGATTCCGCTCCCGTCGGCGGGGTCACCCCGTGACTCTAATTTTCAGCTAAGTTTTGGCGAGTAGGCTCTGGGCTACGCGACGATCCGCGTGAACCTAGAGACGGAGTGATACGCATGAAACGCCATATCCCAATCCTCTTTCTGGCCCTGGTCTCCGCCGCCGGTACTGCCGTTGCCGGCGAATCAGTGAGCAATGCCCTGGCAAGCGGCGACGCCAACATCAGTCTCACTGAGGCGATCAGCGCCGCGGAGCAGCATGTCGGCGGACGGGCTGCCTTTGCCGAGTATGAACAGGCAAAAGACCAGTGGGTGTATGAAGTCTTCGTACTGAAGGACAAGACTGTCATGGAGGTGATGGTCGACCCAGCGAGCGGTGCGGTCATCTCCGCCGCCGAGGCGAGCGACGACTAAGCGCGGGTTTTGCGGCGCCGGGGTCCACCAGCCCCGGCGCGACGGAGACCCTCTGGCCAAACGGCCTATTCAGCCGGCCAAGAGACTCTCCCGACGGGTGCTGTTGTTCAAGTACCCCGAGGGAGGCCCACCCCTCTCCCTCATGAAGAATGACCATTTAGCACTCGATGTGCTCGGCGATGTCCGTCGTCAACCTCCACTCCCAAGTCACGGACAGTGCTCTCGATTTTGCGATGCCCGAGAAGCAGCTCGTAGCCGAGGCCGGGTCTTTCAGTGTTGTAGAAATCCACGGCGGTCGCGAATTCGCGTTCCGCGCAGGACAGGACACGAACCTTCACCGCGTGTTGATCCGCGCGAACATGGCTTCCGCTGAATCGGCAGACAAGCGCCCCGCTTCGTACGCATCGATGCGCGACTCCGCCTCGGCTTTCCAAGCATCGGCGACACGACTGTCCTCCGGTGGATCGAAGCTGCGCAGCAGTTCGTCGATCAGTTCGGCCCGCTCTATCGGCGACACTAACGCGATCACCCAGGTACGCAACGGCGATGGTTTCCTGACCAGTTGAGAGGCGGCGGCTTTGCCTCCGAGGCCGGACTGCCGTCAGGATTCTTGCGGAGACAGGTACAGGCGAAGGTCAAGTGACGGTTTCCGGCGGCTTCAATGTCTGCTCATGCGACACGACGTTCAGTCGGGTGGCCTGGCTCAGTGGCTGATCTGGGTCCGGAACGGACCCTTCCACCGCCTCTCAACCGGTGTCGTGGTGCAGGAAGAAGGGCAGGGAGTCGGGTGAGCGAATCCTAGAATTTCGCCTCCCTGACTGCCCGGAGGAGGATGCCTGGAGTTCGTCGCGGTAGCCTGTTCGCCTCAAAGTGTCCTTGAAATGGCACCTCTCCTCACAATTCCCCCCAGGTCTCTCCCACCTCGCGCCCAGATCGTCTTCCACCATGCGCTGGAACTGACCACCAGCCGAACAGAAGGCCGATATGAGCGATCCAGCCACCATTGCCCCCCGAGACCGATCCGACGCCTCTCCACCGCCGCGCATCGGCGATCTGGTCTTGAGCGACGACGGCCATGCCTTTGACCGCAGGACGGGCCGCAGCTTCTGCGTCAACCCGACCGGTCGACTTGTCCTGGAACTGACCCAGGCCGGACGTCCGGGGCCGGAGGTGATCGGCGAACTCGCCGCACGCTACGCCCAGCACCCGGCGGTGGCGGCCGCCGCGCTGGAGACCTTCTACAGCCAGATTCGGAGGTACTTGTCATGATCGCGCGCATCGGAGCCTCACCCTGGTCCCAGTGGAACCTCGCCGTCACGGGCATCAACGCGAGCCCGGAGAACCCCGGGCCGGGCTGCGCGGTCGCGCGCTGCCTCAGTGAGGCGAGCGGCTTTCGCGGGCGCGTGCTTGGCCTCGGCTACGAGACCCTCGACGCCGGGCTCTATCAGCCGGACGACTGCGCCGGCGGCTACCTCTTGCCCTATCCCGCCAGCGGCAGCGAGGCCTTGTTGGAGCGGCTCGACGACATTCTGAGTCGCGAGCGCATCGACGCCATCATTCCGAGCCTGGATGCCGAGCTGCCCAACTTCATCGACCTGGAGCCGACCCTGGCCAGGCGGGGGGTGCGCATGCTGCTTCCCAGTCGGGCCCAACTGCGCTGCCGCGACAAGGACCGGCTGCCGGCGCTGTGCGCCCAGGCCGGGGTGGCGACGCCACGGGTGCGGCCGATCAGCGACCTGCGCTTCTTCGAGCGCTGCACCAGACCCGAGGAGGGCGGTTGGACCTGGCCATTGGTGGTCAAGGGCGTGTTCTACGACGCCTTCGTGGTGCACGACCCGGAGGAGGCCGCCGAGCGCTTTCGCCAGATCGCCGACGCCTGGGGCTACCCGGTGCTGGTGCAGGAGCACGTCGCCGGGGAGGAGGTGAACCTGACCGCCCTGGGCGACGGCAGCGGGGCCTTGATCGGGCCGGTGATGATGCGCAAGCAGGCCGTCACCGAGAAGGGCAAGGCATGGGCCGGGGTGGCCATCGACGACAGCGATCTGCTCGCCGCCGGGGAGCGCCTGATGCGGACGCTGGCCTGGCGCGGCCCTCTGGAGCTGGAGCTGCTGCGCGACGCCGCCGGCACCCTGCATCTGATCGAGATCAATCCGCGCTTCCCGGCCTGGGTCTACCTCTCCCACGGGGTTGGCCGCAACCTGCCGGCCGCCCTGCTGGCCCTGCTGCACGGGACCGCCGCCGCGGATCTGCCGCTGGCCGAGCCGCGCCCCGGGGTCACCTTTATCCGTCACGCCCGCGATCTGATCGTGGAGATGGACGACCTGGTGAGCGTGACCATGACGGGTGCCACCCAGCGCCAACCCGCGCAATCGCGCCACCGGCTGAGTGCCTGATCCGGCTCACTGTCCTGCCGCCACTCCACGATCGTCGAGGACCATCGACATGCACGCAAACGATTGGGAAGCTCCCAGCATCCGCCCCCTGGAATTCAACCGACTCAACAAGTTCGGCCAGCGCCGGGCAGGCCCCGAGACTCAGGATGCCATCGACGGAGTCGCCGTCGAGGACCTGGCGGAACGCTTCGGCTCGCCGCTGTTCGTCACCTCCGAGGACCGACTGCGGTCCAATGTCAGGCGGCTGCGCCAGGCCTTCGTCGCGCGCGGGGTGGACCCCATCCACGGCTGGTCCTACAAGACCAACTACAACGCCGCCGTATGCAGTGTCCTGCATCAGGAGGGGTCCTGGGCCGAGGTCGTGTCGCGCTTCGAGTACGAGAAGGCGCGCCGCCTGGGCGTACCCGGCGAGCGGATTCTGTTCAACGGGCCGCACAAGCCGCGGGCCATCCTGGAGCGCGCCCTGGCCGAGGGCGCGCACCTGCACGTGGATCACTTCGACGAGTTGGCGACCATCGAGGACATCGCCCGTCACCGAGGAACCCCGGCGGCGGTGGCGCTGCGCCTGAACTTCGACACCGGTTTCACCGAGACCTGGAGCCGCTTCGGCTTCAACCTGGAGTCCGGCCAGGCCCGGGAGGCCATCGCCCGGGTCAGGGCCAGCCCCCACCTCGAGCTGGTGGGGCTGCACAACCATATCGGCACCTTCATCCTCGACCCCCGCGCCTACGCGGTCCAGGTCAAGACCCTGTGCGACCTGATGCAGGAGGTGGAGGCCGACGGCCAGACGCGTCTGAGCTACCTGGACATCGGCGGCGGCCTGCCCTCGCGCAATGCCTTGCAAGGGACCTATCTGCCGCCGGACCAGGCGGTCCCGGACCTGGAGGACTATGCCGAGGCCATCTGCACGGCCTTTCGCGCGGGCACGGCCTACCGGCTGGCGCAGGGCGAGGAGCGCCCGCGGCTGATCCTGGAGAGCGGGCGCGCGGTGGTGGACGACGCCCAGGTGCTGATTGCCTCCGTGGTCGGCCGCAAGCAACTGCCGGACGGGAATCCGGCGGTCATCCTCGATGCCGGCGTCAATCTGCTGTTCACCGCCTTCTGGTACAACCATCAGGTCCGCCTGGCCTCCCCGCCGCGGGGCGAGCCGCGCGCCACGGCGCTCTACGGTCCCCTGTGCATGAACATCGACGTGGTGCGCAGCGCGGTCCAACTGCCGCCCCTGGCGCCTGGCGACCGGTTGGTGATCTCCCCGGTTGGGGCTTACAACACGACACAGTGGCTGCAGTTCATCGAATACCGCCCGGCGGTGGTCATGGTCCACGGGGACCGGGAGGTCAGCGTGATCCGCGGCGCCGAGGACCTCGACACCCTGTGTGCCCATGAGCATCTGCCGGACCGCCTGCGCTGCGCCTGGTCCGACGAGACAGGCCTGATCGGGGATGTGACTGGAGCCCAGCACGACACGGCGCGGCTGCACCCGGTCGAGCCGATCGGGCCGCGGGCGGTGTGCTGACATGGCAGGCTCAAGCGCGCCCTGGGGCGTCGCCAGGCGGCTGCTGATCGCCTACGGGGCGCTGTTCCTGGCCCCGGGGCCGGGGGCCGGGATCTTGGTCCTGGCCGCGACACTGATGGTTCCGGGCGTCGGGCTGCTCGGCCTGACGGCAGGCCTGGCCGCGCTCGGCGCGCGCGCCCTGCTGCGCCTGCCGGCCCTGGCAGGGGAGGCGGAGGTGCTGAATGCCATCTACGTTGGGCTGGTGCTGGGTGCCCTGCACGGCGGCGATGGGCGATTGCTCGTCTTGGCCGCCCTGGGCGGGGCCTTGGTCGTGGTCCTGGCCTCGGCCTTGGGACCCTTGCTGCGACAGATGCGGGAACTGCCCCTGTTGGGGGCGCCCTTCCTGTGCGCGGCCTGGACCCTGTTGTCGGCGGCCAAGGCACTCGGCATCCCAATGCAGGCTTGGGCCACGGCCCTGTCGGCCCCGGACTGGCTGGGAACACCGCTCGCGAGCGCCCTGAGCACCCTGGGTGCCCTGTTCTATGTCGCCAATCCGGTGTCGGGGATGCTGGTGCTGGCGGCGGTACTGCTCGTGTCTCCCGTGCTGGGGGCGCTGGCCCTCGCCGGGGGCGGCCTGGCTTGGGGCCTGGTCGCGGTCGGTGGGGATGCGACCGGAGGCGCATTGCCCATGCTGGCCGCCTTCAACGGCGCCCTGACGGCCCTGATCCTCGGCTCCCAGACGAACCTGGGGCGACGCGGCCTGGCCGTGACGGCGGCAGGCGTCGTCGCCGCGACCGCCTTCTCGGCCGCCTTGCTCTGGACCCTCTGGCCCCTGGGCCTGCCGCCGCTCTCGGCACCCTTCCTGCTGGCGACCTGGCTGATGAGCGCCGCCCTGCGCCCGGAACGCAGCGCCTTCTGGGCGCGCCAATGGCTCCCGTTCCCCGCCCGCCCGGAGGAGGGCTTGAGCCTTCGACGTCTGCAACAGGCGCGTGGTGTCGACCCCGCCAGTGTCGCCCTGCGTCCGCCCTTCGTCGGGCGCATGGAGGTCTCGCAGTCGATGGACGGCGCCCACACCCACCGCGGACCCTGGCGCTACGCCCTGGACTTCGTGCGCACCGAACGGGGTCTGAGCTTCCGCAGTCAGGGTGCCGCGCTCACCGATTACCATGCCTTCGACCTGCCAGTCGTCTCACCGGCCTGGGGGACCGTGCTCGCCTGCCGCAACGATGTCCCCGACCATGCCCCCGGTGAGATCAACGTCCGGGACAACTGGGGCAATCACGTCCTGATCGGGATCGGTGGCGGCGATTGCGTCCTGCTCGCCCACCTGCGCCAGGGCAGCGTCCTGGTGCTCCCTGGGCAGCAGGTCATGCCGGGCGTGCCCGTCGCGCGCCTTGGCAACTCCGGGCGTTCGACGCAACCCCACCTGCACCTGCACGTCCAGCGGGGCGACTGGCTCGGGGCGCCGACCCGTCCCTTTCACCTCGCTGGCTTCGTGGGCGACGACGGGCGCCTGGTCCTGGACGGCACCCCGCCGCGGGGCGCGGTCGTCACCAACCCGACGCCCAATGCGGGTCTGACCCAGGCGCTGCGACTGGCACCCGGACGGCAGTGGCGGTTCGCCGTGCCTGGGGGCGACTGGACATTGGCCGTCATGGTCGGGCTCTACGGCGAGACCGAGCTGGTCTCCAACCGGGGGGGCCGTATCCTGGCCAGCCACAACGACCTGCTGTTCTCCCTCTACCAGCGTGGCGGTGCCACGGACCCGACGCTGGATGCCTTCGTCCTTGCCTTTGGCCTCACCCCCCTGACCGAACAGGGGCATGGCTGGGACGACGCCCCCTCGGCCGGCGTGCTGGGGCTTGGCGTCCGGGACCGGCTGCGGGTCCGGCTAGGGTCGCCATTGGGCGGCAACCTGGTTAGCCACTATGAGCGCCACTGGGACGGGAAGCTCGGTCTCTGGGTCCAAAGGGGCCAGCATCGGATCGCCGCGCTCGGCGGTGCCATCCGCGCCGAGAGCGTCGGCTTGCTGAGCGAGACGGAGGGTCCCGTGGGCTTTCGGCTGGCCGTGCCCGGTCGCGAGGACATCGGGGCTGGGCTTGTGGGTGTGGGTAACCAGGGCGATCATGGCATCCCCGCCTGGTCGGTGGACCTGATCCCAGCAACAACGCGAGCCGAAACGATCTTATGATTCGTCTCACCATCCAGCGTAAGGTCTTCCTCGCCACCTTTGCCCAGGCTCTGATCCTGGCGGGACTGCTGCTGGGTCTGACCCGCTGGAACCTGGAACAAGGCTTCAACCGTTACGTGGCCGAGACCGAGATCGCCCGGCTCGACTGGCTGCTCGCGCGGATCGAGGACGCCTATGCCGGGCAGCGTGGCTGGGGCTTTCTCGATGACAGTGACCTGCCCTGGGGGGGCGCCTTCGACCCATCCGGACCGCTGCAGAACTGGCCCCCACCGCCCCCGGAAGATGGGCCGCCCTGGACCCAGGATCTGCCCTCTGAGCAAACAGGGCGCAGCGCGGAACCTCGATCTGATGCCAACCGGATCGGGGGTGAGGATCGCCCCGCGGGCGGCGCGCTTCAGACACTACCGGACGGTCTCCGCGAGGAGCAGCTAGGGCGCTCGCCCCGGGCTGAGGATCCGCCATCCGACCAGCCAAGTCCAAGCGATGAGTCGCGGCCCGACAGCAACCAGTTCTCGGGCGAGGATCGGCCTTCGGAAGACGCGGGGCAGCCACCATCGGACAGCCTCCGCGAGGCCCAGTCCGGGCGCCCGCCGTTCCACCAAGACCCGCGGGCGTTTGCCGGCCCGGGGCGCTTCGATGGTCACCAACCACCGCCCTTCGGTCGCAACCCGCCATTCGGACCGCCAGTGCTTGGACCTGGTGGCGGACCTGGTGGCGGCCCCGGTGATCTGCTGGAGCTGGGACCACGGCTGTCCATCCGCGACGCCGCCGGAGCGATCCTTTACGGCAACCGGGTCGGGGACGGCCCCTCGGCGAGCCGGCCGATCCAATTCCAGGGCGAGACGGTCGGGACCCTGAACCTGCTCGCGCCGACCACAGGGGCGGCGCAGGGCGCTGCTTTCCTGGCCTCCCAGACCCGTGACCTCTGGCTCTCCGCGCTGGCGGCGCTGGCCCTGTCACTCATCGCGGCCGCGCTGCTCGCCCGTCAACTCCTTGGGCCTATCAAGGCCCTGGCGAGAGGGACGCGGGAGATCGCCGAGGGTCGTCAGTCCCAACCGATCGTCGTGCCCGGATCGGATGAACTCAGCGCCTTAGCGGCCGACTTCAACGCCATGGCGGACATGCTGGCGCGCACCGAAGAGGCCCGCCGAGGCTGGGTGGCGGACAGCTCCCATGAGTTGCGCACCCCCATCGCCGTGCTGCGCGCCGAGATCGAGGCGATGCAGGACGGGGTGCGCAGCGCCGATGAGCGGACCCTGGCCCGCCTGCTCAAGCGTGTGATGCAGATGGGCCAATTGGTCGACGACCTGCGGCAAACCCTGGATCGGGACAGCGCGGAGTTCGATCTGCACCTCACCCCCCTGGAGCCCCTGGAGCTCCTGCGCGAAACCCTGGAGGATTTCCGTCCACGCCTGACCGAGGCCGACCTGGCCCTGGATACCAGCGGCCTGCCCCAGATCGATCCGGGCTGGCGTATCCGCGCCGACGCCGAGCGCTTGCAGCAGGTCTTCGGCAACCTGATCGAGAACACCCTGCGTTACACCCGGAGTGGGGGGCGGCTGCGCGTGGCGGCGAGCGCGGGGGGAGGGCGCCTGCGGCTGCAGTTCGACGACACACCCCCCGCACCCCCGGAACAGGCCCTGGGCCGCCTGTTCGAACGCTTCTATCGGGCCGAGCCCTCGCGCAGCCGCCTCTATGGCGGCTCCGGTCTGGGCCTCGCCATTTGCAAGACCCTGGTGACCGGTCATGGAGGAGCGATGACGGCCGCGCGCTCGGACCTCGGCGGCCTGTGCATCCGCATCGAACTACCCCTGGAGCCATGACATGGATCAGACCAAGATCCTGCTGATCGAGGACGAGCCGGACTTGGCGGAGGTCCTGCTGGATTACCTGCTACGCGACGGCTTCGATGCCGCGGTCGAGGCAGACGGGGTCGAGGGCCTGGCCCACATCCGCCGCTCGCCCCCGGACCTGTTGCTGCTGGACCTGATGCTGCCCGGACTGGATGGCCTGAGCATCCTGCGCGAGGTACGCAAGACCTCGGACCTCCCGGTGATCATGGTCACCGCCCGGGTCGAGGAGATCGACCGCCTGCTCGGCCTGGAGCTGGGCGCCGACGACTACGTCTGCAAGCCCTACTCGCCCCGCGAGGTGGTGGCACGGGTCAAGACCGTGCTGCGCCGCTTGAGACCCCGGGACCAAGGAGCGGCGGACGCGATCCAGGCCCCGCTCGTCGAGATCGACGCCGAACGCTGGCAGGCGCGTTTCATGGGCCTGAGCCTGGCCCTGACGCCGAAGGAATTCCTGCTCTTGCAGGCCCTGGTCAGCAGACCCGGACGGGTCTTCTCGCGGGCAAACCTGCTGGATCTGATCGCCGAGGGCAATCTGGACGTGAGCGAGCGGGCGGTGGACAGCCACATGAAAAACCTGCGCAAGAAGCTGTCCCGGGTCGAACCCGAGCGTGAGATCGTTCGATCGGTCTACGGTGTGGGGTTCGTGTTCGACGGCTAGCGAGGCGATGGCGGACCTTCCCGCCCTGCATCGCCTCACAGTTTCCTTCATTTGTTCCCGTGATTTTCTCAATCTCCTCTCGTATCGTGTTCTCCAGCGGAGGGAGCAACCGCAATCACCGCGGCGTTGCCCCACATCAACGGAGGAGTTTTCCATGACCCAAAAGACACTCTCGATCACTGTAGTGAGTCTGTCGCTCATCGGCAGCACACTGGTCGGGATCGACAGCTTTGCGAGGGATGCTGATAGAGGCAACCGAGATGGTGCCAGCACGACCTTGTACCCTTACCAGTCGGCAATCCGTTTCGGCTACAAGGACATCGATGGCAATGGCGCTCTGTCGTTGGAGGAGTTCTCCGCCGCCACTGACCGTGACGTCCCGGACGGCCAGGATGAGGATGTCCGCGAGGCGTGCATGGAAGGGATTTTGGGCTATGCGCTGCCGGATCGCCCGGATTCCGCCACGGCCTTCTACGCGGCCGACACCAATGACGATGGCTCGCTGGACCGGATTGAATTCCAGGTCGCCGGTGAGCTGCATGACGAGGCGCGCTTCGCCGAGATCGACGCCGACGCCGACGGCAGGATCAGCGTCTATGACAGGCTGGCCGACGAGGCGAAGCGGCAGCAACGCCAGCAAGCCCGCATGATCTGTCTAGCCGAGCAGCTGAATCTGGAGGACGATACGGAGACGACGCTGAAGTACCCCATCGTCGATACGAATCAGGGCACCTGCTACGACAATAGCGACCTCATCGACTGTCCCGCCGAAGGGAGCGCCTTTTACGGTCAGGATGCGCAATACACAGGCGCCGTGCCCAGCTACACGGACAACGTGAACGGCACCGTGACCGACAACGTCACGGGTCTGGTCTGGACACAGGAGATCTCGAGCTATGCCATGCCGTGGTCCGATGCATCCGGTTACTGCGCATCGCTTGAGATCGGCAATATCACCAACTGGCGCCTGCCAAGTTTAAAAGAGCTCTGGTCGATTCGAGACTTCTCAACGGGTTGGCCATGGGTGGATACCGACTATTTCCATCTTGTCGGTGATGGTTCATCGCTTTCGCAGCATCATTCATGGACGAGCAATCTTTATCTGGTCGAAAGCGAGTTTCAGAACGAGCAGGTGCAAGGTGATCCCGCATGGATCGTCAACGACTGGACCGGACACATCAAAGCGATGAGCGGTAGCCGATTCGTACGCTGTGTCAGCGGTGATGAGTACGGCATCAACGACTTTGTGGACAACGGTGATGGCACCGTAACCGATCATGCGACCGGTCTGATGTGGATGCAGGATGATAACGGCGAGGCAGTAAACTGGGAAGCTGCATTGGCTTATGCTAAAAATGCCACGATTGCCGGCTATGACGATTGGCGCCTACCCAATGCGAAGGAGATACAGAGTATTGCCGATTACTCCGGTGTCTTCCCGGCTATCGATACAAGCGTATTCAATCTTTCTAAGCTCACGAATATAAAGGGTCAAACCGATTATCCGTTCTACTGGACAAGCACATCGAATCCAGTACAGGGTGAGGATGAGGAAATCACGGATGGCGGAAAGATTTATGCCTGGGTTCTAGCCTTTGGCTATAACACGGACATGGACGGCTACGATTTGCATGGTGCAGGCTCGGTTGTCTTTGACACCAAGGCAGAAGCCGTCTCCGATGGTTCGGGTATCGAAGTCTTTTACCACCATGTCCGTCTCGTGCGCGGTGGTGGTGTGACCGAAACGCCGAATGGTGATCCAAGGACCTATCGTGGTGATGACGAGACGCGCATCGTCGTCTTCAAGGACGGTGACACGGGTGGCGCCGGAGGCGGGGCTCAAGATGGGCGGCCTGACTTTGCCGCTGCCGCGGAACAACTCGGCGTCACGGAAGAAGCCCTGATCGCCGCCTTGGGCGACCCTGGTCAGTCCGAACCGGACTATGAAGCGGCAGCCGCCGCGCTGGGCGTCACGGTGGAGGCATTGCAGGCCGCACTAGCCGTCGATGCAGATGCCACAGAAGGTGGAACGGGCAACGCGCAGCCAGACATGGCGGCTGTCGCGGCGCAATTGGGCGTCACGCAAGAGGCGCTGATCGCCGCCTTGGGCGAACCTGGTCAGGGTGAGCCGGACTATGAGGCGGCAGCCGCCGCGCTGGGCGTTACGGTGGAGGCATTGCAGGCCGCATTGATGGAAAACAGCGCGCCAGCCGAGTAACGGCGCGAGGCCAGGGGTGGCTACTTGGCCCGAAGCGGGGATCTGGCCCCGCTTCGGGCCTTTCCATTTCGATCGGGAAACGACACGCGACTGGCGAGACCGGCACAGGTTTCCTGTCGCGGCTTCCATCGCCGGCAGCCAACGCTGATCGATGGGGCCATGCTATTCGATGGGGCCATTTTTGCCGCAACCTGAAGGCTCTCGATGCATCCTCACATTTACCTCGCATTTCGCCCCTAAGGTTCGATCGTCGGTCGCCGATAAGGAATCTGCAATCAATGACGGGCGCGCGTGAAGCCGCGCGTTTCATCGGATTGCGAAGCCCTTTGCCTTTGGCGCAGTCTTGGAGAGAACAATGATCAACTCGATCAGCAGCAATCTTGCTTCGGTGATGCAACAAGCTCCGAGGATGGACAAGTCGCAGTCGCTGTCTGAGGCGCAGCAACAGACCATGAAGGACACCTTGGCAAACTTCGATGCCGACAACCTCAGCGCGTCCGATGCCACCTCCATCGTCGATGCCTTCAATGAAGCGGGCATCCAACCGGGTGCTGCCATGGAGTCGGCGATGGAGGATCTCGGGTTCGATGCGAAAGCGGTGGGCGAGAAGGCTGGCGTTGAGCAATCTAGACCGATGGGGCCGCTGCCGGGTGGAGGGGGGCAGGG
>NZ_NRRF01000087.1 GCF_016583565.1 Thiocystis violacea | reverse complement strand
CGCGCCACTGCGATCCGGCGCCCAGAGAGCAATTGGGGAAGCGCCGGCTGCGCTGCAGGCGGCTGGAAGGCGACGGGCTCCGGCAGCTCGGCCAGCGCGGTCTGCGCGATGCGATCGGCGGCGGCGTGGGGTTTGAGGCGCGGTGGAACGGAAAACCGGGTTAAGCCTATTTTTGTGTACGAAAGGCATCGGTGGTCGACCATCATTCTGTCAAAGTCGGGTTCGCCTATCCCTCCGCAGGATCACGCAACGGTCGCAGTTCGCCATTGGCCACCGCCTCCGGCACGGAGAAGGAGTAGCGCCCTAGCATGTTGATGTGCTCGTGCAGCAACGGCGACAGCCGCGCGGCGACGCTGTGGCGACCCTCGCCCCGGTTGAGTTGAGTCAGCGTCGCCCGGCGTTTGGCCTCGTCGTCGATGTAGGTCAGCGTGTGCAGAGTCTTGTCGATACGGGCGAATTCGGCAATGGCCTGGGCCAGGCGGGTGGGACGTTCCCAGACCTGGAGGGTGCGCATGATGCCGGCGGCCGGCACGCGCCCGAGCTTGAGCGAGCCGACCAGGCGCAGGATGTCGTCCCACTGCGGGATGATGCGCTGCAAGCTCAGGTGGCGAGCCGATACCGCGTTGAGCGGGCCGTAGTCGGCCTGTTGGTCGAGCCGCCAGAAGCGCGTGCCCCCAACATCGGCCAGCCGCGGGCTGAAGCGGTAGCCGAGCAGTCGGAACAGGCCGAAGACGACATCGCTGTAGGCGCCGGTGTCCGTCATGATCTCGGTTGGCTGGAGGTCGGTTTGCTGTTCGAGCAGCACCGCCAGCAGGATCAGGCTGTCGCGTAGGGTTCCGGGTACGGTGATGTCGTTCAGACCGGAGAACTGGTCCGACAGCAGGTTGTACCAGGTGACCCCGCGCCCGACGCCGAAGTATTTCGGATTCGGACCCGCATGGACCGAGCGCACCGCCACCACGAAGCGCATGCCGTCGGCCGAGGCCACCTCGCCGCCGCCCCAGAGGTTGGCGAGCGCCAGGCGACTCTGGGCGGCCACCAAGGTCGCATTGGCGGCGGTCAGCGTCTCATCGCGCAGGTAGTTTTGATCGACCCAGGACAGGCGGTCACGCTTGAGGGCCGGGATATCGCCGCGCGTCAGCGACTCCAGCCCGGTGTTGCAGGCTTCGGCCATCAGCACCGCGCACAGGCTCACCTGCAGATCGGCCGCGCGGGCCGTGCGCTCGGACAGATGGGTGAAGGCCTCGGTGAAGCCGGTCCGCCCGGCGATCTCCAGGAGCAGTTCCGGCAGTTCCACGCGGGGTAACAACTCGGCGACCCGCTCGCGCAGTGCCGCCAGCGAGGCCGGTTCCTCCAGCTTTTCCAGCGGACTGAGGATCAGTTCGGGGGTGTCGCCGGTCAGCTCGAAGCGTACCGCCGGATTGTCGGGCAAGCGCGACGCCACGGCTCGGTAGGTGCGGTCCAGTTCGGCCGCCATGGCGGTCAGCGTCGGTTCCGGGCTGGCCGACAGCCCCAGCGTCCGGCAGATGACCGGCCGGGTGGCTTCCCACTCGGCGCCAGTGAGCAGGCCGGCGCGCGGATCGGCATAGCGCCAACTCGGTGCCACGAAGACCTCGCGGCGGCGCAACGCGGTGTGCAATTGCTCCAGTACGCAGAAGGTGTAGGCACGCAGATCGACGGCGCCCTCCTCAAGCAGCACATGCGGTTGCCAAGATTTGGTGACGACGGCGCGCGGGGCCGCGCGGTCGGGCTGGTGCCGCTTCAGGTTGGTCCGCAACCACGCGAGGGCCGCGACGACCGGCTCACCGGCGACATTTGCACCAAAACGCAGCTGCTCGACCAGCGTCGGCAGGAAGCGACGGATGAGCGTGTACTTGGCATCGAGCGCCCGGTAGTATACGTCGTCGGCCGGTCGGATCAGGGCGGTGACCGCCGCGAGCGCGTGCGTCAGGGTCTCGCGCGGAGTCGTCGCGAACACGCGGGTGCGCAGGTCGACATCGGCCACCTCGGTGTCCAGGACCAGTTGGCAGGCGCCGGCCAGGGTTGCCGCCGCCAGATCGAGGTCCTTCAGGCTACGTAGGCGCGCCTTCTTGTCCGCCTTGCGGGCGTCGCTGAACACCTCGCGCAGGAGTGCATCCAACACGTCGAGCGCGTCGTCCTGCGCGGTGGCTTACAAGGTCATGCACGAAGGCGACCAGCGTGGCCAGGCGGCGGCGTGTGGGCAACCGCAGGATGGCCGTGACCTTGGCGGCACCCGCGAACCGCGCCAGGGCGGCCACCCGGGTCGCCGGGATGCGCGTCGCCGTCGGCACCTGGATGCCCAACGCCCGCACCTTCTGCAACCGCCGCAGGGCGAGCACGAGAGACCGGCTGCTGATCGTCACGGGTCCGGTACGCAGACGATCCAAGGGCGAGCGGCGGCTACCGGCCGGAACCTCCAGCAGGCCTTCAAGCCGGGTCTGCTGGTCACGGCTGATGCCACGTCCAAGCCAGCGCCACAGCCGTTCCTCGACCCGGCTGCGCACGCGGGCGATGTAGCGTTCGAGGGTACTGCAACCGGGCAGCAGAACCTTATGCATGACCAGCCAAGTGGTCGCCCGCTCGAACAGCACGCTCGGCCGATCGGTGCCGGTCCAGCACAGGGCATACAGCCAGCGGGTCAGGCGCCAGCCGACCCGGCGCTCGGTGATCTCGACATCGTCGTAACGGTCGCGGATTTCCGCCGCATGCTCCCAACGCTGCTCGCCGACGCGGTAGGCAGGCAAGCCGTCCATGGTCTCGAACTAGATATGCAGTTGCTTGGCCAGCGTCTGCAGCACCACCAGCGGGACGGCCAGCGGGTCTTCCAGGAGGGTGCCCAGGTAGCGCACCGTCCCCAGTTGCACGGCAAAACCAAGCCGGTTGTGCTCGCCGCGCTTCTGCGCGATCAGCGCCTGGTCCGCCTCGTCCAAGTGGAAGTAGCGGATCAGATCCGGGGGTGAAGGTGGTCCCGGGTAGCGGCCATCGTGTTCGCGCTGCGCCTGAGAAAGAAAGCTGACCGGCATGCGGTTCCCCGTCGCGCGGTGCGGACCCGGTTAGTGCGGGTCTTGGTGCATGGCCCAAATGCGCTTCACTTGGCTGGCACTACAGCCGGCCAGTTCGGCGGTCTTCTGGATGGTGTGACCCGCACGGCGCAGGACCAGGATGCGTTGGTGGGTCGTGGTATCGGCCTTACGCCCGGTGTATTTGCCGGACGCCTTGGCCAATTGCACGCCCTGGCGCTGCCGCTCGCGGCGTGTCTCGTAGTCGTCGCGCGCCATTTGCAGGGCGAGCTTGAGCAGCAGTTCCTGCACCGACTCCAAGACGATCTTGGCCACCCCGTCGGCAGCGGCGGCCACCTCGGAGAGGTCGACCACGCCCGGTACGGCCAGCCGCGCGTCCTTGGCGCGGATCGCACCGACCAGTTGCTCGGCTTCGGCCAACGGCAGCCGGCTGATGCGATCGATCTTCTCGGCGACGACCACCTCTCCCGGTTGCAGGTCGGCGATCATCCGCAAAAGTTCGGGTCGGTCGGCGCGCGCACCGGAGGCCTTCTCGCGGTAGACACCGGCAACGTAGTAGCCGGCCGCGCGCGTGCTGTGCTCGATCTCGACCTGGCGGGTGAGGTCCTGTTCGTCCGTGCTGACGCGCAGGTAGATGCGGGCGGCTTTCATCGGCGCTGGCCAAGATGGGTATACCGAACTTGGCAGCCGTAGCGCGTGTGGCCAAGAATGGCAAATACCGATGTTATTTGGCCGCGCCCTAGTTGGCTATCCATGTTGGCCGCAGGCGCTCTGAAACGTACACAAAAATAGGCTTAACCCGGTTTTCCGTTCCACTGCGCCTCGAACCCCAGGTTCGCTTCCATAGTTTTTTTCTATGGAGGCAAATCGAGCTTGAGCAGGCGCGCCTCAAGCGCCGCCAGATAGGTATCGGGATGCTGGCGGAAGTGCCGTTGTTGCAGGCGTGCCTCGCGTAGCTTGCCAAGTTGGCGCCGCTCTTCGCGCCAGGCCACCGGGTCGACCTCGCCAAGCTGACGCGGTGTGAGCGGATTGGCCCAGGTGATCACGGCGGCGAGCACCCGCACGGCGCCACGCACGACCAAGCTGGGACTGGCGACCTTGTGCCCGGTGATGCGTCGCTCTTGGTGGCGCAGGGAGCCGAACAGATGCTCAAGGTCGTTGTTGGTGCGCGGTAGCCCATCGACATCATCGGTGTGAAAGAGCCCCGACCAATAACTCTGGGTGATCTTCACGAAATGCTGGCCCCAGTGGCGGATCGTTTCCCCGACCGGGGTCTTGAGCCGCTTGGCAAAATCATGCACCCAGCGCGCATAGCGCGCCCTCACTTCAGCGGCGGGTCGTTGCTCGGGATTCTCCAGCAGGTCGACGGCTTCGTGAATGCACTGAAACAGTGCCGCCAAGGGTGGCCAGTACGCGGCCGTGGCCGTCAAGGCGCGCTCCAGGATGCCGTGCAAGCGCTGAAGAGGTTTCGGCAGGCCCCCCTTTTTTGCTTGGCTCGTTGCAAGCTGGCCTCGATCTGCTCCAGGCGTTCGTGCAGTCGCAACCCGCCTGGCTCCAAAGGCGCTTGGCCCTCGTCACTGAGCGCGCCGCGTACCGCAGCGCAATCGCCTTGCACCACCTGCGCCTCCTCATCCTCGCGCTCACTGACGGCACGCCCGAGCGGACGGATCGCGCGTACGCGTTTCTTCAATTCCTTCTTGGCATGACGATCGGCCTCCCAGGCGGGGCCAACCGCTTGTTTCCAATAGTGGAACTGGCAGAGCTGATGGGGCACGCCAGGAAACGCTTCCGCCACCGCGTTGCCGATGCTCTGCTGCCCGTCGCTGATCACGCCGACCACCGGAGCCTTGACTCCCGCGATGGCTTCGCGCAGCAGCGCGACCAGGTCCGCTTGCCGCGAGGACAGGAGGCTGCGCGCGAGCAGCACCTCGCCCGAGAGCACCTCGCGGATGACCCACAACACCTCGTGACCGACATCCGGCTGCAGTCCGTCGATGGCCAGGATCAGGCGGCCCTGCGTCTCCAGCCGGACGCGACGCTCGGGGCTCTCGCGCACCGACAGTGCCACCAATTCGTCATAGCGCTCTAGCCGATATTGCACATTGCGCTGACTGATGCGCACCGCACGTTGCTCAAGCGCGGCATGAAGCTGCTTCGCCGTGGCCTGTTCGCGATAACGCCGCTGACCAATGAAGGCCAGCACATCCAGCCCATATTCATAGTGCGGGAGCACCACATGACCTTCTTCCACGGGATGTCTCGGTCGGTGATAGTGCGCACACGCCGGATTCTCGCAACGCCCGATCGAAACCTTCAGACGCAGCATACCCTCGAGCGTGGCCACCTTGCGCCAGGTCGTGTACTGCAAGCGTGGCCGCTGACCGCACTCTGCACAGTCCATCACTTCGGGGCGCAGTCGCCGTTCTTCTGTCGCCTCCGCTCGGCGTGTCTTGCCGCTCATCGCTGTCCTCCTCCTGGACCGCCAGGATCCGCTTCCCTACTGGCTTAGACAGCCCTCAAGTGCCGTTTGCTTCCATAGTTTTTTTTCGCCACCGCCTGCTCCAAGGCCCTGATCTCGGCCTTGAGTTGCGCAATGCTCTGCCGAGCGCGTTTGTGCGCCTTCCTCTGTTCACGCAACGCCTCGGCACGTTGCACCGCCTTGCGTTTCCAGGCATCGCGACTACGGAGGATTTTCGACGGCTGAAGCATCGGACAACATCGACAGCAGGGTGATGCTGTCCCCCAGGCGCCCGGCGCCGAGACGTCCTAGATCCTGCACGATGGCACGCACATCGGCGTTGCCCTCGACCTCGTAGGTCAGGAGCTTTTCGCGGACCTTGTTGTAGAGATCCGGCAGGTCGCGACCATCGAGACGCAGCCGCTTGAGCCAGGTCAGGGCGTTGGAGGCGACGTTGACCCCGCGTGCCGCCTGGACCTGGATCACCTTGCCGTAGAGGATGCCGAGCAGAAAGACAAAGGCCCGCTCGGGACTGCTCAGGCCCGAGCCCGGCTGGAAATAGGGCTTGAGCGCCGGCAGGGTCGGCTCGAAGCGGTCGGTGGTGGTCTCCATGGGTAACACTCCTGTCAGGTCCAGGTAATAGAGCAGGCGGGCCAGGTGTCTGATCCAACCGGCCAGGGTCCAGTAACGCGTCTGTTTCTTGCCTTTCTCGCTATGCCCTTCGTGCAGCAGACCCCAGGCGCTGTCCGAGTTGGCAATGTCGTCGAGATACCAACGGGCCGTTGTCAGGGTCTCGCGCCAGAATCCGGCTTGCGCAGCCCCTAATGAAGTACCGTGGTAGATGGACTCGGCGAGCTGGCGTTTGATGGTGAACAACCGGCTGCTGTCGTTGGCACTGGTTGCACGACGTCCGCCGGGCCGTTTCAGGAGCGCAAGCAACATGTTCAGACCAAGGTCGAGCGCGGCCTCGTCCATGGGATAGCGCGGCGCGAGCGGATGTTGCCAATCCTTGGCCTGTCGGTTGGCCTGCGTCAGTCGGCGCAGGCGTGACGGCAGGATGTCGTTGACCAAGCCGCGTACGTCATCGACCACCTGGCCGAAGGTCGCCCAGAGCATGTGCAACACGATCTGGGCGTCGTCGTGGTCTTGGACGAATTCCAGCAGGTCTTTTTCGTAGGACGAGACCTTGTTGCTCTCCAGGTGCTGCAGATATTTGCGCCAGTCCTCCATGAATTGCCGTCGACCATCGGGGTTGCCGAGCAAGCTGGGTAACAGCAGGGCCTTGTCGCCCGCGACGCTGCCGAGAAACCGCTGGCCGAGCAGATGGTTCTTGAAGACATAGAGCAGATCGGCGCAATCCAGGCAGAGGCCATAGCCCTTCCAGGCATCGCCGGTCTCCAGCCCTGGGAAAGCGCCGGCCCGGTCCATGTTGGCGAAGTTGATCCCGGTACCGCGCAGATTGGGATAGAGGGTGACGCCGCGCGCACCGCACAGCGGACAGTCGGCGGGGCCGTGCTCGCGCGCCTCACCCGTCACGTATTTGATCGATGCCAGTGCCTGGGCCAGATAGGATTGATACTCGGGCCGATCGCCCGGCCAGCGGCCCTCGGCATCCACGACGCTGAGAAACACGGTTTCCTTTTCTGGAATCAGCCGGATGGCGGCGGCCAGGATGTGCGGATCGGCTTGCTCGCCGATCGGATAGACCGCATCGCCATAGCGCAACGCGGTTCCCTCGAACAGGATCGCGCAGGTTTCCCGAAAATAGTCACGCCAGACGGCATCCGCCTTGGCCTGGGCGCTGAATTCCTTGGCCGTGGTGTTCTGGATCTTCAGGCTTGGCCCGCACGGCGGATTGTCCTTCGGCTTGCTGGTGCGCTTGAAGACGGGACCCAAGGCGGGTGACTGGGCGCCGCTGGGCTTGTTGAACGGCAGTCGAAGGCGCTTGGCCTCATCGAGATCCTCGACCCACATCTTGACCATGCCCGGTTGATCCGCAACGGCTTGTAGCGGATAGACGCGCGCGACCTTCTCAGCGGCCTCGACGAGAAGTGGGGCAAGTTGCTCGCCATGTCGCGCCCGGATCTCGGGCAAGCCAAGCGCGGTTTCTCCGCAGCGGCGATTCAGTTCCAGTAACGCCAGTTCCCGCATTGCTCCGAACATGCGTATTTCCTCCTGCTCGAATCCTTGGACGGTATTTCACGCCAATGCGCATCACGCGTCCGCATTCACAAGCGTGTGAATTCACCCAGTCGTCGCACCTGGTATTCCTCGACCCGAGCCCCGCAGTCACGCATCTGCCCAGCGCTCAGCTCCAACCCGCGCAGTTCGGGCGGCAAATCGAGCGAGAGATGCAGATAGCGACCGCCGCGCGCGCAGACCGTCGCGGCCAGGTTCACCGGCAGCGAGCCGATCAGGATGTCGCCTGGCTGGATGATCGCCGGGTCGAGATGATCGAGGATGCGGTCGACCGCCAGCCCTTCCTCGGCGGCCCAGTCGCGGGCGCCAGGGTGGCGGGTGACGAAGTAGAGGCTCATGCCGACGTGAGCGACGCGCGAAGCAGCAAGCCGCTCGCGCTGAGCACGCCCGCCTCGATCAGGCGCGCGCGTAGCGCCGACCAGTCGAGTTCGGAGAGCTTGCGCCGCCCGTTGGGCGTGGTGCCCGAGCGGTTGGGCTTGCAGCGCACGCGCGCCGAAGGATGGAGCGACGGATTCGCCAGCAGCTCGACGAACTGTTCGAACGAAAGGTGGTGCGTGTCGTTGGACTTGCCGTTGAGCGAGACGTCGAAGTATTGCCCTTTGACGAGGTAGGGATGCGAGATCTGCCCCTGCATCGGGTTGTAGGCGGCGGTCACGGAGGTCAGACAGTTGTGCTCGTTGATGACATCGCGCACGTTCAGCATGGATGCGTCTCCTTGCAATCGGAGTGATGGGCGGCCGGTCTCCTCAGAGGCCGGGGCCTGGGGAGAACCTGTGCTCCCCGTGGCTGGACGTATTGAACAGGCGATTGGCTTTGCGGTCAGGATTCGCAAGCTTGCGAGCTTCGAGACACCGATCGGCTTCACAGGCTTGCCTGAGTCGTGGCGCCATTTTGGCGCCAGTGCTATTGTTCTCTCCATACTGGTCAAACAGGGTCCTTCCCCATGATTTCCCACGAGCCAAAGCGACAATCGCGCATTGGCGCGCGCGTGCCGCCCGAGGTCTTGCGCACACTGCATCAGGCGGCCGATCTCACCGGGGCAACGCTCAATCAATTCCTCGTGCAGGCGGCGCTCAAAGAGGCCCGGTCCGTCATCGAGCGCGAGCAAAGGCTGCAACTGTCCCGCCGCGATGCCGAGCGTTTGCTGGAACTGCTGGAGAATCCACCGCCACCCAATCAGGCGCTCACCGACGCTCAGACGCGTTATCAAGGACTGAAACGTGATGCTGATTCAGCCTTTGACTGGCAGCCATGACCGACGCGGCTTCGACTGCGGGCGGGTCGAACTCAATGACTGGCTGGCCAAGGTTGCGCGCCAACATCAGAACAAGCGCTTGTCCAAGACCTTTGTGGCCGTTCAGGAGCAGGCACCCTCGGCGATCCTGGGCTATTACGCCCTGACGCTTACCGAAGTCGATACCGCTGCCTTGCCTGAAAGCCATTCCAAACGGTTGCCACGCATCATTCCGGGCGTCCGGCTCGGGCGTTTGGCCGTAGGTCGCCAGCATCAGGCCAAGCGTCTCGGAGAGCTGTTGTTGATGAACGCGATCGAGCGCGTCCATGCCATCCGCGCCCATGCGGGCGTGGTCGGACTCTTCATTGATGCCATCGATGACCAGGCCGTCGGGTTCTATCGGCGCTATGGCGCCCTTCCATTTCTCGATGATCCCTTGAAATTGTTCCTGCCGGTCGGTTGAGCACAGCCCTGGGTTTCGGGTTTCGCTGCGTCTGGAGAGACGCACGCAAGCTTTCATCAACCCTTGAGCCACTGCAGCACGAGCAAGGTGTTCTGGTAATCGCGATCCTTGTCGGGCTTCTTGGCCTGTGATTGGGGTCTCGGGCGCAACGGAACAGAAAACCTAGGTAAGGGCTGAACCCCACGATTTTCGGTGACTTCCGGCCTGTCGTCTCGTTGGGGTATACCCTAAATAGGCGTCAGGGGGCGTTGTAGGAAAGTGTCAGAATAGGGTTAATGATGGCCTTCATTGACACCTGCTTGGCAGGGTCATAGAGTCTTTCCTGACACAACCCTCGGAGAACGGCCGTGCAGGGCCAGCGCGTCGGCTATGTCCGCGTCAGCAGCTTCGACCAGAATCCGGAACGCCAGCTCGATCAGGTGCAGGTCGATCGCGTGTTCACCGACAAGGCGTCCGGAAAAGACATCCACCGCCCGGAGCTGGATCGGCTACTCACCTTCGTGCGCGAAGGGGACACCGTGGTCGTGCACAGCATGGATCGTCTCGCGCGCAACCTCGATGACTTGCGCCGCTTGGTGCAGACGCTCACCCAGCGCGCCATCCGTATCGAGTTCGTCAAAGAAGGGCTGACGTTCACGGGCGAGAATTCGCCGATGGCGACGCTGCTGCTGTCGGTGATGGGCGCTTTTTCGGAGTTCGAGCGGGCGCTTATCCGCGAGCGACAGCGTGAGGGGATTGCGCTGACGAAACAGCGCGGGGTGTACCGGGGCCGCAAGAAGGCGCTTTCCTCCGAGCAGGCCGCAGAGCTACGACGACGGGCCAGCGCTGGGGAGCAGAAGGCGAGCCTCGCCCGCGCGTTCGGGATTAGCCGTGAAACGCTCTACCAATACCTGAAAGGACAGGATTGACGGTGTTGGTAAGGATCCGCGTTTCCGGGGGATGCACTTGGACGCAGCTTGGCCGTTGCGCTCGCGGCCCAGACAGTTCGGATCTGCGAGATGGCGGCTGGTGACAGGTGACACGTTATAAGCGCCATGTTTTGTTACGTATAAAAGCTTTCTAAGTCAATGGACTGATGGAATCCTTTTCGTGGTAGCCTTGATCTCGATGGGGTGACGGCCTCAGCCGTCAAGCCGCCTCAGCGGCGTCCCCGAAGGCCTGCCTCAGTGGGCCGCGACCTGATCGCTGCGCGGGGAGAGAGGGCATGGTGGAGCCGCTGATCAGCAACGAGCGTGGGGATCGCGAATGGCTGTACCTGTGCTCGCGGGTTGGCGAGGAGAGGGCTCGCGCCGCGATTCATGAACTCAAGGGCGGTCAGCGACCCTATCCGCTCAACATTGCCAGTGCTTTGGGGATTGCATTGCCGGAGGAGGCCTTGCTTCCCCGGCTGGAATCGAGGAAACCAACGCCGGAACAGTTGGCGAAGCACTTGGCGGCGCTGCGAGCGGCGGTGAAATGAGGCTGTTCTTTGCCACGGCCGATTTCCGGCTCCTTGGTATTTCCTACCCGGGATTTCCGTTGCTCCTGAATGAGGATATGGAGCTTGAGCTGTACCCGTTCAGGTATCTGGTCCACGAGTGTTTGCACCGTGGTCGGGTGTCGAGCCAGAAGAGCTGGGCGGCGTACGGGCAGGCGCTATACGACTACTTCGGGTTTCTTGAGGCCCGGAATCTGGACTGGCGGCAATGCCAGGCCAACACCGATCACTCCATCCTGGCCGCGTATCGGGAGTGGTCTGTTGGGCTTGGGCTGAAGCACACGACGGTCAACCAACGGGTTCGAGTCGTCGTGCGGTTCTATCAGTACGCCGCTCGGGAAGAATGGATCCAGGATCTGCCCTTCGAGCTGGAATCGGTCGTGGTGCGGCGGCCGAAGGACTTTCTTTCCCACACGGACCGCACAGGCGGTCAGCGGATGAGTGCGGATGTGATGCTGCCGGCCAAGCGCCCGACGCTCAAGGTGCTGAGCATCGGGGAAATCCGGCAGCTCCTCGAGGGGACGTCCAACGCTACCCTGAATCTCCTCTATCGGATGGCGGTACAGACGGGCCTGCGCAAGGAGGAGTTGCTGACCTTCCCGGTAACGCTGGTGACGAATCCGGCGCACAACCCTTCGCATCGCTCCATGATCCGCGTGCATCTGGATCCAGCGAAGATGGCGTTGAAGGACAGCAAGCCACGAGCCATCGATATCCCTCGACGATTGATGGAGCGCCTTTGGGAGTACCGACTCCACGAACGCCATCACCGTTTGCTTCAAAACGGCATTGGAACCGGTCCAGAGACGCTGTTTGTGACGGAGCGTGGCGCACCGTTCTCGGCACGCTCATCGGCGATCATGAAGCACATGAAGCAGGTGCTGGGACATGGGAGCCTGCACACGCTTCGCCATAATCCCGGGTGCCGAATAATGCCGAGCCACCCTGCAAGCACCGTATGGCGACTGGGCTGCGGGGCCACTCGACTCGGCATTATCAGAGGCTCTTCAGGAAGGCGAGCAAGGCGTCGTCCGGTCGATACCGGCCACGGGCCTCACTCAGTGGTGTCGTTCGATCGAGGGCCTGCTGCTTGAGTTCCAGGCTGGCATGGAGATAGATCTGGGTCGTGTCCATCGACTCATGACCGAGCCACATGGCAATGACGGCGCAGTCGACGCCGCTATGCAACAGGGCCATGGCGGCGGAGTGGCGCAATCCATGCGGGGTGATGTCTTTTTCGACCAATGATGGGCACTGTTGGCTGGCCTGCGCCAGATGCTTATTCAGCAGATCGGCCACGGCGTCACGACTGAGTCTCCGCCTCGAGTCGACGGGAACACGATGGCCGAAGATCCCTGAGCCTGCTCGCGCTGCCAAGCCCGTAACGCGGACACGGCCTCCTTGCGCAGCGGTGTACAGCGTTGCTTGCGGCCTTTGCCGAGGCAGCGCACATGGGCGCCGGTTTCGAGCGTGACATCCTGCCAGCGCAGGCCGATCAGCTCGGACACGCGCAGTCCGGTTTGCAGCGCCACCAACAGCAGGGTGCGGTCGCGTCGTCCGAGCCACGTCGACAGATCCGGGGCGGCGAGCAGCGCCTCACTTTCCACGCGCGTGAGGTAGGCGATGGGCGCGCGCTCATAGCGCTTGGACGGGATGGCCAAGACCCGTTCGATCAGGCCACTGTGCTCGGGGACTTCGAGTGCGGCATAGCGAAAGAAGGAATGGATGGCGGCCAATCGGACGTTGCGGCTGCGCGCGCTGGTGCCGCGGCTGGTCTGCAGGTCGTCAAGAAAGGCCGCGATCAGTGCGGCATCCAGATCTGGCAGGGTGAGCTGCGAGGGGCCTTTATGCAGGCCGATCTGCGCGTAGCGCAGCAGCGGACAAAAGGTGTCGCGATAGCTGGCGATGGTGTGGGCACTGACGTGCTTCTGCTGAATCAGGCGCTCGGTGAAGAAGCGCTCCAGCAGGATCGGAAACGTGAGGGGCGCGCTCATGGCCACACCTGTAGTGGCAGGCCCTGTTCCAAGCGGTCCAAGGCGAGCTGGAGCAATTCCGGCGTGGCCGAAAGGTACCAGAAGGTATCGGCCACCTTCACATGCCCCAAATAAGTCGACAGTTCCGGCAGATGCCGTTCAACATCGACCTCCTCACGATACCAGCGCAACAGCACCTCAACCGCAAAGCGGTGGCGAAAGTCATGCAGCCGAGGTCCGTGGCGGTCCGTCGCCCCGCGTAGACCGATCTGGCGCGACAGCTTCACAAAGGTGTATCGCAGACTCCACTGACTGAGTCGTGTCCCCTGCTCGGAGATCAGAAAGCTTGGTGTGGGCGCGATCGGAAAGACGCGATGGCGAGCGACCACATAGGCGCGGAGAACTTCCTGGGTGGTCGCGTGCAGCGGCAGCACCCGCGCCTTGTCGAACTTGCCATGGCGGATCGTCACCTCACCGAGGGTGAGAGCGACGTCGGTATCATCGAGCGCGAGCAGCTCGCCGACGCGCATCCCGGTCACGCTCAGCAGCCCCAAGGCGGTGACGGCGGTTTGGGCACGCAATCCGGTCGGTGAGTGCAATTGAGCAGCAGCCTCCAGCAGCCGCACGACTTCGGTGTCGGTATAGAGATACGGGACGGCCCGTTGTGGGCGGGCACTCAGGAGCCCGATTGCGGGAATCTGGGTCTGGGGATCCATGGCGGCACGAAAGCGGGCGAAGCCACGCACGAGCGTCAAGCGCCGAGTCCCTTCGGCGGGCGAGGCTGTCGGCGACTGCGTCGCCCACTGCAGTGCCAGCTCGCTGGTGATGTGCACGCAGCCGTGCTGTTCGAGAAAGGTCAGGAAGCGCGACAGCAAGCGCTGCGCGTCATCCATCTTAAAGCCGAGCGCGCGGCGTAAGGCCAGATAGTCTTCGAGGGCGTGTGCCAAGGGCGACGGATTGCTGGATTCGCGGCGTGTCGTCGACGGAAAACACTCCAGGAGCGTCCGGTCGAGCCTGCAAGCCGTCGTGCGTCTGATTCCTCGACGCCGATCTCGATCAAGGCGTCGCGGAAGGCGTAGATGCTGGGTCGTTTGAGCTCCAGCTGGAAGCCGCAGCCGTCAGTTCCTCCATATCCAGACGCCAAGTCGCCTGCCGCGGCTGGAACGACCGTGAGAACACCGGCCGCCGGTCTTGCCGCGATTTCTGGGCGGACGACAATCACGAGTCGAAGTCGTGGATTGACCTCGACGAAGCGCCAACCATGGGCATCGGTGAGCACGACGGCAACATCCGCGATCTCCTCCGCTTCCAGCACGGCGGCGCAGACAAAGGCGGCTGCCTCTGCGGCGCTGTCAGCGCGGATCGCGTAAATTCCGCGCTTTTCTTGGCTGATGTGTTCCCGCAGATCGGCCAGGAGCTTGCTCTTGGCGTCCTGCCGACCGGCGAGTAAGGCTTGCGGCGAGATGGATGGTTGGCATTGGGAGGACCACTGCTGCCAATGATGGGTGACGGTTTCGACTCCGTCGCCTGCGATGCCGATGTCCTCGGCGAACGACAGCGCGATTGCCGGATTGGCTTCTAGCCAGGCTTCCAAGTCATCTGCATCGTAGGCGACGACGTTGCGCCATGTGCCTTCGGCTTGCTTGTGCCCTGACCACTCGTCTTTCTTCGCCCAGCGCCTTGCTGTTACGACAACCAAAGTCGAGGCAGCGCGTGTATCTTCAGGCGTCGAATCGGTTCGCTTGACGTAAGTCCTCGTTCGCTTTGGTCGCTACGTCCCCTCGAACGCTCAGCTCCCAGAGCGATCGGCCGGCTGGAACCCAAGCGTCACCTTCCTTGCTGGTGAGCTGTCCATCCCAACCGGGACGGCTCACGGAGTCTCCTGCCTGAAAAGCCATTTCCGTGATCGATCCTGCCTGGATGGCCAAGCGTCGCACCAGGCGCGGCAGCTCGCCTTGCGCCTCGCGACGCTCAGCCCAGCCTTCGATGTCTTTGGCGGTGACTCTCATCCGTAGACTTCATCGTGGGTCCCGATATCAAGAAGGACGATCTCCTGCTCCGTAACCTTGAGCAACAGCGTCAACCGATAGCTGTAGGTCAGACTGACCGCCTGCATCCCTTCCAGCTTGCCGGCGAGGGGATGCAGTCTCAGCCTGGGTTGGAAGGGATCTTGACTCAGATCATTCAAGGTGTCCCGAAGCGCGGGACGAAGATCGGGATGCTTACGAAGAAACTTGCGAGCCCGTCGCTCGAAGTGCTGGGTCGTAACGAGCGTGACGCTCATGCTTCATCGGCGTCGAGTGCGCGCATCAGTGAATCCGCATCCACGTAACGATTCGCTCGACCGGCCTCAAGATCAGCCAGCGACGCACGGAGACGTTCCCTCGCTGCGTCCTGCTGAGCCTCTTGCAGCTCGGCATAGGCGGCTTCGGTCAGCACGACATAGCTCGGGCGGTTGTTCTTGATGATATGAACAGGACCGTTGTGAAGGGCCTCGTCCACGGCTGCGATTCCACGGCGCTTGATCTCTTGAGCGGGAATGCTGTTCATGCCTGTTCCTGGTACTCACATCAGTACTCAGTTCAGCACGACCAGAGGTGTGGGTCAAGGTCGGTCCCGAAATTTCAGCAACTAATTGAGGGCAATGTGGCCTCTGTGCATGCCACATGAACTAACCCCCCAGTTGTCGGCAAATAGCCAGAAATGCGGCGAGCGGCTTAGAAGATATCCGGAACATAGTTTGCTTAAACTTTAGGTTTCTTGGAGTTTTCGGAATAAGATTTGTGCGCAAGCCAGGTGAATCAGTGCCAAGTAATTGGGCATCTGGCAAACATAACGG
>NZ_NRRF01000086.1 GCF_016583565.1 Thiocystis violacea | reverse complement strand
ACGCCAAAAATCATCGGACATCTCTTGAAAGGCCATGGCATCATCGATACGCGTGATTGTCGTACCTAAGAGGCTATCTTATTTAGAATTTTAATGATTTAAGCATTTTCTGTTCCGGATATCCTCTTAGAGAGGCGGGTGCGCGCCGGCAGCATCACGAACGAAGACGCAAGGCTTTTCGGTTTACCTCAGCTCAGCCGGCAGGAGATGCCCAAAGGACTTGGGACCAGACGCGAGCAGCCTTTGTTCTCACCAGGTGGAGATCGACATGGATCCAGCAAGGGCACAGCTCCCAAAATCCCCGACCGGCATCCAGGGGCTGGACGAGATCACCGGCGGCGGCCTGCCCAGCGGTCGGCCAACCCTGGTGTGCGGCGGCGCGGGCTGCGGCAAGACCCTGCTGGCCATGGAGTTCCTGGTCCATGGCGCGATCGAGCACAAGGAGCCCGGGGTCTTCGTGACCTTCGAGGAGACCGGCGAGGAATTGACTCAGAACGTGGCCTCGCTCGGCATCGATCTCGACGCCATGGTGGCGGCGGGTCAACTGGCGCTGGAGTACGTCTACATCGAGCGCAGCGAGATCGAGGAGACGGGGGAATTCGATCTGGAGGGGTTGTTCATCCGTCTCGGCTACGCCATCGACTCGATCGGCGCCCGGCGCGTCGTCCTGGACACCATCGAGACGCTCTTCGCCGGCCTGCCCAATCCATCCATCCTGCGCGCCGAGCTGCGCCGTCTGTTTCGCTGGCTCAAGGCCCGCGGCGTGACCGCCGTCATCACCGGCGAGCGCGGCGACGGTCAGCTCACGCGCCAGGGGTTGGAGGAATACGTCTCCGACTGCGTCATCCTGCTCGACCATCGGGTCGATGATCTGATCTCCACCCGACGGCTGCGCATCGTCAAGTACCGCGGGTCATTCCATGGCACCAATCTCTATCCCTTCCTGATCGACGGGGCCGGCATCTCGGTGGTGCCCATCACCTCGCTCGGCCTGCAGCAGGTCGCCTCCTCGGAGCGCGTCTCGAGCGGTGTCCCCCGTCTCGACACCATGCTGGACGGCGCGGGCTATTATCGCGGCAGCAGCATCCTGGTCTCGGGCACTGCCGGGACCGGCAAGACCAGTCTGGCCGGGCATTTCGCCGCGGCCGCCTGCGCGCGGGGCGAGCGGGTGCTCTTCTTCGCCTTCGAGGAGTCCGCCAGCCAGATCCTGCGCAATCTACGCTCGATCGGGATCGACCTGCAGCCCGCGGTGGATGAGGGCCTGCTCCAGTTTCAGGCGACCCGTCCCACCTTCACGGGCTTGGAGATGCACCTGGCGCTGATGCACCGTGCGATCATCGGATTCCAGCCGCGCATCGTCATCCTGGACCCCGTGAACAGCTTCGTCGGCGCCAACCGGGACACCGAGGTCAAGGCGATGTTGATGCGCTTGCTGGATGACCTGAAGGGGCATCAGATCACGGGATTCTTCACCAGTCTGACCGCGGGTGGTGGCCCGCTCGATCATACCGATGTCGCCATTTCCTCCCTGATCGACACCTGGCTGCTGCTCCAGGCGATCGACACGAACGGCGAGCGCAATCGCAGCCTCGCCATCTTGAAGTCGCGCGGCATGGCCCACTCCAACCAGACCCGCGAGTTCCGGCTGACCGCGCGGGGTCTGGCGCTCTGCGATGTCTATACCGGCCCCGGCGCCGTGCTGACCGGCTCGGCGCGGCTGGCCCAGGAGGAGCAAGCGCACGCGGCCGAGCTGGCGCGCCAGGAGGAGATCGCGCGCCGGCAGCGCGCCCTGGAGGATAACCGCGTGGCGCTGGAGTCGCGCATCCTCGCCATGCGCGCCGAGTTCGCGGCCCAGGAGGCCGAGACCCTGGCCCTGATCGAGCGCCAGCGGGCGCGCGAGACCCAGTCGGTGCGGGCGCGCTCAGAGATGGCGGACAACCGCAAGGGCGACGTCACAACAGACATCGGAGAGCGTTCATGAACAGTCCAACGACCGCGCCCGACCCCGCCGACGCGGAGATCTGGACCCTGCGGCTCTACGTGGCCGGAGAGACGCCGAAATCCATCACGGCCTTTGCCAACCTCAAGCGCATCTGCGAGGAGCACCTGGCCGGACGCTACCGCATCGAGGTGATCGACCTGCGGGAGAACCCAGAACTGGCGCGCGGCGACCAGATCCTGGCGATCCCCACCCTGGTGCGCAAACTCCCCGAACCGATGCGCAAGATCATCGGCGACCTCTCCAATACCGAGCGGGTATTGATTGGACTGGATCTGCTGCCGCGTTGAGCGGCGCCCGAGATGACACCCATGGCCGCTGGCCCGACGCAGTCTCGCCCCGACCAGCCGGGCCGGGCGCCGACGCGGTTCAACGCATTGTGAGGATTGCGATCATGTCGACCGAGCAACCCCCCGATACCTCTCCGACGGATGACCCCGCATGGGGCAGTCCGCGCCGGGATGACTATCTCCTGCGGCTCTATGTGACCGGCGCAACGCCGAACTCGACCCGCGCCATCGCCAACCTCAAGCGGATCTGCGAGGAGCACCTGGAAGGTCGTTACACGCTGGAGGTCATCGATCTCTATCAGCACCCCGAGCGCGCTAAAGAGGCGCAGATCCTCGCCGCGCCGACCTTGATCAAGACACTGCCGCCCCCGCTGCGGCGGATGATCGGCACCCTGTCGAACGAGGAACGGGTGTTGCTGGGTCTGGATCTGCACCGGCGTGACGCGGGAGAGGTCGGAGAGACATGATGGCAGGTGTCAGGTGTCAGGTGTCAGGTGTCAGGTGTCAGGTGTCAGGTGTCAGGTGTCAGGTGTCAGGTGTCAGGTGTCAGGTGGCAAAGGATTGTCGCTAGAGGCGCGGCGAGATCGCGCCGGCGACTGAACGCTGGAGATCAACCTCTGTGACGTCGTCGCCCAACCCCGCCCAACTGCTCGCCGAGAATCGGGATCTGCGCGCCCGCCTGGCGGAGGCCGAGGAAATCCTGGACGCCATCCGCAGCGGCGAGGTGGATGCCCTGGTGGTCTCGGGCACCGGCGGCGAGCGGGTCTTCACCCTCCAGGGCGCGGACTATCCCTATCGCGCCCTGATCGAGGCGATGGGCGAGGGTGCGCTCATCCTCACCGAGGGGGATGTCATTTACTACGCCAACCAACGCCTCGCCGAGATGCTGAAGACGCCGCTCGAGCGGGTGATCGGCGCGACCTTTGCGCGCTGGATCGCCGCCACCGACCAGGCGCTGTTTCATGATCTGTTGAACCATGGTCGGGGGGCAGAACGGCCACTGGAGGTCGTCCTGGTGGCCGCCGACGGGTCACATGTCCCATGCACTCTCGCGTGCAGCCCCTTGCCGATCGCGACGGCACGCCCCTCACTGTGCCTGATCGTCACCGACCTGACCGAGCAGCATGAGCGCGAGCTTCGCCTCCTTGCCGCTGAACGGCTGGCGCGCTCGATCCTGGAGCAGGCCGCCGGCGCGATCCTGGTGTGCGATGCCGACACAGGGGTCATCCGCGCCAGCGTCGTGGCACAGACACTCTGTGGCGCGGACCCGACCGGGCAGCCGTTCGCGCAGGCCTTCCCCCTGCGACTGCCCGATGGCGCGGCCTTTTCGCTGGCGGACCACCTTGGCGACGCTGGACGCCAGGCGATCGAGGCCCGGCTGGAGCATCCTGGATCCAGGCGCGACCTGCTGATCGGCGTCGGCCCCTGGCTCGGCGTGCGCGGCGAGGTGCTCGGCAGTATCGTCACCTTGACCGACATCAGCCAGCGCAAGGCCCGGGAGGACGAGATCAAGCAGCTCGCCTTCTTCGATCCCCTGACCGGGCTGCCCAATCGGCGGCTGTTCCAGGACCGACTGCGTCAGACCCTGGCGGATTGCGCCCGTGGCCCGCAACAGGGTGCACTCTGTCTGATCGACCTGGACAATTTCAAGGCGCTGAACGACACCCTCGGTCACGACATCGGTGACCTTCTGCTCCAGCAGGTCGGCCAACGGCTGAGCGAGGCGGTGCGCCTGGGTGACACCGTGGCCCGCCTTGGCGGCGATGAGTTCGTGCTGATCATCAATGGCCTGAGCGAGCAAACCCAGGAGGCGGCCGCGCAGGTGCTGGGTATCGGCGCGAAGCTCCAGAGCAGTCTCAACCGGCCCTACCAGCTCGCCGGTCACGCCTACCGCGGCACGCCCAGCATCGGCCTCACCCTCATCCACGATCACGCGGCCAATCAGGACGAGCTGTTGAAACAGGCCGATCTCGCCCTGTATCAGGCGAAGGCGGCGGGCCGCAACACCCTGCGCTTCTTCGACCCGTCCATGCAGGCCGCCATGGAGGCGCACACCGCCCTGGAGTCGCAGTTGCGCGAGGGGTTGCGGACGGGGCAATTTCTGCTCCTCTATCAGCCTCAGGTGGATGGCGAGGGGCGTCTCACCGGGGCCGAGGCGCTGCTGCGCTGGCGCCACCCCGACCGCGGGCTGATCCTGCCCGACACCTTCATCCCCCTGGCCGAGGAGACCGGGCTGATCCTGCCGCTCGGGCAGTGGGTGCTGGAAACGGCCTGCGCTCAGCTCGCGCACTGGGCGCGTCGACCCGACACCGCCGGCCTGACCCTGGCGGTCAACGTCAGCGCGCGCCAGTTCCGCCAGACGGATTTCACGGACCTGGTGCGCGCGGCGCTTGCCCGGCAGGGCGCCGACCCGCACCGGCTCAAGCTCGAGATCACCGAGACCCTGTTGCTCGACGACATTGGTGATGCCAGTGCCAAGATGGTCGTGCTCAAGGCCCTGGGCCTCGGCTTTGCCCTCGATGACTTCGGGACCGGTTATTGCTCGTTGGTCTACTTGAAACGTTTCCCACTGGACGAGTTGAAGATCGACCGATCCTTCGTCCGGGATCTGCTCACCAACCCGAGCGACGCCGCGATCGCTGGCGCCATCCTGGCCCTGGCTCGCAATTTCGGGCTCGCGGTCATCGCCGAGGGAGTCGAGACCGAGGCCCAGCGCGCGTTGTTGGCCGAGTGCGGATGCCACGGCTTCCAGGGGTATCTGTTCGGCCGGCCGGGACCGATCGATGCACTGCGGGGACTCAGGAGACGGTGAGGAAACACAATTCACCGTCCTGCCCAGTGATGCGGAGGCCGGTCGGGGTGCGCGAGGGGCGATCGCGGGCGCAATCGGTGGTGCCGTCATGGGCGGCATTATTGGCGGCAGTCGCGGGGCCGCGAATGGCGCCCTCATTGGCGGCGCAGTGGGTGCTATCAGCGGCAGCGGCCATCGCGACCACCGGCGCGACTACCATAGGAGGCCCGATCGTGGGTGGCGTTGAGCGATTGCCCGGGACCATCTGACCGAGGCAATGGTGCCTCGTGGAATCGACAAAGGTCAGGCAGCCAGCCGATGTTTTTGGTTGCGGTCTTTGCGGTGTGTGCCCATCTTGTCGGCTGCGAGGCTCGCATCATGGGCACGTCCCTCCAAGCCTGATGCCATTCTCGAGTTCCGTCGCACGGGTTTAGCCTATCCTGCGACCAGTGTGTTTCCCGAGAACCACCTTCAGCCGCGCAGAACGACGATGAGGCGTACCTGGCGCGCTCCAACCCACCATCGCGAGTGAGGCTCTTCGATATCCCATGCGGACTCTTAACCGCCGCTTGACCCTTGCAGCCCTGTGTCTGGCCGCGACTCAGGCTGCCACTGAACCCCTCTCGTCATTGGATGCATCCGTGGTCCGGGCCGGCGCTGCTCCGGCCACTGTAGAGGTCTGGAATCGGCCCATCGTGACCTTGCGTGCGGTGATCGGGCCCTTGGACCCGGCGCAGCGGGCAGAGCAGGTGCAAGGACGCATCGAGGCGCTGCCGCCGGAGGACTTCGGTGACGCGGTCCATGCCGAGCCCGCGCAGGTTGGTCGGTTGCGGGGATGGCTGATCCTGGTACGTGATGACATCATCGTCGGCATCCTGCCCGAGGATCTCGATCCCGAGTCGGGAAGGACTGTCGAGGAGACCGCCCGCGACGGCGTCGAACGCTTGCGCGAGGTGTTCCAGGCCAGGGCGGAACAGCAGCGTCTGCCGCTCCTGCTGCGCGGCATCGGCTTCGCCCTGGGGGCGACCCTGGTCTATGCCCTGTTACTCCTGGCGGTGGTCCGCATCAAGGCCCGCGTCGAGCAGCGACTCCGCAGCAGCGCGCAACGCAGCCGCTGGCGGATCTTCGGGGTCCAGATCCGCCCACTGCTCGGCGCCATCGAGCGCTATGCCATCAAGTTCGCGGCCCTGGCCATTGCGCTGATGGGCGGCTACCTCTGGCTCACCTTTGTCCTGGTGCAGTTCCCTTACACCGAACCCTGGGGCACGGGCCTCGGCGCGTATCTCAGCGACCTCCTCGCGGACCTGGCGACGGGCATCGTGGAGGGCATCCCGGGCGTCCTCACCGTGCTGATCGTGTTCTTCCTGACGCGACTGCTGGTCAGCAGCATCGACGCCTTCTTCAAGGCCGTGGAGGAAGGCCGGCTGCAACCCTCCTGGATCGAGACGGGGACGATCGATGCCACCCGGCGGCTGACAGTGGCCGTGATCTGGATCTTCGCGCTCACCGTTGCCTACCCCTATATCCCCGGTTCGGATACCGCTGCCTTCAAGGGCGTGAGCGTCTTCGTGGGGCTGATGATCTCCCTGGGATCGGCGGGCTTCATCAATCAGATCATGAGCGGTCTGGTGATCGTCTATGCCCGCGCCTTTGGCGTCGGCGATTATGTTCGCCTCGGGAAGACCGAGGGACTGGTGAGTCACGTCGGCCTGCTCTCCACCAAGGTGGTGACCCGCCAGCAGGAAGAGGTGACGCTGCCGAACGCGGTGGTGGTCGGCCACCGGCTCACCAACTTCTCGCGGCGCGCGGAGAGCAAGGGCGCCGTCGCCCGCGCTAAGCTGTCGATCGGCTATGACACCCCCTGGCGGCAGGTCCATGCGCTCCTAAACCTGGCCGCGTCGCGCACCCCGGGGATCCGCAAGGAGCCACGTCCCGTGGTGCTGCAGCTCGCCCTGGCGGACTTCTACGTCGAGTACGAGCTACAGGTGCGTCTGGAGCGCGTCGAGGATCGCATCCGCAACCTCTCCGATCTGAATGCCCAAATCCTCGATGTCTTCAACGAATACGGGGTGCAGATCATGTCGCCCCACTTCAACAGGCAGCCGGAGCAGGCGGTCGTCGTGGAGAACGGCCACTGGCACACCCCACCTGCCGCCGATCCCGCGGACGGTGAAGGACATCCCTGAGGCGGTTCTCGTCGCTGAGCAAGATCAGGCGGGCTCGACACATGGGCGGGAGCGACACCACGCTGGACGCTCCCTGGAGGCCGTCCAACCGCCGGATCTAGGGTAATCGCTATCCACACCATGCCACGCCGATCCCTCGATACCGTCGTGATCCTGCTTGCTGTCGGCTTGCTCGGCGGCTGTGCGACCGGCGGACGCGCGCCGATGCCGACGCCACCGATCGCGCCCCGGAGACCGCGGCCGAAAGCACGATGCCCTACGGCCAGGAGCGGGCGTCACACATCGCCTTCGGATGCGCCCAGGTCCGCCTGGTTCCGACGCCGATCTAGTCGCCCGCTGGCCGCGGGGGCGACTGCCTCGTGTGCTGAAGGGCCGACTAACCATCGATGCATCCCCGGAAGACAGGGCGCTTCTGGTCTCGCGCTGGCTTTTCCGCAGCCGTCACCGGGTGGGGCAACTGCGCCCCGAGGACATCTCCGCAGAGACCCAGCGCTACTTTGCGACCGCTGGTCGACTCGACCTCATCGCCTACGAGGGCAAGCGCACCGATTTCTTCGGCCACTCCTACTTCACCACCAACCCGGCGGTCAGCTCAATCGCATCACTCCATCATGAAGCAGACGGCGAGGTTCTGGTTTACCCGGCGTCAGGATCGCTGCCGGGTCGCTGGGATCGGTCGGGCGGACTGGTACATCTCGTCGACAGTGGCAACCGAGCAAGGCGTATGATGCCGTTCGCCACAGGGGTTAACACGAGAGAAAGACCCGATGAGTGAGCCCAATGAACCCATGATCGAACAGCGCTCGCCCGGCAAGAGTGAGGCTGTCGATCGCGCCGTCGAGATCGCGATCCGCCTCGGGCTCCTGGCTCTCATGCTGACCCTCTGCTTCCTGATCGTGCGGCCCTTTCTGGTCGCGATCGTCTGGGGTGGGATCATCGCCGTCGCCGTGCATCCCGGCTATCGTCAACTGCTCCGCGCCGTCGCCGGACGGCGTGCCCTTGCCTCGGTCCTGTTCGCCCTGCTGGCATTGGTCGTGCTCATCGGCCCCATTGTGATGCTGAGCGGAACCCTGGTCCAGGGCGCGCAGAGCCTGAATCGAGGCTTCGCGGACGGCGGCTTGGACCTGCCGCCGCCGCCAGACCTGTCCTTCATCCCCTTGATCGGTCAGTCAGTGCAGGACTTCTGGCAGAAGGCGTCCTCGAACCTTGAGGGTGCGCTGCGCACGATCGAGCCCCAGCTGCGACAGGTCGGTGAGTGGACCCTGTCGCTCGCCAAGAATGCCGGACTGGGCATCCTGAACTTCGGTCTTGCCATTGTTATCGCCGCGGTCCTATTGGCCAAGAGCGCGGCGGGCGGACGGGCGAGCCGCGCCCTCGCCGAGCGACTCGCGGGTGCGCGCGGCCGGCAATTTGTCGAGTTGGCCGAGGCCGTGGTGCGCGCTGTCTCCCGCGGCATCCTCGGCGTGGCCATGCTCCAGGCGTTGCTAACGGGTCTCGGCATGCTGGCCGCCGGGGTGCCGGCCGCTGGACTCTGGGCGCTGATTGCACTGCTCCTGAGCACGATCCAGATCGGCGTGTTCCCAGTCCTGCTGCCTGCGGCGGTCTATGTCTTCTATGCCGGGGACACGCTGACCGCGGTGCTCTTTCTGATCTGGGCGATCCTGGTGGGCTCGCTCGACAACGTGCTCAAGCCCATCCTGCTCGGGCGCGGTGTCGCGGTGCCCACGGCCGTGATCTTCGTCGGCGCTATCGGCGGTTTTATCGGTGCCGGCATCATCGGACTTTTTGTCGGCGCCGTGATCCTGGTGCTGGGCTATGAGCTTTTCATGGCCTGGCTGCGGGAAGGTCATGCGGCTGACGAAGCTGGCTCCGATCCGCAATCCGAGACCGAGGCGCCGCCGCGTTAGCGCGGCGGTCGTCGATCGAGGCGATTCCAGCGGTGCTCCCGCGGTGCTTTCGCCTCCTGACCCGCCAATCGGCGACGGACCGGACATCCAACCTCCTGATTCAGGACAGGGTCCGGATTCCCAACCGTGCTGCCGCGCTCGCCAAACTCTTCGGTGCGCTCAAGCCCAAAGGGCTTCCGGCAGTCGTTGAGGTCATCTTCGATCCGCACGTTCGGTCGCGTCGCACCGTTTCTGGTCTGGCGATCCCAACCGGTTTTCGTGAGGGAGCCTCTCTCGGAAGCCAAGGTTCAGGCCAATCGTTCCGCTTCCCCGTGACGCAGACGCCGGGCGGGTCACCTCGAGCGTTCGCTTTCGCGCGATGACGCCATGGTCCAGACGATCATTTTGCCCTCGGCGTTCTGGGGCAATGAGACGCGAGCGGCTCTGAGGCGCCAGTCGCTTCCCGTGGCGTGCCTCTGGCGCCCGGGCGAGGCGGTGGATCAGGGGTTGCCTTTGCGGAACCGGATGAAGAAGTTCTCGCGCAGCTCGAGCGGCTCATCGATGAGGACAAACCCGGCCTGCGTGACCTCGTTGATGACGGTGCGGCGATCAGCCCGGACATGTTCGAGGATCCAAGGCGCGCTGATGTCCGGCTCCCGTCGGTAGTCGATAATCGCGAGCACGCCGCCGGGTGCCAGTGCTTCGCGGATGGAGGCGAGCATCGCCTGCGGATGCTCGAAGTGATGGTAGGTGTCGCACAGGAAGACCAGATCGACACTGGCGGGATCTAACGCGACGCTTGTCTGCTGGTTGACCACCGGCACCACATTCTCCAGTCCTTCGGCGCGTGCACGACGTCGAATCGAGTCGACGAAGGATGCCGAGACGTCCACCGCGTAGACCGTTCCGCTCGGACCCACCGCCTCGGCAAAGCGCAGTGTGAAGAGTCCGGTTCCGGCGCCGACATCGGCGATCCGCAGTCCGCGAGGAATCTGAAGCGCCTGCAGAATCTCGACGCGCCGGTCGAAGACCTCACGGCCGCTGCGCTCGAAGATGGATTCCCAGCGCTGGGGATTGGCGCCATGGTAGTAGGCGTTCATCTCCGGTCCGACCGCCGGGGTCTCGGCGGCCGACAGGACGGGCAGGAGGAGCCACAGCGCGATCAGCGCTGGGCCGCGGAGACGTTGGGCGATGGGCATCAGGCGTTGACCTCTGCGCGTCAATCTCATCGGGAGACCTCCGTCAAGAGCTCCGGGCGGAGCATCCAGGCCAGCCTCCAGTGACCGTCCGCGTCGCGCTCCAGGCAGGCCAGGCTTCCCGGCTGAAAGGCGAGCAGCGCCTGGTTGGCGTCCGCAACGAGCAGGTGGGCGGCGAGCCGCCCCACGAAGGGCAGATGCCCGACGATCAGGGTGTCCGCGGACCAGTCGGCGATCTCCGAGGCCAGCGCCTCCACCGGGTCATTCGGCCTGAGGCCGCCGCGCGCCTGCGGTACTCCTCTCGCCAGGAGCGGCTCGGCCAGGATCTCCGCGGTCTGCGCCGCCCGCGTCTTGCCGCTGTGCAGCACCCGCTCAACCACGATCCCGGCCTGACCCAGGCGCGCCGCGAGACGCTCAATGTCTGTGCGGCCCTGCGGGCTCAAGGGACGCTCGGGATCGACGTCCTCGGGGACGGCCAAGCCATGTTGTGCGAGGTAGAGGCGCATCTTGGACTCCGAATCGGTTGGATAGCAGGCTCTCCCGGCTCACTGCGCATACTGCATGGTGCGCGTCATCCCGCCGTCGATCACCAGGTTCTGCCCGGTGATGAAGCCGGCCTTCGGGCTGGCCAGAAAGGCGACCGCCGCGACGATGTCGGCCGGCTCGCCGATCCGCCCCACGGCATGCTGGGCCTGGTCGATGGAGCGGTGTGTCGGGTTTTGGCGCCTGCCCGGTTTTTGCCAGGGGCCGGTCTCGATCCAGCCCGCGCTCAGGAAATGCTGCGTCAGGGCGCGGTCGATGCCTTGCGCGCCGCCCGTGACGATCGCGACCGGAGTTTGGTCCGCCTCAGTCATCGCCAGTGCTCCTCTGTGCGGCGGCGTTTGTGGCCCCGGCCGGGATGCCGTGGCCCACGTCGATCGGCTCGGGGCTCACCTGCCGCCGATAGCCGCGCTGCTGGCGTCGCCGGGCGATGCCTTCGATCTGCGCCAAACCCTCCGCCTCGGACGCCACGCCGACCACCCGCAGGCGTCCGCGCCGTGAGCCGAGTGCGCCCCAGCAGAGCACCAGCGTCCAGTCGCCGAGCAGGTCCTGAACCAGATCGACCAGGTCATCGCGATCCTTCTCCGCATGGATCCAGCGTTGCATGGCGTCCGTCCACCAGGAAACGATGGTCCAATGATGGCACAGGAACGGTCGATTGCTGGCTGGACCGTGTCAGGCTGCGGAAGACGTGTGTGCGGCGCAATAAAAAAATCCCTGCCAGAGCGGCAGGGCAAGGATGGCCGAACAGGAGACATTTGCGCTGTCCCGTTTTGCGCTTGTCGGAGGATACGGCAGAAACCCGTCCCGGCGTCGCCAATGGGCGTCAGCGTGCTCGAGAGGGTGCTCGGAGAGACATCAATGAGAATAATTCCCACCCAGGGTGAATTTCAAGCGAGCGCCCTGCTCGGATGCGGTGATCCGATCAAGCACGGCACGGCAAAGTCGCGCGGGCGGGTCTAGCCGGTGGCGGGGATGGGCTGCACCAAGCAGCGCAGCTGCTGGGGGCGCCCCTGTTGGATGTGCCACAGCGCCATGGCCATCATCACGGCGATGGCCAGGCCAACGCGGGTGGTCATCTTGGCGATGCGCGGATGAAGTGCTGCTCGAAGCCGAAGTGGTGCGGGCATCGACGCCGCCGGTTTCGTGATGCCCCCAATCGGGGGCGGAGGTCTGAGCGCTGGCGCGGTCCTGCTGCCCGGTGCTGTGACTGGCGATGTCGGTGCCGTCGAAGCCCCAGATGCGTCCCGAAATCGGGCAGGACGGCCATGAGCGGCTCGCGCAGGATGACCGCCATCTCGCCGACCATGCTGAGCGCGTCCTCGCGCTCAATGACATTGGCCAGAAAGCGTGAAACGTTCCAGCTCGCGGGCACGGCGCGTACCGCCTCCGCGACGGGCGGGATCTCAATGCGCACAACGCCCGTGTCAGGGTCGGTGACAACCCGAGGCTTGGGTGGGCGCTGAATCGGTAGGGGATCGAAGCCGCACGCCTGCATCAGGCTGGGATTGCGCGCGAACTCGCGCAGGAGCGATTCCAGACTCTCATGCTGATAGACGATGCCAGCGAGCAGCGCGTTCCACATCGCCCGCACTGGATAATCGTCGCGCCCGTGCCCGCGCATGACCTCGAGGTATTGAACCAGGCGCTCATCGGGAAGATGCTCAACCACCAGGTGAAGCCGATCGAGGTCGCTGCGTGCCTCGAGGGCATCCCACGAAAACAAGCTCGATTGCACCATGGCCGCCATGGCGGTACTTCAATAGGGATCATCTCGACAACGACTATGATCCCTTGGCGGCCGCCCCGTTTCCACCCGAGCGGATCGTGCTGGGGTGAATTTCTCGCTCTCTCCCGCTCGGCGCACGTGCAAACCATTGATCCTTCGTTCTACATTGGGGCAAACGAAAGTTGAGCAGTCTTGTAGGCACTTTTCAAATCAGTGGGTTAGAGACAGCACAAATGGCTCAACCTGCTTGCCGATGCGCCCAGCGGGCCATTTGCTTCGGATCAGAAGGAGGAATCGATCTGTCGTCTCCGTCTCAACAACTCGGGCTGCGTGTCGCGAGCATGCTGTTCGGGATCCTGTCGATCGCGCAATTGTTGCGCGTGATCAAGCGCTTCGAGGTGATGGTTGCGGGACACGCGATTCCGGTGGCTGTCAGCGTCATCGCCTGTGTCGTTCTGGCCGGGCTGAGCGTTTGGCTCTGGCACTTGCTGGCGCTTGGGGCTGCGGGGCTTTCGCCAACGATCCCGTCCGCACCGCCCGCGACTTCCGCCAGGCGCTGGAGACGGACTTCGCCGGTGCCTTCAGCGAGATCGTCTTCGCCATCGCCGACTGGTCACCGCAGCGGCGTTTCCTCGGACCCTTCCGGGAGGTCTTTGCGGCGGACGGCGCCTGATGCCTGAAGGGACGTTCATGCGTGTCTATGGCATCGACTTCACCAGCCGCCCGCGTCGCGGCAAGCCCATGACCTGCCTCGCCTGCCAGCTGGAGGGTGATCGGCTCTGCGCCGGCACCCTCGGCACCTGGTCCAGCTTCGCGCCCTTCGAGGCGTTCCTCCAGCAGCCCGGTCCCTGGATCGCCGGCATCGATTTCCCCTTCGGTCAGTCGCGGACCTTCGTGAGCAATATCGGCTGGCCAGCGACCTGGCCTGGCTACGTGCGCCAGGCCGAGTCGCTGGGTCGCGCGGGCTTTCGCCAGGCGCTCGACGCCTATCGCCAGCCGCGCCCGCCAGGAGACAAAGAGCACCGCCGCGCGACTGATTGCGCCGCCGGTGCCATCAGTCCGCAGAAGCTCTACGGGACCCCGGTCGGTCTGATGTTCTTCGAGGGGGCGCCAAGGCTGCTGAGGGCCGGGGTGACGATTCCGGGCGTGCGGAGCGGCGATCCCGATCGGGTCTGCGTCGAGGCCTATCCGGGCCTGCTCGCCCGCCAGCTGATCGGCCGCCGCTCCTACAAGCAGGATATCCGTGCTCAGCAGACACCGGAGCGGGATCATGCCCGGCGGGCACTGCTGCAAGCCATTCTGAAAGGCGCCACACAGCCTGCTTACGGCATTCGCGTGCAAGCGCCACTGAGTCTTGCGGATGATCCCATGGGCGATGCGCTCGACGCCTTGCTCTGTGCCATCCAGGCCGCCTGGGCCTGGACGCAGCGCGCGGCTGACGACGGTCAGCCGACCTCACTGGATCCACTCGAAGGCTGGATCGCCGATCCGCATGCACGCGCCGACGCATTCCGCGCCATCGGACCGGGTGTTTCTTGACTGTCTCGGTCTTCACCTCTCGCACGGCGAGCCCACGACCGTCCGGTTCGATCCCAGAGCCCCCTGAGGGTTGTCCAGCGCGGCATCCGTCGGGATGGAAACGCCGTTCCGACCGCAAGTCGCTTCGTTCAGTCACTCAGCGCCGACTTCTGAGCCGGCGCCGTTTGCACTAATCCCGGTGCCGATCCAATCCCCACCGAGCGCTTCCATGCGGCACGCGTTGTGGCCACCTCACCCACGCGGACAAACCGTCCCGGCGTGTCTCTGGGTTGATTCCGACCCTGCGACAAGCCCATATCAATACCCTGGGCGACCTGATGATCGCGTGCTATGTACGCCAGCGCACAGTCGTTTTGGTGAGAGAGGAAGAAAATACGCCCTCACTGCGCAGCGACCCGATTGGATCGCAAGGTCAGACATCCGATGTCGATCGGCGCGCGCACGCGGACAGGATCGTGACCTCAGTCCTGCATCACAGCGGAGGATTTCCGAATGCCTTGGCAGAAAGGTAGCGCTCCATCGGGTGAGTCCTGGGGCAGCGGGACCACACCCCCGGATCTCGAGGGCCTCATCCGGCACGGGCAGAATCGGCTCAAGCGGCTCTTGCCGGGCGGTGGTCTGGGCGGCGTCATTGTGCTTGCGATCCTCGCGCTCGTCGGCTTGGGGGTCTGGACCGCATGGACCACCTATTACACGGTGCCGAGCGACTCGGTCGCTGTCGTGCAACGATTCGGGAAATATCTCAAAGACGTGCAGCCCGGGCTTCATTTCAAGCTGCCGTTGGGGATCGACACGGCGACGATCGTTCCCGTCAAGCGACAGTTGAAGCAGGAATTCGGGTTCACGACCCCGGGCGCCAGGGATCCCTACCAGAGCCCGCGTGATGGCAAGCGGGAAACGGAGATGGTCACGGGGGATCTGAACGCCGCCTTGGTGGAATGGGTGGTGCAATACCGCATCTCCGATCCGGTGAAGTTCCTGTTCGAGGTCCGGGAGCCGAGTGAGACGCTGCGCTATGTGTCCGAATCCGTGATGCGAGAAGTCGTCGGCGATCGCACCGTGGACGAGGTGATCACCATCGGTCGCCAGGAGATCGAAACCGAGGCGCTGACCAAGATGCAAGCGCTGTCGACCAAATACGCCATGGGGATCAGCATCGATCAGGTGCAATTGAAGAACATCAATCCGCCCCAGCCGGTGCAGGAGTCGTTCAACGAAGTCAACCAGGCCCAGCAGGAGAACACGGCGAAACCGTTCTACCGCAGATTGACTCGCCGTAGTGGGATTTACCTTCGATTCTGTACAGGCCCCAGCGTTTGACTCAAACTGCGCGCCAGGATTGGTTGGCGAGGCAGCGCGACGCACGTGCATGACATCATCCTGCGCTCGGTCGCAGGCCCGCTTCGTCGATCCGCGCCCAGGCACGCCTGACCCAACCGATGCTCGATCCTCTTGACCACGACGGAGCCCCGAAACTGATGTTGAGTGCCAAGCAGATGCGTTCGCTTCCAGCGTTCTTTGCCGATGTGCCCGATCCACGTCGCAGCCAAGGTCGGCGCCATCCCTTGCCGGCGGTGCTCGCCATCGCCGCCGGCGCGGTGTTGTGCGGGGCACGTGGCTATCAGGC
>NZ_NRRF01000085.1 GCF_016583565.1 Thiocystis violacea | reverse complement strand
GTTGCTGCGTTACCCTCGCCCCGGTCCGCGCCTATTGCCAGCCAACAGGCGGAACACCCGCGCGGGCTCCTCAACTGGCCCTGCTATACTCCGGCCAACGCCCCGAATAAGGACAGTGCGCATGGCCACAACCTATGCCGAGATTCTTGATCTGCTCGGTGAGTTGATTGCCTCGCAGAAGGAGACCGACCGTAAGTTCCAGGAGACGGGTCGCCTGCTCCGTGAGCAGTCTCAGGAGACCGATCGCAAGTTTCAGGAAACCGATCGCAAGTTTCAGGAAACCGACCGTCGGTTTCAGGAAACCGACCGCAAATTTCAGGAAACCGATCGCAAGTTTCAGGAAACCAGCCGCCTGGTCGGCGATCTGGGCGGGCAGTGGGGCTTATTCGTCGAGAATCAGGTGGCGCCGGCGTGCGAGCGTCTCTTCACCGAGCGCGGGATTCCGGTGCAGATGGTCAGCCAACGGGTGAAGAAGCGTCTGGGCGGGGAAGTGTTAGAGGTCGATGTCATGGTCTTCAATTGCGGCCATCTGGTCGCGGTCGAGGTCAAGGCAAGTCTGAGCGCGGAGGACGTGCGGGCCTTTCTCGAGGATCTGCGGCGTTTTCGCGAGTTCTTTCCCGAATACGCCGACTGCCAGGTGCATGGGGCAGTGGCGGGAATCCGCATTGAGGACGGCGCGGACCGCTACGCCTACCGTCAGGGTCTGTTCGTTCTGGCGCAAACCGGCGACAGCGTGCGCATTCTCAACGACCTGCGCTTTCAGCCCAAGGTTTGGTAGCCGGTACGGTCATTTCCGGAAATCGCCTGAGATACTTGCCCCGCTTCATCCGCTGGCATCGCCTTGCCGCTCAACGGCGTCTCCCATCTCCGATCGCGTTCCGAGCAGAGGTGCAAATTTTCCGCCACATTGCTCCTCAGGCCGGCCGTGCCGAGGATCGGCGCGCGGCTGGCTTGCCAGTGTCTAGCGAGGCTTCGCCTCAGACCGACGAGTCATGCCATCGGGATCGCTATCGTCGGTTCGATACCGATACCAATACCAATACCGACGGCCCTGGATGGTCGGACGCTTCATCGAAATTTGACTCATCTGCAAGCATTTTGCGCCCTCAAGGATTTCGCGACGCTCGACCCAAGCCTGTGAAGGTGTAATTTTTACTGACACTTCGATGGCGCAATGCTTGGCGGACGGGCCTTGTCATGGAATGGAAGGATTCATCTCGACGCGCCCGGCGTGAGTCATGGTCACAACAGCTTCACCAAGGCTGCAATCGCGGCCACTTGGGCAAGCATTAGCGGCAACAACCAGCGCAGCAGATCGACCTTAATGCGTTCGATCTGGGTGGTCAGGTCGGCGCGCACCTGTTCGATCTCTTTTTGTAGTCGCAACTCGGATTCACGCGACTCGGCACGCCCCCGCTCGATGTCGATTTTCAACTCGGCGCGTATCTGCTCCACATCAGCACGCACCTGTGCAATTTCCTTCTGCAGTCGCAGTTCGGCTTCGCGCACATGCCCCTGAGTGGCCAGGTCCGGCAGATGGGGATAGCGCTCTTCCAGTTGCTCGAACGCCTCGGCGATGACCTTGGCGCGCGCGCGCTCGTCGGGGGCGGAGGCAAGCGCCTCGTAAAGGGCGATGGTTGACGATGACATCCAACAATCTCTCTTAGTGAGTCGGGACACGGCAAGGATAACGGGTAAGGATAGCAAGAGGGACCAGTATGGTCGGGTATCGCCTGACCTTGTTGCCGGCCTTCCAAATCTCGCCCAGAGCGGAATGCGTCGCTGTTGAGGCGTTACTCGATCTTCGAGTTTTCTTAGCTTGACATTTACAGAGACTAAAAAATCAACGCCTTAACGTGACAGGCAGCCTGGGTGCGACGACTGGCGCCTGAACGGATTCATCATTCCGTCATCTTTGCGGCACCGGACTGTCAACTTGAGTGCCTACCATAGGGGGAAGAGATATGACGTCAGGAGTCTTCGCTGCAATGACCATCGAGCACCGCTACTGTGCCCGCTATCCGATCGCGCTGGATGTCCACATCCAGTACCGCAAACGCCGTTTCTATGGCGCCAAGGGGACGAATCTGTCCACTCAAGGCATGTTTCTCGAAGTGCGCAACCTGACGTTGCCTACTGGGACGATGATCGAGCTGGAGCTGCACGCCCTGGGTCGGGATTGGCTCATCCCAGCCATCGTGATCCATCGCAGCCGCTCGGGCATCGGTGCGATGTTTCGCGACCCGCAGCCAGAGCTGTTTCTGGCCTTGCCGCAGCTTGCTCATCAACGTGCCCGGCAGCCCACTCGGATCGCGCGGGCTCATCCGCGACTTCAAGCCTAGCGACACCGCGTCTGCATCGCGCGTCCGTTCATCCCAGGGCGTTCAACCCCTGATCCGAAACCACCGGCGCTTGGCCGGTGGTTGTTTCGTTGCGGTGGTTCGTGCATCACCACAGGGCCGAGACAAGGCCGCAGGTCGCGGAGGTTTCAGGTCCGCGAAGGCCGCGGCGCCTTGTGGGCGCCCTCAGCCGCTGCTCAATTCCACTCGAAGAGCACCCACTGCGGTACCGCGGTGTTTCGGGGCGACCTGTCCTGCGCGTCGATCAGCCCATCCCCATTGAGATCGTACATGTAGTAGGGCGGGCCGATCTGCGGCTGTATGCGCACCATGTAGAGCACCCCACGCACGCGGTACTCGTAAATGAGGTTGTCGCCTTGCTCGGTGATAGTGATCTCCGGCTCCACGGATTCACCCGTGACCGGCGATGGCTGTACCGTCGGCGCCTGCAAGAACCCAGCAGCGCCGTCATCCGTTTCTTCTTGTGCGCTCACAGCCCCGAGCATGAGCCCCAGGACCATTGCGGGCAGGATTCTCTTGAGCACCCATTCACCATTGCGTGTCGAATAACAGATCCGAATATAACAGACCCGAATGTTAGTACGAACGCCCGCGGATTGCTCGTCCGAGAGACCTCGCTCAGGCATAATCTCCGGGTCGATTCGCTGTGCGACCGGCGGCTCCACGCGGAGTGCATCCGCCGCCCGACGCTGACGCCGCCGGAGGTTCGCGGCGGACACCTCGCCCGAGTCTCCCGACCTCAATGACCCGTCCTCAGGCCCAGTCGGTACGTTGTGGCCGCCCCCTATTCTCAGGATTCCCAATGCCCGAGCTCAATTCGCGACAGCGCGAGGCGGTGCGCTACACCGCTGGTCCCCTGCTCGTGCTGGCTGGGGCCGGCTCGGGCAAGACCCGCGTCATCACGCAGAAGATCGCCTATCTCATCGAAGACAAGGGTTTGCGCCCAGGCCACATCTGCGCGGTGACCTTCACCAACAAGGCCGCGCGCGAGATGCGCGAGCGCGTCAGTCAGCAGCTCAAGGGCGTCAAGACGCGCGGGCTGCGGATCTCGACCTTCCATACCCTCGGGCTCGACATCCTGCGACGCACGCCCGAGCAGGCAGGTCTGCGGACTGGCTTCTCGCTGCTCGACGCCCAGGATGCGGAGGCCCTGATCAAGGAGCACCTGCGCGGCACCGTCGAGGCGGACGCCATCAGCGCCTCCGCGGTTCAGCACCGCATCTCGCGCTGGAAGAACGATGTCATCGATCCTAGCACCGCCATGAGCCGGGCCGAAGACGACTTCGAGGCGCGTCTGGCTCAGCTCTATGCCGACTATGAGCGCAGCCTGCGCGCCTACAACGCGGTCGACTTCGACGACCTCATCCTGGCCCCCGCTCGCCTCTTCCAGTCGCGTCCGGCGCTGCTCGCGCAATGGCAAGACCGCCTGCGTTACCTTCTGGTCGACGAGTATCAGGACACCAACGGCGCTCAGTACGAGCTGGTGCGTCTGCTGACGGGTAACAGCGGCGCCATCACCGTCGTCGGCGACGACGACCAGTCCATCTACGCCTGGCGCGGGGCGCGGCCCGAGAACCTGGCGCGCTTGCAGGACGACTATCCGCAGCTCAAGGTCATCATGCTTGAGCAGAACTATCGCTCGACCGCGCGCATTCTCGGGCTCGCGAACAGCCTCATCGCCAACAACCCGCACGTCTTCGAGAAGCGCCTCTGGAGCGAGCATGGCCCGGGCGACATCCCGCGCGTCCTGCGCTGCGCGGACGAGGCCGGCGAGGCCGAGCGGGTCGCCTCCGAGATCCTGCATCTGCAGTTCGCGGAAAAGGTGCCCTTCGGCGACATTGCCGTCCTTTTTCGCGGCAACCACCAGGCGCGCCCCTTCGAGAAGGCGCTGCGCGAGCACAACATCCCCTACTTCCTGAGCGGTGGCACCTCCTTCTTCGCCCGCGCGGAGGTCAAGGACGCCATGGCCTACCTGCGTCTGCTCGCCAACCCGTCGGACGACGCCGCGTTCCTGCGCATCGTCAACACACCGCGCCGCGAGATCGGTCCCACGACGCTGGAGCGGCTCGCCGACTACAGCCGCGAGCGGGCGATGAGCCTGCTCGACGGCTGCCAGGATCCGGGGCTGGCCGAGCACCTGAACGCGCGCCAGCGCGACCGGCTTGGTGCCTTCGTCGATCTGATTCGAGAGCACAGGCGACACAGCGACACGGACCCGGCCGGCGGTGTGCGAGCCCTGATGGAGACCATCGACTACTATGCCTGGCTGCGCGAACATGCCTCCAGCCAACAGGTCGCGGAGCGTCGCTACGAGAACGTCAACGACCTGCTCGAATGGCTCGGCAAGCTCCACAGGGGCGACTTCCAGGGCAAGGGTCTCGCCGACATGGTCGGCCACCTCACCCTCATGGACGTGCTCGACCGCCAGGAAGAAGAGGCCGGCGGCGACCGCGTCCACCTCATGACACTGCACGCCGCCAAGGGCCTGGAGTTCCCGCAGGTCTTCCTCGTCGGCATGGAAGAAGAGCTGCTGCCCCACCGTAGCAGCATCGAAGAAGACACCATCGAGGAAGAGCGCCGTCTCGCCTATGTCGGCATCACCCGCGCGCGCCGCGCCCTGACCTTCACCCTCACACGGCGCCGGCGCCGTTATGGTGAGTGGATCCTGAGCGAACCGAGCCGTTTCCTCAAAGAGCTACCCCAGGACCAGCTCGACTGGGACGGCGAGCGCTCCGACACGCCAGAGACGCGCAAGGCGCGCGGCATGAGCCACCTGCACATGCTCAAGGGCATTCTGGATGCAAGCTGATGCGCTGGCGCTCACCAGCGGTTGACCGAGCCGAGCCGAGCCGAAGAGCCGAATCCCTCCTTTGACGAACAGGCCCGTAACAGCGATAATCCCCCAGCTAGGCCAACCGCCGCCGTCTCCTTCTCTGGAGATGAGCCAAACGGCCTCTCAGGCTTTTGAGGTCACGCCTCAAGACCACCCCAAGCGCCCGTAGCTCAGCTGGATAGAGTACTGCCCTCCGAAGGCAGGGGTCACAGGTTCGAATCCTGTCGGGCGCGCCAAACCATAGATCTCGCAAGCATGTAAAGCCTCAGATCGTTCTGGGGCTTTTGCTTTTGTGCGACTGTCATCACTGCGCTTGGCCGAGATCCTGAGTGCGGCACCTATCGAGGGCACAGCTCTGTCGGAACCGGCTAGGCCGGTTGGCGCTGGAGCCAATTCATCGGCATGACGCGGTCCCTCGATCTGGGTCGATGACCAGAGTCTGCGTCTTCTCAGGCGAGAAAACTGGCCTGGCTGAAGACGCTTGCTGGGCTCGATGATCCTTCAGGCCACCTTAGAGCGTCTCTCGCGGAGCAATATTTGAAAATCGAAAGGTTGCAGGATTAAAACCATCACAAGTTCTGGTGTTAGGCGAAACGATGATCGCCCCCCGATTCTTGAGCAGTCCTCTTCCTACAGCAAGACTCGTCGCTCCCTGCTCGGCGAAAACGGTGGGGCACAAACTCTGACACAGGTGACGAACTCGGACACATGATAGAGTGTAATCAGACTTCACTCGAAATGAGATTGCCTCTCCGGGATTTCATTGGGTAAGCACATACCGTCCAGAGCAAAGACTCGATTGATATTTTGGCCGTACACAGAAATCAAAAAAAGAGGCTGGGCGCGAGAAACCCAACCTACTGATTTTTAAATATTTACACGTATTGATAGCCGCATATCCAACGGTAACTCTTTGAACGTTGAATCGGCGTTGGCAGTTTCGGGCACTGGCTCCAGCGCAAGCAGCCACACAAACCGCCCTGCAAAATATTGATATTAAAAGAAAAACAGCCACATAAAATCCCGGAGAGCCATGAGATTACCATCCAGGGCAACGACTCTGGTTCAACTCCCCGGACCGATGCGCACACCGCCATGCGGAGCAGTTCCGACATCCTCAGGAGGATTCAGCCGCCATGCGATTGCTCAATTCCTTTGTCGGCCTCTTATTGCTGTTGGGCTCAGCTCACTTCGCCACCGCCACTGGATCCGCGGCGACCTCCGAAAGACTCGTCAACTGTCACGAAAAGGCCCGCGGCTTGGTTACCCGGACCCGTCCGGATGCCTGCAAAGGCCGGGTTGTGAGCGACGCGGAGGCGGCCTCGATCCGTCAACGGCGACAGGACTATGTCAAGGAGTCCCTCAGCGTGAACGTTAGCCCCAGCGTTTTCGGCAAGCGGATGGCCGGGGTTGGCGCGGGCTTCTTCGTCGATGACAAGGGGACGATTCTCACGAACGCGCATATCGTGAAGGGCTGTTCGACCTTGACCGTGTCGCCGCCTGGACAGAAGTCCCATCCGGCCCGCCTGGAAGAGATCAGCCTCTCGCTCGACCTGGCCTTGCTGGAGACGAACCTGCGGCCGAGTCGACACGCCGTCTTCGCGCCTCCGGATCGTCCCGTCTCCGGGGAGGTCGTTATCATCGGCTACCCCAGTCAGGGTGCCCCGCCGCAGATCCCGATCCTGACCAAGGGCACCCTACCCAAAACCGGATCCAAACCAACCGCGGCGCAGCCGCTGCCATTGAAGGCGGCGGTCCGCCCCGGCAACAGCGGTGGCCCAGTACTCGACGCCTCCGGGCATGTCATTGGCGTCGTCTTTGCCGCTATTGACACTCAGCGCGTTTATCAGCAGACGGGGCAACTCGCGCAGGATATCGGCATGGCCATTCCCAACGGTATCTCGCTGCCGTTTCTGAAACGCAACGGCATCCAACCCACGATCTCCGACTCGCCGAAGGTGTCGACGGATCTCCTGAACGCGGCGAAGCGTTATCTCGCGCGGGTAGAGTGCTGGCTATAAATGCCATACCATCTGTCAGTCGCTCCTGGCATCGTTCGCCCAACAGCCCCTGGAATGCCGCAGACACCGCTACTCGCCAGTCTATCGCGCGCGCAACGCCATCCCTTCCTCATCGTTGACGCAGATTGCCGGATCCGTCTCGTCAATCGGGCGCTGGAGACGTCTTTCGGTCTTCGAAGCGCGGATTTGTCCGATTGCCCCTGCTGCCGACTCGACGTCACACCCCAAACGGATTGCCGGCATCGACGCTTCTTCCGCGATCTTGAGCCCTACAGCGAGACTCAGGCGCTCATTCTGCCCAATGGCGAGACTTGCCGCGCCCAGATCCAGGGATTCCCGGTACTAGACGAGGAGAGCCGGATCTACCTTGGCGAATCATTGCGCCTGCTCACGTCGCCGCCCAGCAAGTCGGTGATCGTAGGATCGTCGGCCACAACCCAAACCTTCAAGAAGGCACTCGCTCAATCAGCCGCAACCGATACGTCGGTTCTCCTCCACGGCGAGACCGGAGCGGGCAAGGAACTCGCCGCCGAGTACGTCCATCGGCATTCGCCGCGTGCCGCTGGCCCCTTCGTCATCGTCGACTGCACGGTCCTGAGCGAGGAACTGGTCGAAAGCGAGCTCTTCGGGCACGTCAAGGGCGCCTTTACAGGCGCCCTGAGCAATAAGATCGGCCTGCTTGAGCTTGCGGACAAGGGCACCTTGTTCCTGGACGAAATCGGCGATCTTCCGCTCTCGCAACAGCCAAAGTTGCTCCGCGCCCTGGAGACCGGTCACTTCCGACCGGTCGGGGCGACCAAGACACGGCGCACCGACGTGCGCGTCGTCAGCGCCAGCCATCAGGATCTCGCGGCCTTGGTGCAACGTGGACAGTTCCGCCAAGACCTCTTTTATCGCATCGCCGTCTTTCCCATCACGATTCCGCCCCTGCGCGCTCGCCGCGAGGACATACCGGAACTCGTGGAAACGATCTTGCTAGAGATCTCAGCGACCTCGGGCAAGCGTTATCGCATCCACAAGAACGCCATGCGCAAGCTGCTTCAGTATGACTACCCCGGAAACATCCGTGAATTGCGTAACATCATCCATCTGAGCACCGCCATGACCTCGGACCAGGAGATCACTGCTGAAGCAATCCGCCTGCCCGACCCGGGAGCCTTACGCATATCCAGCTGTCCCGCCGTCGAGCACCGCCACATGGATCCGCATCTCGTCGAAACACTGACCCCCATCGAGTCGATGGAGGCCAGTTACATTCTGGATCTGCTACGCCAAAACCATGGTCGGCGCAAAGATGTTGCAGAGCGACTAGCGATCAGCGAGCGGACACTCTACCGCAAGCTGAAACGTTACCGGCTGAACACCACAGACGAATCGGCCAACAATGGCTAGCGAGTCGATGACGATCGGTCTCGTCCCGCGCCTGGCGCAGTGGAATCTGAACAATTCCGCCGTGTGCCTGGACGCCCAGCGGCCGCCCGATGACATCCGCGAGCTCATCCGCGCGCACGACGACCTGCCTCCCCTGCCAGAGATCGCGCGCCGCCTGCTGCGTTTCCGCGACGATTCCAGCGCCAGCGCCGCGGGCCTCGCCGCGATCGTGGAACTGGACCCACTGCTCGCCGGCCAAATGCTGCGTTGGGCCAACTCAGCCTACTATGGACTGCGTGTACCTACGGAAAGCGTCCGCGATGCCATCGTGCGCTCCCTGGGTTTCAATGCTGCCCTGGCCTTAGCGCTCGCCCTCGCCGCGTTGAGTCCACTCAAGACACCCAAACAGGGTAGCATCGGTCGCGATCGGGTTTGGCGCCATGGCCTGCAGTGCGGGCGACTGATGAGTGAACTCGCCAAGCATCTTCCACCCGGCGCGCGAACGCCATCGGAACAGATCCCACTCGCTGGCCTGATGCAGAACATCGGCTATCTGTTACTCGGCCATTTGCTGCCTGATTCGTTCCGTTTCCTCAGCCGCTTGATCGAGCAGAATGCGAGCCTGACTCAGCCTGTCATCGACCGTTTCGCGCTCGGTCTCGAACACGCGCAACTCGGCCAGTGGCTGCTCAAGGTCTGGGAGATGCCACCGGCCCTGTGTGCCGTGGTCCGCCATCATCACAATCCGGGGTACGAAGGCGATCACGCCTCCCTTGTCCTGCTGACCTGCCTGGCCGATAGCCTACTCGACGAGACACCCTGGGGGCTTGGCGCCTGTTCCATCGAGGTCGCAGCGCGCACCCCACTGATCGCGCGCCTGGGTCTCGACCAAGAGACATGTGCAATGGCGTTGGAAAAAATCCGGACACCCGAGGAATGATCAAGAAATCCCGACGACGGTTCGAAAACGCTTAAACGCGCCCCCCGAACCCCTCTAGCCGGCTGGAAGAAGGGACGCGAAAATCCAAAAGGGTCAAATCGCCCCCTTTCCGAACAGCACCACCTCTACTGTCTGGAGCAATATCAGAAAATCCAAGAAGGTGCTGTGATTCTTCACGTAATAGAGGTCATATTCGAGCTTCCGCAGGGCATCCTCCTCGGAGCTGCCGTAAGCGTAGCGAAGCTGAGCCCATCCGGTAACACCCGGCTTGACACGACTACGCGCAGCATAGAACAGGTTCTTCCGAGCGAGTTCCTCCACAAACTCGGGCCGCTCGGGTCGCGGCCCAACGAAGCTCATCTCCCCCCTCAAGACATTGAGGATCTGCGGCAATTCGTCGATGCGCGCCTTGCGAATGAAGGCGCCGACGCCGGTAATGCGCGGATCTCCCTTGATGGCCCAGCGCGCCTTGCCATCGGCCTCTGCATCCACGCACATGCTGCGGAATTTCAAGACCTCGAATGGAAGCCCCCTGGCCCCGATCCGCGTCTGTCGATAGAAGACCGGATCACGGAAGCGGCTCTCTACGGCGATCGCAAAGGCCGTAAGCACCATGATCGGGCCAAAAAGCACAAGGAAAAGCAAGGCGACCGAGACGTCCATCAATCGCTTGATAGCAAGCGTTATTGCTCCCTGCCTGAATCCATCCGCATGCACGAGCCAACTCGGCGTTAGCAAGTCTAACTTGACCAGACCCAACTCGCGCTCGAAGAAGGATTGCGGCTCAAGCACGTAAATCCCCGACATCCTGCAATCAAGGAACTCCTCCATCGGCAAGGATCCACGCCTGTCCTTGACCGCAACGAGGATCTCATTCGCCTCGCGCGCCACTGCGATGTCCAGCAACGGTCGATCATGCCGAACCACCAGTTCGGGAGGGATCATGACCGGCATCTCATCCGAAGCGGGAATGACACCCACGACCACGACTTCCATTGAATCGTCGCGGATAATCTCGTCGACCAGGCTCGAAGCGCCAAAGATCAGCACTCGACGTCGGAAAAAACCCGGCTTGGCATAGTAAAGAGCGGCACGAAGCCCGGAAATCGCGATGAACGCCAGGACCACCGTCAGCGCCAGAATGCTACGCCAGAGGTCCAAACCTGGAAACAGGAAGGCGAGCACGGCCAACGCCGCGGAGCCAAGCGCCAATGCAACGACCACCCGGATCAGCACGCCACTGAATCCCTCGCGCGCACTGCCCTCGTACAGCCCCATGGCCGCCATCGATAACACGAAAACCAGCGCGACGGTAATGGCGTAACCGATCAGCGCGACCGGCCCGAATGCCGAAACATCATCGATCATCCACCATCGCAGACGGTGACCAACGAAAAAGGCAAGACCAAACAACAGCGCCTCCACCGCGACCAAGAGCAGCAATGGGAGACGCATGTAGTGCCCGAAGATGCGAATTGTATACATCCAATCGCCTATCCGTTCTTGAACTGCATCCAGAATGAAAAACGTTGTCCTGCGATTCCCCTGAAGACTTGAGGCCGCTAAGAACGAGCAGAACAGAGGGTTGACGGAGAGTCCTTCTTGTCACCTCCACCGCAGGCCTGTCTCCAGCTTTGGTACACAGCTTGTCACAGTCAGACCGGCACAAGCCGTGAAGGGCGTCATGGTTTCGTGATCGACGACGTACAAAGCGCCAGCCAGTTCGCCGACCTCGTCACCAGGCACGACCCCCACCCAGCCACCCGATCACGCCCCCATAAGGGACAAACTTCGTCTTATCGGACCACGCAATCAGGGCGAGGGATTCACCACCGAATCTCGATGAATTTGCAGCCCCGGCGATGCTTATCAACAATCGCGTTGACGTCATGATCGAAATACGAACGATCCGCCAGAGCCAGCAGCATCCTGAATCACATCCGCTTCAGTTCCTCGGGACCCAGCACGACACGCTTGGGAACGCCACGCACTCTTAACCAGCCTTTATACACGAGATGGCGGACCAGTAGCCAGGGCGGCATCCGCACCCAATGTGCCCGCGCATACAGCAGCCAACGCGCCAGGGCCGCGCGCCGCGTTGGATGATCCGGATGACCGGGGAGGATCGCCAAGGGCAGCAGCCGATCCATCAATACCCCGACCAGCCAAGGTGGCGCCCAGCGCGACGCGGCTAGGAGCACCGAATCGGGCACCTCAAGTGCCAGCAGACGACGTGCGAAACGCAGACCATAATACAGCGGACGCCCCAATCCCAGTTGTTCCGCCCGAGGCACTAGCCCATCCCAAAAGCCCGGTTCGTGTCCAAAATGACGGAGCAGATCGGCCACATCGACCAGGTCGCGCAGCCGCAGTCCCTCTTGCGGATCCCCCTCCAGCAGGAGATGAACCAGTGCGTGGAGAACCATGTCGTGGGCCCCCAGCACCCGCGCCCGCGACCCTGCAACTGGACGAGTCCGTTCGAATAAGGGCGCGGGATCGAAATCGAAACGGCTGGTACGCGGTAGAATCCGGTGGTGGATGTCGATCTCGTTCTCGCGCTCGCGGTGGCGCAGCGGCGGGATCTCATGCATCCAGACTCGATAGTAACGGTCGTCGTAGGGGCTAATGGGCAACTTGATCCAGCCGCGCTCAAGCAGACGCGACTCCACCGCCTCAATGTCGGCATGCGGCACCAGAAGATCCAGGTCCGCGAAGAAACGACCAGACGCCGCAGGCAGATCAGCCAGGACATAGGCCACGCCCTTGAGCGCGACGATGGGGACGTCCAACCCCTCCAACGCCCAGAGGACGCGATTCAACTCCCAGGTCAGGAGCGTATGCCGATGCTGGACCAGATTCCGGGCCGAGCGCAGATGATTCGCGGCACGCTCCGGCACGGCGTCTAGCGCGCCCAGCACCGCGAGTTGCGCCTCCAGCCGCCCCAAAAGACGCGTACGTCGGGCGACGCGCAAGAGCAAGTCCCAATCTGTGGGTGGCAGACCCGGCAACGACTCCGGCGTGCGCAGCGCGACCAGCAGCAAGGCGTTCGCCCGCTCCCTCTGGCGCGCCGACTCAGTCATCTGCTGTCCGGGTGAGTTCATCCAGCGCCCTGATTGCTTGGTCAAGATCCGAATAGACCAGCGAATAGCAGTCACAGGCATCAACCATCCGCCCGACCAATTCGAACGATGTTTGACCTAGCACCTCATAATTGAAGGCATTGGTCGCCACCATCAGAAATGCCTCGGATTTGAGCATCGGTTCCAGACGCAACGGCGAGCCCGCCACCCAGCGCGGGAAGACGAACCAACCGGGTCGCGCGGTTTCATGCATCCGCTCAACGCTCTCGGTCGGCGGACGGACATGGGCGATGGTGCCCTTGCGTGTCCCATAAAAGGACGGGCCGATATGAGCGCTCGGCGCAAAGGACCGAATGACCTCAATGGACTCGTTCTTGAGTGGGATGAGTCGAGGCAGTGGTAACAAGGCCCCATCTTCCGGGCGCACCAAGCCAAACTCATCGCATAGCAAGCGCCAGTCGGAATGGATCAAGGCAGCGCAGAGTGTCGACTTGCCATGACCTGGCCAGGCCGGGAGGATGATTGCGCGACCGTTGCGTTCGACGACCGCAGCATGCAGCATCAACAAGTGATGAGAGCGCTGCGCGATGCACCAGTTAAGACCCCATTCGAGCATGGGGAGATGATGATGCGCGGGAAGCGGCGGGAAAGGCGTGCGGCCGTCAACGAAAATTCGAACGACGGGGCGGAACCAGCGCCGAGGAACCGAATTGTTCGTCGCTTGGATGTGGAAGTCTCGGACAGCTGCCCCCTCCGCCAGAGGGTAGTCGCGCCAGAGTTCATAGACAAGCAGAGCTAAATCCGGGCAATCGAGCTGAAGGTGGAACACAAATGGGCCGATTTGAAGATCGACGCCTGAGGGGCTGCTCAGGCGCTGAGAGGCTAAATCGTAGCCCAGAGCGGAAATCGTCATGCGTCAGACAGAACTGGACAAGATACAAGGATCCCCAGTTCGACGAAGCGGTCAAGGAACGAGGACAAATCAGCAGCCAAGGTCTCTGAGTTGGAGACTTCGTCAACACTCGTGATACACGCCAGCAGATTCTCAAAGGATAGCGGAGACGAGGTCAGGTGATCCAAAATCTGCGCGCCAGTAGCGTTGAGGAAATGAGTTTCACCAGAGTCCAAGCAGTAGACCAAGCGCTCGTTTTCCCACGCCAGATCCACTAGAGAAGACTGCGCGACCTGGAAGCGTGCCTGGCGATAAGTCATCAGATCAGACGTCTGAATCCCGCGTTGGTCATCAAATGCCACACGAGTTGAACGCGGCGAGTGAATACAGAGCATTAGCAGCGCACATCGGATTACCTTGATCATCAAGCAATGGATTACCTTGATCATTAAGCAATGGGTCCAAACACACCTTATCTGTCTCAATTTTTGCAGGAGCAGAATTCAAAGCCTTAGCAGTGCAATCACTTGTTGCTGCTAACGCACTCCCGCTCCGTAGAGTCAAAACCACTGGAGCCGCCACCGCTGCTCCCTTGATCAGGCGACGCCGAGTCGTTCCTAAACGGTGCTCCGCAGCGCTCATATCGCGCTCTGTCGTTTGGTCGGGTGAGTGATTGTTCATTCTTACCTGCCTTCGTATAGATTGAGGTCGCTAGTCGTGAGAAGCGGCTCCCATCGCCAGCCCCAGCAAAAAGATTCCTAGAGTGTGTTCTATGATAGCCTAATCTAGTCGGGACTCTAGGGGGAAACATAGCGTGACTCACTCTAGCGCCCCGCCAACGACCTGACGCACATGACAAAACCTGCCAAACCTGTCAGTCACGACACCGATCGCCCCACACCCAGACAGCACTCGATGCGCATCCTGCACATTTTGGACCACTCACTCCCGCTGCACTCCGGCTACAGCTTCCGCACGGCCAACTTGCTACGCGAACAGCTGCGGCGCGGCTGGGAAACCCATCAACTGACCGGTCCGCGCCAGACCGACTGCCGAGCGTCAGAGGAAGAATCCGAAGGCTTGCGCTTTCATCGCACCCAAGCGCCAGACGGCCCTGGGGCGCGCCACCCACTGATCGGCCCATGGCTGGAAACGCGCCAGACCGAAAGTCGCCTGCTGGAACTCGCCACCCGCCTGAAACCCGACATCCTGCACGCCCACTCGCCCGTACTCGATGCGCTTCCCGCATTGCGCGTCTCCCGCCGTCTCGGCATCCCGCTCGTCTACGAGATCCGCGCCTTCTGGGAGGACGCCGCCGTCGATCACGGCACGACACGTGACGGCAGCCTGCGCTACCGCGCCACCCGCTCGATCGAGACCTGGGTGATGAAACAGGTCGACCACCTCTTCACCATCTGCGAAGGGCTGCGTCGCGACATCGTCTCGCGTGGTATCCCTCCTGAAAAGGTCACCGTCATTCCAAATGCAGTCGATATCGAACGCTTCCAACTGGCCAATCCGCCCGATCAGGCACTCAAGCACCGACTCGGGCTCGAGAACGAGCGTGTCATCGGCTTCATCGGCTCATTCTACGCCTACGAGGGCCTGGATCTCCTGCTCGACGCCCTCCCCCAACTGCTCCAGACACACCCTGATCTGCGCATCCTCCTGGTCGGCGGCGGCCCCCAAGAGTCCAACCTCAAGGCCCAGGCTCAGCGGCTCGGCATCGCCAACAAGGTCGTCTTCACCGGGCGGGTTCCCCATGCCGAGGTCAGCCGCTACTACGACCTCATCGACCTGCTCGTCTACCCCCGTCACTCGATGCGCCTGACCGAACTCGTCACCCCGCTCAAACCGCTGGAGGCCATGGCCCAAGGGCGTCTGCTCGTTGCCTCCGACGTTGGCGGACACCGCGAACTGATCCGCGATGGCGAGACCGGTCAACTCTTCGCCGCCGGTGACGTTGAGGCCTTGACCCAAAGCATCTGCAATCTGCTCGCACGCGAATCGGACTGGCCCGCCATGCGCCAGGCCGGACGCCGCTTCGTCGAGCAAGAGCGAAATTGGCGGCATAGTGTCGACAACTACGCCGAGCCCTACGCTCACCTGGTACAGGAACGAAAACTGCCATAGGGCAATCGCATCATGTTTTTCTAGGCTCGATCCTGGATCGAACCCGCGCAACCCTATCAAGATCAACCGTCTGTCGCTCGAACTCTGTGAATGTTCCGGCACCAACCTATTCGCCGAACTCGAAAGGACGCCGAGCAAGCCTGACATGACCGGCAAGAGGCAGCCGGGCGTCGATCATCGGACCGTCCAGCCGGTTGAGTCGACACCGCGCATCCTTTCCGGCAAAGCGACGTGGGAGCGGCGCCCCGCCGCGATCGCGCGCCCGTCGCGGCGGGGCGCCGCTCCCACCGAGACTGCACGGTTGGACCGGGTGGCCGCGGGTGCTTACGCACCCGCGGCTCCCACAGATCCGGACGTGCGGGACTACCGCATCCGGCTCCTCGATTGAGCGCTCGCTGCACAACACATGTCGCACACCCGTTGGACCCTGAA
>NZ_NRRF01000084.1 GCF_016583565.1 Thiocystis violacea | reverse complement strand
CCCAGCAGGCGTTCTTACGCGCGCTCAAGGTACCAGAGGAGCACTTTATCCACCCATCCCCGTGCTGCTGAATCGATGCCGCTGAAAAATACGACATCGGTGCTGTCACGGGGTGCGGAATGTCCGTCACGAAGCTCCAGCTTCGTGACTTCAGCGATGAAGCTCTGCTTCACGACGCCAACGGCTTCCGGCCCTTGACTGGGTCGATTGATTCGGTCGATCCAAGCGTCGATCCCCGAGCCCGCGAAGCGTGGCTTCGTCTCGCGGGTGACGAAGTTGGAGCTTCTTCACCAGGCTTAAATCGGAACCTGGAAGATGGACAGTCCCTAGCGGGCCGAGGCTAGATCAGCAAGGCCACGATCGCGCCGGTCATGAGCGTCGCCATGGTGCCGGCGAGGATGGACTTCATCCCGAGCCCGACGATCTCGTCGCGCCGGGCGGGCGCCATGGCGCCGAGGCCGCCGATCATGATGCCGAGGCTGCCGAGGTTGGCGAAGCCGCAGAGGGCGTAGGTCATGATCAAGCGGCTGCGTTCGCTGAGCACGCCCTCCGGGAGGTTGGCGAGCTGGAGGTAGGCGACCAGCTCGTTCAAGACCGTCTTCACGCCCATCAGGGCGCCGGCGGTGCCGGCCTCCGACCAGGGAATGCCGATCAGCCAGACGACAGGCGCCATGAGCCAGCCGAGCAGTCGTTGGGCGGAGAGCGCCTCTCCGCCGACCGTGGGGAGCAACCCCAGGAGCTGATTGGCCAGGCTCACCAGCGCGACCATGACCACCAGCATGGCGATGATGTTGAGCCAGAGCGGGATGGCATCCAGTGTCCCGCGCGTCACGGCATCCATGGCGCTGTGGGTCTGGGCCTCGATGCGAACGGTGGCGCCGTCGTCGCCGTGGGTGTCTTCTGGAACGAGCACGCCGGCCATCATGAGCGCCGCCGGCGCGCTGATGAGCGAGGCCGTGAGGATGTGCCCCATGGCGTCAGGCACGACCCCGCCGATGAAGCTCGCGTAGAGCACCATGACGGTCCCGGCGATGGTCGCCATGCCGCAGGTCATGAGCCCGAAGAGCGCCGGTCTGCTCATGGACGCCAGATAGGGCCGGATCAGCAGGGGCGCTTCGGTCATGCCGACGAAGACGTTGGCGGCGGCGCCCAGTCCCAGCGGCCCGCCCGTGCCCAGGGTGCGCCGCAGCAACCAGGCGAAGCCGCGAACCAGCACCGGCAGGACACGCCAGTGGAAGAGCAGGGCGGAGAGGGCGCTGATAACCAGGATGAGTGGCAGGGCGCGAAACGCCAGCACGAAGCTGTTCTGCGGGTAGCGCGTCTCGAAGGGCGCCGCGCCGCCGCCCAGGTAGCCGAAGACCAGCTCGGTCCCGGCCTGCGTCGCCTCCTGCAGGGACAGCACCATCTGGTTCAGGGTGAGGAAGGATTCCCGCACGGGGGGCAGCTTGAGCAGCAGGAGGGCCAGGGCGAGTTGAAGCCCGAGTCCGGCCAGGATGAGCCGAGGGCGCACCGCGCGTCTGTCCTCGCTGAGCAGCCAGGCGAGCGCGATCAGGACGCCCAGCCCGAGCAGGGGCTGGAGGCCATTCAACAGGGACTGAATTGCCATCGGTCAGAGGGTCCGTGGGTCTATGGAGTCACACTGCCAACTGCCAACTGCCAACTGCCTATTGCCGTGTCTGGGGCGGCTCATGACGGGTGGGCGCGACGAAGAGCTGTCTGGTATCGACGGAGTCGAAGCGGTATTCGCGGTTGCAGAATTCGCAGGTCACTTCGATCGCCCCCTGCGCGGCGAGGATGGCGTCGATTTCGTCCTCTCCCAGCATCTTCACGGTGTCCTCGATGCGGCTACGTGAGCAGCCGCATCGGAACGACAGGGGCTCAGGCTCGAACAGTCGCACCGACTCCTGGTTGAACAACCTGTAGAGAAGCTCCTCTGTCGGCAGGTCGCGCAGCTCGGTCGCGGTCAGGGTGTCGGCCAGCAGGGTGACCCGCTCCCAGTCCTCTTCGGTGGCGTCTGCGTCCGGCATCTTCTGGAGCAGGAGGCCCACCGCGCGCTGGGCGTTCGCCGTCAGCCAGAGTCGGGTCTGCAGTTGCTCCGAGTCGGCGAAATACACCTCGATGGCCTGGGAGAGGTCCGCGCCTTCCAGCGGGACGACGCCCTGGTAGGGCTCCGCATCCTGGTGTTGCACGGTCAAGACCAGGCGTCCGTCCCCGAAGCGTTCGGACAGCGTCCCCTGGGTAGGGACCTCGCCGTCCCAGCGCGCCAGGCCCCGAATGGTGCGCGTATTGGTGGCCTGGGCGACGAGGGTGCGGATGGGGCCGGAGCTCTGGATCTGGAGAATGAGCGAGCCCTCGAATTTGATGGTGGCGGCGAGCAGCGAGACCGCGGCGAGTGCCTCGCCGAGCACCTGCTGGACGGCGCTCGGGTAGGGGGAGGCGTCCAGGACCGCGTGCCAGCTTGCGTCGAGATGGACCAGGTTGCCCCGGATTCCCGCGTTCTCGAAGAGGAATCTGGAGAGGGTGTCTGCGTTTTTCATGGGGACTGCTCGCATCGAAAGGCTATCGCATCAAAAGGCGGTCTGAATCAGTCGAGACTGGCGATGAAGGCGTCGACCGCCGGCTGCAGCGGGCGTTCGCCGGCGAGCACGGCGGGCTCGAAGTCGCGGCGCCAGAGCGGCATCAACAGCCGCGCCTGGCGCCATTCCTCGAAGAGGATGCGCGCGAGCGGGCCGCCCTGCTCGATGAATCCAAGGGCGTGGAAGTCCTGCTCGGCGCGGGTTCGGTCGTAGTCGAAGCGGACGATGTCCCAGTGCCAGCCGCTGGGGCGCATTTCCAGCAGCGCGTAGCTGCCGCGTGGGTCGCCGTCGAAGGGCGAGCCGACGGAGCCGACGTTGAGGATGGGCGTGCCGTCCACCACGCGCGTGAGCGGGCGATGGGTGTGGGCGGTGACGAAGAGGGCGACGTCGGGCGGAATGACCGGGCGCAGCTCCTCGTCGCTGATGCCGCTCGTGATGCCCTGGCGGTTGCTTCCCATGGTCCCGTGAGTGACGTGCACCCAGCTGGCGTCGTCTCCGCCATTGAAACAGAGGTGGTCCGGCCAACCCTCCAGGGCGTCGATTCGCGTGCGCACCTGCTGGTAGGTCCAGTCCGTAAAGCGTCGCATCTCGGCATCCAGGGCGTCCTTGGGCGCGTGGCGGGCGCAGCGCAGGACCCATGACTCGTGATTGCCCTTGACGGGCAGCCAACCCTGGTTGCGCCTGAGGTCGTCGAAGCGTTCCAGGCAGTCGAGGCTGCTGGGGCCGCGGTTCACGAGATCCCCAGCCATGACGACCATGTCCGGACCCCAGCGGAGGATCTGCGTGACGGCCTCCTCCATGGCTGGCAGGTTGCCTTGCACATCCGAAAAGATGGCGATTTTCATGTTGCAAGCTCCGAGGAAACGAATGCCACACCTTACCGGGAAGCCGCCGACAGGGGAACTAGGCGCCCTGGCGGACCGCGCCGATCCGGCCCTCGACGGACTGGATCTTGCCGCTCAGCCTGCCTGGGGGGCCTTTGCGGATATCGAACTTGGCGACGATATAGACGCGCTCGCAGCCCTGCTCGTCGAGCAGCCCTTGAGCGCGGGCGATGAGGTCGAGCGCCTCGGGCAGGGTCGCGGTCTCGACTTGGGTACCCATGGGAGACAGCCGGTAATCGAGCCCGGTGTCGCGGATCATGGCGACGATGGGCGCCACGAAACGGCTGACGCTAGCCCCTTGGTCTGTGGGGAAGACGGTGAGATCGAGAATGACGGACATGGCGCTACACCTTTTGCTGTCGGGAATCTACATTTAGCCGTGCGGGATTGCCGCGCTCCCGTCACGGGCCTTAGACTGCGGGAGGCCGCGCGCAGCGTGACGCGGCGCGTCAGATAGATCGGAATAGCGAATGGCATCAGAGATAGATTCAGGCGAACCGGATTGGGATACCCCCCTGGCGCTCACGATTACGCCCGGACTCATCATGCATGCGCTCATGGGGACGGCCAGTACCGTGCATACCGGCTGGAGCAGCTGCATCGATGATACCCTGGTGTTGTCCAATCAGGTCGCCATGGACGACCAGGCGGGCAACTATGTCCGCCTCGTGGAGCAGGAATTCGTCGAGGAGGATCAGCCCGACACCCTTTGGCACGACTGGACGCTGGAGATCCGCGTCGGCTCCGTGCTGACGACGGCGCACTGGCAGTTCCCCGCCACGGCGCATCCTTCGGAGTGGGACTGGAATGCCCGCGAGGCATCCCGCGCCTTCGAGCGGGCCTGCGTTCTGATCGGGCGGCGCGTGCGTCGGACCCTCACCGTCGAGGAACCGGCTCAAGCGGAGGACGTTCCCCGAGCCAGCCGGCATTGATCCTCGGCGGTTCTTGTACGACCGTTGCGCCGCCGTCTATGCGGCTCATCACCCCAACCATCGCTATGCGCCCCGGCCAAGCGATCAGGAGAGATCCATGAAGGTCAGTGTCGATATCGATATCGCCCCGGAAGAAGTCCGCAAGCTCGTTGGCCTGCCCGACGTCGAGGCCTTCCAGCGCCAGATGATGGACGACATCCGCGAGCGCATGATGACGGGTGTCGAGGGCTATGATCCCATCAAGCTCTTCCAGCCCTATATGGCGGGGACCATGGCTTCGTGGGACCTGTTCCAGAAGATGCTCTCGAATGTCTCGACCACCGCCACGGGCGGCAAGGACGATGCATCGGGCCGCTCAACCGATGGCGCCTCACCCCGCTCGAAATGAGCGCGATCCATGCGCGCGAGGATGGCGAGACCGGCTGGGGCCATTCTGAATCGGCGTCCATGACCTGTGCTCCGCGTCCTCGGATGGCGGCGGCGGCTCCTTGAACGGCGTCGTGTAAGACACTGGCAACCGTCACCATGGCTCAGGCACTTCAACGGACGGCGGCGATTCCATGATCTCAGCGCGCGCGTGCGGCGTGGCGTTCGGTGTGATGCTGCCCGGTTTGATCCTGCTCGCCGCCCCAGTCGGGGCGCGGGAGTGCGATGAGGCGTCGCCGTCGGACATGCCGAACGCCCGCTACATCGTCATCCAGAACGATACGGTCCAAGATCAGACGACCGGCTTGATGTGGAAGCAGTGCGCCGAGGGCCTCGGCGGCGTGGGCTGCGCGCAAGGCGAGGCCACGACGCTCAGCTGGAAAGGGGCGCTGCGGCGTGGGCGAAGCTCCACCTTTGCCGGTTACTCCGACTGGCGTTTGCCCGACCGCGAGGAACTGCTCTCACTGCTCCAGCGGCGCTGTCGCGGCATGGATATCGATGGCGTGAATTTCCCCAATACCCCGGCGGCGCAGTTCTGGTCCTCCACACCGGCGAGCTACTATCCGGGCAGCGCCTGGCGGGTCCATTTCGGCAATGGCGATATCGACTACGGGACGAAGGGCGATTCGGCCTATGTACGCCTGGTGCGCGATGCGCAGGCGTGCTCCCCCGTCAGGCCAGGCACCTGTCTTCCGCATGAAAACAGGCTCTATGAGCCGCACGGATCGGTTGAGGAGCTGGGCGAAGACACCCTGGTGGAGCCCGAGGAATGACGCGGGTGTCAGTCGGCTCAGGATTCGCGCGCGTGATGCACGCGTTCAGCTAGGTGCTGGCTCGGGCGCTGCCGCGGCCTCCATCAGCATCGGCGCCTGCAAGGCTCGGCCGTCCAGGTGCGCGCGTCCATCCTCCCCGAGTCTCAGCCGGCCCTCCGCGAACCAGCCCACGGCGGTCGGATAGAGACGGTGCTCCTGCTTCAGAACCCGCGCCGCCAGCGATCCTGCATCGTCATCGGCCAGCACCGGAACCCGCGCCTGAATGATGACCGGGCCGCCATCCAGCTCCGCCGTGACGAAGTGAACGCTGGCGCCGTGCTCGCGCTCCCCGGCATCGAGCGCGCGCTGATGCGTATTCAACCCACGGAATTTTGGTAGGAGCGAGGGATGGATGTTCATCATCCTTCCCGCGTAGCGGTTGACGAAGCCGGGCGTGAGGATGCGCATGAATCCGGCGAGCACGACCAGTTCAGGATTATGGCGGTCGATCAGGGCGGCGAGGTCGGCATCGAAGGCGTCGCGATCCGCGTAGCCGCGGTGACTTAGAACCTCGGTCGGGATGCCTTGGTGGCGCGCGCGCTCCAGGCCGTAGGCCTCCGCCGTGTTGCTGATGACGGCCTGGAGGCGGATTGGGGCGCCCTGCCGCTGGGCATCCATGAGTGCCTGCAGGTTGCTGCCGCTGCCCGAGATGAGCGCGACGACTTGCAGCGGCGCGCGCTCATCCATTGGCGGTGCTGCCGCTGAAGACGACCCCGCGCGCGTCCTCGCTGGATTCGATCCGGCCCAGGATCCAGGCCGTCTCGCCTGCGTCGCCCAGTTGCTTCAGTGCGGCCTCGGCGTCCTCCGCGGCGACACAGATCACCATGCCGACCCCGCAGTTGAAGGTGCGCAGCATCTCCGTGCGCGAGATCCCGCCGCGGGTCTGGAGCCAGTCGAAAACGGCCGGGCGTTGCCAGGAGTCGAGCTCGATGCGAGCCAGCAGGTGCGCGGGGAGCACGCGCGGCAGGTTCTCGGTGAGGCCGCCGCCGGTGATGTGCGCGAGCGCATGCACCTGGATGGATCGGGTCAATGGCAGCACGGAGGCGACATAGATCCTGGTCGGGGCGAGGAGGGCGTCCGCCAGGCTCACGCCATCCAGGTCCTGATCCAAGTCCGCGCCACTCACCTCGATCACCTTGCGCACCAGCGAATAGCCGTTCGAGTGCGGGCCGGATGAGGCGAGCCCGATCAGCACGTCGCCAGGTTCGACACGATCGGGCGCGATGAGCGCGCTTTTCTCGGCGATGCCGACACAGAAGCCGGCGAGGTCGTAGTCACCCTCGCCATACATGCCGGGCATTTCGGCGGTCTCGCCGCCGGTGAGCGCGCAGCCGGCCAGCTCGCAGCCGCGTGCGATGCCCGAGATGACGGAGGCCGCAACCTCGACGTCGAGCCGCCCGGTCGCATAGTAGTCGAGGAAGAAGAGCGGCTCCGCGCCGCTGACCAGGATGTCGTTCGCGCACATCGCCACCAGGTCGATGCCGATGGTGTCGTGCCGCCCGAGTTCGATGGCGAGCTTGAGCTTGGTTCCGACGCCGTCCGTGCCCGAGACCAGCACCGGTTCGCGATAGCGGTCCAGCGGCAGCTCGAAGAGCGCGCCGAATCCGCCGAGGCCATCCAAGACGCCGGGTCTCCGCGTTGCCGCGGCGAGCGGTTTGATACGCTCGACGAGAGCCGCGCCCGCGTCGATATCGACACCGGCGTCTCGGTAGTTGAGCGCATTGGGGGTGGGGGTCTGAGAATCCTGCGGCACGCGGCGGCTCCAGTGTGGGAAATCGAGCCTCATAGTATACCGACCCTTGGACAGGCGGCATGTGCCAAGCTAGCATCAACAACCCGGTTCAGCGCGCGGCGATAGGATCTGCTTCGTGAAGCTCAGCGACCTCCCAAACATCATTAGCGTCATTCGCCTGATCGCCGTCATCCCGGTGGTCTACCTGCTGATCCAGCACGAGTTCGGCTGGGCCTTGATTCTCTTCGCCGCCGCGGGGGCCTCGGATGGGCTCGACGGCTTTCTCGCCAAGCACTACGGTTGGCAGAGCCGCCTCGGCGGCATCCTCGATCCGCTCGCGGACAAGACGCTCCTGGTGTGCTGTTTCCTCGTCCTGGGGGCGCTGGGAATCATTCCGCTTTGGCTGGTGCTGGCCGTCGTCTTTCGTGACCTCCTCATCGTCAGTGGCGCGGTCCTCTACAACTACCGCGTCGCGGAGGTCGAGGCCGCCCCCATCCCGGTGAGCAAGGTCAACACGGCCGCGCAGATCGTGCTGGTCGTCGCCGTGCTCATGGATGCGGGGATCTACTCCTTGCCCGCGTCCTGGATTGCGGCGCTCACCTGGTTTTGCCTCATGACCATCATCGTCAGTGGGGCTCAGTACGTCTGGATCTGGGGCCGCAAGGCGCTGCGTCAGGGTTGGAAGGGGGACTGAGCGTCCTCGGATGCCTTGATGCTCTGATCTTGACCACGGCACCCACCCGAGCGCCCGCCGGCTGAGAGCCCATTGTCTCGGCGGCCGGGCAGCCGTCGCCATTCCCGTTCGTTCTTGCTGGAAGGAGCCGAGGCGGATGCCTCAATGCGCGGGATGCCGATTGTCCTGAGCGCGGTCGAGCGGTGCCGCCTGAAGGGCATTGGCGACCTCACAGCCGGCGCGTTGGCCGGAGTGAAGCGCCCACTGGATGGAGGGTGCGCCCTGGTATTCGCCGCAGCTCCAGAGGCCATCGGCGCGCCGCAGCTCCTGACTGCCCGGGTAGGGGACGGGCGGTCGTTGGGAGGGCAAGGCGTGAGGCAGGCGGTAGACCGCCAGGCGCGTCCAGGCGCGCACCTGTTCGCCCAGCCAGGGTCGCAGCTCGGAGCGGATCCGTGTCTCGAGCGTATCCGGGTTCTCGTCGGCGCCGTGGACATTGACGCTGATGAGGCTGCGGCCCGGCGGCGCATAGTAGGGCGAGAGGTTGCTCGGGAAGAGGAGGCTGTTGATCCGCCCCCGGCCCTCGCCGTTGAGCAGCAGGTAACCGCCCCCGACGGGCGCGTGATGGGCGCTGAAGTAGAAGCAGCTGGTGCCGCGGTGCGGCAAAGGCTCGCTCCGCGGCTGCTGGAGCAGCCGGGCGGTCTCGCTCGACTCGGTCGCGATGACGACCGCCCGCGCCTTGAGTCGCTCTCCTGATTGCAGAACGACGCTGGCGCGCTCGATCCGCTCGGCCCGGGCGCCGAGGCGAATGGCGTGCGGTGGCAATCTGGCGGCGAGCTGCGCCGGGATCTCGCCCATGCCGCGGGCGGGAAGCGCGGTGTCGCCGAGCGCAAAGGCGCGGAAGACGAACTCGAAGGTGCGCGATGAGACCGCCAGGTCGGGCTCGAAGAAGACGCCGCTGAAGAAGGGCTTGAAGAAACGCTCGATGATGCGGGGGGAGAAGCCAAGCGCCTGCAGATACGCAAGGGCTGTCGTTTCCGGCCGCTGGTAGAGGGCCTGCAAGTCGCCGCGCAGACAGCGCTGCCGGAGTTTGAGCAGGCGGATCTTGTCCGCCAGCGTGCCGACCGGTGAGAACAGCATCTCCGGCAGCCGGTCCGGTCTGCGCCAGATGTCGCTGACGCGATGCAGGCGCCCTTCGATGCGCACCAGTGCGCCAGGGTAGAAGGGGCGCAGGTCCAGTCTTGCGTAGTCCAGCGTCTCGCGCGCGGCGGGATACCAGGTCTGCAACACCTGGAAGCCCCGATCCAGGAGAAAGCCCTCCCGGTGGTCTGTCCGCACCCGCCCCCCAACGCCGTCGGATGCCTCGATGACCAAGGGCTCGAGTCCGCGATCGCGCAGAGCCAGCGCGCAGGCGAGGCCGGCGAGCCCGGCCCCGATGACGATCACGTCCGCGTTCATCGGATCACCTCATTCGTATGCTGAGCCTGCGGGTGCCCGGGATGGGCGCCAGCCGTCGCCATGGCTAAGATCAGTGGTAGCCCTCGGTCGAGTAATGGCCCGGCGCCTGCCGGCGATGGCGGATCAGTCCGCGGGCCTCCAAGATGGCCTTGGCGTCCTTGATCATGGCGGAGTTGCCGCACAGCATGACGTGGCTGGTTGCAGGTTCGATGCTGACCCCGACCCGGGTTTCGAGCTGTCCGTCGGTGAGCAGATCCGTGATGCGTCCGCCCAGGGTTCCCGAGCAGTTCTCGCGGCTGACGGCCGGCAGGTAGGTGAACCGCTCGCCATGCTGGTTCGCGATGTCGTTGAGTGTCTCCGCATAGGCCAGGTCCGCGCTCAAGCGCACGCCGTGCACGAGGATGACGCGCTTGAAGCGCTCCCAGGGGTCGGGCGTGCGCAGCATGGACAAGTAGACGCCGAGCCCCGTGCCGGTGGCGAGCATCCAGAGGGTTTCGGCGGGCGCGACGGTCTCCAGGGTAAAGATGCCGCTGGCGGTCGCCGTGAGCCACACCTCATCGCCAGGATTCAGCGCCGAGAGCGGCGGTGTGAGTGGGCCTTCGGGGACCTCGTTGAAGTAGATCTCCAGTGGACGGCTTTGCGGGGGGTTCACCAGGGAGTAGGGGCGGCCGATGCGCTCGCCCTCGATGTCCAGGCCGACCTTGATGTATTGACCTGCCACGAAATCCGCGATCGGCGCGTCGAATTGGACGCTGTACAGCCCTTCGGCCCATTGATGCTTGCCTACGACTTTTGCTCTGACCCAATCGTTCATGTCCTGATCCTAATGCTCTGTAGTGATCGACGGCTTCCGCAACGCTGAGCCATCAGCGATCTGCCCGACGGGGCCCACTTGCCCCAATCCGTCCGAGGGATTTCCGTCTCTAGGTTCGTTTCAAGGAGGCGAGCCTCCAGGGTAAGCGATCATCCTGGCACCCGCGGTTGAAACGCAAGGGCGCGAAGGATGCAAAAGCCGACGGATGCCTCGAATACACGGTCTATTGCGCCGCTCGGGTGAGCATCGCGGATCGCGCAAGACATTGACATCGTGCGTTATTGTCGCGCATTCACCGTTTCGGCTTGAGAATCCAGCTCCGCCGCGCGAACGCCTGAGCCGGAGACGCGGCCACCGTCGGCCTTTGCGCAGCCTGTCTCCGCGACTGCGTCCCCCTGGATGATCGGTCCTGCCTCAGGCATTGCAATCCCGATTCTGTCGCTCTACCTAGTCGGCGTCGTGGTTTTTTTTGTCCGATGCGAGGAATTCGTCATGAAGCACCCCTGGTTACTCCTTGGCCTGGCGGCGATGTCAGCCAATGCGGCGGCTGAATCCAAGAGCTGCTCGTCCCTGCTTGATCTCGATGTCCGACGCTTGGCCGGTGAGGAGGTGGTGAACCTCTGCGAGGCCTATCAGGGCAAGGTCATCCTCATCGTGAATACCGCCAGCAAATGCGGATTCACCCCTCAGTACGAAGGACTCGAAAAACTCTATCGCACCTATCAGGATCGCGGACTGGTGGTGCTCGGATTCCCTTCCAATGATTTCGCCAACCAGGAGCCTGGCACCGAGAAGGAGATCCAGTCCTTCTGTCGACTGACCTACTCGGTCGAGTTCCCGATGTTCGAAAAGGTGAGTGTGAAGAAGGGCAAGGCGTCACCGCTCTTCGATCGTCTGGCGGCGGCGGGTGCCCCCTATCCCAAATGGAACTTCTACAAGTACCTGATCGATCGCAACGGCAACTTGGTCGACTATTACGCCAGCATGACCAAGCCGGATAGCGGCAAAGTCGTGAAAGAAATCGAGAAGTTGCTCTGAATCGAGCGGTCCGTTTGAGACGGACCGCTTTGCGGTGGATGGCTCGGCTCGATGGGGCGGTTCGATGGTCGTGATTCGAACCGGCGATTGGATTTCTGTCGTGCGCGCTTCTATCGTGAGCGGACTTGGATGAAGCCGCCGCGCCTGCCCCTTGGCGTGGAATTCCAACGGCGGGCGCGCGGCTGCCTCAGCGCGCACTCATGACCTCAATCCACGGGAGGATACGCATGGCATCGCCAACCCGTCAGGAGGGAAGCCTCGAAGCACCCACCCGGCACCCCATCGACTGGCAGAATTCGGATTTTTACGACAAAGACTCGCTGTTTGCGGAGCTGGAGCGCGTCTTCGATATCTGCCACGGGTGCCGACGCTGCGTCAGCCTCTGTCAATCCTTCCCGACCCTGTTCGATCTCGTCGACGAGTCCGAGAGCATGGAGGTGGACGGTGTCGCCAAGGACGACTACTGGAAAGTGGTCGACCACTGCTACCTCTGCGACCTCTGCTACATGACCAAGTGCCCCTACGTGCCGCCGCACGAGTGGAACCTTGACTTCCCGCACCTCATGCTTCGCGCCAAGGCGTTCAAGTTCAAGCAGGGTGACGTGAAGCTGCGCGATCGCATCCTCACCAGCACCGATCGGGTCGGCAGTCTGGCCGGAATCCCGGTGGTGAACGGCATCGTCAACGCCGTCAATGCCAATCCGCTGGGGCGCAAGGCGCTGGAGGCCGTGCTGGAGGTCCATCGCGACGCCACTGTCCCTCCCTACACCAGCCCGGCGCTGCGCAAGGCCGAGAAGGGCCGGATCGGCCGCTCCGCGATCGGCGAGCCAGCGGGGCCGACAACCGGCAAGGTTGCGCTCTTTGCGACCTGCTATGGCAACTACAATGAGCCCGGCGTGAACCAGGATCTGATCGCTGTCTTCGAGCACACCGGCATCCCGGTCACCCTGGCCGAGAAAGAGCAATGCTGCGGCATGCCCAAGCTGGAGCTGGGCGATCTCGAATCCGTGCGCAAGGCCAAAGAGGCCAACATCCCGGTGCTGAAGCGGTTGGTGGAGGAGGGGTGGGACATCGTTGCCACCATCCCGTCCTGCGTGCTTATGTTCAAACAAGAGCTACCGCTGATGTTCCCCGACGACGCGGATGTGAAGCTGGTGAAAGACCACATTTACGATCCCTTTGAATACCTCATGCTCCGCCACAAGGATGGCAAGCTGAAGATGGACTTCAAGACGTCGCTCGGGACAGTGGTCTATCAGGCGTCCTGCCACCAACGTGTGCAGAACATCGGTCCCAAGACCCGCGATGTGCTCTCGCTGGTGCCGGACACCAAGGTCGAGGTCATCGAGCGCTGCTCCGGACATGACGGCACCTACGCCGTCAAGAAGGAGTTCCACGACCACTCGATGAAGATCGTCAAGCCGGTGGCCAGCCGCGTGGAGAAGGCGGGGGCCGATCACTTCGGGAGCGACTGCCCCATGGCGGGTGCCCATATCGCCCACGCCCTGGAGCAGGACGGGAAGCAGCAGCATCCGATGACGCTGATGCGACTGGCCTACGGCATTTGATCGCCGGCATGGCTTGGCGGCCGCCGGCACTGAGATTCGGAGATGAGCATGCAGCTAACACGCAATGACCTCTACAGCCTGGAGCAATACGCCCAGGCACGCAGTGACTTCCGCGCCAAGGTGATGGCCCACAAGAAGAGCCGTCAGGTGCCGATCGGGGCGCACACGACCCTCTATTTCGAAGATCGGCTGACCATCCAGTACCAGATCCAGGAGATGCTCAGGGTCGAGCGGATCTTCGAGCCGGAGGGCATCCAGGACGAGCTGGCCGCTTACAATCCGCTGATTCCCGATGGCTCGAACTGGAAGGCGACCTTCATGATCGAGTACGAGAATGAGGAAGAGCGCCGCGATGCACTCGCGCGTCTGCGCGGGATCGAGGATCTGGTGTGGGTCCAGGTGGCCGGATTCGACAAGGTGTTTGCCATCGCGGACGAGGACATGGAGCGCGAGGACGAGACCAAGACCTCCGCCGTCCACTTCATGCGCTTCGAGCTGACGCCGCCCATGGTCGCCGCCGCGAAGGCGGGCGCCCGGGTATCGCTCGGCTCGGACCACAGGGACTACGGCTACCAGATCGAGGCATCCCCCGCCGTGCGCGATTCGCTGGCCGCAGACCTCGCCTGAGCCCGGGTGCCTTGGAGTCGAGCGGCGTAGGGGACGCATGGCCATGCGCTCGATGAAGAGACCCGAACCGATCGCCGTCCTGCTGGACATGGACGGCGTTCTCTACCACGGTGACCGCCTGCTTCCGGGCGCCTTGCGGCTGCTGCATCGCGTCACCCGACTCCCCCACGCCTATTTGACGAACAACCCCATCCGCACGCCAGGGGAGGTCTCGAATCGCCTGACGGCGATGGGGCTCCCGCGTCCTGATCCGGCGCTCATCTTGACCTCCGCGCTGGCGACGGCCAGATGGCTTGCCAGGGTGCGACCGGGCTTTCGCTATTTCGCGGTGGGCGCGGGCGGGCTGGATGCAGCCTTGCGCGAGTTTGGCGAACCCAATGCCCGGAATGCCGACTTCGTCGTGGTGGGCGAGGGCGCTGGGCTGGACTACGAGCAGCTGACGATCGGCATCAACCTCATCCTGAGTCAGGGCGCGCGCCTCATCGGAACCAACCCGGATCCGACCGTGGATGCCGTGCGCAACGGCCGCCATCTGATCCTGCCTGGGGGCGGTGCCTTGGTCGCGCCCTTCGCTGCCGCGACCGGCGTGACCCCGACCATCATCGGCAAGCCGGAGCCCCTGCTCTATGAGATGGCCCTGGAGATGCTCGGCTGTTCGCCCGGCGAATGCCTCATGATCGGCGACCGGCCCGATACCGACATCGCCGGCGCCGAGCGGCTTGGGATGTGGACCGCGCTGGTCCGCACCGGCCGATTCGCCCCCGGCCGTCCCTGGCCGGACAACCTGCCTGTTCCAGACTTCGACGTCGTGGACCTGGAGGCGCTCATGACGGCGCTGGAAGATGCCTTCCCAGGCTTGCTCGCGGAAGTCTGACGTCGAGGAGCCGCTCTGGCGCCTGTCTCGTCACTTTCCCAACAGTACCGATCGCGGATGGGGAAAGCCCGCGCGAGGCGCCTCGTTCGAAGCGCCGAGCATCGAGGGGCGTCCCCATCATCCCCGCGCCGCACCTTGCGCGGAGTCTCAGGCGGCGGCCTGCTCCAACGCAGCGATCCGCTTTTCCAGGGGCGGGTGACTGCGGAACAGGGCGGCAAAGCCCTCGCCGATCTTGCCCGAGATCCCGAAGGCGGCGAATTCGCCTGCTGGCAGATCCTGCGGTTCATGAATGCGCTGCAGTGCCCTCAAGGCATCCGCCATGTGGTGGCGGCTGGTGAGCATGGCACCACCAGCATCGGCGCGGAACTCACGATAGCGCGAGAACCACATGACGATCATGGTCGCCAAGACCGAGAGCATCAGCTCTGCGACGATGGAGGTCACGAAGTAGCCGACGCCATAGCCGTTCTCGTTTTTGAGGAGGACGCGATCGACGATGTGCCCGATGATGCGCGCCAGGAAGACGACGAAGGTGTTGACCACGCCCTGGATGAGCGCCAGCGTGACCATATCGCCATTGGCGACGTGGCTGATCTCATGGCCGACGACCGCCTCGACCTCGTCTTTGTTCATGTGCTGCAGCAGTCCCGTGCTGACGGCCACCAGGGCATCGTTGCGGTTCCAGCCGGTTGCGAAGGCATTGGGTTCGGGCGAGTCGAAGATGCCGACCTCCGGCATCTGAATCCCGGCGCGTTGTGACTGGCGAGCGACGACGTCCATCAGCCACTGCTCGAACGGCGTCGAGGGATGCTGGATGATATGCACCCCCATCGAGCGTTTCGCCATCATCTTGGAGAGGAAGAGCGAGATCAGCGAGCCGCTGAAACCGATAATGGCCGCCATCACGAGCAGGGCGCCCATGTCGATGCCGCCGTTCTCCTGGAGAACGCCGTCGATCCCCAGCACGCGGAAGACGATGCTGATGACCATCAGGACCGCCACGTTAGTCGCAAGGAACAAGAAAATACGCAGCATGGATGAAAAGCTCCTAGTTAGTGCCTGAACGAAAACAACTTTTAACTTTTTAAAACAATCGATTATAATCATACCCCGTAACTTCTCAATAAGTCGCGGCAGCCTTGGCTGAGGATATCCGTTAGAGATGGTCTAGGCCCTGAATCCTGACCTTCGAATCGCCTCCGGCATGCCCGCTCCGATCGAACTCCCAGACATCCTCGACGCGGAGCGTACCCCGCTCATCGAGCAGTTGGTGGAGCTGATCGAAACGCTGGCCGAGAAGACCCAACGGCAAGCGGAAACCATCCAGCAGTTGCGCGATGAGATCGCGGTGCTCAAGGGGGAGAAGGCCAAGCCGACCTTCAAACCCAGCGGGATGGCCGATCACAGCGATCCTGACACGTCGGATTCCCCCCACCCCAGCACCGCCAGCGGGGGCACGCTTCAAGGGCTATCGCGATTTCATCGTCCAGGATCTCGACATTCAGGCCCGCACCATTCGTTATCGGCTGGAGGTGTGGCAGACCCCGGATGGGGAGTGGTTGAGCGGGGCGTTGCCGCCGACGCTTCAGGGTCGCCACTTCGGCGCGAAGCTGCGCGCCTCTGCGACCACGAAATACAAGCTGCGGTAGACCATTTCCATCGACAGCTCGGCGAAGGGACGTTGCAGCGCCTCGGCCACGGCATCGGTCAAATCGACGAGGACGGCATAGAGGATCCAGGTGCTCCACAGTTGCAGCGCCACGGCGTTCTGCGCTCCGCCAT
>NZ_NRRF01000083.1 GCF_016583565.1 Thiocystis violacea | reverse complement strand
GCGCACTTGTTGTAGGAGGCTCAACAGGACGCAATATGTTGCCTCTCCTGGCGTCCGTCCAAGCTACCGCCCCGTTTCATGGTCCGGGGTGGCGCTCCGCCATGTGCGTTAGAACGGATTCGCCGTGAGCAGGAGAAAGAGAAGCTGATCAACGAGGCCCGGCGTGATTACAACAAGGTGATCCCACTGGCCGAGGGCGAGAAGGATCAACGCATCCGCGAGGCCGACGGCTACCGGCTCAAGCGCATCAACGAAGCGGAAGGCGACGTGGCACGCTTCAGTGCCCTCCTGGCGGAGTACAGCAAGGCCCCGCAGGTCACGCGCCGCCGCATCTATATCGAGACCCTGCAGGAGGTCATGCCGGGCATCCGCTCCAAGATCATTGTCGACGAACAGACGCGCAGCATCCTCCCGTTGCTGAATCTGGATTCCCCGAGCGGAGATCGGCCATGAAAAAGTCAATCGCGGTCTTGGCGGTCGTTGTGATCGGTCTCTATGTCGCGGTCAGCGCGATCTACACGGTGAGCGAAGTCGAGCAGGTGATCATCACCCAGTTCGGCAAGCCGGTCGGTGAGCCCGTGACTTCCGCCGGTCTCAAGCTCAAGGTGCCCTTCATCCAGGACGTCAATCCGATCGACAAACGGGTGCTGGAGTGGGACGGCAATCCCTCGGATATGCCGACCAAGGACAAGCTCTACATCTCGGTCGATCTGTTCGCCCGTTGGCGAATCACCGATCCGCTTCAATACTTCCTGCGCCTGCGCGACGAGCGCAGCGCCCAATCGCGCCTGGACGACATTCTCGGCAGCGAGACCCGCAACGCGGTCGCCAAGCATGAACTGATCGAGATCATCCGCACCACCAAGGACCGCGTGCCGCTGCGCGACGCCCTCCTGACCGATGCGGAGCGGGATCTGGGGGCACTGGTGCCGATCCAGAAAGGACGCAAGCTCGTCGAGCTGGAGATCTTCACCGCCGCGGCCGAGAAGGTTCAGGTGTTCGGGATCGAACTGCTCGATATCCGCTTCAAACGGATCAACTACAACGAGAGCGTGCGCCCGAAGATCTACGACCGCATGATCAGCGAACGCCGACAGATCGCGGAGCGCTTCCTGTCGGAAGGCAACGGCGAGGCCGCCAGGATCCGTGGCAATCGGTTGCGTGACCTGAACAAGATCCAGTCCGAGGCCTATCGGCAAGTCGAGGAGATCCGCGGGGTCGCGGACGCCAAGGCCACCGAGATCTATGCCAGTGCTTACAATCAGAGCCCCGACGCCGTGGACTTCTATGCGTTCACACGAACCATGCAGGCCTACAAGACCATCATCGCGGACAACACCACACTGGTCCTGTCCACCGACAGCGATCTGTTCAAGTTCCTCAAGGGCATGGACCCGGGCGGCGATGCCGTTTCGGGTCAGCGTTTCGACCCGATCCCCTAAATTTGCTCCGAGGTGAACAGCGTGTGAAAAGGGCTGGGCGCGGGGGATTGAATCGGGAGGTTATGCCGCACAGGAGCGCGCGCCAATCACCAGAGGAATGGTAGGGGAGAATCGGCGTATCATCGGCGCCAGCCGATGAGCATCACAGACGGTGACCGTCCTGTGCATCTGTGACCACCCCGTCGCCGCTGACGAGGCCCGCGTGCCCTTCGCCGGCAGCGCTGAAGCCGCTGCCTGCATGTCTCCCGACGTCAGCCAGCGCCTCCAGGGCTGGATCACGACCACCCTTCAGCCGGGGCCGCGCACCCAGCCACGGTCCCCGCCCCGCAAGCCAGTGCCAGCGCCTTCCCGCGGAGAACCCCTATGATCCAGATCACGTACATCAGTTCGGCGACAGAGCCCATGTCGACGCCAGCTCTGCTGAGCCTGTTGCAGAGTTGCCGGGAGAACAACGCCGGCAGGGGCGTCACCGGGATGCTGTTTCATTGCAACGGGACCTTCCTGCAGGTCTTGGAGGGCGAGGAGCGCGTCATCGACGAACTGCTCGATATCATCGAGCAGGATCCGCGCCACACCGGCATGCAGGTGATTCAGCGCAAGGAGATCAAGCACCGTCAGTATTCGGACTGGAGCATGGGCTTCCAGCGTGTCTCGGAGCGAGACCTGCGGCAGATCGAGGGGCTGCGGGATTTCAGCGAGAAAGACTTCAATGCCGACTACCTTGGTCAGCAGAGCGCCGTCGTGCAGAGCCTCATGGATCACTTTCGGCGCCAGCGCCTCAAGACCATCGGCCAGAGCGAACTGGGCGTGGACGAAGAGGACCGCATGATCAACATCCTTCATCGGATCATACGCGGCGCGGTCCGGGTCCTTGCGGTCTTGATGGTGATCACCATCCTTTGGGGTGTGGTTGACGTTGCCTACTCGCTCTACGGTCAACTCTTCGTGCCGGCCGTTCAGGACTTCGGCGTGCGTGATATCGTCGTCACCTTTGGCGCCTTCCTGGCGGTGCTGATCGCCATTGAGATCTTCATGAACATCACCCTGTACCTCAGGGATGATGTCGTGCATGTGCGTCTGGTCATCGCGACGGCCCTGATGGCGATCGCCCGAAAGGTCATCATCTTCGACTTCGAGAAACTGCAGCCGATGTACATCCTGGCGACTGCGGCTGTGATCCTGGCGCTTGGGCTCGTGTATTGGCTGATGGACCGCAAGACCGTCTTGGGCGCACGTTACCAGCGACCCGTCATCGCCTCAGACGACCCGAGTTAGATGACCGTGTTCATCTGGCTGCCGTCGACCCTGCTCTGCGGCTTCAGGTGTCCTTCCGAGGGCATGCCGGTCCTTGCCCGATCCATCGCCGAGGTGCTGCTGGCGATCCACTTCATGCGTGCGATCCGCGCCGTGTTGTTGCGCGATGCGGGTCTGACAGAGGTCGCCGAGGATACCCTCTGGCTGCTTCATTTCATGCTGGTCGGGCGGCTCATCGTCTCGCTGCGATTCAAGAATCGCCTGCATTGAGATGCTGGCGGCAGCTGGGTCAGCGCTCTATGACGGATGCAGGACACGTCTTGGCGGCCGGTCGTCAATTCATGGCCGACGCGCGGCGGAGCCCGCGAAAGGATCGCCATCCGCATCGAAGCGCGCAAGCGCGGCTGCGTCGCCGATGTCGAAGCAGCGCCCGGTGCTGCTGCAATGACCGTTGTCGCGCCATTGCAGATAGCGGCACATCTGATCCGCAGCGTCGAAGTCGGGGCGCAGGTCCTCGGCGAGCCGTTCTGTCAAACTCGAGATGGAGATCGAAGAGAATCTGGATCTTCACGTCAGCCTCATTCGGATCCTGGGGCTGGGCCGCTGCGCAGCGGAGGTTAGCCTCGTCGGTCTCGGCTCGGGTGAGTCCCCGTCCTCATGGAGGATCAGTCGATCTCGCCGTTTCGCAGGGCCTCAAGCGTCTCGTCCATCATCGCGTTCACTTCTTCCAGGCAGGCGATGACGTCGTCCGGAACCCCGTCGTGCCGGAGCCGATTACGAACCAGGATCAGTCGCTGCCGCATGACCTCAAGATTCCGCACCGATTCCCAACTCATCGCCTCGTCGATGTGAAACAAGGCCAGCTCCCAGTCGGGAAAGCCCGCTGACTGCACCACGGCATCGCGCAGAATCGACCAAGCCCCCTGGAGATCCGACAGGATCGTCTTGTGGTAGCCCGTTGGCTCGGGTGTAAAACTCATGGAGCGGGTCTCCGTCGCTGAGCGTGGCGGCTCAAGGCTGCTCGAGCCACTGCTCGAGATCGCCGAGCGCGCTGAAATCGAGCAAGGCCTCGCTCAGCGCTTCGATCTCGTCCACGCTGAGATCCTCGAGACGCCGATCGAGCACGGGTGGGAGTACACCAAGGCGCCGCTGCAGTCACTTGCGCACCAATGCGACGGCCTCCACACGCAGCTCCGGCGCGACGTCGTGTAAGCGTTCCAGTCCAGCCACCCGAAACGCGTGGTCGAGCACGAACAACAGATCGCTGGCATCTTTGCGCGGCTGCGCCCAATGACGATCGTCCCACGCAAACAGCTTGAGTAGCGCGAACATGGGGATCGTGATGACAGCAAGCGGCACCGCCCCCGGCAGCATGACGCTCTCCGTGGCCGCGTTGGCTTCGGCATAGCCGATCACGGACATCAGGGTTTCGCCCGGTGGCGGCCAGACGATCTGGGCCTCGGGCGACTCGACACCACCGAACGGCAGGAGGTCGACCATGGTTCCAATCCGATTGCGGAGACGGTGTTGCGTCCGCTCGTCCGGCTTGAAGCATCCGCTTTCGATCAGCCTCTCTGTCAAGGCGATGTAGGCCGGCCAATCGGACAGGGCGAAGGCGAAATCCACATCCGTTGTCTTGCGCAGGGGCTCGACGCCGTGATGGTGCTGGAGCAACAGATCCCTTGCCGCCGCACCGATCAGCATGAAATCGGCCCCGGCGGAGTGGTCGCGGAGGTCTCGGACGAGGTCGCCGAGGGCACGCAGATCCTCCTTATCCTGCACATCGATCAAGGAGTCGCTCCTCCATCGCCTGGGCCGCTTCGAGACAGCGTGCGTCGCCTGTCGCCAAGAGATCGGCGTAGATCAGCAACGGTGGGGCTAACTCTGGCGGGGTCGGCTCGAAACCCCAGAACCGGCTGAGGATCTCGACATTGCCATCCGGGGCGGATCGCATGGGTTGCTTGGTCATGAACAACAATGAGGCCGCCTTGGTCCCGTAGAGTGTCACCATTTGCGGCTCAATGGTGCCGGTGATTCTGGCGGCGGCGGCCTCTCCGCCGAGAACCAGCCCATACTGCGCGAAATCGAGTTCCTGCCACCAACGGATGGTTGGAGCCTGGAAGATACGCAACCGCAATTTTGGCCTCAGGGTCCGGGCATACGCCTCCACCCACTGGCGCCGCAGACGCTCGGGTTGGAGGAGCCGGCGCTGGCCTCCGATCTCGGCGAGAAAACCGAGCCGGGGCAGTTCGGCCATCACCCAGCCCACCGTGCCGTGCGCGACGCCGGCTTGCTCGGCAATGGCTCGATAGGGCTGGTCCACCAATCCCGGTACCGACAGCAGGGCGAACAACACGCGCAGCCCGCTGGCCTTGAACGCCCGACTGGGCGCCGATGGGTGAAGGCGTTCCGGCGGACGCTCGCCCTTGACCCAAATCAGCAAGGCAGGATGGATCAAGAAGGCGTTGCCGGCGCTGTCGATGAATTGGATGCCGAGGTCTCGCAGTCGCTCAGCCAAGGGCGGGGACACATGATCGGTGACCAGCAGGGTGTCGGGGCCGAGTTCCTTGAGCCGCAGCGCGACCGCTCCAAGCGTCGCTGGTCGCAAGCCGCGTTTCGCTTCGACGCGGTACAGCGCCGTGCCGCCGCTCCAGTGCAGGCGTAAGCGGGCGTCCGCGCGGTCCAGCGGCTCAAGGGCGTCGAGGTTCGCCGTGATGTCTAACCGAGCGAGTTGCGCCACCGCCTCCTCGATCAATTCCAGATCCGATGATGCCCGTGTGTCCATGGATATCTCGTGTCCATGTTTCATGGATGATGCGAGAAGTTAGACACAATGAGGCCGGCATGCAAGGCTTGCTGTCCATGAAGCAAGGCCGCTCGGCGGCGTCTGACCGCGCGAGACCAGTTCCTCCCAGGAGACAGACCAGCGTGGCGGCCTCGACGGCGCAGGTGGCGAGTAGGGCCGGATCGGTGAGGTCGACGATCCGCTCGCCGCCCACGCGATAGCCGACCAGGGTCATGGCCCGAGCCTTGAACGCCAGACCCTGCTGGGCCTCCGTCCAGGCGGTCCTGGGGTCGAGCGAGGTATAAAGGACCGGGGTTCCTCGCGGATTGAAGCGGCCGCCGTGCCTTGCAGCCCTCTCCGGAGGCCGGGGCGAAGGCCCAGCTGGGATTGTGGGCGCGATAGACCAAGCCGACGAAAGGCCGCGTTGGCGGTACGTCCGTCACGCGTAGCCGCCCTCCGCGATCCGCGACAGATAATCCTTCACGGCCTGCGCGCGGCCCTCCTTGACCAGATCCTCCGCGGTCCGGTCGCCGAACGAGGGGAGCGGCTGAGAACGGAACCAGGCGAAGGCGCGTCCGGTCGAACCGGTCCAGCCCGTGACCCGATTGATGCTCTCCACGGTATCGCGCAGCCGCGTCTGGGTCCGACGCGCTTCGCGCCGACCGCGCTTGGAGACCGCGTCACGGGACAGCCCGGTCGCCCTGGCCAAGTTCGGTCTTGGTGATATGCAGCACTTCGGCCAGGCGATCCGTCTCGATCAACCCCTGATCGGTCATGACCTCGGAAAGCCATTCGACGGGGACAGACATTGCACGCCTCGTTCCTAAAACGTGATGACGGTCAAATTATGAGGCGGGTTGTCCGGGACGCAAGCGGCATAATGGAGACACCTCGGTCAAGGAGACTAGGGCCTGCATTGGCACCACGAAGGAGATGAGCCGGCGGTACTGGCGCATGAGGCAAACAGATGGCGCTGAACCTGCTCCTGCGGATGGTTGTGCCTGGCTGGTGTTCAGTGTTCAGGAGGCCGCCCGCGCCGCTTTCGACATTGATCCGTACAGCGACAAGAAAAGGAGCCGATTCGATTGGCTGTTCGCGACCACGAGATTCGTCTGGCGGCCTTTGCACGCTGCGCGCGGCTCATGCACGATTACGACGGAGCCGTTGCCTGGGAGGCGATTCAGGAGGGTTTCGAGCTCGACGGCGAGCGGGTTTATCTCGCGGGCAAGGCGCGCGGTATTCATCGACCGAGACAGATGACGCGCGGCGTCCTCAGCATCAAGACCACCAAACCCCGGAAAGGCCGCACCGCCCGCTATGATGACGCACTCGTCGGCGATGGCTATTTTTCCTACGCATTTCAGGGCGACGATCCCGGTAACCGTGACAATACCTGTCTGCGCGAGGCGTTCGAGGATCAGTCGCCTCTGATCTACTTCTACGCGCTGGTGCCGGGCCTCTATCAGATTCTCTACCCCTGCTATCTGATGGAATGGAATCCAGGCCACCTCTTCTGTACCGTCGCGATCGGCAGCCAATTCGAGCTGGCGCAGCCCTCCGAAGTGCGTGAGACCGCCGGCCACTATGCGTTGGCGCAACCGTCCGAAGCGCGCGAGCCAACGCCGCCCATCGAACGCCGCTACAGCACAATCGAGGCGAAGGTCCGTCTGCATCAGGCCGAATTCCGCGAACTGGTCTTGTCCGCCTATGATCGGCGCTGTTCGGTTTCCGGCTTGCCAGTCCCGCAACTGCTGCAAGCCGCCCACATCATTCCGGACCGCGACGAACGCGGACAGCCGGATATCACCAACGGCATCTGTCTGTCGATCCTGCACCACACCGCCTACGATCGAAATCTGTTGGGCATCGACCCGGACGGGCGGATCGTCATCGCCGACTCCGTGCTCGGGCAGCACGATGGGCCGACGTTGGAGGCGGGGATCAAGGCATTGCACGGCCAGACCATCCGCCTTCCTCGCCATGACGGGGATCGGCCGAATCGGGATTATCTGGCGGAACGGTTCGAGGCGTTTCGGCGGGTGGCGTGAGTGTTTTGAGACCGTGCAGTCGATGATGAGCCATCGGTACCGAAGAGCCTGGATGCGACTACACGGAAAGCTGTCTGCCAGACTGATCAGCTTTCACGAGACGCTCTTGGCCCGACGCCGATACTCAATTAGCTTTGTCGAACGGCCGCTTTGCGTTCAAGAGCCATCCATTGTGTTCGCGTACTTACCAGACCATCGGCCTTGTCCTCGCTGCCTAGCTACGACGGTCTGCTTTCAGGCTAATCCTCGGATTGTGCTCTGCCATCAAGCATGTCAGGCCACCTTCGCCCAACGGTCCAGGGAGGCGAAGGCGCTCAGGCGCCGGACACCGATCCCCGGCACTGGACTTCCGGAGGCCGTGGCGAGCCAGTTCGCGCCCGAATCGGAATCCCCCAGTGCAACCCAGCGGATCGACCTGCGCTGGGAGACCTTCGACCGCCAGGAGGTGTTCCGGGTGGACCAGGAGAACGGTCGCCTGCTGCTGAACCGGGAGTATCGGGACAGCATTCTGGCCGGGCTGTCGCCCTCCCGAGACGATGTGCCGCTCTTCAAGGCCCTGCTGTTCTGTCTGCTCGGCCCGGATTTTCAGGACGCCAAGCCCACGGAACGCTGTCGCCGCGAACTGGCGCGGATCAATCGGATTCTGGTCGCGGCCTCGGCGCTCGGGCAGGGATGAGCGCGGGAGGTGGGCCGGGGAAGTCTGGAGATGTGTTGACGCCGGAGCAGCGCTCGCGCTGTATGTCACGCATCCGTTCGCGCGATACCAAGCCGGAGATCCTGATTCGTCGCGCCCTCTTTGCCCGAGGCTACCGCTACCGCCTCCATGATCGCAAACTGCCCGGCCGGCCCGACATCGTCTTTCCCGGACGCCGGACGCCGGACGCCGGACGCTGATCCTGATTCATGGCTGTTTCTGGCACGCGCACGGTTGTCATCTGTCCGCCACTCCGGCCACCCGCCGCGAGTTCTGGGAGAACAAGCTCCGGGAGAATCGCGCGCGTGACAGCCGCGCGCTGAGCGCCCTGAGTCTGGCCGGCTGGCGTGTCCTGATCGTCTGGGAATGCGCGCTGCGGGGAAGGGACAGACAGGATCCGGCGGCGGTGATCCACACCTGCGAGCGGTTCCTGAACCATCCGGAGATGCGCGACGCCGTGATTGAAGGATGGCGAAGCGGAGTGGCCGGATTGCGTTTGGAATCCCCTTCATGAGCCGCGGGGCGATGGAAGAGACCCCATCGGGCGAACAATCGGATGCGCCATCGATGACGGATCGGTTGTCCAGACATGGGCCGGACATCCATGCGGAAGTCGCACGCGACTACAAAATATTTTTTCCGGCTAAAACAAAAAAACGGCTAGCCAATTTCTCAGCTAACCGCTTGTTTTTATTGGTCGGGGCGAGAGGATTTGAACCTCCGACCACCTGAACCCCATGCAGTTTCCAGCCTGTTTATTGATCCCGCTCAACTCCTGAGCCCCATCTCACAACCCCTTGTCTTGTCTAGGTCAGACAAAGAAGTAAACTGACACCCGAAGACACTCGGTATCCATCGAGTACAGTTCTGTACTGTGGCATAACTGGGGCACGGATTTTGAGCCCCGACCAACTGACCAGGGGGAAAAGCGTCATGCCGACCACGCTTTCGGATCGGTTCATCAAGACCATCCAGCCGCCCGCGAAGGGCAAGCGCATCTACTGGGACGATCACCGGGACGCGCCAAAGGGGTTCGGGCTGCGCGTCATGGCCAGCGGGACCAAGGCATTCGTCCTGCGTTACCGGGCGAAGAGCGGGCAAGAGCGAATCCAGACTGTCGGTGAATACCCGACGCCCTGGAGTCTGACCGCTGCGCGCCTGGAGGCCGCGAGGATCAGGGCAGAGGTTGATGGTGGCGCCGATCCGTTGCAGCGGCGCCGGGAGGACCGCGCCGAACTGACCGTCGCTGATCTGGTGGAGCGATTCGCCAAGGCCCGTCTCGGAGAGCTGGCCAGCGGGGAGGAGATCCGCCGCTACCTGGAGCGCGACCTGCTGCCCGTGATCGGTAAGCGCCAGATCAAGAGCATCAAGCGGAAGGACATCATCGCCGTGGTCGAGGCAAAGATGCTCGAAGCCCCTAGGGCGGCTGCGCTCCTCCTGAACTACTCAAGGATGTTGTTCGGGTTTGCCGAGGACCGCGAGCTGATCGAGCTATCGCCGGCGGCAGGTATCAAGCCTGAGCGCATCAGCAAGAACCTGAAGACCGTAGATCGCGGACGGACCCTCGATAACGAAGAGATCCGCGCCTTCTGGCTCAACGTAGAGACCTGCGGGATTCATCGCCTGACCGCCATCGCCCTGAAGCTGATCCTTCTCACGGGGCAGCGGCCGGGCGAGGTCTGCGGGATGCGTTGGGATGAGATCAACGAGGATGCAGCCGTCTGGAGCATTCCAGCCGCGCGGCGCAAGACCAGGACCGCGCACGCCGTCCACCTGACCGAGACCGCCATGGATCTGCTGGCGCAAGCACGAGCGGAGGTCTCGCGCTTGTCGGAGCGTCGCGGATGGGAGTCGAGCGGATATGTCTTCGAGCAGCGTCCAAGCAAGCCCGCGACCACGGCAGGATTGTCCAAGGCCCTCTATCGCCGCCATGACGCCCTGAGCAACAAGGACCACCCCGACTGGGGCCACTGGCACCCGCACGACCTACGTCGCACCTGCCGTACCCGCCTATCCGAGATCGGCATCACTCAGGAAGTCGCCGAGAAGGTGATCGGCCATAAGCAGGAGGGCGTGGTCGCCGTCTACAACCAGCACAAGTACGCCTTGGAGATCCGCAACGCCCTGGAGGCGTGGGAGCGGCGCCTGTTGAGTATCGTCGAGCCGACCGAGGGCAACGTCCTGAGCTTCGCGAAGGCAATCGGCGCCCAATAGCGGAGTTCATAAAGCAGTGAGCCCCGGCGACCGTGAATCACCGGGGCTCGACCATTACCAGTTCATGCGAAATGAGGGACCAGCAATGGATTACCTGCGAGAGCTTATCACCAATATCCAAGCGGAAGCGCAAGAAGCAGAGCGCGAGCGGAATCGACCACCACGGACTTACAAGCCTGACGATCCACGCGAGATCGTCTTCCATGCGCGCGTGTTGTTCGGGAAAGATCACTGCGAGGTGTCGCCGGACTGGCTCGATGGCAATCAATGGACCGCCGAGCAAGCCGGATGGCTCGGGCTCGGTATTGACCCCGATCTGGTCGCCCCAGACTGGCGATTGCCGTCCCGCCTAGAGCGTGGCTTGCGGCCGCTGGCGTCGAAGCTGACCTCGACTCTTCGCCGAATCAAGGGCGAGACAGCCGCGCCCGCCGCTTACGTCAAGGCCCTGCGCCAGCTCGGGATCGAGCACGCCTGGATGGACGCAACCCCAAAACCACAGCCCAAATTTCCGCCCGATGACGAGCCGTCACCGGCGACGCACCGGACCTACCTCAACATCGTTGCGGCACTCAGTAAGGCCCTGGCGGACGAGCGCGCGCGTTCGCATCCAGATGGAAGCGTGCACTCCCTGAAGCACTCCGACGGTCGCGTCAAAGTCGGACACGGCAAGGACTCTGGACCGTCGGGGATCGTTGGTCACCTGATGGGCGGGTACACGTCGCTTGGAAGAAGTTGTCTTGAGGCGCGCATCAGCGAGGCCCTGAAACAGGACGGGCTAGAGCAATAGACCGCACCACGGCGGGAAAAGGCATTCCCGCCGTGGGAAGACTCGCCAGAGTCCCCGCCGCGATCATGACGCCATTGGTCCCACAAACCAACCGGAGGCACCACCAATGACGTCGATCACCGCCGACTACCTGACTGACGACGAGACCGCCGCAGAGCTACGTGTAACGAAACGCACTTTGGCCCGCTGGCGCGCGGAGAGCAGAGGCCCCGCATGGACCAAGGTCGGCCGGAGTGTGATGTACCGTCGAGCGGCCATTGCGCGCTGGCTCGGGAATCGGGAGCAAATCCCAATGCGCGACCAGGCTGCTTAGGGGCGCGCGAGATGAGCAGCAAATCCAGACAGATCCGCGCTGAAAGACGCGCGAAACGAACAGAGCGATGGGCCAGAAACGAAAGCGCCCCGCGAGTAACCGGCTCGCGAGGCGTTGCAAAGGACTCGATTCAAGGCTTATCGTGTAACGCAGATGACGCTGAAAGGCGCCGTCACCGGGGATTGGCGTCCCCGGCATAAAGCTCCGACTGCCTAGAGTCCGAGCACCGGCGGGACAATTCTACACCATGGGTCCGTGCATCCGCACTGCCCGCTGTCGCGCCTCTGCTGCCCTATGCGGTCGGATCTCCCAATCGATTTGGAGTTCCGACACATGAAAACCCGCAATACCCCGTTCATGGCAATGCCGGTCCTTGGACCGAATGTGCATCTTTTCGCCGTTGCCGCAGACATCCCCACAAGCCTGGCAATCAACACCGCCGGCGCGATGCTCAACACCGCTATCGAGACCCTTCGCGGCGCCGTGGTCGATATGGACGCGACACCCGAGGCAAGTCAGGCATGGGCATCCCTCTATGTCCTGGCGCAAGTCGCCGCGTTGGTGGAATCGATCACGCTTGATGTCGAGTGCGCGTCACATGACACCGCGCACACCGCGCGACTCCAGGCACTTGCCGACACCTGGAGCAACGGCGTCATCGATGATCGCCTGTGGGATGCGATCTGCGGCGCCATGGCCCGCGATGGCTGCCCTGAGCTGAACACCCAGGAGGGCGCGCACTGATGAGCAGCCCCCAAGGACCGGGGGCTTCGGCCCCCGCCGTCAACCTCGACACCCCTCCGCCCGAGGTCCGGACGCGGATGGCGTTTCAGGCGCCAGCACCGAACGACCAGGAGCGCATCCGTGAGGCGCTGTCATTCGTCCCGTCAGAGGATCGCGACACCTGGCTCAAGATGGGCATGGCGATCAAGAGCGAGATCGGCGCGTCCGGGTTCGACATCTGGGACGACTGGTCCCAGGGATCGGACGCCTACAACGCCGCCGATGCCCGCGACGTATGGAAATCGATCGACGCCAGCGGCAAGGTCAGGATCGGCAGCCTGTTCCGTGAGGCCAAGGCGAACGGCTGGCGGGACATCGATCGACCGACGCCACCAACGCCCGCCGAGCTGGCAGAGCGCCAGCGTCAAGCCGACGCGCGGGCGGCTCGGGATGCTGAGGACATCGCGCGTCAGCAAGCCGAGACCGCGATCAAGGCGGCGGCAGGCTGGGACGCTGCATATCCCGTTACTGACGACGATCGCAACCCTTACCTGGACCGAAAAGGCGTTAGTGACGCGAATACCGAGAACCTGCGCCAGATCGAGACGGACACCGCCGCCAAGATCCTTGGGTATCACCCGACGGCCAACGGTAAACGGCTGACGGGCTTGCTGCTAGTCGTGCCCCTGCATCGCAACGGCGAGCTGGTGAGTCTGGAGCTGATCGACGCCAGCGGGACCAAGGCCGCACTGAAGGGCAAGGGCACCAAGACCGGCGCCTACTGGGCCGCTCAACCGCTCGATGCCATCGAGGGCACCGTCATCGTTGGCGAGGGTGTCAGTACCGCGCTTTCGATCCAGATGGCAACCGGGCTACCCGTGGTTGCTGCGCCGTCGGTGAGCAATTTCCCCAAGGTCATTTCCGCCATTCAGGCGGGCCACAAGCGGCTGCGCCCGATCCTGCTCTATCTCGGCGACCTGGACCCGTCAGGCGTGGCGATCCCCAAGGCATTGCAGCGAAACATGGCCGACTGGCATTCGGTCGAGGTCGAGGTCATCCGCGTGGCGTTGAACCCGGCACAGATCGCGGCATACCGCCTGCCGTTATCCCCGGACGCAGCCAAGGAGACAGACCCCAACTATGGCGCCTGGCTTGCCGAGTATGGCGATCAGACGCCCGTCGAACTTGATGCCCTGCACCCGCGCGACCTGACCCAGATCACCAAGGATGCACTGGCGTCCGTCTATGACATGACCAGCGTGGACGCCCACAAGGCCAAGGAGGCCGAGGAACGCGACTTACTGCGCCAGATGAAGCGACGGGTTGAGGATTTCATCGCGGGCGAATGGCCGGAGGTGTTCCATGCTGCATAACGATCCCGGCACAAGTACCAAGATGCCACCCACACTCGCATCCGCCGCCGACCTCATTAAGCAGATCAAGGCCGAACATGGTTTGAATCAGTCGGAAATCGCTCACGCGGTTGGCTTGAACCCTGGCCGCATCACACGGGCATTGCAAGGGGGGAATCTGCGAGATCAGGAGTTGGCCGCGAATGGCGCGTCCAAACCGCCTACAAGCCCCACAGAGCCGCCCCCGCGGCCTATCGAGTCCGACACCTCTACCGAGGGCGAGGCGGACGCAGCGGGCGATTCTGCGCGCATGATCGAGCAAGGCCCGCCTCCCGGTTGGTCGCCTGACGACGACATCGACTCACTATCCCGCACCTGTCCGAAATGCGGCGCCCTGGCGGAGTGGCCGGACTGCGAATCATGCGGGTATCTGTTTGATGAGTCCGAGCCCGAAGCGGTTGCGCCTCACCCCTCGGTGGATACTCACCCGCCGCGTACCCCCTACGAGCTTTACGTCGTCGATGCCCATGAGATCCCGCGCGAACTGCGCGAGCGGCCCGTGTGGGTCGCATGGGAGATAAAACGAGAGCAGGGGAAAAAGCCGGGGAAGGTTCCGGTGTCGCCAGTCACCGGACGAAAAGACGGCTGGAGCAATAACCCCAAGTTCGCGGGCACCTTCGAACAGGCGCATGCCTTCGCCCATCAGAAGAACCTGAATGGGCTTGGGGTGCTCCTTTGGCCTGGCTGCGGTCTCGGAGCGGTCGATCTCGACCACTGCCGCGACATGCAGACCGGCGAGCTGTCGGAGATGGCGCGCGACATCATGGCCCAGGCCGACAGCTACACCGAGGTGTCGCCCGGATTGTCCGGGATTCGAATTATCTTCTCCGGCTCCTTCGGTGGATTCGATGGAACCGACAACCCGCGCGGGATCGAGTTCTACGAGCAAAAGCGGTTCGTCACCATCACGGGCGACCATATTGAAGATTCGCCCTTCGCGATCGAGGCCCGCGACCTGACCGACTTAGGGCGGCGCTACTTTCCCACCAAGGAGAGGAGCCAGCCACCCAAGACCGATGCCCCGTCCGACTTCTCCTCTGTTGATCTTGATGCAATCGGCCTGGCGCGCCATACGATGCACGTCATCCGCACCGGAGACGCCGAAAGCTATGGTGGGGATCGCTCCAAGGCGCTGTTTGCCGTCACCAAGGATCTGGTGAAGTTCGGTTTCGACGATCACACCATTGCGCGGATTCTGTGTGATCCGGCAAACGGGATTAGTCAGAAATCATTGGAGGAGCGCGGCGGGGACATCGCGAGCGCGATGGATTGGACGGTCAAGTACACCGTCGCCGCCGCCCGTCGCGCGAAAGCCGCCGCTGGAGGATCTACCTCGGCACAAGGTCCGGCCAATAGTCCCCAGGAGCCGCCTCAATCGAAGCTGCGGCGCGTCGATCTTTCCAGGATCGCATCCGCCGAACTGGCGCCGCCCAAGTTCATCATCTTTCCGTTCATCCCGCGCGAACACCTCACCCTGTTTGGAGGGCATGGCGGGAGCGGTAAATCGGTCTGTGGGCTGGTGATGGGCGCGCATGTCGCCGTCGGGCGCCCGTGGGCTGATCTGACTGTGACCCGTGGGCGCGTGCTCTACATCAGCATGGAGGACGGCGCCGAGCTGGTGCTGTGGCGTCTGAAAAGGATTGCCGAGGCTTACGACATGGACCCCGCCATGATCGCCGAGCGTCTAACCGTGATTGACGGATCGGACGCGGAACCACTGGTGTTCGAGTTCTCGGACGCTGGCGTGAAAAGCATCGGAAGGAGTTATGAAGGGACCGCCGTTGAGGAGTTGATCGAGGCCGAGAAGCCGGATCTGGTCATCGTCGATAACGCCTCTGACGCCTTCGACGGCGACGAGAATCAGCGTCGTCAAGTCCGCTGGTTCGTCCGTTGGCTGTCTCGCGCGGTCCGTCCTCACAACGGCGCTGTTCTCCTTCTAGCGCACATCGACAAAGCCGCCGCCCGCTTTGGTGGAAGAGGGAATAGCTACTCGGGGACGACCGCCTGGCACAACAGCGCGCGCAGTCGCCTAGCCTTGATCGACGATGAGATCCACCACGAGAAACTGAACGTCGGCAAAAAGCGCGAGGAGCCGATCCGGATCTCTTGGGGCGAACATGGTGTGCCGATGCCAGACATGGACGGCACAGGCCGTGAAGCCGCCGATGCGATCACTCAAGGCGCGGACGACGACGCGGTGCTGGAGTGCTTCAGAGCGGCGGACGAGGCCGGGCAGACCGTACCCGCTGCCGCGACAGGCCCGGCGACCGCCTGGCACGCCCTTAGTGTTTATCCCGAATGTCCGAAGCATCTCAAGACAGATAAGGCGCGACTGCGTGAGAGCGTGGCCCGACTGCTGCGGTCTGGGAGAATCCACCAAGAGGAGTACACGACGGCATCACGTAACAAGCGGGTACGCCTGTCGCTTGCCGACTCTTTGCGTGCGTCAGTTCGCGTTAGTTCGAACCAACGCAGAACCGACGAAAACCAACGCCCCTATGCGTGCGTTAGTTCGCATAGGGGTATGGGGGGATTAACGCACGCAGATCGAACCGACGAACTGACGCAAGTCTGCGATGCGGAGGTGTTCTGATGGCCGCCGCCGCTGAAGTCCTCGGGCGCCTCTCCTCGGTGGGAATCCGCTTGGAAGTCCACGGCAACGCGCTGCACGCGACTCCGAGGGATGCCTTGACCGACGATGCTCGCACGTTGATCCGCAAGCACAAGGCCGATCTGCTGGCACTCCTGACTGCCGCCAACGACGCGGACCCAGGCACCCATCGCCTCTGGACCATCACCCGCCCGGAAGGATCGCGCGTGTCGGTCTCGCGCACACCTCCCTCGACCCTGGCCGAGCTTCAAGCCGAGTACCCAGGTGCTCGGATCGAGCCGGAGGCGCTGTGCACGGCCGCACCGGCGCCTGTCTCGCGCTACCTCGACACCGATCGCCGCCAGTGCTCCGACT
>NZ_NRRF01000082.1 GCF_016583565.1 Thiocystis violacea | reverse complement strand
CGACCAGCGGGTGCGTGACGGCAATTATGTCGCGTAGCGTGTGCTCAACCGAGGAGCCGGATGCGGTAGTCCCGCACGTCCGGATCTGTGGGAGCCGCGGGTGCGTAAGCACCCGTGGCCACCCGGTTCCAGCGGACGGTGATCCTTGCGTAGTCAGGGCTTCCAGCCCTGAGTCTGTCAGGCCAGGATGGCCTGACTACGCATTGGGTGACCGAGGCGGACGAGAGGATGATCGATGCCGGAACTCGCGAATCAAGTCCCTGTTTTTCTTCGTGTCCTTTGCGCCTTTGTGGTTCAAATTGCCGAATTTAGGATGACCCGGTCAGCCGCCACCGCGCGATCCTGGATCGCCCTTTCAGGGCTCAATGATCGTCAAACTAACGGCCCGCTCCCGCGCTCCAACCGCCCGTGCCGGGCACGACCCTGGAGGCTCATCATGACGAATCTCGCCACCCTGTATCAGACCGACTACGCCCAATGGGCACAGCGCAACGCCGAGCTGCTGCGCGCGCGCCGCTTCGAGGAGCTCGATATCGAGCATTTGCTGGAGGAGCTGAGCGATCTGAGCAAGAGCGATCGGCGCGAATTGCACAGCCGACTGTTGGCGTTGATCGCCCATCTGCTGAAATGGCAATACCAGTTGCCCGCGCTCGCCGAACGCTGGCGCGAGTTCAAAGGCGACAGTTGGCGCGCCACCATTGTCGAGCAGCGCGAACAGCTCGCCGACCTGCTACGGGAATCGCCCGGCCTGAAGACCACACTCGCTGCCGCGATCGCCGCCGCCTATCCGGGCGCGGTGCGCCTCGCGCACAAGGAGACCCGCCTGCCGATGGATCGCTTCCCCGCTGTCTGTCCCTACAGCAGCGCCCAGATCTTTGATGACGACTTCTATCCCGAGGGGATCACCGATCGGCAGGCAGGATGATCCTTACGGAATGAGCGGCATGGAGCGCGGCGAATTCGTGTGTGGGACTCTGACCGAAGCCCGCAATGAACGAGCGGTGATCTTCAGTGAGCAGCAAGGTGGCAAACATGGAATCCGTAAACACCGCAACCGGCGCCTTGAGAACTCGATCTGAAACGGTTCTGAATCAAACAGATGACACCGGATAAACAGCCGCATATCGTCGTTCTCAGCAGCCTTTTTCCCAGCCGTATACAGCCCAACGCGGGGCTCTTCGTGCGTGAGCGCCTATTCCGCGTCGGAACACGCCTCCCTGTATCGGTCATCGCGCCAACGCCCTGGTTTCCCTTGCAGCGCATACTCAGACACTGGCGACCGCATTTTCGCCCCGGCGCACCATGTGATGAACACCAAGAGGGCCATGATGTCTGGTTTCCGCGTTTCGTCTCGATTCCCGGTCTTCTCAAGACATTCGACGGATTCGCCATGGCCCTGGGTGCCCTGTCGCGCCTACGTGCCCTGCGCCGCGCCGGGCGCTTGGACCTGATCGACGCGCACTTCGGCTATCCGGAAGGTTATGCGGCGGTCAAGCTGGGGCGCTGGTTGGGCGTGCCTGTTACCATCACCTTGCGCGGGACCGAGGCTCGCCATGCGCGCGACCCTAAGCTGGCGCCCTTGCTGCGAGAGGCGCTGCATGGCGCTTCGCACATCTTCGCCGTGGCCGACGCACTCAAGCGCGTGGCCATTGATCTCGGCATCCCCGCAAACAAGGTTGAGGTTGTCGGCAACGGCGTCGATACTCAGCGCTTTCGACCGCTCGATCGCCAGCAGGCACGCTTGCAACTGGGTCTGCCGTCTGACGCCCCAATTCTGATCTCGGTCGGCGGGTTGGTGGAGCGCAAGGGCTTCCATCGTGTTATCGCCCAACTGCCGGCATTGATCGAGCGCTGGCCTGGCTTGCTGTATCTCATCGTCGGCGGCCCCAGTGCCGAGGGCAACAACCGAGCCGAGCTTGAAGCCCTGGTCGCCCGACTCGGCCTGGCCGACCAGGTGCGTTTTCTCGGCACCATCCCACCGGATCAACTCGCCGTGCCGCTCTCCGCCGCGGATGTCTTCGTGCTTTCGACCCGGAATGAAGGCTGGGCCAATGTCTTCCTGGAAGCAATGGCCTGCGGTCTGCCAGTGGTGACAACAGACGTGGGCGGTAATCGTGAAGTCGTGAATGACCCGAGTCTCGGAATCGTCGTACCATTCGAGGATCCAGATGCCTTGCTGGCGGCGCTGCATCAGGCCCTGGTGACCGAGTGGGACCGCGTGGTCATTCGTCATCACGCCGAGCAAAACGATTGGAGCGAGCGGGTCGAGCGGCTGTGCCGCGCGTTCGAGCGAATCCTTCAAAGGAGCCGAGGATGACCGATTTCTACACCCGCCTGGTTTCCGAATTCATCTTCCCGCTCCACGAGCGACTCAAGCGCCATGATACGGTCCGTATCCGACGCGAGATGGAACAGAGCCAGTGGTGGTCGCCGGAACGCCTTGAATCGCTCAGGCTGGAGCGGCTGCGCACGCTCTTAATCTCCGCTAACGCCTACGTACCATACTATCGCGACCTTTTCGCTCAGATCGGATTCGATCCAACCATCATCGATGAGATCACCGATCTTCAAGCACTCCCCTTTCTTACCAAGGCCGAGATCCGCGCTAACACAGACGCGCTTCGCGCTGAAAACGCCGTCGGCCTCGCCCGCTTCAACACCGGCGGCTCCACCGGCGAGCCGCTGATTTTCTATATCGGCCGCGAGCGCGTCTCTCACGACGTCGCCGCCAAGTGGCGCGCCACGCGCTGGTGGGATGTTGACATCGGCGATCCCGAGATCGTCCTCTGGGGTTCGCCGATCGAACTCAGCAGTCAGGACCGGCTCCGTCAGCTCCGCGACCGACTAATGCGCACCACCCTATTGCCAGCCTTCGAGATGTCGCCGGCGAAGGTTAGAGCATTTTTGGAGACCATCCACAGAGTTCGCCCCAAAATGCTGTTCGGCTACCCCTCGGCCTTTGCACATCTCGCCACTCAGGCCGAAGCACAAGGCTTGACCATGAATGATCGGGGGATCAAGGTGGCCTTCGTCACCTCGGAGCGGCTCTACGACCACCAGCGCGCCCAGATCGAACGGATTTTTGGCTGTCCAGTCGCGAACGGTTACGGCGGCCGCGACGCCGGCTTCATCGCTCATCAATGCCCCGCAGGGGGGATGCACCTGACCCATGAGGACATCATTGTCGAAATCGTGGACCCATACGGCTATCCAGTCGCGACCGGCGAGGCGGGGGAAATCGTCGTCACCCATCTTGCAACCAGGAGTTTTCCATTCATCCGCTATCGCACAGGCGACATCGGCATCATCGATGACCGACCCTGCGCCTGTCGTCGTACGCTACCTCTACTAAAAGAGGTTCAGGGCCGCAGCACCGATTTTCTGATCGCTGCGGATGGCACTGTATTACATGGCCTTTCAATCATTTACATCCTGCGCGACCTGCCTGGCATCCAGCAGTTCAAAATTGTTCAGGAAGACCGCTCATTAACGCGGATTCTGCTTGTCACAGATGCCGCTTTCGATGACATGATCATTGAAACTGTCCGTGCGGACGTGCGGGCACGGCTCGGTGCCAGCATCGACGTCATCATCGAACGGGTTGACAGCATTCCTGCCGATGCGTCGGGAAAATTCCGGTATGTCGTCAGTCACGCCTCGTGAGTTCAGTCTTTATTGTAGTGCCAATATCTAACGATTTCCGATAGCGCCCCATGAAAAACATTGACGAGAACAACGGTTTTGATCACGGCACGCACCAGGAATTTCTCGATTACTACTCCGAGAAAAGCTTGACCGAATCCAGCATGCAACGCATGCGTGGAATTTTCGACTGTATTAATCGAAATTTAAGGAAACGCAACATATCGAAAAAACTGATTGTTGCGGATATAGGATGCGGGGTTGGTGTATTAAGTAGCATGTGGGCAAGAGAAGGGCATACTGTCCATGGTCTCGATGTCAATGAATCGCTTCTGGAGGTGGCAAGGCAACGCGCGGCTAGCGAAAATCTGAAGATCGATTTTCGCTTGGGTTCGGCAACCAACCTACCCTGGCACGATCGATCAATGGATATCTGCATTGCACCAGAATTGTTGGAGCATGTCGCGGACTGGCAAGGCTGTCTACGCGAATTCGCCAGAATCTTAAAACCTAATGGCGTTATTTTTATTAGCACCACCAATAAGCTATGCCCCAGGCAGGAAGAGTTTACCTTGCCGTTCTATAGTTGGTACCCTCGACGCATGAAGCATCATTACGAAAATCTAGCGCGAACGACCCGACCAGAAATCGCCGGCTATGCAACCTATCCGGCCGTCAACTGGTTCAGTTATTATGAGTTACGTGACGAGCTTTCAAGATTGGGCATGGAATCCTTCGATCGATTCGATATCATGGGGCTCGACGATAAGCCTTTCTATCAAGTAATCGTCATCTCCATGGTGCTGAGATCCCGTATTCTAAGGTGGCTGGGTCATGTTGCGACACCTGGTTTGATTCTATTGGCCATAAAGAATCCAACAGAATATTCCCGCAATACTCGACTATAATTCATAACATGTCATGGCGCTTCGCGACATTCTCGTTGTCACTATCGTATTAATATTGGCAGTCATTTCATTGCGCCGACCATGGGTTGGCATCATGAACTGGACTTGGCTGTCCATTATGAATCCGCATCGATACTGTTGGGGGTTTGCCAGCAGCGCACCCGTCGCGGCGATTGCTGGGGCGACCACATTATTAGGTCTGCTCTTCACCAAAGATAGGCGCTCGCCATTTCATGGAGCACCGGTGTGGTGGTTCCTTATCTTTACAATTTGGATAACATTATCTTGGCTTTTTGGTTATGACCCAGCCGGAGACTATGCGCAATGGAACAAAGTCGTAAAGATTTACCTAATGATCTTTGTCGCTCTCGCGCTACTCCAAACCAAACTTCAAATCATAGCCTATACCTGGGTTACAATTGGATCTATCGCGTTACTTGCCGCAAAAGGCGGATTATTCACGGTGATGACCGGCGGCGGCTATAAGGTTTTTGGACCACCCGGAAGTTTTATCGGAGACAACAATAGTTTCGCGCTTGCGGTGATCATCTGTGTACCAGTGCTTCATTTTCTAAAAAGTCAGGTCAATCAGTCCTGGATACGACATACGATAACGATCGTGATGATCTTGTGCGTTGCATCGGGGCTAGGTAGTCAATCACGAGGAGCTCTACTTGCACTCATCACAATGGGAGCGGTTTTTTGGTGGCGAAGCCCTCGTAAACTACCCGTCACGATCTTACTGATCGTCACAACATTAATACTGGTACCAATGATGCCCGACACTTGGTGGGAGCGTATGGATACGATCCAAACTTATGAAGAAGACAAATCAGCCATGGGAAGGATTTATGGTTGGATGGTCGCTGTTGAAGTCGCCAAGGAACGATTTTTTGGAGGAGGAATGAGTTATCAGCATGAAGAGCTTTTCAGGAAGTACAGCGATTATTCCTTTGGGGTCATTGCCGCGCATAGTATTTATTTCCAGACGCTTGGCAACCACGGTTTTATCGGCCTTTTTCTGTATTTGACCTTTTGGACATCCACCTATTTATCTGCAGGACGATTACGAAAGCGCGTGCAAGACATTCCGGAAGCGAAATGGGCAGCCGAACTTGCGGCAATGATTCAGGTCAGCCTCGTTAGCTTCGCGATCGGTGGGGCATTTTTATCGTTGCAATATTTCGATCTCCCCTATAACTTAATGGCCATCGTGGTACTCGCCTCAAGGTGGGTCAGAGAGCGCGGCTGGGAAACCGATCCTCGTGAATCGTTTCTAGAAGCGATTGGATTCCAGAACGGCAACTCAATATCCAAGGCGCCATCATCTGGATATAGATCGGCGAAACCACGATGAATATTCTATTTCGCCCTTTTTTTTCACTGCTGTCGCCAGCAGGTAATCGTGCCAGGTTGTCGATTTTTATCTTTCATCGCGTTCTCGCGCAGCCTGATCCGATTTTTCCGGAGGAGCCGGACATCGAGCGATTCGAGCAGTTGATTGTTTGGCTCAAATCCTGGCTCAATATTCTCCCGCTCGCGAACGCCATCGACGGATTGCATTCACGCAGTTTGCCGGCACGCGCCGCAGCCATTACTTTCGATGACGGCTACGCCGACAATTATCTCAACGCGGCGCCGATCCTTAGAAAACATGACCTGCATGCCACCTTCTTCATCGCATCCGGTTTCCTGGACAGCGGACGGATGTGGAACGACACCTTGATCGAAGCCATACGCGCCACCAGACTCGATCATCTTGAGACGTCTCTCCCCGGCATTCCGTCGCTATCCTTGGCGACTCTGGCGGATCGGCGCAGAGCGATCGATATACTGATTCCGGCGATCAAACATCTGGATCCCGCAACCCGTGCCGATTTGGTGACTCGGATCGGAACAGCCTGTGACGCGTCCTTACCCGACAAACTGATGCTGACATCCGATCAACTGCGTGATCTGTTTGGCATGGGGATGGGGATTGGCGCCCATACCCTGAATCACCCAATTCTGGCCTCCACTGACCCCGGAACGGCATATCACGAGATAGTCGAGGGGCGAAGGCGATTGGAGGATATTCTCAGCGAGCCGATGACGCTCTTTGCGTACCCGAATGGTCGAGCGGGCACCGATTATGGCCCGGAGCACGTTGACATGGTGCGTGACTTGGGATTTCATGCCGCCGTTTCGACTCACTGGGGCGTCAACGATGCGAATTCCGACCGGTTTCAACTTGCCCGCTTCACGCCCTGGGACCGCTCCCAACTGCGTTTTGGGCTACGTTTGCTAGACAATTACCGATCCAGATCAGTATTGACCAGATGACCCCGACAATCAGCGTGATTATCCCGGCCTTCAATGCCGCCGCCTATATCGCGGACGCGATCCGCAGCATCCGGGCACAGGACTTCGCGCCGTTGGAAATGCTGCTGATCGATGATGGTTCGACGGACGGAACGGCCGATGTGGCGCGCACCGAGGCACCCGATGCACGCATCATCCGTCAAGCCAATGCCGGGGTTGCGGCGGCGCGGAACACGGGTCTAAGGGAAGCCACGGGAGAACTGCTCTGCTTCCTCGACGCGGATGACGGATGGTTTCCAGGAAAGATCAAGGCACAGGCTGACTACCTTCGACAACACCCGGAGGTCGGCTTGGTGTATCACCGTTGGCTGGTCTGGAGGCCGGATCCAGATGGGGTTTACCGCCTGCCGGCCACGATCAACCAGGAGGAGCCAGGACGGACCGACCCAGCGTTTTCGGGTTGGATCTACCCACAGCTGTTGCGTGACTGCGTCGTCCACACATCGACGGTCATGATTCGAAGACAAATCGCGCGACAGGTTGGCGAATTTGACACTCAACTCATCAATGGCGAAGACTATGACTACTGGCTGCGCGCCTCGCGTCTGTGCGAGATCCATAAATTGGCGGGGCTCTACTCCTATTATCGCGCCTCACCTCTCAGCCTAACCAGCCACCCGAAGCCCATCAATTACGGCTATCTGGTCATCGACCGCGCCGCGCGAACATGGGGCTTGACCGCGCCGGATGGTCGCAAGGCCAGCCGTGCGGATGTCAACCAAAGACTCCATCAGTTAGCCATGGATTTTGGTTACATGCATTATCGTTCAGGCTCGGCGGATCTGGCTTGGCGCGCCTTCCGCACGGCACTGCGACACCATCCATTGCGCTGGCGCGCGATGTTTTACCTTTTCGCATCGAGAATCAAGGCATTGCGCCAGTGATCGACCTTCGTCACCGCCTCGCGCAATCACTCAGCGCCCCGCCCACCCAGACGTCATCTGACGTAGCACATTGCCCAGATTGACCTTCAGTTTTGTCCAGAGAGTATAGTCAGGAAGACTGACCGGCGTGCTAGCAATGCGCTCGTAGGCTTCGAGATAACGTTGCCGTAATGTCTTTAAATCATAGTGTCGTCGCACGATCTCTGGACCAATACGCCGCAGCTCTTCGAGCCGATCCGGTCCGATGTCTCGCAGCGTCCGGGTCAACTCCCCAGGCTTGGCCATGTCGATGAAGATGCCCGCTTTCACGATCTCGCGTTGATTCGGGTGATGGGTACAGATAACCGGTAATCCCATCGCCAATGCCTCGATATAGACGATGCCGAAGGTCTCGAAGAGCGATCCAAGCACGAATACGTCCGCCGCCGCGTAGGCCTGGGGTAAATCCAAGTGCGGCAGTGTCGTGAACAGAATACGCGTACCCATGAGTTCCTGACCCAGGCGCTTGATCGCCGGCGTGTCGTCGCTCTCCTGGCCAACGATGAGCAGAAAAACCTGCGGGAGCGCCGCCAGTTCACGGATGAGATGATCCATCCGCTTATGGTGATAGCAGATGGTTCCCACACTGATCGCAACGAAGGCATCGACTGGGATGCCGTGACGCGCCCGAAAGTCCGATTGCACCCCGGGGTGGAAGCGCGTCGTATCCACACCATGCGGAATCATCAGCGCTTTCCGACGGTCACTTTGTGCAAGGTTATGAGGACTGTGTTCCTGAACGAAATCGCAGGGTGGCAGACGCTGTCGCGGGATGGCCCCGCCATTCGAAAACAGGATTCGCGGAGTGCGAGCAAACAGGTGACGGTGTGCGTAAAGCACTTCACAGACTTCGCGTTCCAGACAATGAATGATGTCGAATTCGCCTTCCAATAAAGACTTGAGCGCGGCATATGCAAAGGTCACTGATTCAATTCGGCTGCGTTCCTGCTCGCGGATCGAGTCGGCCCATTTTGGCGAGGCCGTGACATGGATGTCGTTGAGGCAGGCTGAACGTCGGGGCAGATTATCGACGACACGCTCTTTGGCAGCCGCGTCACCACCGCCCTTGAACAAGGTGACATCGACAGTGTCGCCGAGTAAATGAAAGAGATCGGCCGCGAAGATTTCATGGCCACGAAAAATGTGGCCAAGCCCCGAACACAATAGCGCGATCTTCATGGAAGCTGACCAGAATCCGTCATGAGTGCGATGATACGAAAATCACACGAGGTGACTTTTAATTAGAAGGCGAAAGGCGACTTGCAATTTCGAGAGTCGGCTTAACAGATTACCGTGATCGTATCGCGCCAAACGAAAAACCCCGAACGCCAAAGCTACAATCACTGATCGCCCAATTGGCGAAGCTCTGAAACCATTGATCGTCGGAATCAAATCATTCCAATTTGAAATCAATGAATCATAGATATAGCTATTGCTCATTGCCTTGATGATCTGCTGCTGAGTTTCTCGATCGAGACGCTCATCCGGCAAAAACAATGAAACGGCTCCGCGCAAATCCTCGATCATTTCCGGAGCGCAGCCAAAATTGCCCATCACACGCATTCTGTTGGATCGTGCCCGACGCTCTTCTGCTAACGTCAGGGAACCCAGCTTTGGTGGGGCCAGATACTCACCAAGACTCACGGTGGTACGGTATTTCTGACCTAGCACCTGACTGTACTGCCGAAAAACCCGGTCACGCTCCGAAAAATGATAGCGAATGCTCTTTGCTCCACGAACTCCCACATGCTGGCGAAAAATAAAGCTGGGTTCAGAGCAAAAAGCCGGCACTGCAATCCGAGCGAGACGGATTTGCATATCATAGTCTTCACCACTCAGCAAAGTCGTATCGAACTCGCCAACCTGATCATAACAACAACGCCGAACAAGCGCGGAAGACAAATGAAAAAAACAATCTTCCATAATTTTATAAAAAAATTCATGGATCTCATAAATCGGTGGTCTGATCAGTTTGTAAGCAATAATCGTATGGTCGAGTCCATTCTTACCAAGATAGTGAGGAGAGTAGACAAATCCTGCTTCCGGATAATCATTGAAGGTTTCAAGTCGCTGTTCTATCGCATGAGGCAGCGCAACGTCATCATCATCGAGTATCCAAAGAAACTCCCCATGCGTGAGTGGAATTCCGAAATTCAAAGCGCTAGGTTTACCACCATTCTCCTTACACACATAGCGAACACGATCTCCATAGGCCGCAACGCGCTCTGCGGTCTCATCCTCTGAACCATCGTCGACAACTAGAATTTCAAAAGCCTGGATCGTTTGCGCAAGCAAACTGTCGATGCACTCGCCTAGATAGCGAGCGCGATTAAAAGTTGGGACGATCACTGAAACACGAGTTTGGTTCACCTTAACTCTATCTTGGTTCATTGTCTTCGTTTGAGCAACAAACAGCCACTGACCTTATACCCCTCACTGATTCCCTAGCATTTAATTGATGAGTGGAAAAGGTTTATCTCACTTAAGACCTCAACAGATCCCAGGGTCAATAGCGCTCCATTTCATCACGCAAAACCTGTAGATATGCATGGCCATGACGAAGATCGGGTTCCAAGTGATTCCCTTCAGCCCATTCGTTCCAGGATTTAACAAATACAAAGCGCCGTTCCTCGGGTAACTCCTTGACTAAATCGAGTGCGCGGCGGAAATGACGGCGAAACAGCTCGGGTGTTGAGCCATGAAGGGTTCGTCCATTGACGCCACTGCGTGGACTGTTATCCCAATTTGGAATAGTACAAGGGTAGACGTTATCGTAAGGCAATTGCTCTGGCAGCAATTGATCAACAAGTTTTGAATATTTAAAAATATTTGGGACTCCTAGCAGCTTTTCGATTCTTCGTCGGATTTTTTTATAGGGCTGATTCCATGGATACCAATTATGCACTGTCGGCAACTGCTCTAGAATCGCGGCATCAAATCCATGATCGCGTGGATTCCAATTTGCCTCAGACACGACAGCCGTCAGATAAAGTCCCGGGAGGTCTGCTTCCTGAGCCATTGTTCGCCAGCAGTCGAGTGTATGTCGCAGTTGGGGTATTTGGTGATGGCGATAAATGGCAAACAATGGCTTTCCGTCAACTTTTAGGTACCTTGAGTCAGTAAAGGCCGCCAGCAAAGACTCAAAGTGACGCCGATGATCGTCATTGCCTGGGTAGGTTTGTTCGATTAGTACCCGTTTCGGCTCACCATGCCATATACCAGACCAAGTCTCGTTCGCCCAACATAAACAGAAAGGAAGATTGGGTTCTCCTGAGTCTAAAACTTCCTTGAAAGGTCGTTGGAGGACTTCCCGGCCCGCGAACCAGTAGTGGTAATAACAGAATGCCTCGATCCCGTACTGTCTCGCCATCTCTGCCTGCGCGATGCGCGTCTCTGGTACACGGAGGTCGTAGAACCCCAGATCTGCCGGGACGTGAGGTTGATAATGGCCAGGGAAGCGTGGTTTTGCCTTGGCGGTATTCGTCCATTCGGTGAAGCCCTTCCCCCACCATTCATCGTTTTCCGGGATGGGGTGGAATTGCGGCAAATAGAAGGCAATCAGTCTTGCTGCACTCATCGTTAGATTAGTCCTAATCGGCAGCTCTCAGGAAGTCATGTGACGGGTAGCGATAATCTCGCCGCTGATCGACGAGATTCACTAATCTTTTCTGGATTGGCCAGGGTATCGTATTTTTAAACCAGGACTGATTAATGAAATAGTTGGCGAAGTTCGTGATGTGGTCATATCCATATCTTGCCCGCATTTGCCTGAATTTCTCATTAAGCAACCTGGAAATAATCTGATCATGCTCAAAGATTCTTTGCTGTTTGTTAATTGCATCACGAAACCCGAACCACATTTTCTTTTTATTCGTGCACATTGATTGCGGATTTAATCGATAAGCGGCTAACTCTTCCGGGACGAAGAATAAATCAGGTTTTTCTGCGAAAATTCGCATCCAGCAATCCCAATCCTCGTGAGTGATAAGTTGTTTATCGAAACGAATTTGATCGGTTTGAAAAAATGTACAATCAAATAAGAAACAGTGCGCCGGAATACTCAACTCCGTCTCCCATCGGGCGGCCATATCCCATAAGGGTTCCTTTAAAATAAATTGTGGCTTGGGAAAATTGCGATGCGCTCTTTGACGAATGTCTTCCGCTTGCCCAAAATAATAATCGCAATAGACGACAGCCGATTTGTCTAAATCTTTAATTAAATCGATTTGTTTCTCGAATTTGGTTTCAGCAATCGTATCGTCAGAGTCCAGAAATTGAACGAAATCCCCCTTGATTTCTTCTAGGCCTCGATTGCGTGCTGCTGATAGCCCCTTATTCTCTTGCTCAATAGAACGAATCCGTTGATCTTGATGGCTATAACGTCGGGCAACGGATGCCGTGTCATCTGTTGATCCATCATTGATGACGATACATTCCCAATGCGGATAAGTTTGGGCTAAGATACTATCTAATGTTTCCCCAAGATAACGACTTTGGTTGTAGCAGGGAATGATGATTGAAATGATTGGAAATCCGCTCAAGACTAGACCCTCCAGAATAGGCGCGCAATGCGATGTACGTACCAGCGTAAGGCTTTTCGTTGTTCAAACGACAACTTACTGAAGATGGTTTCATCTAACAAAAAAGCCCACAAATTAAATGAAAAAGGACTTTCGATAAGCGCACTTAAGAAAATCATGGACGCGCGACGTTTTTCCCCCATTCGTTGATACGTCAATGCGGTGTAAAAAAAATATTGGCCTAAAGTACCGGGAACGGCTGAACGTCTTTCAAACCAATTTGGTCCCTCAATCATTATCCGATCTAGAGTTTCGCCATTCTTTAGTCTTTCCTCTGCGGCAATCTTTCTATAATAGAGCGCCATCTTGGTCTGCATCCGTAACTTCTTAGTGCTGACTTGATCAGAATGCACACGATATTGAACAAGGAATTCGGGTAGATTCGCGAGACTGTAGTAATGCGAGAGTCGCAGCCAAAGGTCATAATCCTGCGCATATTTTCCTGCTCGATTCTGATACCCGCCGACTTTGATTACAGCGTCGTGGCGAAACATCATTGAGGGGTGCGCAAAACAGTTTCCAATCAATAGCGCATAGTGGATTTTTTCTGGGTCCGTCGGCAATTTTTCTTGGAAAAAGCAGTAACCACTCTCGTCGATCAATTCCTTCCACGTCCCTACTGCGGCTATCTGCGGTTTATCTTGCAGAAAATTAACCTGCTTCTCAAAGCGATTTGGCAAACTGATGTCATCCGCATCCATTCTTGCAATCAAATCACTACGCGCAAGGGCTAATCCTTTATTGAGCGATTCGGTGAGTCCGATATTTTCCTCATTGATGATGATCTGAATTCGCGGATCATCGTAGGACTGTAAAATTTTCAGCGTGCTATCCGTCGAGCAGTCGTCAAAAATCAGAAATTCAAAGTCGGTGAAAGTTTGATTGAGAATGCTGTTCACGGCTTCGCGTAGGAAACGCTCGCCGTTGTGGACAGACATTATTGCCGAAACTTTTGGTAAGCTTTGGTCAATGTTTGAGTTACCTAGAATATTCGGGAAAGGTACTCGATGTTTTGGTAATAAATTCCTGTCAGTGAAAAAATGACTAGAATTATGATTAGTCTCGTTTTTGGGTTTCATTAATGTATTTAGGTTAATTCCGCTGCCGCTGTTAATTAACGGTGGCAATTTTCAGATTCGCTCTTTATGCGTTTCAGACAGGTCTCGAAAGCGCCCGAGCAGCCAGCCCTGATGCCCTCCAGGATGCTGCACGACGAGAGCCCTCGGCGTAGAATCCCGACCCTTTTGAAGTCGCCCCGCCGATCCGCGCCATGCTCAACATCCAGACCCTCATCGATGATCGCACGTGTTTCGAAGGGGTGCGCGCCGAGCGCTGGCCGGAGGGGGTGCGCTGCGTGGAGTGTGGCTCGGCGGCGGTGAGCAAGCAGGGGCGGGTGTGACCCAGCCCGAGCGGCAGAAGTACCGCTGCAGCGACTGTGGGCGCTGGTTCGACGATCTGACGGGGACGGTCTTTGCGGGCCGCCATCAGCCGCTACGCACCTGGGTGCTGTGTCTGTCCTTCATGGGCTTGAACCTCTCCAACCATCAGATTAGCAAAGAGCTGGATCTCAACAAGGACGATGTACAGGACATGACACGCCAGTTGCGTGAACACCTCAAGGGCGCTCAGCCCGAGCCGCTGCTCACGGGCGAGGTCGAAGCCGATGAGGTCGACGTCGTGGCCAGCCACACAGGCCAGCCGGACGCCGTGAAGGCGCAAGGACGCTCGGCGCGCCGTCGGCGTCTGAAGGGGGCACGCGGGCGCGGCACCTTGGCGAAGGAGAAACCGCCGATCCTCGGCCTCATCCAGCGTGGAGGTGAGTTGGTGATCCGGATGCTGGAGAACGTCCAGCAGGTGACCATCAAGCCCGTGATCCGCACCTGCGTCGCCGAGGGCACGCGCTTCGACACCGATGAGTACGACATCGACGCGCGCCTGAGCGCGTGGGGCTACGACCACCAGAGCGTCTGGTCGCTGCTGCGCTCCTGGCTGCGCCCGCACCGCGGCCTTTCCCAGGAGCACTTGCCCTTGTACCTGAGCGTCTTCCAGTTCGTTCACAACGCCCGTGTACGGGACAAGCGGCTGCTCGGCGCACTGCTGGGGGCGCTCCTCGCTGGACCTGTCTGGAATCCATAAAGAGCGTTCAGATTTACCAGAGTTATTTTGTAGGCGCTGCGGGAAAGCATTCCTTCGAAGAAGGGGAACGCTTTGCCAACAAGCTTTGAAATTCGCTAGTCTTGCCGTGAAATTGAACCTGTTAATCATTTAGCTTCAATACTTTTTTTGTATAAATTGACAGAGAATTTAATAGGTTCTTCGCATTTTGCAAAACACCTATGTTTTGCTCTTTTGTTGCTGCTTGGTTGCTTGCTCGAATTTTATAAAGTTGCGGATGAACAACATTTAATGGCATTAAGGCAGTGATACCAGGGTGACTTCTCAGATCATTAAGTTTATCTCGTTTAGCAAAAAAAAGAATATTCTGTTTATACCAAACAGATATTTTTTCATCTTCCCAAATCTTCTGGCGAATAAAATCGTAAACATCGTAACCTTTTTCATCAAATAGTTTAACCCAATAACTTGGCCACTGCTCATTAATATGATTATCCCCTCCTTGATACGGTATTGCTGCTGAAAAAAGAACAAAATCAGATAATTCTGTTAGGTTGCCAACAAAATTATTTGCATTATCAGATGGCAAGTGTTCTGCTACTTCTAGACAAATTGCCAAATCGTACCTTTTACTTAATTTTAGAGGTTTTTTTAGATCAGTTTGCATAAAACAAGGCTTAGGGATAACAAGGAGATCTTGGTCAACCCAATCGCCGTCAACACCTTGAACCTCTTTGATTCCTTTTTCTTGAAGTACAGAGAGCCAAGTCCCAATGCCGCAACCTACATCAATGGCTGAATCAATATTTGGGACCAAATCAATTAGGATCGAAATAACTGTATTGGCAGAATAAATTGTTTTTTCGTGTCTTTCGCTATAAAATTCTTGTGGGTAATATTTTTTCATGGATACCTTCCTCTCTGCTAAATGCAAATAAAATCGACTTCATAGAATGTTGATCCAGTAGAGTTTACTTTTGGCTTAAACTTTACTGGAAACCTCCACCAAAAAACAAGTTCGCTTCTGCTATTCTCCCAAATCGCCAAACCAAGCCTAGATCCGGCAGAATTGACTCTTACAGAGTGTATTAATACACGTATTTTTCCTTCTCCTTTCTTGATATTAATTATATTGCCATACGTTTTGTTATTTGCTTGAAAGTGAGTGCCGCTTTCAAGCGTTGATCGAATGGCAAGATCAATTTCTATATTGTTTACATCTACTTCGGCATAATATGTGATTTCAACTTTTATATCATCGCCTTGGTTTAAATATTCTGTCGGTATTTTTACGTTTAAAATACGAATTTTCTCATTTCCCGTACAATGTTTATCTATATTATCGTCTTCTATATTGTGAAAGTGATTCTTATATGCTTTGACTCCCTCACCAATATCGGAATATAACGTCGCCTGATCCCTTGTTTTCAACAAGATGGAATCCGCGTAAGTCGATATTGTGTGCATGCTGTGTGAAACCAGAATAATCGCGGTTCCGTTTTTACGGAGTTCGCCAATTTTATTCAGACATTTGACTTGAAAACCCTCGTCGCCGACGGCCAAGACTTCATCGACTAGCAGGATATCCGGCTGCATGTGAGCCGCAATGGCAAATCCAAGACGCACCGTCATGCCAGAACTATAGTTCTGGACGGGCGTATCAATGAAATCTTCAATACCGGAGAAGGCGACAATTTGATCAAGCTGTCGATCAATCTCCGCACGGCTGAAGCCGAGCACGGATGCGTTGACATAGAGGTTTTCGCGCCCCGTTAGAATTGGGTTGAATCCGGCGCCTAACGCGATGAGCGCGCCAAGTCGACCGCGAATCTCGATGGTTCCCTGATCCGGTTTGATCAGTCCGTTCAGTATCCGTAACAGCGTCGTTTTGCCCGCGCCATTGGGGCCAATCAGACCTAAGCAAACCCCTCGTTTCAGTTGGAAATTGGCATCCTTCACCGCCCAAAACTCATCCTTCCGCAATTCGCCATCGCCACCGTGCCGATGTCCGCGCAGTTCTCGCCCCAAATCCTGCATGCCATACCAGAGTGATCGCTTGAAACTGCGGCAGAATTTCTTGGAGACGCCTTCGACTGTGATCAGGGTGTCATTCATCCGGTCGACCTGGCTTCATGTACGTGGGGTTGAAGTGCCGCTCCGCCTCGGTGGGGGGGGGTGCGGTTGTTCCAAGCGCGTA
>NZ_NRRF01000081.1 GCF_016583565.1 Thiocystis violacea | reverse complement strand
TGCCAGCTACCTGAACGAGTTCGTGTTCCGCTTCAACCGCCGGCGGTCCCGCAGCCGTGGGATGGTGTTCTACCGGGTACTCGAACTCGCGATTGCGAACGAGCCTGTGCGCTACAAGGAACTCGCACTGACCCAGCGACCCCGAACAGTACTCCCCACCCCGCCGAGGGCAAATGGCCACCCGCCAAGCCTCGACCTCCCTCCCGCAAACCGTCCGTGGAGGAACTCCGGTTAAGTGGAGAGCCCAGTGGCGGTTACCTTTCAAAGAGTGGCGAAAGTGGCTGTTGTATTAGCACAGAATTTTATCGCCTTTCTGCTGCATTCATCACAAGAAAATTTCAGTCATCTAGTGAATAAAATACAACTTTTTGCGAACGAAATTTTCGATCCAAATTATAAGAAAAGAGAGACGTCATTAGGTCATATAAATAGATTGCTTCTGGAAGGCCAGACCTGAAAAATCCCGAACACCTATGGCAGGCATGTATATACGCCGCTGCTCCGAACCGCCATTTCGAGCCGCTCCCCGACTCCCTTCAGCTCGGCTTGGATCTCACCGGGAAGAGTAGTGTCCGCCCTATCGGCATAGCCCTTATATGTCTTACCACCATCCGGCGTGACAAGCGGGCTGGGCCGTTCGCGGCGGGCCAGAGCCTTGATGTAATCCGCGACAGAACCGAGATCCTTCGCCATCCGTTCCTGAGAGACAACGACCAAACGTTGTTGAGGGACAATCGACAGCATTGCTTCGAAATGACGATCATATTGGAGACGACGTCGGGCAAATCGTTCATAGTAGTCGGGAATGTTGCAATCGGCGTAGAAATCCCGTTCCTTGTAGGCGAAATGGCCCGGGTTATTGCCTGACCGGGCAATGGAGCGGTGCATGTTCCACCAAGAGACAAGCGCCCTGAGCGGGTCACGGACGCAGAGCACCATGATGCTCTCCGAATTGGCCCCGGTCAAATATTCCAGTGCTTCCTTGTTGTAAACATATGCGGTGAACTTGTGCGCTACGATGGGCCGCAACGCGATGGCCGGCGCGATAGTCCGGATGACCGGCCAAGTGACTTCAATTCCCCCTTCCGGTGTGCGCAGTGTCTGAATCTGGGGGTCGGTCTCAAAACGCCCCATCAGGGCCGTCGTTCCACATTTTGGAAACCCCGTCACAACGATTTCAGGCCATTCCACTGTTGTCATAGTCTCGTTCATCTTTCTATATTCCGCCTTATTTATATTCTACAGACTTTTTGTTCCTCATCTGTTTGCATGTGCCAATCGAGGTCGCGGGCGAGCTGCGCCTCGTCCTCCACATAACCCGAGGGGTTTGAGAAGGATTGGCAGGCGAGGCAGCCGTAGAGCGGCAGATCCCGCTTGGTGCGGATCGTCATCTTGTGGGTCACAAAGACCAGGAACGATTCGCCGCAGACAGGACAAGGCAGCGGGGCGACGGGGACTACGTGAGTCGTCTGTTCCATCGAGCTAGTCCTCGCGCGGGTGAGCGGCATAGATCGCGTAACAGGCCGCGACGAACTCCCTAGGCGAAAGGCTGTCCCGGCCCGCCGCCGCAGGCGGGGTGAAGGCGTCCATGGCATAGGACAGGCCCACCGCCTCAGCCACCCAGGGCCAGACCGGCCAGGCGCCATTCCGCACCAGCATGTCAGGCAGCCCGTCGGCGAGGCGCAGGCCGGGACGTTCTAGCAGCCGGGCCATCGCCTTTTCCGTGTAACGCGCGATCAGCACCATGGTCGGGTGGTTGAAGACGTGAAAGCTGTTCTCGCGCCGGACATGGGCCTCCATCTCCTCGGCGAAGGGGATGTCGACCTCTTGCTCGCGGGTGCGGAATTCCCCGAGACTGCGAGTCCAAGCGGCAGGGACGTCGATCCCCGCCCCGGCGCGTAGCCGCGCCTCCGCATCTGCCGCGCTGCACCCGGCAAGGAAGGCATCGCGCACGATGCGGCTGTGGTAGCCCGCGATCGGGCTCGGCAGTCGGGCGCCGAGCTTGCCAACATAGGTGCAGTCCGGCAGCGTACCGTCAAAATGCAAGTTGTGGATGAAGAGCAGGGGCCGGCGGTCGCCGTGGTCCGCCCGCAGGTCCGCCGCGACCAGCCGGCTGTAGCGTGGCGCGACGAGCGGCTGGGCGAGTATCGCGTCCATGCCCGCCAGCGCCTCCGCCGCTGCGGCGCAGTCCGCCTCGGACATGGCGAAGACCTCCCAGGCGGTGCAGGAGACCTCGGGTAGGGTCGCCTCGATGAGCACCTTCATCGGCGTCACCTGGCAGTTGCCGATCAAGGCGAGCTTCATCGCACGGCACTCGCTGTGGTCGCCTGAGCGGCGACTCGGGCCTCCGCCCGGGCGCGGACCTTCTCGAAATGAGTCTTGAGCGGGCTGTCGGCGGGCAGGGCGGTGAGCGCATCGGTGACCCGTCTGGCCAGGTCCATGTCCGCCGCTAGGGCCTTGAGGGCCCCGGGTGGATCGAGCAGCAACGCCGTGGTGCAGGAGTGCAACACCAGCCGCTGCGCCTCAGACCCCATCGCCGCCAGCGACGCTAGGCGCGCGGGGGCGCTCGCCGGAACTCGTGCGGGGGTGGGGCGCTGCGCCATGCTACGGGCATGGGCCTCCACCGCAGCGAGCTTGTGGCGCCGCTGCGCGTGATCGGCGGCTTGGGCCTGCGTGGGCGCCGCCGTCGCGCCGGCGCCCGCAGCCTGGGCCAGGATGCCCGCGAAGGCGCTGCGCAGGCGGTGGATGTCATGCTCAACGAAGGCCTGCCGGCGGCCCGCCTCGGCCAGGGCCGCGCGTTCCTCAGGGTTCCCTGCCAGCTCCGCCAAGGCCCGCTCCAGCGCCACACCGTCAGGGGTGTCGACCACCTTCGCCACCTCTGATCCGGAGAGATAGGCTACCGTCGCCGACTCCTGCGGCCCATGCGCCAGCAGTGCCGCGCCCGAGGCCAGGCATTCGGGCATTTTGTTGGCCATGCTGTAGCGGATGTAGCGCAGGCTCTCCTCGTCGAAATTGTAAGCGATCAGCAGCACGTCGGCCTCTGCCAGCCAGCGGCGGTACTCGGGGATGGTCTTGTCCGCCAGCCCGAGCCGGGTGGCGGGGAAGCGCGCGAACAGCGCCTTGCACTGCTCCAGCCACCAGGGCTGGGTGCTAATCTCAAACCGAATCTTCGTGCCGGAGCGCGCGAGGCTCTCCACCGACGCGGCCACGCGCAGCACGCTCTCGCGGTTCATGTCGAGGGCGAGCCCGCCGGCATAGCGCAGCACGCATTCCTGGCGTTCGGGTCTAGCGACCGGCAGCCAGTCGGCCGGGTCGATGCCGTTGGCAAGCGGGCGAAACGGCACGCCGTAGCGCTGCACGAAGGCCTCGGACATGGCGCCGCTGATCGACAGGCAAGCGGCGGAGCGGGCCAGAAGGTCAGCGAGGTCGGCCTTCATCCGGGTCCAAGCCTCGGGCGCCTCTGCCGCCATCCGGGCGGGCCAGTCGTCCATGATCCAGGTAACCAGCGGCTTATTCAGGCGGGCGATCTCGTCCATGGCGAAGCGGTGCAGTGCCTCGGTGTCCGGCGTCGGGCGGTAGAGCACGACATCGGGGGCGAAGGCGTCGATCGCCTTGCGCGCGGCCTCTGTCACCTTGTCCGCCCCCTGACCTGCCGCGAGGGCCGTGATGGGGAAGCGCGTGCCCTCGCGATGCACCGTGGCCAACCCCTCGGTGCCGTGCCGGGCGATCTGGAGAAAGGCCGCCTCAGGCCAGTCGGCTAGCAGGTTGGACTTGATTTCGCCGGTAGCCGTGCCGTTGCCGGCGGCCGTCATGTCGATCATCAGAACGCGGGGGTATCCGCAGGTGCTGCCCTCCCGCAGGCTCGGCTCGAACTTGCCCTCGGCCAGATGCGCCAGCACGATCTTGTGCACTGTGCGGTTGTGCAGGATGTAGGTCTCGGGGCTGTTCAGTCGAAGGTCGGAGATCATCGACTCGTCGGAGCCGGCGATATCCATGTTGCCCGAGATGTTCTGCAAGAAGTCGACGTACCGGAAGCGGTGCGCCGACTGCTTCCAGGTGTCCATCACCGCCTGTTCGCGGATCTGGTCCTGGGAGAACATGATCTCGAGGATGCAATCGTAGGCTAGGCGTTTGTCCTTGTCGCGCACCAGCCGCCAGGTGTGATGCTCCCAGAACTCGGTCAAAAAGGTCTGGAAGTCGGGATCGCCGGCGGCATAGACCGCGTTGCCGTTCAGGTGGCGGACATAGTCCTTGCCCAGTTTTTCCAGCCCGCGATAGGCGCTGCCCATGATCCAGAACGGCTCCGACGTATCCACCAGCCGTTGCAGCCGGGTGAGCCAGCCGCGCCGGATCGGCAGGCAGTCGGTTTCCATCAGAAAGGTATAGCGGCCGTATTTCGCGATGCGGCGGATCGCGGAAAAGAACTGGTTGTTCGGCCCAGCCTTATAGCCATGGTCGCCCACCTGCTGGGTGTAGTCGCGAATATACACGTCGCGGTCGCCTTCGAGGTCGAGGTATTCAAAACAGACCCCGCTGAAGAACCGCTTCATCCCGTTGGCGAGGAAGGCCTGCGTGATCCGGTCCTGATGCTCGCGGCCCGAAGCGTTGTTGAACACGAAAACGAGCGCGGGCTTGTTCTGGAGCGTCTCCCGGTCGGCGGGGCTGAATTCCATGCGGTTCCAGAGCTCGAAATTTGCCAGGATCGCATCGATCTCGCCTTTGTTGCAGGGCACCATGACGCTGCCTAGGTGGCTTTCGTCGGTGACCTCCTCGATCGCGACATAGGGAAAGATGTCCCGGTCCGACAGGATCGACTGCCGGTTGGCGTTGTAGATCGTGCAGGGCACGGCGTTAGCCTTGAAATCCTTGGGGATCAGCTCGAAAGAACGCGGGTGCAGGTTGCCGTCATGGGCGGCCGGATTGGGGATGTTGTAGAGGTCGCCGGCCTTCTGGTAGCCGTCGAAGAAGTAGTTGGGGTTGCACTTGGGCGTGGACTTGATGACCAGGCCGATCTCGCTGGTCGCTTCCGCCTCGGGCAGGATCTCTACATAGCGCAGGTCGATACCGAGCAGGACGATCCGGTCATGCCCTAAATTCGCGGCATAGCGCACCGAATGCGCCCCTGTGGTGATCTTGGAGGTATCCGACAGCTTGAACGCAGGCTTGTCATACAGCCGGGGCAGGCCGAGTTCCTTGGCCTTCTGATGGTACCAGTAGCCAGAGGTCTGGTCGAAGGAAGTGAAGTCGGAATGCCCAAGCCGGTGCGCGTGATACTCGAAGAACGAGCCATGGACAAAGACCTTCTTGACCAGACCCTGAGCATAGAGGCGCTCGATCTCTGCGTGGTGGGTCTTAATCAGCTGGTCGTCGAGGCAGGCGTAATAGGTCGGATACCAGCCGATGCGGTCCCAGTGCCGGTAGGCGGCGTTCATCCCCAGCGTGGTGAAGCCCGCCAGCCGGTGAAAGTCGAACCCCCGCAGGGAGGGTCCGTTGCCTATGACAATGCAGGTATTGGCAAAACTATGGATCATGGGGATTTTCACTAAAGGGTTATCAGTGCGATGGTCGGGCTACTATACTCCATATAGGCATAAATCGAGCTTTAATCATATAGACTCTGAGCAAGCTTTTTGACCTTCTGTATTTGATTTATAGCCATCTTATTTGATAACCGGACATCCTCGCGCGGCCAGCGCCTTGGCGGCGCGGGGCAGGGCTGTGAAGGTCACGAAAAGTGTAGAAACGTAACCGATTGATTTACCTGCTTTGCGCTGCCTCAAATCCGGTGCTAACCACCGGAGCACCGCCTGGGTGCCCGCGTAAAGTGCTGATTATAAAAGTTGTATTTTCGCACCTTCAAAGCCCTGGCGGCGCGGGGTTAAAATTAATCCCTGTCTGGATGTCATATTAACTGGCTATATACTCGTCGCTAACATGTAAACGCCTTGTACATTTTTCTACCGATGATCAATATCGAGTTTTCTGAGCAGGGTTTAAAAAAAATTAAGCAGTTGAGTTACGAGCATTCACATCCAAGAGTGCGCCGGCGCATGGAGATCCTGTGGTTGAAGAGCCAGGGTCTTGAACACCAGGAGATTTGTCGGCTCGCAGGCGTTTCGAGCAACACCCTACGGGAGTACCTCAGGCTGTTCCAGGCCGGCGGGATCAAGAAAGTGACGGAACTCAACTTCTACGCCCCGACAAACGTCAAGCAGGGGGTCTCCCACTGCTCAGGGCTTTGAAGGTGCGAAAATACAACTTTTATAATCAGCACTTTACGCGGGCACCCAGGCGGTGCTCCGGTGGTTAGCACCGGATTTGAGGCAGCGCAAAGCAGGTAAATCAATCGGTTACGTTTCTACACTTTTCGTGACCTTCACAGCCCTGGTCTCCCACTGCGCATTTCTTCGACCATCTACCGCTCATTGTCTATGACGTATCGAAAAACAAGAGGTCACAGAGAGAGGTCACAGAGTAAGGTCTTGAAAAGCTAACATCTCGCCAACCAACAGATACCAGAGAAATATTCAGGCTGTATTTTCCGCGTGATTTGCCACTGAGCGCTCGTTCAGCCAAGAACGATCAACCGCTTGATGATGGAGCACATGAGTGTCAAGTCCGCTCATCCGCGTCTGAATCCATCACTCAGGATGAAACTCCAGATTCAAAATATCGTTCTGAGCATAAGGGCACTCATTCGGAAAGGCGCTTTCATCGAAGCCAGTCTCTTTTGCGGCCAACAGAATCGCATCGCCATAGGCGTCGCCGATAAAATCAGAGATCCTGGCCCGCAAGCTGGGGTTATCGTTCAGCAAGCGTTGCAACTGACGGCGCTGCTCTTTGAGCGTGAGCTCCCAACTGCGGCCGCGAAACGACGGCTGATGGTGCCATTTGAGAAAATGGGCTAATAATACAGCCAGTCGGTTGATGAGTTCTCGTCGTTCACTCGCACCCATACTCTCGACTTCATCAATCAAGCTTTCAAAATCGACCTCGGACCAGTTTCCGGCTTTGAGTAAATCAACCTGCTGCTGAGTCCAGGCATAGAAATCCACATCATGAAGTTTTGTACTCATGGTTGTCTTCCTGTCCTGTATTGGGTCAACCCACTTGGCTACCCATCAGGAATTCGGCTAGCTTATCGATGGCAATCTCACTGGTGCGAGCCACCGCATCCGCCGTATTGGAGGCATTATGCGAGCCAAAGACGCATCTTGGGTGTTGGCGCAGGTAGGAGTCCGCCGGCAGCGGCTCCACCTCGAAGACATCCAGCGCCGCCGAGTGCACCTGCCCGACGCGCAGGGCGGCCTCCAGCGCCGCCTCATCGATCACCGGCCCGCGCCCGACATTGATCATCCGCACGCCGGGCTTGGCTTGGGCCAGGGTCTCGGCGTTGACCAGGTGGCGGCTGGAGTCGGTGAGCGCGCAGGTGACGAGGATGAAATCGGCCTCCTCCAGCCGCTGCGGCCAGGCTGCCCGCTGGACTGCGCTCAGTTCAGGCGCCTCGTGGGTGCTGGGGGCCGCAAAGGGATCGTAGGCGATGACCTGCATATCAGCCGCGAGCAGGCGTTTGGCGGCGCTTTTGCCGATGTCGCCAAAGCCGACCAGGGCGACGGTCTTGCCGGCCAGGGAGATGCCGCGCGGCTTGGGCCAGCCGCCGGCACGCACGGCGCGGTCGATGGCGAAGGTGTCGCGCGCCAGCGCAATGACATAGCCCATCGCGATATCTGCCACCTCAGCGCCAAACATATTGGGCGTGTTGGTGATCGGAATCCCCAGCTCCTTACAAGCGGCGAAATCGACGTTATCAACGCCGATGCCCCATTTGACGGCGGCTTTGAGCTGCCCGGCCTTGCCGGCCTCGAAGACGGCGCGGGTGGCGGGGTCGTCGCCAATGATCCAGCCGTGGTGCTGGGGGACCAGCTCGATGAGCTCCTCGACCGAGAGCGTTTGCACCACCTTGGGCGCGGTGACGATCATGCCGTGTTGCTCGAACAGGGGTTGGAAGCTATCGATCATGCCCAGCATCGGTGGGCAGGTGACCAGAACGTTCATGGGCTTTTCGCTGTTTTTCATCATTTGAAATCGCATCCTTCAATCTTCGGCTTTCTAGTCACCGATCAGCCAAGAATTAATCGGGTGTCAGGTCAATGTCCTTGATGATTTGGCGTAACAGCGGTGGCGAGATATCTCGGCCTGAGTGACAAGGGACGGTGGCTCCCCTGCCATCAGGGTGCCGGAACTGCTTATGCGAACCCCTTTGCCTGACCTCAACAAAACCCAATCGCAATAGAATCGCGACAACTTCTCCAGGCTTGAGCACTGGAATATGTCCCACGGCTCATGCCACCGCAATCTGCTGCACACCGACAAATTCCGATTCAAGCACGGGGTCGCCATCTTCCAAAAGCATTTCAATGACTTCTTTCAAGTTAACTTGCAATTCGTCCAGCGTTTCAGCCTGAGTGTGAGCACCTGGGAACCCAGGAATAAAGCCAACATAATAGCCAGTCTGGGGGCAACGTTCGATGACGGCGGCAAACTGCTTCATGCGGTCTGCTCCAGCAGGTGTTGGGCGGCGACGACGGCGAAGTCCCAGTCGGCCGGGGTGTCGATGTCGATGGATTCGAACTTGGCGCTTTCGTACATCATGGGTTGTTGGCCGATGCGGGCCTGGGTCTTGGCGAAGCTGTCGCGAGTGAAGAGGTAGAGGTTGGAGTTCTCCTCGAACCAAGGCTCCAGATCCTGGGTGCGGATGAGGTTGTCCGGGTCGTGGTTCACTGGGGAACAGTCCGCACGGTAGAAGCGGGTCTGGATCTTATCGACGGTGAACAGCGAGTCGGCGCGGTCCTCGGCCTGGGCCTCACGAAAGGCGTTGAGGGCGCCTTGCACGGTTTCGGCCTTCATCAGCGGATTGGTGGTGTGGGTCATCAGGTAGATGTCGGCGTCGACGTTGGCGACATCATCGGCCAGCACCAGATTCATGGAGACAAAGTCGCCGCAGATCTCGGGTTTGCGGTCGCGGATGAGGAGGCGGTCGGTGTCGACCAGCCCGTGGCTGGCGAGGATGTCGCGGGCGTCGGTGTTGATGACGATCCGGTCGATGTCTGCAATGCTGAGCAGGGTGTCGAGTATCCAGCGGAACAGGGGCTTGCCGCAAAAATCGCGGAAGTTCTTGCCGCTGACTCGGGCGCTGTGAGCCTTCATGGGCAGCAGGGCGACGATGCGGGGTTTGGCGGGTGGCATGGGCGGCGGCTTCTCTCTATTCCGGGAAGAAGTATTTGTCTTTCTCGCTGTGCGAGAGCTTGCGATGTTGATGGTTACCCTTGTAGACGCCCAGGTATTGGTGCCAGCGGTAACGCAGGATGTTGGTGGCGTGTCTCCGCCAGCTGCCCTCACACCAGGCGCTGCGCCAGTCTTTATAGACGCTGGTGGTTAGGTAGCGTAACGCATCGACGGCGTTGACGTGGACTTGCGGCATGATGCGCTGCAGGGCGATGGCCTCGCGCTCGAAGCGCCGCTGGATCTTGGCCCAGGTCTCTTCGTGGTAGTGATAGACCGGCGCGTCCGGGACATAGGCGACTTGGCCACCATTTTGCACCAAGCGTTGGGCGAGTTCCATATCTTCCAGGCCGGTGAGGTCTTCATTGAAGCGGAGGCGCTCCCACTGGGCGTGGCAGAGGGCCGCATTGGCATTGTTGCAATAGAAGTCCTTTTGGCCGTTGTCGCGTTCAGCGGGGAAGTATTTGCTGAAGATGCGCGTCTCGCTGTAGTGGCTGTTGTCGCCGCCGAGCTGGCGGCCGAAGCTGTAATGGGCGCGGTTGTCCAGCAGCGGCTGGCAGAGGCGTTGCAGCCAGTGCGGGTCGACCGGGACGCAGTGGCCGCTGGTGATAACCAGGAGATCTCCTTCGGCGGCTTCGCAGCCGAGGTTGAGCGAGCGGCCGAAGGAGAATTCCTCGCGCGCGATGTGGAGGATGCGGCAGCCGTGGCGCTCGGCGATCTCGAGCGTGCCGTCGGTGGAGCCGGAGTCGACGATGATGATCTCAACGCCAAGGCCCTGGATGTGCTGCTCGGCGATGCGGTTGAGCAGGTCGTCGAGGTGGCGCGCTTCGTTCAGGGTGCGGATGATGATGCTGACACGGGCGTCGGCCAGGTTTAGCGTGTTGGGCGAGAGCAGCAGGCTGAACTTGGGGCGCTGGCGCTGGTAGACGGCGCGGATCTCTTCGGGCGTGGTCTCGTTGGCGGCGAACATGTCCCAGTGCACGGCCACGAGCTGTTTGGCGCCGATCTCTTCGGCCAGGCCAAAGGCGTCGCGGATGGACATGTTGCCGATGATGCCGCGCCGAGCGCGGTAAAAGTTGTGCTCGTTGACGGGCAGGAAGACGGTATGGATGGGGCCTTCTGCCTTGAGAGCATCGATGATTTCTTGGCGCACGGCGGTGTCGCCGGCGAGGTAGAGGCGCTTGCCGGCGTATTCGAGCAGGTAGCCGACATAGGCGAGATGACCGTTGGCGTCGCGCTCGATCTCGGGATGGGCGGCGGGGATGGCGCGGGCCTTGAGGCCGGGGGCGAGCGGAAGCCAGGCTTCTTCGGCGAGCTGAAGGCGTGCCTCCGGGATGCCCCACTGCGCCAGGATGGCGGCGACGGGGCTGGGGACCAGGAAGCGCGCCTGCGGTGAGGCTTGGGCGAGCTTAGGGATGCTGTGCGGGTCGCAGTGGTCGATGTGCGCGTGGGTGAGCAGCACCCAGTCGGCGTCGGTGACTGACTGCGGTGGGAAGGGGATCGGCACCTGGCGCTCCAGGTCTGGCGCATCCAGCTCCTGGACCGAGTTGGACAGGTAGGGATCCAGATAGAGGGTGGCGCCTGGGAAAGACAGCTTGCAGCCGGACTGGCCGAGCATTTCGACGGGGATGCGCATAGTGCCGTTCAACCGGGATCGTGTAGACAGCCGGCGATGCCGCCATCGAAGCCGATGGTAGTGCCGGTGAAAAAGGGGCTGTTGGTCTGGACCAGGCACAGCGCGAGGTGCGCCAGGTCTGCCGGTGCGCCGATCTCACCGCACGGGTGGAAACGGGCAAGCTGCGCCAAGCCCTCGGGGTCGGCGGCGAAGCCGGCGGTCAGCATGTCGGTGGCGATGGCCGCGGGTTCTAGGTTGAGGACGCGCACCCGCCCGCCCAGATCGAGCGCCAGGGCGCGCGTGAGCGCCCCGAGTGCGGCCTTGCTGGTGGCGTAAGCGGCAAAGCGGCGCTTGGTGAGCCGGGCATGGATACTGCCGATGTTGAGCACACAGCCGCGCGCGGCTTCGAGTTCGGGTAGCAGGGCCTGGGTGAGAAAGAAGGGCGCGAGCAGGTTGACGTCGAGCGTGGCACGCCAGTCGGCGCGCGTCAGGTTCGCGGTATCGCCCAGGATCTGGAGGGCCGCGTTATTGATGAGGACGTTCAGGCCTTGCCCCGCCAATTGTTGACGCACCGGACCGAGCAGACGCTCAGTCCGGTCGGAATCCTCGACCAACTCCGCCAGATCGGCTTGCAGGTAGTGCGCGGCACTCAAGTCCGCCGGCTCCAGCATACGGTCGGTGGCGATGACGCGATAGCCTGCTGCCTGGAAGGTCTTGACCAGTACGCAGCCGATACCGCCAGCGGCGCCGGTGATGAGGGCGGTTGGTGTGGAAAGTTGATTACTCATAGCTAAGTCGCTGGTTAAGCGTCACGCCCACCCCTTTAAGGGTTTCACAAAGTGTACAATCGTAACTACTTGATCTGCTTGGCTAGGGTTTGTCGAAATCTCGGCCATGGCTCCGTTTGACACCATGAAAAACCAACGACTATTCAGCCAAGCATTTGATTTTATAGGTTGTATTTTTGCACCTTAAAAGGGCTGGAGTCACACCTAGTGCAGCAGAGTTAAAGTCATAAGACCGTTTGGCTCAATGCGCCGAAAACCAGTCTGGAAGCGTATCTGCCGGATTTCGAAAGACGGTTCCTGGGCGCAGACCTAACTGAAAACGGTACCAGGACTTCCATACGAGACCACTAGGTTCTCGAGGAATACTCAGCTATCTGGCAATGACAGGAGCAGCATCTTTGTGCTGGGCCAGAAGTAGGAACATGGATGGCGAAACCGATTGCCGTGCCCTGCCCGAGGCAGCCTTACGGTGCTTTAATTTCTTGTGTTTGCGTTTCTTGCCCACAGGGATACTCCAAACGTTCGCGATTCGGGTTCGGCCAGATTAGGAAAACGTATTGTTCATCCTTGAAGCCCGAAGACGGCACGGTAGTCGCCCTTTTCAAAGACAGTGCAAGCACCATCAAGAGTGGCATCGATGATGCGACGGCCAGCTTTTTCATATTCCCGTCGGGCGAGGCGGTAGGACTCTTCTGAATGCGCAAGGTCGGGATTATCCCAGGTCTGACCACCGCCGAAATAGTCGGGACTGAAATGGTTGGGATCGGCACCATCGAGTACACATGCCTCGTTCGGGTTGCCGCTGTACTCGTAACGATGATCCATACCGATGATGACTACCTCTGTGAAGCCAAGATAATAGGCCACTTGCAGGGCTGCGTGAGTGACAGTCCAACCCTCGTGCATGCCTTCCCTGGCGATGTCGCGGCAGAAGCCTGGACGTTTAATGCCGTTATTGTCAAGTTCGTAGGCATGCGTGCGTACGAGGTAGGTAAGTGCGTCCTCGCGCAGAACGTCCTGGGCTGCACCTTGACCAATGAATTTGCGGCACGTCAGCGCCTTGATCTCATTGGCGGCCTGATTTACCACCTTGAGATTGACCGCGACATAGTAGCGCGGATAGAACCGGAATTTCTTGATGCCAAGATAGATCTTGTTCATGCCGATACAGATCTCGCGCTTGAGGAAGGACAGATCCATCCGATTGAGCGAGGGACCGTTGGCGACAAGCACGCATCGCTCGCCGGTATGGCTATCTTTTAAGTCCGCAAGGCGAGTGTTTATGACCATTGATCTCGGGGCTTGCGATATACGCGACCATGCGTCAACGCCTCGTGGTTTGATGCTAGAATTCACGCTTGCCTGAATGAAATCCAACAGCGGCGTCTCAGACAGACGCAACCGGCGCTCATGAAAGTGCCATGCCCCGCTGGACAATTGTTCGCGCAACCGCGCATCGCGCTGGAGGGTGCGGACAGCTTGAGCCATCGCCTCAGCCGTGGAGGATTCCAGAATGAAGGCATCCTGTCCGTGTCTCACCTTGCGCCCGACATGGCTGCGCGCCAGCACCACGGGGCGCCCCATCGCGAAAAACTCTGGCAGCTTGCTGGGAATCCGCTGATCGTTGAACGCCCCCGGCTCGCCTGGCTGCACCAACACGTCAGCCGCCGCGAGGATCTCGGGCACCTGTTCGCGCGCCACCCAGCCAAGTTCATGCACATGGGGCGACGGGACGATAGCGTCCTCGGTGCCCTTGCCGTTCAATCCGGTGCGTAGCAGGACGGTGGGATGACCTTGCTGGTTGAGCCGTTCCACGGCGCGATAGAGTTCGGCGACATCGGCCTTGTTCGCCGCATGGACGTTTCCGGTGTAGGCCAGCACACAATAATCGTCGGGAATGCCGCGCTGATGTCGCAGCGCGCGGTTCTGCGGGCGTGGATGGAAGAGGCGCTCGTCGACCGGCGCGGACAACACCAGTGATGGAACGCCACGGGTATTGAAGCGCTCCAGCGTGTCGACGATCAGGGTCAGGCCATCGGCCTGATCGAGAAACCGGCGCCCGCGCAGCGGATGATAGCGATGCGCGGGGATACGTGTGTCGAGGTCTTCGAGCGACAGGCGTGCCAGTTCAGCGAAGCTGTGGGCGAGCGTGGCCTCGGTTAGATACTCTTCGTTGTCTTCCAGATGGATGAGCAGCGGACAGGGCGAGCGCTCGCGAAATGCCTCGACAAAACGGCGCACACACTCGCGCGGAGTCCAGGCATGGATCAAGTCGGGGCCGCGCCCATCGCTGAAGAGGGCTGTCCGCCCGTTCGTCAGGGCCTGGGTGTAGGAACAGGCGCCGAGCACGTCAGTGAGTACAGTGGTGGACTCGACGTGGTGGACGTCAGGCACAACGACCCTGCAGTCCACACCGCACGCCTGGAGTTGAGCGGCATGCAGCTGGACATGGTAGCCACTGTTGCTGTCAAGGGCCTGGGGCAGGACGAAGAGTAGGTTCAGGTGCGACGGCGGCGAGGGCGTGTTCGCTTTGCGGGACGTGACTTGGCTCGACAAGTGGGCCACGGAGGCGATTGAGCGTTCCTCGGGATGGGGCGTTGACCGGGCCGCCAACTCGCGGACCTGCGCACTCCAGAGGGCCTTGAATCGACGATGGTTGCGTTCGATGCGCTCGCTGGTGAGCTTGTGATCGCGCTTGCGCGTGCTGCTCTCGGCGTGCTGCAAGCCGATGCGGGTCAAACACCAAGAAGTCTTGCTGCGATCGCGGCTCATACGCAGGCAGAAATCGATGTCTTCCAACCCGTAGTCGTAGTCGGTCGAGAATCCGCCCAATCGCTCGAAGTCGCGTTTGCGGCAAAGCAGGAAGGCGCCGGTGACGGCGGGCTGACCAGATCCTTGAGAAAGCTCGATCGATTCAGCTCCTTCCTCGCCGCATCCCATGCGGTCTTCTAGCTCGTTGGATTCAGCTAACGAGTGGGCCGGCGATCGCGATCTCGAATCGCTCCCACGGGATGCTACGCTCTGCGCTAAGTAGGCCTTGAGACTGGGATGACGAATCTGCCTGGGATGATGATAGCCGCGCTGCTCGCTCCAGGGGAATTCGATTCCAAGATGCTGGATACCTGGCTCCTGACCCGGTGGGAGGCTGTCGGGATCATCGTCAAGACGAATGCCGACGATGCCGATGTCCGGGTCGGCGAGCTTGCGGAGCGCGATGGGCAGAGCATCGGCGGTATAGATGATGTCGTTGTTCAGGAACAGCAGCTTGGGGTAACGCGCCCAGTCGGCGGCAAGATTGCACGAGGCAGAGAAGCTGTAGTTGGCGCCGCGCTGGATATACCAGATGTCGCCTTGGTCGCGATAGCGGCCGATGACCGCCTCGGTGTCGTCGCTTGGATCACCACAGGCATCGTGGTCGATGATGATCAGCTCGACTGGGCGATGGGTGTTGGTGGCGAAGAAGGTTTTCAACAGACGGGCCAGCAGTGCGGCACCATTCAGGGTAAGGATGATGATCGAGACCCCATCGCGGTGGGCGGTTCTCGCCCGGGGCAGTGTTCTGAGGAACGAGCCAAGGAGTGACGACGCACAGAGGCGCTCAAGCTCGGGCGCGAGCCTTCGCGCGCGCTGGCGCAGGCGTGAGTCCATAAGCGATTTCAGGACCGCACGATTGGCCTCGAAGGAGAGTTGTCGCAGGAATTCAGGGGCATCCGCGGCGCCTGCCTGGTCGAGCGCTTGACGGAGCACCGGCACTAGGGTGTCGCGCGTTACCGGTATCACGGCACCACTCTCGACGAGATCGGCCAGGTCTGGTGTCGGCTCGGCAAGCAGGGTCAAGCCCATGACGCGCGCGTCACTGAGCGGGCTAGGAGTCTGGAACCGAGCCGTCTGAGAAGCCGGCTCGTGCATGAAAAGGACGATGTCGGCAGAGGCCAACAGGTCTGGGGCGTTCTCGAAGCATGAAACCTCAAGGAAATGGGTCCGCAGACCGGGAATGGCGCGCAAGCCACTGTGAAGACTCTGGGGTAATGCGGGAATGGAGTCCGCTATAAGGAAGAGTACATTGGGGCGGTCAAGGCTCGCCAGAGCGTGACCAGTTCCGAGGAGTTCCCTGCGCTGGAGCGGATTGCCGAGCAAGAGGATGACCTGCTGGCTTTGGGCGATGCCGAGCTGCTCGCGGGCGCGCTGTCGGCGCTGCGCACAAAGCTGAAAGCGGTTCTCGTCGCGGGCATGGTGGACGATGGTACCGCCGTAGCATTGCTGCAGGGCGCGATTGGCGACGGTGAGACCGTCGAAGGAGTTGGCAAGCCCAACGGCGAGATGGGTCCAGATGGAGCCGGTCAAGGGGCCGAGAGTTGCGTCGTGGGAGCGGCCTGAAGGCACTGCGCGGGCCGTCTCAATCGTTTGCGAGGCCTGCGTCGCGGCTGGGAGCCGTTCCCACGGACAACCAGTGCTCGATTGCAGATCGGCCCCGTGGAGTTGGAGGAGATGCTCAAGGGTGAGTGGCTCTGTGGCATCCACGAAGGCGAGCTCTTCCTCGTCAATGTCGACCAGGACCGACGCGCCCCAGAGCAGTTTGTAGAGCAGCCCGACGAAGATGTTGGGCATGTGCGGTTTGGAGAGGTGCACCAAGTCATAAGGGTGCGCCAGGACCAGCGCGAGCGCCTGCCGGATGAAGCAGCTTTCGTCCTCGATCAGGATGACGTGCGTGGGTGTGGCGGTGTCTCGGATCGGCGCCCAACTCTGACGGCTCCCTTGCGGGAAGATACAACCGATGATCTCGACCTCGGCTTGGGTGTTATAGAGTCGGGCGAGGGTATCGACGCGCTCGGCGCCGTCAGTAGCTAGGTTCCAACCGCAAACGGCGACGCGTGGGTGCATGGCGGCGGCGCGGGCCTGGCGATGGCGTTCACGGGCGAGCGCCAAGTTGTCGGCAACGGCTAGTGTATCTGACAGCTCGGGCGCCGTCAGCAGCAAGTGAGCATAGTGGCAGATAGCATCTTCGTGACGATCCGCGCGCAGCGCCGAATTCCCCTGGGCGAGCTGAGTGGGCACGACCGAGGCGGCGGCTGGGCGATTCATGCCGGTTGCGAGGGGCCGCAATGGGCGTCGCTCTTGCTCGCCTTAGAAGATATCCGGAACATAGTTTGCTTAAACTTTAGGTTTCTTGGAGTTTTCGGAATAAGATTTGTGCGCAAGCCAGGTGAATCAGTGCCAAGTAATTGGGCATCTGGCAAACATAACGGGTAC
>NZ_NRRF01000080.1 GCF_016583565.1 Thiocystis violacea | reverse complement strand
AGGGGGGGTGAGCGCGCCTCCGATCAGGGCGTGATCTGGATCGGGGTGCCGTCCCGCACCATCCGCCAGATCTCGTCCATATCGCTGTTTTGTAAAGCAATGCAGCCGTGCGTCCAATCGCGGCTGCTATATTGGCGACGCATGCTCTCGGATTGGATGTAGTTCGGCAAGCCATGGAGCATGATCATGCCGCCCGGGCTGTAACCGAGCTGGCGGCTGACGTGCCGATCCCGCTCATTGGGATAGGAGATGTGGATCGCCTTGTAATAGTTGCTGTTCGGATTGCGCCAGTTCAGCACATAGGTGCCTTCTGGCGTGCGCTGATCCCCTTCGCGGAACTTGTGTCCGACCGGCGAGCCGCCGAGGGCGACGCGGTACTCCCGAACGACCTTGCCGCTACTGACGAGCTCCAGCTTGCGCGCGGATTTCTTGACGACCACCCGATCCACGGGACCGACATATTGGGTCGGCGGAGGCGGGGTGGCACAGCCCGCCAAGCCAAGGAGGGCGATCAAGGTGAGTGCGCCGGTCGCGCGGACGAGCCGCCGCCGAGTCGACGGGGCCGGCGACGGCGCGTGATGAAGGGTTTCGATGGCGTGTGCGGGCGGTATTTCAGCGTTCATAGGCCGGGTCCTGTAGCAGGCATGTCGTCGTGTCGTAAAGCTCGTAACCAGTGCCAAAAAGTCTATGTAAGACGCTGAGAAAAATCTATCTTCTTCACCGATAGGCCTTCCGCGTGTGGCGCTGGTGTCGCGCTAGAAGCTGGGTAGGACACGGAGAAACAGCGTCTTGAGATACGCCGTTTCCGGGATGGCGGGGTGAACCGGGTGATCCGGGGCTTGCTGACCGACCTCCAGCACCTGCAGGCTGCGGCCAGCGCGCCGCGCCGCCTGCTGGACAGCGTGCAGAAAGGCATCGCGCCCCATGTGGAAGGAGCACGAGGAGGTGACGAGCAGACCACCCGGCTCCAACAGCTCCATGCCGAGCCGATTGAGCCGTTGATAGGCCTGTGTGCCTTCCTTCTCGTCCTTGCGACGCTTGATGAAGGCCGGCGGATCCAGAATGACCGTGTCGAAGCGCCGGTTCTCGTCGCGCAGCGCGCGCAGGACTTCAAAGGCGTCGCCTTGGCGGTGATGCACCTGCCGATCGAGTCCATTGCGCGCCGCGTTGTCCGCCACGCGCTCGAGCGCCTGGTGCGAGACATCGACGCAGGTCACCTCGGAGGCCCCCAGCGCGGCCGCACGCAAGCCCCAGGCGCCGATGTAGCTGCACACATCCAGCACCCGCTCGCCGACACCATAGCGGGCCAAGCGCGCGCGGTTCTCGGCTTGGTCGAAGAACCAGCCCGTCTTCTGTCCGGTCATGGGCGAGATGCGAAACTCCAGGCCATGCTCGGTCAGCGTCAGCTCGTCCGTGGGCTCGCCGAGCACGCACTCCACGCCCTGATCGAGTCCCTCCAGCTCGCGCACGGCCGTGTCGTTGCGCAGCACGATGGCCTTGGGACGCACGACCTGCTCCAGCGCCGCCAGGATCTCACCGCGCACACGCTCCATCCCAGCCGTGGTGATCTGCACCGCCAGCAGGTCCTGATAGCGGTCCACGACCAGCCCCGGCAGACCATCGCTCTCCCCGAACACCAGCCGGTAGAACGGCGCCTGGTGCAGACGCTGGCGCAGTTGCAGTGCGTCGTGAATCCGTTTCAGCCAGAGTGCTGGGCTGAGCGGATGATCCCGGTCCCGGCTCAGGATGCGGGCGCACAGCAGCGCGTGCGGGTTGGCATAGCCGTGGCCGATCCAGCGCTCCTGCCGGCTGAGGATCTCCACGGGCTGCCCCGGCTCCAGACCCTTCAATGGCGTGGCTTGGGTATCGACTTCATTGCTGTAGATCCAGCAATGGCCGGCAAGGAGGCGGCGCTCCTGATCTTTGCGCAGGATGAGTGGCTGAGGTTTCATGTCGGCTTCCCGGTTGGGGGTGAGTGCGGTCTGTGGTTAACCCATGAAGACTATCAGAAGCGGCGGCGGCTGGCCTTGCCATGGAAAGCCGCGGCGAGGCAACCCACTCTCGGTTGAAGCGGCGCGAGCCGTCGTCAACCAGACCCCGGAGGATCCGCCATGTCCCCGTCCGATGCCCGCGTGGCCGCGCAGACCAACCGGCTGGCGACAACCACCAGCCCCTACCTCCAGCAGCACGCCCACAACCCGGTCGATTGGTGGCCCTGGTGCGAGGAGGCGCTCGCCCTCGCGCGTGAGCAGGATCGCCCCATCCTCCTGTCGATCGGCTACGCGGCCTGCCACTGGTGCCATGTGATGGCGCATGAGTCCTTCGAGGACCCAGCGACGGCGGCGCTGATGAACCGGCTCTTCGTCAACATCAAGGTCGACCGCGAGGAGCGGCCCGATCTCGACCGTCTCCATCAGACGGCCCACCAGCTGCTGACCCAGCGTGCGGGCGGCTGGCCGCTGACCGTCTTCCTGACCCCGGACGATCATCGGCCCTTCTTTGCCGGGACCTATTTCCCGCCCGAGCCGCGCCACGGGATGCCATCTTTCGCGCAGCTGTTGGCGAGCGTCGAGCGTGCCTATCGCGAGCAGCGCGATGCCATCCGTTCGCAGAATGCCGCCCTCATGGATGCGATGGCGAAGCTGGAGCCGACCATGGGCCAGAGCCTGCCGGAGGCGGCGCTACTGGACGCCGCCGTCACGCAGTTGGCCGAGGTTTTCGACACCGAGCATGGCGGCTTCGGCGCGGCGCCGAAGTTCCCCCACGCGCCCGACCTGGAGTTCTTGCTCAGGCGGCATGCCGCGGGCGCGGCAGGCGTCGGGTCAGTGCCGGGACCGCTGCGGATGGCGACCCTCAGCCTGGAGCGCATGGTCCGCGGCGGTCTCCTGGACCAGCTCGGCGGCGGTTTCTATCGCTATTCGGTGGATGCGCGCTGGATGATCCCGCACTTCGAGAAGATGCTCTACGACAACGGGCCGCTGCTCGCCCTCTGCAGCGACGCCTACGCGACGAGCGGCGAGCCGATCTTTCGTCATGCGGCGGAAGCCACGGCCGACTGGGTGATGCGGGAGATGCAGTCGCCCGAGGGAGGCTATTACTCGAGCCTGGACGCCGACAGCGAGGGCCATGAGGGCACGTTCTACCTCTGGGACCGCGATGAGGTTCGCGCGCTGCTGAGTCCGGCGGAAGATGCCCCCTTTGCCGCCGTCTATGGGCTCGACCAGCCCGCCGGTTTCGAGGGGCGCTGGCACCTGCATGGGCGCAGGTCGCCGCAAGCGGTCGCGGGGGGTCTGGGGCTTGGCGAGGCGCAGGTCGATGCCCTGCTCGCCAGCGCCCGCGCGACCCTGTTCGCGGCACGCGAGCGCCGTGTGCGCCCCGGTTGTGACGACAAGGTGTTGACCGCCTGGAACGCCCTCATGGTCAAGGGGATGGCGCGCGCGGCACGGGTCTTCGACCGCCCCGACTATCTCGAATCCGCCGAGCAGGCGCTGCGCTTCATACGCGCCACGCTATGGCGGCAAGGGCGTCTGCGCGCGACCTACAGGGACGGCATCGCCCATCTCAACGCCTACCTGGACGACTACGCCAACCTCATCGATGCCCTGCTGGAGCTGCTCCAGACACGCTGGTCGGGAGATCGTCTGGACTTTGCCATCGACCTCGCCGAGGTCCTCTTGGAGCAGTTCCAGGATCCCGAGCAGGGCGGCTTCTGGCTGACCGGGCACGACCATGAGCCGCTCATCCATCGCCCGAAACCCTTGGCCGATGAGTCCATGCCCTCGGGCAACGGCGTCGCGGCCTTTGCACTGCAGCGCCTGGGGCACCTCATCGGCGAGCCGAGATACCTGAATGCGGCGGCGGGCGCCCTCAAACTTGCCGCCGCATCCATGCGGCGCATGCCCTACGCGCACGCCATGCTCCTCATGGCGCTGGAGGAGCACCTGCAGCCGCCCGAGGTGATGGTGATCCGTGCGTCGGACGACCGCTTGGAAACCTGGCAAAGGCAGGCCCAGCAGGGCTACCGACCCCATCGGCTCGTCCTCGCCATCCCGGCGTCTCAGACCAGGCTCCCGGGCACCCTGGCGGCGATGCGGGCGGGCGATCGTCCGTGCATCTACCGCTGCCGTGGAACCCATTGCGAGCCACCTGTCGGGTCGCTCGCCGAATTGGCCTGAGTGGCCGACCGGTCGGGACCATCCGCCGCGGCGCGCAGTGCGACTGGCGAGCCGTGCTCCGCTAATAGACCCAAGGTACGAACTTCTTCACCCGCCGCGCATAGTCCGCATACTCGGGATGCCGCTCCGTGAGCCAGCCTTCCTCCTTGCCCGCCTTGTAGTCGAAGAAGAAGAAGCCAACCGCCAGGATGGCCAGGTGGGTGAGGCTGAGGCTGTAGAGCGTCCAGCCGAAGGCCGCGAAGAGTTGGCTGCTATAGAGCGGATGCCTCACCAGAGAATAGACGCCGTGCTGCACCAGTTGACTGTGGTCGACGGGGTAGGGGAGCGGGGTGAGGTAGTCGCGGATGTGCATCGAGCCCAGGCCGCCGAAGGCGAGGGCGACCAGCCCGAACAAAGCTAAGGCACCCCAGCGTAGGGGTGCGATCGCCTCCATCACGCCCTGGGTCGCGAGCGGATTCCAGGCCGGTGTGATGATAAAGGCGAAAAAAAGGACGAATTGCAGCACGACGAGATACTCGCCGCGTTTGCCTTTGAGGGCATGCAAGGCTGACATGTTCGACTCCTTGTGGTTGTCGCTGTTGCGATGGGTGGGTGTGCGATGTCGGTTGACTGAAGGGAAGACGCTCGGCTTGGCCGACGTCGACCTCCGATAAGGTGCCTGTGCCAGTGCTTTTCGATACACTCCAGCATTTTGGGCGGCGCTGCCTTAGTCACTCCGATACATGACTTGTTCCGACACATGATTTGTTCTGACACATGATTTGTTCTGACACATGATTTGTTCTGACACATGATTTGTTCCGACGTATGACTCCTTCCGATGCATCTTCCTCGAATCACGCTCGCTCAGACGACTCTGGCTCTAGCGAGGACCTTGGCGCGACCTTCGACTGGCCCGTGCGAGTCTACTATGAGGACACGGACGCGGCGGGCGTGGTCTTCTACGCCAACTATCTGCGCTTCATGGAGCGCGGGCGCACCGAGTGGCTGCGTGCCCTCGGGTTCGAGCAGGATGCGCTGCGCGAGCATCACGATCTCCTCTTCGCCGTGCGCGACCTGACGCTGGATTACCTCTTTCCCGCGCGCTTCAATGACCGCTTGACCGTGAGGTCGGCACTGGCGCGGCGCGGAGGCGCAAGCCTGGAGTTCGAGCAGAGCGTTGTGCGTGCCACCGATCAACGCTGCTGCTGCCAGGGACGCGTCAAGGTGGTTTGCCTGGATGCCGCGACCTTGCGTCCACGGCGCATGCCTGACTTCCTCGTCAACGGAATCCTGTCTGGTCTCGCGCGTCAACTGCACGCGCCCACGGAGTAATCTGCAATGAGTACCGATCTGTCGCTGCTGAGCCTGGTGCTCAACGCGAGCTTCGTCGTTCAGTTGGTGTTGGCCGTCCTGTTGGTGGCATCCGTCATCTCCTGGACGATGATTCTCGACCGTGCCCGGGTCCTCGGCGCCGCGCGCAAGACCGCGAACGCCTTCGAGGAGCGGTTCTGGTCAGGCGGAGATCTCAGCGCGCTCTACAAAGAGCTCAGCGAGAAGGGCAAGGGCAGTCAGGGTCTGGCGTCGATCTTCCGCGCCGGCTTCAAGGAGTTCGTCCGCCTGCGCAAAACCGAGGGCAATGACATGATGGCGGTGCTGCAGGGGGCGGAGCGCTCCATGCGCGTGGCCATGAGCCGTGAGATGGATCGCTTGGAGACCAACCTGGCCTTCCTCGCGACGGTCGGCTCGACCAGCCCCTATGTCGGGCTCTTCGGCACCGTGTGGGGAATCATGCAGGCCTTCCACGCACTGGGAAATGTGGAGCAGGCTACGTTGGCGCTGGTCGCGCCCGGTATCTCGGAGGCCCTGGTCGCAACGGCGATCGGACTCTTCGCCGCCATCCCGGCGGTCATCGCCTACAACCGTTACGCGAACCAGGTCGAGCGCATCAATAACAGGTACGAGGAATTCGTCGAAGAGTTCTCCACCCTGCTCCAGCGTCAAGGCCGCGGCTGAGTCGCCCGGAGCCTGCTGCCATGGTCAAGCATATGCGCCGCCGCAACCGCCGCCGGTTGATGGCCGAGATCAATGTCGTGCCCTACATCGATGTGATGCTGGTGCTGCTGGTCATCTTCATGGTGACGGCGCCCCTGATCACCTCGGGCGTCAAGGTGAGTCTGCCGCAGGAGAAGGCGGGCGGGCTCGCGAGCCCGACCACCGAGTCGGTCGTCATCACCGTGGACGAATTCGGCGACTACTACGTGGATGTCGGCACGGAGAAGAATCAGCCGGCGAGCGATCAGATCCTCTTCGACAGGATTCGCACCGTGCTCGAATACCGCCCGGACACGCCCATCCTGGTGCGGGCGGACAACCGAGTCGACTATGGCCGTGTGGTGCGTGCCATGGTCATCGCCCAAGCCGCGGGTGCGCCGGAGGTCGGGCTGATCACCGTGCCCCCGGAGCGCCGTGAGCGCTAGCCATGTGGGAGATCCTGCGCCGCAATCGGCGCGCCTTCTACTGGTCGCTCGGGCTGCATCTCGTCTTTGCGATGCTCCTGTTCCTGGGCGTCAACCTGACCCGCCCGGCGGTGGATGCCGGCGCCAAGGCGCGCGTCGTCAAGGCAACCATCGTCTCCGACCGCACCCTGGACGCGCTCGTCGCCGAGATCGAATCCGAGACGGCGCGGCCGCCAGCGGATCAGGCCCTGCAAGCGGATGGTGCCGCGGCCCCCGAGGCGCCGCCCGAGCCGGATGCGGCCGAGATCGAGGCGCGGAGACTGGCGGCCGAGGAGGCGCAGCGCCAAGCGGAACTTGCGGCGCAGCGCGAGGCTGAGGCGCAGCGCGAGGCGCAGGTCCGTCGCGAGGCTGAGCAGGTTGCACGGCGCGAGGCTGAGCAGGCCGCCCAGCGCGAAGCTGAGCAGGCCGCCCAGCGCGAGGCCGAGGAAGCGGCGCGGCGACAAGCCCAGCTAGAGGCTCAGCGCGCTCAGGAAGCCGCGCAGCGCCAGGCGGCCGAAGAGCAGCGCCGGGCGGCGCAGGCCGAGGCGACACGTCAGGCCGAGGCCGCGCGCCGCCAGGCCGAGCAGGAACGACGCGCCCAAGCCGCACGCGAGCAGGCCAAAGCGGAGCAGCTGCGCGCCGAGGAGGAGGCACGCCGTCAGGCCGCGGAACTCGCCCGCCGTCAGGCCGACGAGGAACGCCAGGCCGCCGAGGCGCGTGCGCGGGCGCAGGCGGAGCGCCTGCGCGCGGAGGAGGCGGCCAGGCAGATGGCCTCCGAGCGCGAGCGTCTGCGCAAGGAAGCCGAGCAGCGCGCCGCCGAGGAGCAGGCCAGGCTGGAGGCCGAGCGTCAGCAGCGCATTGCCGAGGAGGCCCAGCGGCTGGCGGAGGACGAGCAGCGCCGCCTTGCGGAAGAGGTCGAGCAGCGCCGTCGCGAGCAGCAGGCGCGCGAGCAGGCGGCCGTGGATTCGCAGCGTGCCGCGGCCCAGGAGGCTCAACGGTCGCGCGAAGAGGATTTGCTGTCCCAGCTTGCTTGGGAGCAGATTGAGCGGGAAGCGGAGCCTTACATCGCGGCGATCCGGGATCGAGTTGGCCAATATTGGGTCCGTCCACCAGCTAACGATGTGAATCTGGAAACGAAAGTCTCGTTGCGTTTGCTCGCGACCGGCGAGGTGGTGCCGAATAGCGTCCGGCTTGCCGGGAGTAGCGGTAACACCGCGTTCGACCAATCCGTGATCGCTGCCGTTTACAAAGCCTCGCCACTGCGAGTGCCATCAGGTCCACCCTTCGAATTCTTCCGCGACTTCGATTTCACCTTCAAGCCTCGAGATACCGCACCATGAGCCGAACAACGCGCTTGCTGCGCATCCTCCTCGCCGCCGCCCTGAGCCTGTGCGGCGTAGCGCTCGCCTCGGCCGCGCCACGTCTGAACATCCAGATCACCGGCGGTGTCGAGGCCGCGCAGCCCATCGCCGTCGTCCCCTTCGGTGTCTCGGAAGGCCTCATTCCGCCGATCGATGTCGCCGCCATCATCAGCGCGGACCTGGCCCGCACCGGCAAGTTCAAGCCCATGCCGACGCGCGACATGCTCGACATGCCGACCACGCATGCGGATGTGGACCTGCGCGACTGGAGTCTGCTCGGGATGAACAACCTGGTCATCGGCCGCGTCGAGACCGATGCGACCGGCTTTCGGGTGAGCTTCAGCCTCTACGATGTCTTCCGCGGGACCGAGCTGGCCAGCACCAGCATGCTGAGCACCAAGAACGGCCTGCGCGCCACCGCCCACCACATCGCGGACATGATCTACGAGAAGCTGACCGGCCAGAAAGGCGTGGCCGCGACGCGGATCGCCTACATCACCTCGACCGGCAGCGGGGATAGCCTCAAGGTGACCCTGCGCGTGTCGGACGCCGACGGCTACAACCCGCAGACCATCGTCTCCTCGGGTGAGCCCATCATGTCGCCCGCCTGGTCCCCGGACGGCCGCCGCATCGCCTATGTCTCGTTCGAGAACCGACGCCCCGCGATCTATGTGCAGGAGCTCGATTCCGGCCGCCGCGAGCTGCTCGCCAGCTACCCGGGCATCAATGGTTCGCCGGCCTTCTCTCCGGATGGCACGCGTCTCGCCATGACCCTGTCCAAGGATGGGAATCCGGATATCTACACGCTCAACCTGCTCAGCCGCGAGCTGATCCGGCTGACCGACCACTACGCCATTGACACCGAGCCGTCCTGGTCGCCGGACGGCCGCTCCATCATCTTCACCTCGGACCGGGGCGGTAGCCCGCAGATCTATCGGATGTCCGCATCCGGCGGGGCGGCCGAGCGGGTCAGCATCGACGGCGACTACAATGGCCGCGCCTCCTATTCGCCGGACGGCCGCTCGATCGCCATGGTGACGCGCATCAATGGTGCCTTTCGCATCGCGGTGCTGGACACCGGTCGCGGGACCACCCGTCTGCTCAGCAGCGGCGATCTGGACGAGTCCCCGAGTTTCGCGCCCAACGGCAGCATGGTAATTTACGCCACCATTCATGGCGACCGGGGCGTCTTGGCCGCCGCCTCCGTCGAGGGTGGCGGGAGCCAACGTCTATCCCAAGACTCGGGGCAGGTGCGAGAGCCGGCCTGGTCCCCCTTCATGCGCTGAGGAGCCCAGCACCATGCGTGGCCTTTCAAGATTCCAAGTTCCGATCCTTGCGCTGTTCGTGCTCGTACTCGCCCTGACCGGCTGCGCGAGCACACCAAGGGAGCCGTTGCCCGAGTCGGTCCCGGTCGCGCCTCCAGCGCCATTGCCCCGCGTCACTCGGGAAGATGCCGTCACGACACCGGTCGAGCCGATCAAACCCACGTACGCCGGTCCTTGGGAGGACCCAGCGAATCCACTCTTCAATCGCACCATCTATTTCGACTACGACACGGCCGAGATCAAGCAGGAATTTCTCCCCCTGATGCGCACGCACGCGCGCTATCTCGGCGGTCATACGGAGACGCGCGTGACCCTCGAAGGTCATACGGACGAGCGGGGAACGCGCGAATACAACCTGGCGCTTGGCGACCAGCGCGCGGAAGCCGTGCGTCGCTTCATGCTCGCCGAAGGGGTGCGACCAGACCAGATGGCGACGCTGAGCTACGGTGAGGAGCGCCCCGCGGGGCTCGGTCACAATGAGCAATCCTGGCGTCAGAACCGTCGCGTCATCATCCAGTATTGATGGGAAGCCACGTTATGAAGTCTCACTTGCACGCGACCTTGCTGACAGCGGCGGCTGTCATGGGATTGACGACCACGCTCGCCCACGCTGATCAGGTCTTGGAGGGGCGTGTCGGCCGCCTCGAACGCATCCTGGAGAACCAGAGCGGCTCCGATCTGCTGCTGCAGGTGCAGCGTCTGCAGACTGAGATGCAAGAGTTGCGTGGCATGGTCGAGCAGCAGCGTTTCGACATCGAAAAGCTCCAGCGCCAGCAACGCGATCAATTCCTGGATATCGACTCGCGTCTCAACCGGTCGCTCAGTGGCGGTCAGGCCACGCCGCTCGGGAGCCCCGCGGGCAATGGTGAAGCCCAGCCGCCGCTGCCGCCGGGCATGGTGGATGCCAGCGGCGGCGCGCTGTCTCCGCCGGCTGGCGCGCAGCCGTCGGATGCGCCAGTGGTGGCGCCGACGCCTTCCAGCCCTGGCGCGGTTGGCATCCCCTCGCTGCCCTCGCCCGAGACCATCGGCGGTAGCGAGCGGGATCTCTACAGCCATGGTTTCGAGCTGCTCAAAGACCGCAAGTACGAGGAAGCCAAGGCCGCCTTCAACGAGCTGCTGCGTCGCTATCCCCAGGGCGAGTTCGCCGACAACGCCCGCTACTGGCTCGGCGAGACCTACTATGTCCTGCGCGACTATCCATCCGCCATGGCCGAGTACGATCGCCTCGTCCAGCTCAACCCGAGCAGTCCCAAGGTCCCTGGCGCCATGTTGAAGATCGGTTTCATCCAATTCGAGCAGCGCGACTTGGACCAGGCCAAGGCGACCTTAGAGCAGGTCATCCGCACCTATCCAAACACCACAGAGGCCAGACTCGCCAAGAGCCGACTCGAACGCATCAGCCGCGGGACACCCTGAGTGATCTGGCGGATCCAATTGGCCGGCTCATCCGCTCTTGAAAAAGCAAAAGAGCAGACTATAATGACCAGCCTTTCGCGCCCTTAGCTCAGTTGGTAGAGCATCTGACTTTTAATCAGGTGGTCGTGCGTTCGAGTCGCACAGGGCGCACCAAATTAACGATTTAACATCAAAGGGATACATCATGCGGTGTATCCCTTTTTTGTTATCGCGACGTTGGGGTGTGCCGGAAAATGTGCGCTCTTTCCGCACCCCGTTGCTACGCCAGTGTCTTCCAGATCACAGGTTGAGCGCATTTCCAGCGCCTCGGCCGCTCCGGGCGAGCCCGCGTCCAGCACGCGGAGGCCGGTCTCGATCCGGGCGGCATGCGCCGCCAAATGCTCGGGCGCGAGATGAGCGTACTTGCGGACCATCTCGAAACTGGTCCAGCCGCCCAGCTCTTGGAGCACATGCAGCGGTGTGCCGGACTGCACATGCCACGAGGCCCAGGTATGACGTAGGTCGTGCCAGCGAAAATCCTCGATTCCAGCCCGTTTCAAGGCCTTCTTCCAGGCGGCCGTTCCGGCCTTGGTGATCGGCGTCCATTCCATCGCACCCCGGCTATTGCGCCTCTGATAGGCAAAGACCCGTTGCGAGTGCCGGTGCTCCCAACGCCGCAGGATCAGGACGGCGTCGGTATTGAGGGGCACGCCGATCGCCCTTCGCGCCTTGGCTTGGTCCGGATGGATCCAGGCGACGCGTCGCTCAAGATCCACCTGGCTCCACTCGAGTGCGGTCACATTCGCCTCACGCAGCCCCGTGGACAGACTAAAGCGCGCCATGTCGGCCAGATGCTCGGGCAGTTCCGCGATGAGTCGCTCCGCTTCCTCGTGGGTCAGCCAGCGAATCCGTTGCTTCGACTCCGGCAGCAGCCGGACGGAGGGTGCGCGCTCCAGCCACCCCCATTCACGCTCGGCACGCCGGAGCATGGCGCGCACGAGCGCCAACATCCGGTTGGCGGTTGCGTTGCAGGCGCCGTCCTGACGCTTTGCGCGCGCGATCTGATCCAAGCGATCGCGGTCGATGTCATCCAACACGAGGCCGGCCAGATGCGGGTCCAGCCATCGCAAGTGACAGAGATCGTCCTCGTGGCTCGCCTTGTGTGCCGTCTCCTCGATCCAGCGGACCACGGCCTCCTGCCAGGTGTGGCGGGGGCGCTGTCCAAGGCGCTCCTCGCGCCAGCGCTCCTGCTTCAGCTGCGCTTCGTACTCCTCGGCAGCCTTCTTGTCTTCGGTGCCAGTAGACTGGCGTACTTTTTTGCCGTTTGGCGTGGTGAATCGCACCCACCACCTGCGGCTGTTTGGTCTGCGGTAGAGCATGTCGGTTGCCCTCGTGGCTCTGCCGCCCGCGCCGTCTCAGCGTAGCGTGAGCGCAGCCAGTTGGCCAAGTCCTCGTCGATGAAGACCCAGTGCTTTCCCGGCTTGGCGCTGGGAATCTCCCCTGCGGCGGCGAGTCGACGTAGCGTCTCCGGATGCATGCGCAGGAAGGCGGATGCCTCAGTTAGATCGAGGGTTCTCATCGATTGGGTCGCACCGGGAAGAGTTCGTGAATCTCGCGTGGCGGATTCCATCAAGTCTCAATGCAGCCGTCTTCCCAGCCGCCTCGCGCAGCTGGTGGGGCCATGTGGACCTCTATGCCCTCCGGTGCTAGCAACGACTCGGATGTCTTGTGACGATTGCCGCGGACCGGTGGCAGCACAGCCTGCGCCGAGGCCGTCTCGAGTGTGGAGGACCGCAGTCCGTTTCAGGCAATGACGGCCGTGCCGGAGTACCTTTCCTCGGTTAATTGGCCTGCTGCAAGGATGTCGCATGGCTGCCTCTCCTAGAGATCGCGACGTGTCGTTGTCTGCTTCTGCTTTGCAGGTCGATGGGGTGCCGTGTGCCGGAGCATGCACAGCAGTGTCGGCAGATGGGGCTTAGTCAAAAGTAAATCGTAATTGACTTTATGTGTCAAGCGGACGGTTGACTGGGGCCGTTGGGAGGCAGCGCCCATCCCTCGAGCGATCAGGTTTGGGACGCGCCTGGCGTGGCGCTGCATAGAGGGTCACGGAAAGGTGGCAAGCCCTCGGCGCGCAGCCTCATGCCGGCGGCAGGTTCTCATCCTCTCCGAGCAAGAGCTCAATCGCCTTGGCAATCCGTGCCCCCGCCGGTGGGTTCTCCAGATAACGCAGGACCAGCCGCGTCACTTCATCCCGTACAGCTGGGTCGGCCGCCGCCAGGCGCCGCGACAGATCATCGAGCAGCTCGGCGAGCGGAGGTGTCCCTGGATGACCCGGCGGGGAAGGGCCGACGGGCGTTGCGCCTGCGCTCGGCGTGTGCTCCGACGCGAGCATCGGCTCCGTGCCGTGCAGAAGCCAGTAGGGATTCACGCCGCAGGCACGCTGCAAGGCGTTCAACGCCTCCCACTGCGGCTCCGTGATCCCACGCTCCCATTGCGAGACCGCCTGTTTGGAAATCCCACCCGCGCACTGCCCGAGTGCGGTTTGAGTGAGCTTTAGCTGCTTGCGCAGGATCTTCACGCGATCGGCGACAGTGTCCATGGCGACAAGTTTACTTGACATCTCCTGCAGGTCAATTGACTTTTTGCCACAATCGTACTTTACTTTTCGCCATGATCACCAAATCCGACCTGATCAGCGCGCTGGGCACCCTGGCCGCGGTGGCCAAAGAAGCCGATTGCTCCAAGCAGGCAGTGGCGCAGTGGTCCGAGCGCATTCCGCTGCGCAGCGCCGTCTGCATCGCGCGCAAAGGGCGCTGGTCGCTCGAGGAACTGCGCCCGGACCTCTTTGGGCCGCTGCCCGTGCGCGCTGGTGCGCGCGCCTCATGTCGCTCACGCCTGTCCCGCGGCTGATCGGCTTGGGCGGGTGATCGAACGTCGTGGCCATCCGACTCGAAGACGCGGAACTGGCCGCGCTCAGCGGACAACGCCCTGAGCTCTGGCAACTCTACATCGTGCTGAGAACCCTCATGGACTATCACACCGGCTTGGTTGGTTCGACCCGTCGCATCTCCTGGCGCAGCTTGCAGGAGGCGCTCTATGTCGAGCCCGGCCAGGGGCTCGAAGGCACGGGTACGCCGACCAAGGCCAAGGTCCGGCGCCTCGCTGAAGGGCTTGAGCGCGCCGGTTTGGTGCGCAATCGCAGTGCCTTGAAACAGCTTATTTTTTTCCTTCCGTTGGCGGGGACGGATCAGTTTGCGCCAAATAAACCCGGCACAAACCCGGCACAAACCCGGCATACCGATCCCGGCACCTCGGATTCCAGCAACGACGCGGCCTGCGGGCCAGATCCGTCGACAACCCGGCAGGTGCCAAATTCAAAAGGGCGCGCGGAACCCGGCACCCTTCCGGTATCCGGAATCCGGAAAGAAAAGACTGTGCTAACGCACAGATTGCGCGACGGGCCGTTTTCGGCGTCCGGCGGCGGTGGTCCAACCCCGGGCCGGGGCGAGCCCGATGCCCGTCCTGGCGGCCCAGTGTCCGCCCGCACCGATGCCGTGCAGCCGATCTTCGCCTACTGGCAGCAGGTCATGGCCAAGCCCCAGGCCAAGCTGGACGCCAAGCGGCGCTCCGCCATCGCCGCTCGCCTGAAGGACGGCTACACGCCGGCCCAGCTGCAGCGCGCCATCGACGGCTGCCGCGCCTCCGCCTGGCACCAGGGGCGCAACGACCGTGGGCGCGCCTTCGACGACATCGCGCTCATCTGCCGCGACGCGGCCCGGGTCGAGCAGTTCCTCGCCCTGGCCGCCGGCCAGCACGCCGAACAGGCCGCGCTGGAGGCCTTTCTCAACCCGGACCCCGGTCCGCTGGAGGGGGAGTTCCATGTTGTGCGATCACGACCGTAAAGCCTTCTCGGACCTGCTCGATGAGGTCGGCGAGACCTACGGGCAGAGCGTCTCGGCGCGGCTCAAGCAGACCTGGTGGCGCTTGCTCGCCGAGCGCCTGGATCTTGCGACCCTGCGCCAGGTCCTGGATGGTCACCTGCTGGACGCCGAGCGCGGGCGCTACTTCCCGCGCCCGAGCGACATCATCGCCGTGCTGGAGCGCGCCGGCGGTGGACGTCCCGGTCCCGACGAGGCCTGGGCACTGGCGATCGACACCTTCGACGAGGCCGCGAGTGTCTGCGTCACCGAGGAGATCCTGCTCGCCGCGACGGCGGCCGCGCCGGTGTGGGAGCGCGGCGACCGCGTCGGCGCGCGCATGGCCTTCAAGTCCGCCTACGAGCGCCTGGTGGCCGAGCGGCGCCGGCAGGGGCAAGCGCCCCAGTGGCGACTCTCGCTTGGCTGGGATCCCCGACAGCGGACCGAGGCTGCCCAGCGTGCGGTCGCCGCCGGACGGCTGTCGGCCGAGGCGGTGCGCCACCTGCTGCCGGCACCGCAGGACGCGAGTACCCCAAAGCGGCTGACCGGGACCGTCGTGGCCCTGCCGCAGACCGAGGAGGCCACCACCCGCCAGCAGCTCCAGGCGCTGCGTGAGCGGATCCTGCGCGCCGTGCCGCCGCCGCCGACACCGCCCAGCGCGCGGGCCGAGGCCCGGCGTGCGCACATCGCGCAGCGCAAACGCACGACCGCCAAAGAGGTCGAGCGCCTGCGCGCGGGCCGAGGCACGCCATGAGCCTCCGCCCGGCGCCTCCAAGGGCACTCTCCTTGGCCCCAGGACTGCTGATCGCCCAACGCCCACCACCGCGAGGATCACGACCATGCCCCCTGCGCTGACCATTCGTGCCATGACACGCCCCGAGCTGGACACCCTGATCGAATGGGCCGCCGCCGAAGGCTGGAATCCCGGTCTCAACGACGCCCAGATCTTCTGGGACACCGACCCCGAGGGCTTCATCGTCCGCCCAGACCACCGCAGCCAAGGGCTGGGTCGTCAGCTCTGGCAGGCCCGTCGCGACCGACTCATCGCGCGGCTTCAGGCCCCGGCGGTGATCGGCATGGACGTCCCCGACGAGGGCGTCGCAACGGGTGCAGCGAAGCTGGCCCTCACTGAACACGGCGCCGCAGCCGTGGCAGCGAAACCAGGTGGCTTCACTGGCGGCCATCACCCGCCCCTCGAAGCTCTGGGCCAAGAGCCGACGCGCCTGCTCGGCCTGCACGCGAGGCACGGATCGTTGCCCCGCCATCCGGCGCGCCCCGGACAGGCGAAACGCACTACCGGCCCTGGCCAGCGCCTCTCCAGCGGCCTTCAGGACTCCACGCCGGGCCTCGAAGACCATATCCATCTCGTCATCCCCGGGTTTCACCAAGATGCGGGCGCCTCCCGACAGCGGTAAGCGTCAGGCTCGACAACCGCGACGCCGACGCGGTCTCTCGCCGGCCATCACGCTGCGAGCCTGCGTGATCGAGCGGAATGGTGGAATCCTGCCTCGAGCCTTCTCCAACCCTGGTTTCAGGATAGGCGCATCCCGCAAACTCGCCTAAGCTGGCAATCAGATGTCAGCTTGCCACAGCGGACCCCGATCTCGATGCGACGCCTATACTCGATTCAACCTCAGCGGTCGTCTCTTGCTGCGCTCAGCACCCTGCTGGTGCCCGGCGCGGTGCTGGGTTTCGATGATCGCCCGGCGACGCTCGCGGCAGCGGGCGGCAACCCCTTGGCGCTCAACGCCATGGCGTTTCTTGGTTGGTATTGGACGGTGCTCCTGGTCTTGGTCGCCGTCGCCGCTGCGGTGCGGTGCGCCTGCTTGGCGGGTGGGTCGGCGCGCCGCCCCGATCATCGGCGGAATGCGCCGACGACCCCTATCTGATGGCCTATCTGTCGGGCGGTCCACAGCGGGTGCTCGATACCCTGATGGCCAGCCTGGTGCAGCAGGGGGCGTTGCGGGTCAATGCCGTCACGCGGGAAGTGATCGCGGAGCACGCGGTGTCGGAAGACCGACCGAAGATCGAGCGTTACGCACGCAACCTCCTCGGGGGCGTCCATCAGATCAAGGATGCGGCACATTTTCGGCACTGGCTCCAGCGCGAGCTACGCACTTCACTGCGGATGATGGGGCAGCGTCTGCGCCAGGCAGGTCTGCTGGCACGGCCCAGCCTGCAGCCTGCAGGCGAAGGCGGTGCTGCCACTCACGATTGGCTTCAGCGCGCTCTTTGGGGTCGGCGTGATCCGCCTGATTGCCGGTGTCCTTGTCGGGCGGCCGGTCGGATTTCTGGTAATCAGCCTGGCACTGACCGCGCTGCTCGCCGGGTGGCTGTTACGGGGTCTGGGCCGCGAACGGGCCACCGCCCATGGCAAACGCCTGCTGGAGGCGGGTCGGTCTCAGCTCGGGCGCGGCGGTGACGACCGGCTGTGGATGGTCGCCTTGTTGGGGCTCGCCGGCTACGGGATGGGGCCTTTGGTCGACCTCCATCATGTGATGCACGTTGCGGCCAACGACTCGCTCTTTGGCGGCAGCAGTCCGAAGGGCAAAGGTGGCGACAGCTCGGGTGCGGGGGGTGGCGG
>NZ_NRRF01000079.1 GCF_016583565.1 Thiocystis violacea | reverse complement strand
CCCGTGGCATCTGGTCATGGACAACCTCAACATCCATTGCTCCGAGGCGGTTGTGCGCCTCATCGCCGAGGCCATCGGTTTCGAGGGCGACCTCGGCGTGAAGGAGCGCTACGGCATCCTCAAATCCATGGCCACGCGCACCGCGTTCCTCAGCGATCCGAGCCATCGCATCGTCTTTCACTTCACCCCCAAGCACGCCTCGTGGCTCAATCAGATCGAGATGTGGTTCTCGATCCTGGCGCGCAAAGTCCTGCGCCGTGGCAACTTCACCTCCATCGACGACCTTCAGAAACGCATCAGCGATTTCATCGACTTCTTCAATCGCACGTTGGCCAAGCCCTTCCGCTGGACCTATGAGGGAAAGCCGCTCGCAGCATGAATGATTAAACAGTCTCGGGATTTCCACTCTGTTGCACTAGGCTGTCGAAATTGGCCGCTTTCCGCAGTGTTCGGCGTTCCCGGCTTTTGGATGACAAGTGAGAGGATGAAAAGGCTGGAACCGACTGTTTGGATCTGATCGAAAATCGGTTCCGTCAATGACCGACCCTGTCGATCTTGTCCGATGCTTCAGCCGTCGAAAATCCTCCGTAGTCGCGATGCCTGAAAACGCAAGGCGGTGCAACCTGCCGAGGCGTTGCGTGAACAGAGAAAGGCGTACAAACGCGCTCGACAGAGCATTGCGCAACTCAAGGCCGAGGTCATGACCTTGGAGCAGGCGGTGGCGAAAAAAAGTCCACCCGCCTCCGCTGTAGCCTCCTCCAGCGACCTGACCGAAGCCGACCAGGTGCGCACGTTGTGCGTGATGCTGGTGTTGCAGGCGGCGGTGTCTTTTCGCAGCGTGCCACGCATTCTGGGGCTCTTTCAGGCCCATGCGCGAGCGGGCGATGGTTGGGTGCCGCATTTCACCTTGGCGATCAACTGGAGTCTGCGCATTGGCCTGGGGCTGCTGCAACAGGTGGCGCCGATCGAGGCGCCCTGGATGGCGATCATCGATCATTCCATTGATGTCGGTACGAAGAAGGCGCTCGTGGTGCTGCGGGTCCCGCTGGCGGCGTTGGCTCTGCGCGGTGCCGCCCTGCGACTTGAAGATTGTCAGTGCATTGGGCTGGTCGTCGCCGAGACGGTCAACGGTAAAACGCTCGCGCAGCCGCTTCAGGCGATCTTCGCACAGGCCGGTTTGCCCAAGGCGATCGCCAAGGACGGCGACGCCACACTCAACAAAGGCGTCCGCTTGTGGATGGACCAGGAGCAGACCACGGTCGCGCTGATCGAGGATATCGGTCATGTCATGGCCTGCGCGCTCAAGGCACAGTTCGAGCCGAGCGAGCACGACCTTGGCCTTTCTCGTGCCGCCAAAACTGCGCCGCAAGGGGCGCTTTCTCAGTATCGCCAAGCTCGCCCGCTGGGGTGAGAAGATGCTCGAGGTGATGGCCGTCAAAGGCCGCGCCAAGAAGGGCAGCACCCGGGCGAGGCTGCGCGTGGCCCTGCCGGGCTTGCTCCGGCTGCGCGCGTTCATCACCACGTTCGCCACCACCGCCGTGACCATCTCCCAACTCATGGAGATCCTCAAAAACAAAGGACTTGACCCTCACACCGGCGCGCAGTGTCGCCAACTGGCAGCACACTTGCCCGCCGACTCCCGCGTCAAACAGCGTGTCTGCCGCTGGCTCGATCACCACAGCGCCATCCAGCGCCAGCTGAGCGACCTGCCGCTCATCGTCAGCAGCGACATCCTCGAATCGCTGTTCGGTCACTTCAAGTACATCCTCGAACGCAGTCCGCAGGCCGATATGAACCGCACCATGCTGTTGCTCCCAGCGCTCTGCGGTAACCCCGATCAGGCCACTTTGGCAAACGCCCTTGCACACGCTTCTCACGGCGACTTGGTGGCTTGGGACAACGAGCAGATCCCCTATCCCCAGCGCAAGAAACGGGCAGCATTCTTTGCCAACGACCAAAGCCAAAAAGCGGGAGATTCTTCGCTCGAATAATGGCCCGATTTCGACAGCCTACGAACGCTCTCGGCTGAGATGCGAGTACTTTTGCAACGATTAATACGTGCCCGGCCCGGCATCGGATACCCGCCCCGGAAAGCGAACGAGGGGAGCGCCCTCGCCGCTCTCCAGAACCGGTGTTGCCTCAGGCGCTCAAGAACCGTCGCCGCTTGAAGGAGACGGTGCGTTTGTAGTCCTTCATGGTCCCGACCTTGCGGATGTCCGCCCAGGTGCCTTTGTAATAGGGCACCAGATTGCGGTCGGTCCAGTCGGTGACGACGTCGCCCACCACGCCGTTGTCATAGCCGAACATCATAAAACTCTGCCCTGGGGCGATGTCCGGCTCCAGGTAGGCCATCGCAAAGGCGGAACCGTAGTCGTTGTGCAACTCCACGATGTCGCCCGAGACGATACCCAGTCGTGCGGCGTCGTCTGGATTCATCTCAAGCGGCGACATGGGGAAGCGGTCGCGACGGAACGGCAGGTAACGGTCGTGATACGCGGTCTGCCAGATGTGGTTGGTACGGCCGTTGTTGACCCAGAAGCGATGCTTCTTCCGCTGGGTCTCCACGGTGCCGGGCAGTCCGTTCCAGGGTGCCGGCTGGAAATGCGCCCGGCCGTCCTTGGTGTCGAACTTGTAGTCGGTGTAGAGCATCTCGGTGCCGACGAGCGTGCCATCCTTGAATGCCTTGATCGGCAGTTGCACGCCATTGGTGCCCATGGCACGCAGCCGGTCGTAAGTCGCCAGGTCGCCCGTCGGTCCGCCCTGGCTGTCGATCCCTTCGGGCTTACGGAAGCCATCGTTGAAGGCGTCTTCTTCCGTCGTCCAGTCGAAGCCCGCGAACCGCGCGGCCATCTCGGTGCTGCCCTCCTGCTCGTAGAGGGCCTTGAGGGTGTTGGCGATCTCCGCCGCGATCAGACAATCGGGCTTGGCCTCCCCAGGCGGGTCCATGAAACGCTCCGAGAGGCGCATGCGCCGCTCGCCGTTCATGGCGGTCAGATTCATCTCGCCCGGATGCGTCGCCGGCAGCAGCAGATGCGCGGCATCGGAGAGCTTGGTGTGGTAGAGGTCGATGTCGACGACGAAGAGTCCGCCGCGGTTCTCCACCGCATCGAAAATGAGGTCGACCAGATCGGTCGCGCTCGCCCCGCGCGCCTTGCTGACGACATCGCGCACGATCGTGGAACGACGGTGGACCGCCTCGCGGAATTGCTCCGCATTGAGGGTCGATTGGAAGGGATTGGTGGCCCAGACCGTGAGCATCTTGGCCCGGCCCTGGATGATCTCCTGGTCGACATAGCGGGCCGGACGTCCGCCTGGATAGGGTGGGCGGGCATAGCCTTCCTGGTGACCGCCCATGCGCACCACCCCGGTCCCGCGCCGGCCGACGTTCTCGGTGGTCAGCACCAGATCGACCAGGGCGGACTGGATGCGATAATTGTCGTTGCCCCAGATGATGCCCTTCTCGTAGCCGTGCATGGTGCGTGGATACTGCCCCGACGCCTTCGGCTTGTAGGCCCATTCCGCCGCCTTGACGATGTCCGCCTCGGGCACGCCGGTGATGCGGCTGCAGTCCGCGAGACTCATGCGATTGGCCTTCAGCGCCTCCTCGAAGCCGCTGGTGTGATCGCGGATGAAGCGCTCGTGGTGCCAGTCCTGCTCGACGACATAGGTCATGAGGCCGTTGAAGAGCGCGGTGTCCGTACCTGGCGCGATGGCCAGATGCAGAACGTTGTCCTTGCCTGCCAGATGCTCCGCCACCGAGATGGTCAGGCTGCGGCGTGGATCGACGAAGATCACCTTGGCCGGCGCAACGCTCTCGCCGGGGAACCACTGTTTCTTCTTCTCCAGATTCTTACCCGTCATGTTTGGCAGGGCATGGGCTAAAAAGTAGTTGGTTTGGGTCTCGTAGCCATTGGCGCCGATGTAGAAGAGGGTGTCGGCGAGCTCCGAGTCCTCATAGCTGTTGTTCAGCTCGCCGATGCCCATGTCGCGGGTGGCGTGGCACTCGGAGTTGTAGGCGGGTCGGTTGTGGATGCGCACCAGAGGCGTCTGGAGGGCGCTGAACATCAGCTTCCCGCTGCCCCAGGTGTTCTCGAAGCCGCCGCCGGCGCCGCCGTGGTCGAAGGCATCGAAGGCGATCTGGTCCGGTCCGTTGGCGTCGAGGATGCGCTTGGTCACCCCCGCATAGACCTGCAACGCCTGGTCCCAGTTGGTCTCGACCCAGTCGTCGCCGGTGAAGAGCATGGGGTAATAGAGCCGTTGGCGCGACGGTCCCTCGCCGGTGAACATGACGCTCGCCATCTGACCGCCCCGGGTCGAGGATAGCCCCTGGTTCACCACGCACTCCTTGTCGGGCAGGATCATGATGTGGTGGCGACTGCCGTCGCGGTCCGTCACGACGTTGTGCATCGGCGGGGTCATGATGATGCCGAGCGCGGGCAGCTGCTTGCGGAAGTCGAGCCCCAGGGCGTTCTCGTCCGGCGCGCGTCCGCCCTCGCGATTCTCCGGCCATTTGTAGACCTGATAGCCGCAGCCGACGATGCAGAAGTGGCAGGTCATGTTGGTGCGCTGCGCGTCCGGCGGCGGCAGCGGGATGCGGTCTCGGTACTGGGTCATCGTTGTCTCCCGGTCACAGCAGATTGCATTGACGGCCGTAGATGAGCCCCTCGACCGCGACGGCGTAGAGGCTGTCGTCCGCCGTATCGTGCTCGAGCAGGATGCGCGGCAGGTTCTCGGTCGACTGGCCATCCACCATCTGCCCCGCCATCTCCGGGTCGAAGATGCTGAAGTGACAGCCGCACTTGAAGGTCCGCGCCTCCTTGTCGTAGCTCAGCGGGCAGCCGTTGTGCGTGCATTGGGTGCTGAAGGCGACGATGTCGCCATCCGGGCCGATGCCGCCGGGCACCGGGCTCCCCGTCTTGATGATCTGACAGAAGGATTCGGCATCTGGGTAGTTGAAGGCGACCGGGACGTTGTCTTGCAAGCCGCTCGCCTTCGCGATCGCCTCGCGCGGATAGGGCAAGGTGGTCGCCCCCGGCGCTGCCCGCTCCTGGGCGTTGGCCAGGCCACTTCCGATGAGCGCGGCGCCCGCCGTGGCCGCCGCACCGCTCGCCTTCAGGAAGCGGCGTCTGCTGAGATTGTTCATGGTCTCGCTCCTCCTCGTTCTTATGGTCCCGAGCCATTAGCAAAGCCCATACCTATTTGAGGGTTTCGCGAAATCAATGACCTAGGCAGCGCGCGTGGAGTTCTGGTAACGTCTGCAGTCTTCGTGTTACGAAAAGGTAACGCCGATCCATGCTCACACGCCGGGACCTGCTGCGCGCCCTCGGCCTACTCGGGATCAGCCCGGTGGGTTGCCATGACGCCATCGCCGCACGCGAAGCGGAAAACCCAGTCGTGGGCGCACGACCGGCGCTACGCTTCGGCCTGACGCCGGTCATCCTCGACGACCGCGTGGCCTTTCTGCGCCTCTGGGCGAGCTGGCTCGAGCGGCAGCTCGGGCGCCCGGTGGTCTTCATCCAGCGCGCGCGCTACCGCGAGATCATGGACCTGCTGCTGCGCGGCGGACTGGATCTGGCCTGGATCTGCGGCTACCCCTACGTGCAGCACCGATGGGAGCTGTCACTCATCGCGGTGCCGCGCTTTCAGGGACAGCCCAAGTACCGCTCCTACATCATCGTCGGGGCCGACTCGCCCTTCACGGCACTGCGCGACCTCGAGGGAGGCCTGTTCGCCTGGTCGGATCCGGACTCCAATTCCGGCTACCTCTATCCGCGCGTCGCCCTCCTGGAGCAGGGACAGGATCCGGACCGCTTTTTTCGCCGGACCTTCTTCACCTGGGGCCATCGCCATGCGGTCGAGGCCGTTGCCGAGGGGTTGGCGGACGGGGCCGCCGTCGACAGCTACGTCTGGGAGACGCTGGCGCGGCGTGTGCCCGAGCTGACAGGACAGACTCGGATCATCCTGCGCTCGCCGCTGTTCGGGTTCCCGCCGCTCGCCGGCGCGCCTGGGCTCGTCCCCACGGACCTGCAGGCGATCCGCCAGGTGCTGCTGCGCCAGGACCAGGACCCGATCGGCCGGCAACTCCTCGATGAGCTCAATCTGGACGGCTTCGCGCCCGCTGAGCCCGGGCTCTTCGACGACATCGCGGCGATGGCCGCGCGCCTGGACGCGGGACGCCGGACATGAGCCTCACGCCCGCCAGCTATCGCCATCGACTCCCTTTGAGCCTGAGCGTGGCGGCGGTGGTCACGGCGGTCTCCATGGCCTTGGCGCTGGGCCTGCAAACGCTCGACAACCTCCGCGAGGATCAGGGACGCAACGCCCTGCGGCTTGGGCATGCCATGTCGGAGATCCTGGTCCAGGCGCTGCTGCATGATGACGTCTGGCTCGCCTACTCCCTGCTGCGGGGGCCGGAGAAGGACGCCGCCGACGCGACCTGGATCCTGATCGACGCGGGTCAGCGGATCTTCGCGAGCAATCGACCCGAGCGTTTTCGCCTCGATCAGTCGCTGGAGGCGGCGCTCCCCTGGCTGCCGGTGGCCGCCTTCAGTCCGGATGCGCCCGCGCCCGCCTTGGTGCGGTCCATTGCGCCCCAAGACGATGGCACGCGCCGGGTCCTGCGGCTCACTCTGGCTAGCGAGGGCGGCCCGGTCGGTGAGCTGATCGCCTTGCTCTCCGATCGACCCTTCCTCGCGCGTTTCCGCGAGATCCTGGTCGGCGGCGTGCTGGTGACGGCGGCGGTCCTGGCGGTGATGCTCCCGGCCGGCTGGCTCTGGGGACGCCGCATGGCGTCGCCGCTGATGCAGCTGGCGGCCTGCATGGCGCGGGTCGGAACCGAGGACGCTCGGCAACTGCGCTGTCAGATCCCCGAGAGCGACTCCGAGATCGGTCAACTCGGCCGTCAGTTCAGTGCCATGCTGGCCGCGTTGGCCGAGAAGGGTGCGTTGGAGCAGCAGATGCTTCAGGCCGAGCGGCTCGCGGCCGTCGGGCGGGTCGCGGCGGGCGTCGCCCACGAGGTCAACAACCCGCTTGGTGGCATGCTCATGGCGATCGATACCTATCGCCAGGGGCAGGTCCTCGACGCGCGGACCGCACGCCTGCTGGACCTGATCGACCGCGCCCTGCAGCAGATCCGCGGCAGCGTGTCGGCGCTCCTGGTCGAGGCGCGCGGCGATTCCCGCACCCTGGCCCCGACCGATCTGGAGGATGTGCGAACCCTGGTGCAGCCGAGGCTCGCGCGTTCGAGCGTTCGCTTGGACTGGAACATGGGCCTGGCGTCAGCGCTCGACCTCCCGGCCGCCCCGGTCCGTCAGCTATTGCTGAATTTGCTCTTGAACGCCATCGATGCCGCGGAGCCGGGCGGCGCCGTGCGGGTCGAGGCCGGGATCGACGGCGGCCAGCTCGCGGTGCGGGTCGAGAACTCCGGACGCCCCATCCCCGCCGAGCAGTTGGCGCATCTGTTCGAGCCCTACCCGGAGCAGCGCCCGCACGCCCAAGGGCTGGGACTCTGGATCTGCTACCAGATCGTCTCCCAGTTGGGCGGCCAGATCCGCGTCGCCTCGAGCGCCGAGCGCACCGGCTTCCAGGTCGAGCTCCCACTGGGGACCGAGGAGGCGCCATGACGCGGGTCTGTCTCATCGAGGACGACGCCATCATGGGCGAAGCGCTGGTCGAGCGGTTGACCCTGGAGGGCTTCGGTGTCGCGTGGCGGCGCACGGGACGCGGCGGACGCGAGACGCTGCTTGCGGAGCGCTTCGATCTCCTCCTGCTCGATGTCAGCCTTCCCGATCTCTCGGGCATCGACCTCTTCGAGCAGCTGCGGCGCTCCCGGACAGCGGTGCCGCCGACCCTCTTCATCACCGGCTATGGCAGCATCGAGGATGCGGTCCGACTGCTCAAGTTGGGGGCCGTCGACTATCTGACCAAACCGCTCGACCCCGGCGAGCTGATTGCCAAGCTGCGTGCCCTGAGTCAATCGCCCGTCACGTCCGATCCGCCGACCGCGCTGGAGGACCGTTTGGGGATCTCGCCGGCGATGTGCCAGATCGAAGCCGAGCTCGCCCGGCTGGCACGGCATCCCCAGACGCCCGTGCTCATCCGCGGGGAATCCGGCGTCGGCAAGGAGGTGGTCGCGCGTCGGCTGCAGCGGCTGCAGTGTCCCCAGGCGCCCTTCGTGGCGGTCAACTGCGCGGCGCTGCCGGAGGGTCTGATCGAGGCCGAGCTGTTCGGCCATGAGCGTGGTGCCTATACGGGCGCCGAGCGCCGCCGCGCGGGCGTGTTCGAGCAGGCCGGCGACGGCATCCTCTTTCTCGACGAGATCGGCGACATGCCCCTGGCCCTGCAATCGCGGCTGCTGCGGGTCGTGCAATCGCGTCAATTGACACGCATCGGCGGGACCGGAGCGCTGGAGGTGCCGGCGCGCCTGGTGTGCGCGACACACCGCGACCTGGCGGCCCTAGTCCGCGCCGGGGCCTTCCGGGAAGACCTCTATTATCGGGTGCGCGTCCTGGAGATCCGCATCCCACCCCTGCGCGAGCGCCCGGAGGACATCCTCTGGCTGGCCGAGCGCTATGTCGCCGAGCACGTCAGACGCTTCCCGGAGGAGCACCGCGCACTGGGTGCCGGTGATCGCGAGCGGCTCCTGAAGCACCACTGGCCAGGGAATGTGCGAGAGCTCCAGCACGCGCTCGAGCGCGCCTGTATCCTGGGACAGGGACCGGCTTTGGCGCTGGATCTGCCCGATACATCGGCGCCCGAGCAGGGTCTGAAGGCCCACGCCCAGGCCGGCGAGCGCGCCGCGATTCTGGCGGGCCTGACCGACACGGGCTTCAACATGACGCTGACCGCCGAGCGGCTCGGCATCAGCCGCAAGACGCTGTGGCAGAAGATGAAGCGCTATGGGCTCGGGCGCCCCTAGGGGGCGCTCAGGCCGCCGGTTTGACCGCTTCGATGGTCGCGGAAACCACGAAGTCCTCGATCGACATCCCGGGCGCCCAGTCGCGGATGAAGGTCCGGCTTGCATCCTTGGGGCGGATGCGGATGTCGGTGAAGCCGCTCGTTTCCAGCATTACCGTCAGCTCGGGAATCGACACCGCCCCGCCCATGCAGCCGGCGTAGAGCGCCAGGTCCTGACGGAGGTGCTCCGGCAGCTCGCCCATCGCCACCACGTCCGAAATGGCCAGCCGCCCGCCGGGCTTGAGGACACGATAGGCCTCGGCGAAGACCCGCGGCTTGTCCGGCGAGAGATTGATGACGCAGTTGGACAGGATGACATCCACCGTCGCGTCCGCGATCGGCAGGTGCTCGATTTCGCCCAAGCGGAATTCCGTGTTGCGATAGCCGCTCTGATCGGCGTTCATGCGCGCCTTCGAGAGCATCGCCGGGGTCATATCGACGCCGATCACCCGCCCCGTGTCGCCGACTTGCCGCGCGGCCAGGAAGGCATCGAATCCGGCCCCGCTGCCCAAGTCGAGCACTGTCTCGCCCGATCTGAGTGCAGCGATCGCCTGTGGGTTGCCGCAGCCCAGTCCCAGGTTGGCGCCCTCGGGGACGGCCAGGACCTCGGCGGCGCTGTAGCCCATCGCCTGCGACAGCCCCTCGACGTTGGACTTGGGGGTGTCGCAGCAGGTCGAGGGACCACAGCACGCCGCTTCGCCGTCCTGCGCCATGAGCGCGTAGCGCTCACGCACCACTTGGCGAATCCGATCGTTCTCTAACTCACTCATCATCGCTCCTCACTGGGCGCCGCGCGCCCGCCTTGATTATTCGCGCACCCAGGCACGCACTTGATCGGGACCCGGAATGCCGCCGGCATGCACGACCTTGCCATCCAGCACCACGCCCGGCGTCGATACGACGCCATACCCCAGGATCTCGGCCATGTCCGTGATCTTCTCCAACTCGATCTCGACACCCGCTTCCTTGGCGGCCTGAGCGATCACCTTGGCGGTCGCCTCGCAGTTGCGGCAACCACTTCCCAAGACTTTGACGTTTTTGATCTTTAGACCTCTATGACGCGCAACAACCGCCCTTTCGGGCAAGCTGAACCGGGGGCAAGGGACGGTTGCATCAGAACAAGGGCACGCAGCAAGCCCATGCCATCGATGACGATCACCAAGAGCACGGAAATCTTGGCCACATCCATGACGAAGAACTGCACGGGCGCCCCGCGATGGGACAGGGCGCTCAGCCGCAGGAGTTGGAGGGCGCTCAGATCGCCGAGATACTCAAACATGGCTGTCAACGGTGTGGGCTTCGGCGTCGCCCGTCCTTGGGGAGCGTGCAATCCGCCTGAGTCGCTGTATCAGTGCCGATGCGCGCCACAGACGAGGGTGTTGGCACGGCCATTCGCCCCTGGTCGCGCCGATCAACGCTCATACCCGGAGCAGGGAATGCAGACATGCTTCTCACCCACCACGCGCAGATAGGCCTTCGCGGTCAATTCCCCGCAGGCGGTGCAGGGCACGAAGCCCATGACCTCCGGCAGCCAGTCGCGCTCGAACTGAAAAACCTCGCCCAGGGTCAGTACGTCCGACTCCGGGGCATTCCAGATCAGATCCACCAGTTCCAACTGCTCGGCTTCGGGGATGTCGTCCGGCTCGATCCCCTGACCGCGCTTGGTCATGAAGGCGGAGGCGCCGATTTGCTTTTGCAGGGTCGGTTTGTAGCTGACACGGATCGCCCGGTTGCTCGCCCGCTCGATGACGGTGACCGCGAGCTTGCCGTAGGGGGTCTTCTCCAGATTGCCCTTGCCGAGGGTGCAGCCGGTCGCGTACTGAACCCCGTCGCCGAAGCACATGCCGCCGTGGTCCTCGCCGATCTCGACAAAGCCGTGGAGTTGGCGTCCGCCGGAGCGCTTGACATCCAGTACCCGCAGGGCGGCAAGGCCCACCCGGACACCGGCCACACTCGCCCAGCAGCGGTGGCCATGGAATTCGAGCGCCTTGAGGAGGATCTGACGGTTATCGTTCATGTTCGGGTTCCTGATTCAGGGATACATCGTTCAGAGAAAGGGTCAATGCGCCATGCCGCATCAGGGTCCCAGCAGATCACACGCCGTCTTGACGGCGACCGCAATCAGGACCAGGGCAATGGCGCGCTTCAACTGCGCGGCCGACAGGCGTTCGGTGGCCAACCAGACCCCCAGCGCCGCGCCGCCCATGGTCGCCAGCGCGGTGACGACGAGCAGGGCGGTGTCGATGCGGGCGACCTGGACATGGGCCAGAAAGCCGCTGATGGAGGCAAAGATCACGACGAAGGAGGCGCTTGCCGAGGCGCGCCGGGGCTCCAGGCCGGACGCCACCAGGGCCGGGACGATGATGTTGCCGCCCCCCACCCCGAGCAGGCCGCCGATGAAGCCGGCCGCACCGCCCACCGGCAGGCCCAGCGCCAGGGTTCCCGCCAGCGACGCACGGGTCGCACACGGTTTGGGGTGGTACAACAGCATCATCGCTGCGGCGAAAACCAGAAAGCCGACGAACAGCCACAACAGTAGGCTGCGATCCGTGCCATGGGCGGCCCATACCCCGAGCGGCGACAACCCGACCGCCAGCACCAGCATCGGCAGGACCAGCCGCCACTCCACCAGCCCCTTGCGCACGAAGGTGACGGAGGCCACGGTCATGCCGACCGCGTTGAGCAACAGTGCAGTGGCCATGGCCGTGTGCAGCTCGATCCCGAAGGCCAGAAAGACCGGGATCAGGATCAGGGCCGCGCCTACGCCGACCATGCTGAACAGGGTGGTCGCGGCGAAGGTGATGAGGGCGGTGAGCAGGAGCAGCGTCATGGGGCCGACCGGGGCGCGCCGAGTTCGGTGATCCGCTCATCGCAGGGGCTACAGACCCCTTGCTTGCTGGTCAGGCGCGCATTGCCCTCGACCACCACCTCACCGCAGGCTTGGCGGACCAGTCCGGTCTCGTGGAAATCGCCTGCCTCGGTCATCGTCGTCTCCTGCGCACAGTGGTGACACCCGCCTCTGACGGGCGCTATCAGTGAAGATGCGGGAGGTCACCAATAGATACAGCGACCCGACCACCCGGTGCGTCCGCGCCCTCACCCGCTAGGGCTCTTCCGCCCGAGGCGTGAAGCAGCAAACGCGGCCCTGCTCATCGAAACGGACCTGGCAGACATCCACCAGGCGCTGATAGAGGCGCACGCGGGACATCGGGGACGTACCACGAATAACCCTGCGGCATCAAAGGGGCTGTTGATGACCTTGCGGGTGTGTCTGGGAACGCCGGGTTTGCGCGCACTCGATGTCAGCGACGATCGTCTGGGCGTCGTGCTCGATCGGTTGGGTGGCGACGATGCGGCGTGGGACGCCTATGAGCGTGCGCAGAACGCGACACTGCTGCGGGCCTACGACCTGACGGCGCGACGGGTACGCATCGACAACACCACGGCGAAGAGTTATGTCGGCGTCAGCGAGGACGGCTTGTTCCAATTCGGTCACAGCAAGGAGCACCGTCCCGACTTGCCGCAGTTGAAGATCAACCAGTCGACGCTTGATCCGCTGGGGTTGCCGTTGAGCACCACCGTGGTCAGCGGCGAGCGGGCCGATGATCCGTTGTACGTGCCGGAGATTCGCAAGGTTCAGGCGATCCTCCAACAGTCGGGTGTGCTCTATGTGGGCGACTGCAAGATGGCGGCACTCGCCACCCGCGCCTACCTCGCGGCGAGCCAGGACCAGTATTTGTGCCCGCTGCCGGCGGTTCAGATGCCGCCCGCCTCCCTGCACGCCTTGTTGGCGCCGGTGTGGACGGGGGAGCAGGCGCTCATGCCCGTCCATCGCGCCCCCGTGACGGCCTCTGACACGCCCCTGCACATCGCCAACGGTTTTTCCGATCAGGTCACGCGCACGAGCGCCGAGGGTCTTGCGTGGCAGGAGCACCGTCTGGTGGTGCAATCCCTGAAACACGCCGCCGCGCAGCACAAACGCCTGGACCAACGCCTGCAACAGGCCGAGCAAGACATCGCGGGGCTCAACCAGCGCGGGCGGGGCCACAAGCGCCTGGATGAAGCGCAGGCGCGCGCCGCAGTGGACGCCATTCTGACGCAGCATCAGGTGTCGACCCTCCTCGTCGCTGAGTATCAGGTGAACACCCACACCACCCGCAAGCGGGCCTACCTCGGGCGCCCCGCCCGAGACGTCACCACGGCCAATGTCACCGTGTGCACGCGCCGCGATCCCGTGGCGTATGAGGAGACCGTGCGGGGCTTGGGCTGGCGGGTGTTCGTCAGCAATGACCTCCTCCTAGAGGTGGGCGAGGCGGTGCTCGCCTACCGCGAGGAATACCTCATCGAGCGCGGCTTCAATCGTTACCGCGGCAAGCTCCTGGGCTTGACGCCGCTGTACCTGTGCTCGACCACCCGCATCAAGGGCCTTATCCGCCTCCTGGCTATCGGCCTGCGCGTCTTGTGTCTGGTCGAGTTTACGCTGCGCGAGCGCTTGCAGGCGAAGGCCGAAAAGCTCGATCACCTCTATGCGGGAAACCCCAAACGCGCGACCGCCAGGCCCACCACCGAGATGATGCTCAGAACCTTTACCGGTATCAGCCTGGTCGTGATAAGCCTCGGGGGCATGGACTGGCAAACCATGACCCCGCTGAACGCGGTGCAGTCGCGTATTGTCGGCTTGCTCGGATTTGCGGAAATCCTTTATCAACGGCTGGGGACGCAATCCGAGGACGCGGCTTTCAAAATAGGCGAACCATGAGCGGTATCTCGTCTCCTTTGGTCGCTCTGTCCCAGGTGCGGTCACTGGCTCATCCGACCCGAGCGTCCGGTAAGCGCATCTCCTGAGATTCAAGATCTCGCAGAAACGGTCGTTTTCACGAACCGTGATCGCAACACGGGCTTGCGAAACCACAGCGAAGGGATCGTTGAGCGCTCTCACTATGTACGAGGCTTTTACCGTACAATTTCATCAGACTCATAGAGCGAGACGACGATGAAAGCAAAGTCCAAACGTATCGAGGCCCGGGTCAAACCGGATACCCTCGTCCTGGTACAACGGGCCGCGGAGCTGCAGGGCAGCTCGGTGAGCGAGTTCGTCGTCGCTGCGGCAGAGACGGCGGCACGCAGGACCTTGGAGGAGGCGTCGACGGTACGCTTGTCCGTCGAGGACCAACGCCGTTTTGTGGAGCTGTTGCTGAATCCCCCGGAGCCGACGCCTGCTTTGGCGCGTGCGCGGGCCGCTCATGAGGCACTGATCGGTCAACCATGACGGATCGCCCCTTCGAGATCGGGCTTCTTGGCAAAGAAGATCGCTCGGACTTTTGCTGCGGCAGCGAGCCATTGGATCGCTACCTCAAGACCCAGGCCAGCCAGGATATGCGCCGCCGGGTCAGCGTCTGCTACGTAGCACTGGAGAAGACCACTGGACGGATCGCGGGCTACTACACGCTGTCGGCAGCCGATGTCCCGGTCTCCAATCTTCCGCCCGAGGTCGCAGGCCGACTGCCCCATTACCCCTCGGTACCGGCGGCCCGCATCGGGCGGCTTGCCATCGATCAGCGCTTCCAGGGCTGCGGACTCGGGGGTGCGCTCCTACTCAACGCGGCGATGCGCGCCCTACGCTCGGAGATCGCGGTCTTTGCCCTGGTGGTCGACGCCAAGGACGACGAGGCAGCAACCTTCTACCGCCGCCACGGATTCACGGCCTTCGTCTCCAATCCGCTCCAGCTCATCGCTCCGATCGCGACTTTCCGTAAACTTCTCAGTTGAGCGAGGCCGCGCGCTTGAGGCCGCCCGGCGGTCAGGGTCAGTTTGTCTCCCGCACAGCGCATTTTTCACGGTAACCGTCCGTAGGTTCGCTTTTCCTTGTGTTGCTGACGCTGTTGGCCTGACTGAAGTCATTGGCACCGACCTCGTACCAACTGCCGGGCTTCTGGTAGAAATCCAATCCGCGACCGATCTTGATGATCCAGCCGTTATCGAGGCGAATTTCGCGGTCGTGCAGGTTGAGGTTGAGCTGCACCTCCAGCACCACGTCGAGTTCCAGCAGGCTCTGCTTGAGGTCATCAAGCTTTTCGGCGAAGTCTTTCAACTGCGCATTGTCGTCATAGCTGGTCGTCAGGGTGATGTACTTGATCGTGCCGGACTTCAGAAGGGTCTCGCAGAAGCGCACGAAGTTGTGAACCTGATGCTGGAGACGAATGTAGGGATCCTCAATGATGACCGCCGTGGCCCCCTGCAGGTATGGCCCCATGATCGACTCATAGGTGTGCCCGGTGTCGTCGTAGAGGATGGTGAAGTGCTGCTCCCGTAGCTCAACGGCCGTTGCGACGTCTGGCGCGATCGGCGCAGGCGCTTCTGGCACCGTATCCGCGGTGAGATCGACCGCAGTGTCGGGCTGAGTTGGTACGGGCGCTGCTGTTATCGTTGGCTTGTCCAACGGCCTTGGTAGATCCTCGTCACCGCCCGGGGCACCCTTTTGACCGCTTAAGCGCCGCCGCGCCGGCTGCTGGGTCGCCAGTGCATCCTTCGACTCCGGGCAGTCGACCACCACCTCCTCGCCGCTGGCGCTGACGTAAGACAGCGCGATGCGCGCGAACTCGTCGTCGGGCTTGCGCTTATTCATTTGCTCCTTCACACGCCGGCGGCATTCGATCGCATAGGCGACATACTCCTCGAACTCCGTGTCGCTTGGTGCACCGTCCGGGTGCAGGATCTTCAGGAAGGCGCAGACCGTCTTCTTGATGCCCTTCTCGTCGCGCCCCTCAATGGCCTGGCCCAAGCGGATCCGCTTGCTGACCTCTTCGTAGCGATTGGTGTGGCTGAATTGATAGTGGAAGGCCTCGGCCAGGTAGTCGGTGATGAAGCCGTAGCGGTCGGTGAGAAATTCGCTGCTGTTCTTCGGCATCTCCCAGCCTGGGATATAGGCCGCGAAGCGGTCCATCACGGCCAGATCCAGCTCGACGGGTAGCGGCTGGAACAGGTCGTATTCGGTGGAGTTGACCACCTGCTGGACGGAGAGATCGATGTTGCCGACAAAGCTCAGACTGGCGTCGGCGATGACCTCGACGCCGCGTGAAAAGCGGCCATTGGCCATGAAGTCCTTCATGATCTGGATGGTGTCTGGGTCGCGGATCTTGATCCCGCCCACCTCGTCGAAGGCCACGGTATCCCAATAGCCGACCAGGCCGACCTTGCGCCGCGCATTGTTGTAGAACAGTGTCGCCTTGGTCGCTTGCCCCCCGGAGATCAATGTTGCATAAGGCGAAAATCCACTGAAGAAGTAGGACTTGCCGGTGCCGCGCGGACCCAGCTCGATGTAGTTGTAGTTGGGCTCAACCAGCGGCGCCAGACGGGCGATGAAGTGCAGTTTGACCCGGTGCGAGAGCTTGGTCGGCTCCAGCCCGACCGAGCGCATGATCAGGTCGATCCACTCGTCACGGCCGAAGGTCTGGCGACCCTGCGCATAGCGCTCAAAATCAAAGCGGGAGAGCTGAATCGGGCGCAGGTCTTCGATGTAGAAGGCGTAGTCGTCCTCCTCGATGTCGTTGTGCGCGACCGTCACCTCGGCCCAGATGCCACCCTCCAGCAGCCGATCATTGTCGCGATAGAACTTCTCGCCGATGGCAATGCGCCGCGAATTGAAATTCTCCAGCGCCGCCCAATGGCGCTTTTCCTTCTCGACGTAGCTGACATGGACCTTGTCGATGAAGCGGTGCTTCCCCTTGGTCGCCACCTTCGACTGCGCCGCGTTTGCCTCATCCGGGCGCACATAGTTGTCTTGCAGTGTCGCCAGCACCGCCTCCATCCCCGCGTCCATCTCGGCCTGATCGTCGCTGGCACAAAAGCGCGCGAGCAGGAACTCCAGGACGAAGGTCGGTACATTGGTGCCTTTCTTGATCCGGTGGAGCAGATCCTTGCGCACGATCTTGCCGTCGAAAGTCGCAATAAGCTTCTGGTCGAGTACGTCGGGGGCGTTCATACGCTGTAGTCCGTCTCCAGTTTCAGCGCGCCGTAGCTGGCCAGGGTCGCCGGGTTGAGCACCTTCACCGTGAACTTGCCCTCAAACTCCGGGTCCATGCCCAGCGCGATCTGCTTGCGTTGCCCCGGAACCAGCGTCACCGCCCGCGTGGCGGAATTGACCTGGCCGCCGGGTCTGGGCTCTCCCACGACGTTGCCCTTGCCGTCCTGGGCCTCCAGCAGGACCTCCACGCCGGGCATCTCCGCACTGGCGTCACCGCGAACAAATCCTGCGTGTGCGTATCCTTGGCCAAGAGTTCGATGTCGATCACCGGAATCCGCGTCGTAATCCGTGTCGCGCCGTTCTTGTAGGTCAGCGCGATCTTGATCTTAGGCGCGTCCGACTGACCGGTCGGCTCCAGCCGCACGATCAACACCGGCACCACGGCCTCCGCGAGCGATGCCCCGCCATGGAAATACAGATGGCCGGCGCGATAGGGTGCCATGCTGTGCGGCACAGCGACCTGGCTGAAATCGCCCTGGATACCGAGCTCTGGGGTCTCCACTTAACCGGAGTAAACTCCAAGGGTGACTTACCCTCATGCTGGCGTTGATTATCCGCGGACTGCGGGCGAGTTCCAGTCCTGGTTTCGCACCGATGCGGACTGCCTCGACTACCTGGAGTGGCTCCGGTGG
>NZ_NRRF01000078.1 GCF_016583565.1 Thiocystis violacea | reverse complement strand
ATCCGAAAAAGCCGCATCTGTCCGTCGCGCGCTTGCTCGCACAGCGTCAACAGCCCAAGACGCCCTCCCTGAAGCGGGGGGAACGGCGTCCGATGATTTGCCACGAATCGTGACCTTCACAGCCATGGGTGCTGAGGTGCCATAGGGGGGACATGGGTTTGGCTTCGCCAAGGTAGCCGTTTATCCCCCGGTGTCTCATCGCCTGCTCGCCTTGGGCCGTGAGCTAGGCGGTTTGCGGCAGCGCGGGCGCGGGCAAGCCTCGGCCAGATAGGGCCAGAGCGAAACACCGCGCTTGCGGCAGGTGTCGATGACGCTCGCCAAGACGGCGAACGCACGCGAGCCCTGTTCGGTGCGCGTGCCTTGGCTGATGCGACGCCGTAAACGGCTACTGCGGATCAAGCATCACCAGCAAGTCGATGCTAAGAGCGCCTGTAGCGCCAGGATCGCAGGCCATTGAGCGATCGGCGACCGGGCCGAAAGGCCCTGTCGCCTCCACGGCGCCGCCGCACCAAAGAACCCGTCCAGAGATTCATCCCATCGCCGATGCTGGAGATGTGGTCACGAAGCGCGCAGCCTGCAGAAACGCCGCTTTGATCTTGAGCGGTAGCGCATGGCCGACCGGTTCTGGGCACTCGCCACTGCGCCCCAATTGTCATGGAGTACGGCATTGCATTGTGCAATACTTCAAGGCGCTCGGGATATGGCGGCAAGGACGGATTCGGAGACGAGTGAAACTTAGGGGCGGCGATCCGCCGACGAGACGGGCTAGCAGTCTGTATCCCTTTCCCTTTCCCTTTCCCTTTCCCTTTCCCTTTCCCTTTCCCTTTCCCGATGGCGCGTATCGGTAGATGCTGGATGACACGGCCAAGCAGCCATGAGCATCCAGAGGCTCAACATTGGCGCCGATACCCGTGGATGGCTTCTGGATCCGCGCACGGGTAAAGGCCGAGGACTGCGATTGTGAACACTCCCCGAAGTCGACCGCCTCGCTATGTCGTCGGCATCGGCGCATCCGCGGGGGGGCTTGAGGCACTGAAACTCATCATCCGCAACCTCCCCGCCGATACCCAGCTGGCCTACCTGATTGCCCAGCACATGTCGCCGCAGCACCGCGGCCTGTTGACCGAACTGCTCGGCAAGCAGACCACGCTCCCCGTCGTCGAGGCAGAGGACGACGCGCCCATCGAGGCCGGTCATCTCTATGTCTGTCCGCCCAACGCGGACATCACCCTGAACGGCGACCTGATTCGCTTGACCACGCCGTCTCAAGCCGTTGTCCCCAAGCCCTCCATCGCACCCTCTTCAACAGTTTGGCGAACCAGCGCGGCGAGCTTTGCGCCGGCATCATCCTCTCGGGCACCGGCTCCGATGGCGCCCACGGCAGCCGCGCCATTCGCGTCCAGGGCGGTCTGACGATCGCCCAGGACCCGAGCACCGCCCAGTATGACTCCATGCCGCGTGCGGCGATTACCCTCGGCGGGGCCGAACTCATCATGGCCCCGGAGGACATCGGCCATCAGATCAGCGTCCTGCTGGAGGTGCCCCGCGCCCGCACAGCGGCGATCAAGCGCGCCACCAGGATCTCCGAGGGTCCAGTCGACGACATCATCAACGGGATCTGGCGACGCCAGCAGTTGGATTTCTCCAAGTACAAGGACGCCACCATCGCCCGGCAGATCAACCGCCGACTGACCGCCCTTCAGCTCGACGACCTGGACGCCTACGCGGCCTTCACGCGCGAGCACCCCGAGGAACTGGATGCGCTGGCCAAGAGCTTCCTCATTTCGGTCACCGCATTCTTTCGTGACAAGGAGGCCTTCGAGGCCGTCGGCGAGGTGATTCGCACCATCGTGGCCGCCAAGAAGCCGGGCGAGCCGATCCGCATCTGGGTGCCGGGCGTCGGCACCGGCGAGGAGGCCTACAGCATCGCCATCCTCGTCCACGAGGCCATGGAGGGCAACCTGACGCGGCATCCGACGCAGATCTTCGCCACCGATATCGACGTCGATGCTATCGCCCATGCCCGCAAGGGCCGCTATCCCGAGGCATCGCTGGAGGCGCTGGACAAGGCGCGCATCCAACGCTACTTCTCGGCCACCGCGACCGGCTACCGCATCGAGCCGCGCATCCAGGAGATGGTGGCCTTCGCCCGCCAGGACCTGATCCGGGATCCGCCCTTTCTGCGCCTGGACCTGATCTCGTGCCGCAACGTGTTCATCTACTTCAAGCCGGATCTCCAGCAGCACCTGTTTCAGGTGTTCCACTATGCCCTCAACCCGGGCGGACGTGTGTTCATGGGCAGCTCCGAGGTGATCGGCACCTCGACGCTGTTCAAGCAAACGCACAAGGCACGCATCTTCCAGCGCAACGACCTGGCACAGTTGCTGACGCCCAGGCTGATTCAGCTGCACAGTCCCGTCAGCGGCCTGGGCCGGATCCCGCCGTCGACCAAGCCGCTTGACCCCAAGCTACTGCTGCGCGAGCAGTTGGCGCGCGCCTATGCGCCGCCGAGCGTGCTCATGGACGGGGGCAATAAGCTCGTGGAGCTGTTCGGGCAGACTCAGCCCTATTTCCAGCTCGGCGAGGGCAGCGCGCAGCTGGACGTGCTGCGCTTCATTCGCTCGGACCTGCGCACTGAGCTGCGCGCCCTCATCCACCGCGTGCGCCAGGGCGGTGCCGACAGTGCCGCCGGTCAGGCGCACTATGCCGAGGGTGAAGACTCTGGTTTTCGGATGTGTGTCGCCCGGATCGCGTCCGGGCAGGGCGAGTCAACCGCGTTGCGGCTGAGTTTCGAGGTCGCGCGGCGCACGGTGGAAGCCACGCGTTTCAGCAAGCGCGGCGCCAAGCGGAGCGAGCCCGACGCGGCTGAGCAGGATCAGATCAGGGTGCTTCAGGACGAGCTCACCAACACCCGCGAGCATCTCCAGACGGTCATCGAGGAACTGGAAACCTCCAACGAGGAATTCCAATCCCTGAACGAGGAGCTGCAGGCCGCGGGCGAGGAGTTGCAGGCATCCAACGAGGAGCTGGCCACCTCCAACGAGGAACTGCAGGCCACCAACGAAGAACTCACCACGGTCAACGACGAACTCCAGGCCAAGACCCAGGAGGTGGTCAGCACCCTCGAGGAACTGGAGAACGTCCAGGATGCCACCTCGGTGGCCATGGTGGTGTTGGACAAGGATTTGCTCATTACCCGCTTCAACGCCAATGCCGTGCGCCAGATCGGCCTCACGCAGAGCGACCTCGGACGCAACCTGGCGGCGCTGCCGATCCGGATTCCGCAGGCCGACATCCAGACGCAACTGCATCATGTCATGGCGGGCGCGACGATCGACCCCTTCGAGCTCGATGTCGGCGATAGCGTTTTCCAGATCGAGATCCGCCCTTACCTCGGCAAGCACCACGCCATCGAGGGCGCGGTGCTGAGCATGGCCGACATCACCGAGCTCAAGAACCGAGAGCAGGCCTTGCTCGAGGCCAACCGGCTGTTCGAGACCTTTGCCGCGACCAACCAAGCGGTGATCTGGGTGCAGGAGCCGGAGTTCGGTCCCATCCGCTATGTCAACCCGGCATTTCGCCATCTCTACGGACTGGATCCGCAGATGGTGCTGCGCGACCCCGAGTACCTCTTCAAGGTCATGCATGAGGCGGATGCGCACGCACTCAAGCAGGCCCATCTCAACACCCGAGATGAGCCTTGGTCGCTTGAGTCCCGGATCATCCACCCCAAGGACGGCGCTACCCATTGGCTGCGCACCCGCGCCTTTCCGTTGCGCGAGCATGGGCGGCTGCGCTATGTGGTCGGCTTTACCTTCGATATCACGGCGGAGTACGAGCACGGCAGCGGCAGCGGCAGCGGCAGTGTCAGCGGTGACATCGATCTCTGCCGGCTGTTCGATCTGCTGATGGAGACCGGCGCCGACGGCATCATCGGCTTCGATACCGAGGCCCGCATCCTGTTCGTCAACGGCGCCGTGGAGTCTCTGCTCGCGCTGGAGGGCAAGGGGTTAGTCGGGCAACCCGCCAGCGCGGTGCTCGCCGCGGAGGAGGCGGAGCAGTTGGCCAAGCTGATCGCGATGTCCACACGGCAACGCCGCACCCTCAAGCGCGTCGCAACGGCCACGGATGGCGCCGCGCATCGGTCGCTGGAGATTGTCTTGTCCACCGAGCCACTGATGCTCGGTGGCCGCGCCGCGGCCGTCGCCGTCTTTCGCAACCCCTTCGGTCACCGTCAGGTGCTGCGTCAATTGCAGATCGCCGACAGCGTCTTCCGCACCACCCAGGACGGGGTCATGGTGCTGGACGACGATACCCGCATCATCCTCGTCAATCCGGCGCTGCTGCGTATCCTCAAACGTAGCGAGGACCTGCTGATTGGCAGCGTGCCGGACATCTTTCCGGCGCGGGCCACGCGCTCCGCCTTCAATGCCGACATCTGGCGGACGCTGGAGCAGAGCCGACGTTGGTCCGGCGAGGTCCACGCGCAGGTGGAAGGCGACAATTTCGTCGTGTTGGAGACCGAGGTCAGTACCCTGGAGCGAACCAGCGTGGATGATCTTGGCCACTACATGGTGGTGGTCACCGACATCACGCAGCGCCGCTCCTACGAGCAGACCATCTACCATCAGGCCAACTTCGACGCGCTGACCAACCTGCCAAACCGGCTGCTGCTGGAGGATCGGCTCGGACAGGAGTTGCGCCACGCCCGCCGCGAGGGCTACGGTCTGACCCTGATGTTCATCGACCTGGATCGCTTCAAGGAGGTCAATGATTCGCTGGGCCACGAGGCCGGCGACGAGCTGCTGGTCGGCGTGGCCGAGCGCATTCATGGTCTGGTGCGCGCCTCCGATACCCTGAGCCGGTTCGGTGGCGATGAGTTCGTGCTGTTGCTGCCTAAGTACCAGCGCTCCCAGGCCCCGGAGATCACCGCCCGCGAGGTGCTGCAGGCACTGGAGAAACCCTTCGAGATCAAGGGTCAGACCCTGTTTGCGTCCGCCTCGATCGGCATCGCGGTGTTCCCCCAGGACGGCAGTGAATCCTCGGATCTGCTGCGCAACGCGGATGCGGCCATGTACCAGGCCAAGCACGGCGGTCGGCACGGGTTTGCCTTCTTCCAGGCTGGCATGAATGCGGACGCCATGCGCCGGTTGAAGCTGGAGACGGACCTGCGCAACGCCATCGCCAACGGCGAGCTGTGCGCCTTCTATCAGCCGGTGGTGGTGGCCGCGAGCGGACGTCCCTGCTCGCTGGAGGCCCTGGTGCGTTGGCGCCATCCCAAGTACGGCCTGCTCCCGCCCGCCGCGTTCATCCCGCACGCGGAGGAATCCGGCCTCATCGAGCCGATAACCCGGCTGGTGCTTGCCGATGCCCGCGCGCGCTTGGCCGCATGGCGCCAGCGCATTGATGCAAGTCTCCAGGTCGCCGTCAATTTTAGCCCGCGTCTGTTTCGCCGGTTGGATCTGGCGGAACTCTTCGGCGCTGGCCCGAATGACACCCTGAATGGCCTGGTCGTCGAGGTCACCGAATCCCTGTTCATGGGCGCCGGAGACACCCGCGTGATGGCCAACCTGACCTGGCTGACCGAACGCGGGGCGCGCATCGCCCTGGACGACTTCGGCACGGGCTATTCCTCGCTTGCCTACGTCCGCGACTTCCCGGTGAACGTGATCAAGATCGACCGCTCCTTCGTCAAGGATCTGGGCGCGACGGACCATCTGCGCGACCTGGCCCTCATCGAGGCCGCCATTACCATGGCCCACGGCGTCGGCGCCCGGGTGATCGCCGAGGGTGTGGAGACCCATCTCCAGGCCGAGACCCTCGTCCGGCTCGGCGCCGACCAGCTTCAGGGATTCCTGTTCGCCAAGCCCATGCCACCGGAAAAGGTCGAGGCCTATCTCATGGCGCATAACGCCAGCATCCAGGAGCAAGCAACATGACGTCTCCGGCCCGCAAGCGCACGCCCCCTATCCGGCCAGGGCGCGCCTGGGGCGCGCTCCTACTCGGCCTGTTGCTGGTCGGCGGCTGCGACGCACCTCAGGCGCCGCCGACCGATGACGCGACGGCGAAGCCACAAGCCCTGCGGCTCGGGATCTCCAACTCCATCATGTCGACCCCGGTGCTCATCGCCGAGGCACAGGATCTGCTCACCGCGCAGGGGCTCGCCCTCGATCTGACTTACTACAACAGCGGCAAGCAGGCGCTCGCGGCCTTGCTCGCCGGTCAGATCGACGTCAGCACCACGGCGGACGCGCCGATCATGCGCGCAGTGCTGGATGGCCAGGATGGTGTCGTCATTCTGGCCACCTTCATCTACTCGCATGCCCACGGCAAGATCCTGGCGCGCCGTAGCCAGGGCATCGAGACACCGACGGATCTGCGCGGCAAGCGCATGGGTCTGGAAAAGAACACCACGGCGGACCTCTTCCAACAGGTTCTGCTGATCGAATCCGGTGTGGACTTGGACACGGTGGAGGGCATCGACCTCCCGACCGAGCGACTGGCCGCCGCCATCGAGGCCGGCGAGGTGGATGCCATCGCGACCTGGGAGCCGCACATCTCCCACGCCGCCCAGACGCTCGGCGACGATGCGGTCATCTTTACCTCCAAGGAAGGATTGCGGCTCACCTTCAATCTGGTGACCCGTCCGAGCGTGGTGGCACAGCATCGCGAGACCCTGGTCCGTCTGTTGCGCGCCGTCGAGGCTGGCGTCGAGTTCGCCAACGGGCAACCACGGCAGGCCCAGCGGATCATTTCCGAACGCCTGGGGATCCCCGTGGCGGTGATCGAGCGGCAATGGAACGACTATGTCTTCAAGTTGTTCCTGGATCAGGGGCTATTGCTGACGCTGGAGGCCGAGGCGCGCTGGCATCTGCGCGATATGGGCAAGCCGAATCAGCCGCTGCCCGATTTCCTGCGCTACATCGATCCCGGGCCATTGCGCCAACTGATCCCCGGCAGCGTCACCCTCATCCGTTAGACGATCGAGGTCCAGCATGCGCATCGCCCTGCGACTCGCTCTGCAAACCGGTCTGGTGTTTCTGGTGTCGACTGGAACGATTCTGGCCCTAGCCCTGAACGCGCAGCGCGACGCGCGTGCCTTCGCCGACATCGATCGGCTGCACGAGGCCAATCAGGCGATCAACTCCATGCAGGTGCTGGCCTATGAGATGCGCTACTGGAACTTTGCGCGCGGACAGCGACAGTGGCGCGTGGAGCAAAACAGGTTGCTTCAACGTCTGGATGGAGTCAGTCCCTTCTCCAGCGACGGGTGGGCGCTGCGCGTGCGGCTGATGCAACGCGTCACGGAGGTACTCCCGCCCCTGGTGGATGAGCTGCGGGCGAGTCGAACTCAGCGGGTGCCCCACGCCGAGGATTTGGTGGATATCCGGCTGCGCCGGCTGCTGACGACGCAGGCCGATATGGCCAATGATGTGCATTGGCTGATGACCGACAGCGGTTACCACATGCAGGCTCAGGGGCGCCAGCGCAACGTCATCCTCCAATTGTTGCTCGCGCTATTCGCTTTGGTCTCGGCCGCTTCCGGCTGGTGGCTCTATGTCGCCACCGTGCGTCCATTGATCCGTTTGCGCCAGAGCACGTTGCAGCTGAAGGATGGCGATCTCTCGGTGCGCACCGAGGTGTCATCTCGCGACGAGATCGGCGAGTTGGCGCTCAGTTTCAACCACATGGCCGAGACGCTGCAGAAGACCCTGGCCTCGCGCGTCGAACTCGAACGCGAGATCCGGATGCGCCGCGAGCTGGCGGCGCATCGCCGGATCGTGCTGGCCGAACTCAAGCGTTCCAACCAGGAGCTGGCCAATTTCGCCTATGTGGCCTCGCACGACCTGCAGGAGCCGCTGCGGGTGGTCAGCGGCTTTCTGCAGCTCATCGATCAGCGTTATCGCGACCGGCTCGACGACAAGGGGCGAAACTGGATCGCCCTCGCCGTCGATGGCGCACAGCGCATGTATGGCCTGATCGAAGACCTGCTACGTTACTCTCGGGTCAGCACCCGCAACGAGTCGTTCACCGAAGTGGACCTTGCGGACATCATGGCGCGCGTGCGCGAGGATCTGGCCGAGGCGATCGCCGAGGCTGGGGCCGAGGTCCAGGTCCAGCCGCTGCCCAAGATCCGCGCGGTTAGCTCCCAGATGCGCCAGCTTTTGCAAAACCTGGTGGCCAATGCTGTCAAGTTCGCCCAGCCTGGACGTCCGCCCCTGATTCGAATCGGCGCCAAGCGCCTGGAGATCGGCGAGACGGCGACGCTCGCGCCGGGATGGCGTCTGTCGGTGACGGACAACGGGATCGGCATCGAACCGGCCTATAATGAGCGGATTTTCCAGGTGTTCCAGCGGTTGCACACGCACGAGGAATATCCTGGCAGCGGGATCGGCTTGGCCATCTGCAAGAAGATCGTCGAGCGTCACGGCGGCACGATCACGGTGGAATCGGCGCCTGGCGAGGGCGCGCGCTTCAACGTCGATCTCCCCGACGACCCGCCGCCCCGGGCCGACGCCGATGCGCTCCAGACACCGAATTGAGTACGGGATCCTGGCCATGAATCCGACCCATCGAAAACCCATCCAGATCCTGCTCGTGGAAGACAGCACGGCGGATGCCGAGCTGACGCGCGAGCTGTTGTCAGAAACCAAGGCCATGCACCGCTTGCACTGGGTGCGCGACGGCGTCGCGGCCTTGCGTTGGCTGCGCCAGGAGGACGCCTCCGACAGGGTGCGCCCAGACATGATCCTGCTCGATCTCAACCTGCCGCGCATGGGCGGATTGGAACTGCTCGCGGCGCTCAAGCAGGACAAGCAACTCCAGGCGATTCCGGTCATCGTGCTGACGATGTCCAACGACGAGGGCGATATCCAAGCCGCCTACGCCCATCAAGCCGCCGCTTTCGTGACCAAACCGGTCGACCTGGGACAGTTCGCACGGGTGATCCGGGCCTTGGACGATTTCTGGCTCGGCGTGGCGCGCCTACCAGGGAACAAAGAACAGGAATAGGGCGCCGATGAATGAGAATGAGAATGAGCATGACAACACCTGGCTCGAACAGCTTGCAACGGTCCATCGCCTTTTGCATGTGGAGGACAACATCGCCGATGCGGCCCTAGCGGAGGGCGTGCTGACCGATAACGGCATCGATCACTACCGGATCGAGAACGTGCAGCGACTCGCCGCGGCCAAGGCGCGATTGAGCGACGAAGGGGCGCCCGGCATCGACGTCATCCTGCTCGACCTGGCATTGCCCGACAGCCAAGGTCTGGCAACGCTGCAAGCGATCCTGGAGCTGAACGCCGGTATTCCGGTGGTTGTGCTCACGGTGCTCGAAGACGAGCATCTGGGACGCGACGCGGTGAGCGCTGGGGCGGAGGACTATTTGAGCAAGTCCGAACTGGTGACCCAGAATCTGCTGTCGCGGACTCTGCGCTACGCCATCGAGCGTAGTCGACGTCGGCGCGCCCAGGCGCGGTTGTCGGACGTGCCGGTGATTGCGGAGCAGGATGCGGTGCGCGCGGCCATCAAGCGAGACGCTTTGGATGCGAGGGTCATCCCCTTGCGCACCGCCGCCCCAGCGCTGTTTGAGCAGTTGGCCAAGGATTATCAGGTTCTGTTGATCAACGTCATTGGAACGTCAGCGGGGTTCGAGAGCGACGCCCTCGGCGATGGAGCCAATGCCATCCTCGATCGTCTGGTGGAGCAGCGTGGTTCACCCGCAGATCTCATCGACCTGCACGCCGTCGCCCTGCATCGGGCGATCGCGGGCGAGTCAGACAGTGCCGCGGCCATTCGCGAACGCAGCCGCACGCTCGTCCTGACCATGATGGCCCGTCTGGCGATTCTCTACCGTGATCGCGCCTGAGGTGACAGCGGACGGATTTCTGCGCCGCAGCAGCCACGTCGCTCCACTCTTGGCACTGGAAGGCATGTTCAACCTTCGACGCCGACGGCCGTCAGGTCGGCATCGTGTTCGAGACCGCGAGCCCGTTGGAAACCCCGATGCTGATGCTGGAAGTGGTCGTCTGGTTCGACGGGACCAGCCACGACGACAGCCTGCATCCCTTGCTAGCGATCGGGATCTTTGTGGTCGCCTTCTTGGCGATCCATCCGCTTCAATACGGCAATGGCCGACTTGGCCGGGTGAGGCGGCGATCGTCCTCTGGTCCAGCCGTCTTCTGTAGTCTGGACAAGCGCAGCGCAGTCCACCAACGACGGCGCGGGATTCGGTGGACTTCGCTCGGGTGCGACCCCTAACCCGAATGTTTCATAAACCTGCTGGCGGCACTGAAAACTGACCATTATTGTCGGGCGTAGCGGCGATTGAGCCGACGGGCAGGCTGTCGGGACGTGTGATGCGGGCGGATTTAGCCGTTGATGGTCGCAAATCACTGTTCTGGCCCCATCGACAGAGGGAGATTTCTGTCAGACAGGCATGGGCGCTCCTGCCCACGCAGGCGGGAGCATCAAGGCGGTGGGTCGAGCCGTCGAGGGGTGTGGGCTAGGGGCTGAGCACAGGCGCGTCGGTGGACGGGTCAGGAACAGGATCTCAGTGAGGCGATGCAGAAGCGCTTTGACTGGACAGTTTGAGGGCAGCTGCAACTTGACGCGATCTTTGTACTGCACCACGCGCACGGCGATCTTGAACAGCTTCAGGATCACGGTGGCTGGTTGCGCCTGTGCTCGTTCGTGCCTGACCGAAAACTCCAAATTTGACCGCAGTCGGGGGCAATTGATCGCGCCCGGCGAGGCGTTTTTCTTGAGTCAGCTCTGGTTGTAACACACAGCGCACCGCCGCATGAAAAAAGTGTCATCATGGCCCTTGCGCAGACACACGCCTCCCCGAATGTCCCCGCATCGCGCCATCGATGGTGTCAGGCAGCTCGCCGTTGCCGACGCCGTTCCTGCTCGACCTCAGCGGCCAGCAGGATGGCGCCGAGGCGATGAACGTTGCGCGCGACCACCGCTAGGGCCACATAGCGCTTGAAGCCGGTCAGGCCGTGGTCGGGGCAGAGGTCCAGCCCATGAGCCTCCAAGGCGTTGATGGCCGACTCCACGGCGCTGTGGCGGTGGCGCAGACGGATGAAGCGCGGGTCGTGCTCACGCTCCCACTCGGCGCTCGAGCATTTGCCCGAGGCCAGAGGCGATCGGCGCCGAGTCTGATCCGTCGTTGGTTAATACTGTGTCTGCAAGGCCTCAACCACTCCAGGGCTGAGGTACTCGCGACGACTGTTTGGGCTTGAGCGGACCCGTCAGTGATCTCGAGGCGTGGTTTTCGCAGTCTCGCGCGGTATCGGAGCAGCGCAGTCCAGAGAGCAAGATTCCATGAAGAGCAATCGGCAACGTCGTGCCGAGATCAAGGCGAAACGCGCCAAACGCGTGATGAAGCTGACGACGCTCCGCCATCCCAGACACGCGTTCGGCGAGACGCCCGCGGGGTCGCTCGCAGCCGACCACAGCGCACTCAGTCACAACAACACCTACGGCCTCCTGCCTGACTATTACGTGGACCAGTGCTTCATCTGTCGCGACTGTGGTGCACAGGAGGTCTGGACAGCAGCGCAGCAGAAGTGGTGGTACGAAGTCGCCAAGGGTCACATCGACTCGCGCGCGGTGCGCTGCCGCGCCTGTCGCAAGCGCATTCGGGACCGCAAGACGGCGCAGAAGCGTCACATGGAGGCCATGGCGGCCCGGCCTCGGCACCCCAACGAGGCCTTCTTCCGACGGCGGATGCGTCCCCCTGCTGGGTAGTCTCAGTCGCCGACCCGGATCCAGCGTCGCCGTCTTCGCGCCGGAGGTTCGCCGCACGAACAAGGCCACGCGTGCATCCATTGCCGACAACCAAATTCTGGCGTCGGGCGATTGTCCCCAGGTTCCGTGAATGTCTCTGTGGATAACCTGTGTCATCCGGCGGTAACGATCTGCCAGCATTGAGAAAACCGCGTACTGGTCGCTGCTTGACCACTTCTTGGGCGAGGTGGTCGAATTGGCGCCGATCGGCCGATGTCGGATCTCGGTCGATCCGAGGTGCCACGCGTTGCCGCTCTCAGGTGACCGCTGGTATTTGACGCAGAAAGGTATCGTCCGTCAGTTGGCGGAGCATGAAATCCGCCACATCCGCCCGTGCGATGCGACCGGACTTGAGGGTCGGATCGACACCGAAGCGATAGGCGCTGGTGCGGGGACCATCCGTCAGTCCGCCGGGGCGTACGATGATCCAGTCGAGCCCGCTCGCCATCACCAGCCGTTCCTGCTCCGCCTTGGCCTCCAGGATGCGCTTCAACAAAAGGTCCATGACCAGTCGAAATCCCCAGGGGATCTGCGCCCGGCTGTCACCGACACCGAGCGAGCTCACGACCACCAATCGGCGCACGCCGGTCTCGTGCATTGCGGTCAGGATACACTCAGTGCCGCGCGCTTCGATGGGCGTCTGCTGGCCGTGTGACCCGAGCGCGCAGATGACGGCGTCTGCACCCTGGATGCACTGGACCACAGCGGTCGCATCGAGCACATCTCCGCCGATGGTCGTCAAACCGTCGCGGGGCGTGAGCTTCGTGGGATCGCGGGCGAGGGCGGTGACGCTGTGACCCTGCTCGAGTGCCTGGGCCAGGACCTGCCGACCGGTGCCGCCGGTCGCGCCGAAGAGGGCGATGTGCATGGCGTTGTCTCCTGAACGTGGTCGATTGAAGTAGCGGCGAGACAATGGGGGCGGTTCAGCCGGAAGGCGAGGGCGCGGCGCCGTCCTCGCGTTCTCGATACCAGCCCACCTCCGATCAGAGCCGGGCCCGAAAGCCCCGTCCGATCGTGACAAGGCGGAGCTGCGTGAGTGGCCCAGCATCGAACGGCGCGCTCCGGCGATAGGGCCTGGAGCACGCGAAGGGCACCCGGATCTCACGCCAGTCTTCGTCTGCCAGGAAGGTTGCCCGATAGGCTTGCCCCAGGGCGGGGGCAGTCGCGGGTCTTCAGATGCAGGTTTTAGGGCTCGCCATTGCTACGGACGATCAGTCGCACCCCGGCAAAACCTCCGGCGTCCAGTGGGGCACCCCACTGGGTCAGGTCCAGCTTGGCCTGCACGAAGTCGCCGTTCTGCTCCAGATGCACCTCAGCCTCGAAACAGAGCAACTGGCGTCCGTCCAGCGGGTCGAGCCTCATCCGCGCCGTGGAGGCACCACTCCTGACAGTGTCCGCCATCAATCGCCAGCCTGTCCCGAGCCGCGAGCGTCCCTCGGTAGCGCGGAAGTCGTCGGCCAGATCCTCGGCTGAAAGCAGGGCGCTCCCTCATCGATCGCCCCCCGCCTGCCGAATGGTCGGCGTCAGCTCGACCATCGACTGGCCGTTGCCGATCCAGACCTGGCCGCCATCGAGGGTGCATTGCAGGTCCATGCTGCGCTCCACAAGCGCGGTCAAGGCCTCAACCTCAGCGGGATCGAGATCCAGTACTCGCAGGTTGCGCAGTCGCCCGAGATTGGCCCCGATCTGCTGCCACCAGAGCGCTGCCGCCCGGCCCGCGTAGTTGATCACCACTACCTGCCGAGCCCGTCCGCACGCCTGACGCAGGCGTCGCTCCTCCGGTTGACCCAGCTCGATCCAGCGCTCGATCTCACCGCTCAGGCTGTGTTGCCACAGATCCGGCTCCTCGTCGGTGGAGAGCCCCTTGGTGAAGCTCAACTGCGGATCGGCGAAGAGACAGAAGGCGAGGAGTCGCACCATCATCCGCGTCTCCGTCTCCGAGGGATGGCGGGCGAGTGTGAGCGTGTGGCTTTCGTAGTAGTGCCGGTCCAGATCACTGATCTGCAGCTGGGCTTTGAAGACGGTTGCCTTGAGGGCCATGGAATGTCCTGACGTTGGGGCGGAATGGGAAGGTGAGGGTGCCCATGGTAACCGCGAAGCCTGGGCGATCGGAGGCGCCGGCCATCGCCCCTGGTCGCCGGGCGGTCGCTGCGCAGCGCTCGCAGGGGTTACGCGACCTTCATCCGCGTGCTAGAAAACAAAGCCTTGCTCGCGGCTTCCATCGCACGCGTGACCGGCCTGCGGAGGCCCCCAATTCCGCGCACCACCCGCGCCATCCCTTGGCGCCCCTCACGCGCCGATTGACGGCGTCTGATCCCGGCCAGGCTGTCGGGACGTCCTGAGCCCGCGTGCGTCCGCACCGCTGATCCAGACCCTGAGCCTGTACGCCGGCCCCCTGTCGCCTCGGCGTTGCCATGCGTGATCGGCGGCGTCGAGAGGACAGATGTTCGCGCGATCTCATGACCTGGGATCCTTTATCGCCTGCGCGGGCGATTCACAAGACCGCGCGCACCATCCGCCAGCCCACGCTGGCCTTCCAGCCCCTGGGGAGACACCTCCCCTCAGGCTGTCTATCGGACACACTAGTTACTGTAGCGCCCCATGCGGCTGTATGGTCAGACATTCACCGCCGAGATCCGCGAGCGGATACGCACCGCCGTGTCGGCAGAGGACGGGCTGAGCCGCAGCGCGCTGTCGCGTCGGGTGTGCGACTGGCTGGGTTGGCACGATGGCGCCGGCAAGCCGAAGGAGGTCAGTAGTCGCAAGGCGCTGGTGGAGTTGGAGCGCCGCGGCCTGATCGACCTGCCCGCGGCGCGCTGCCCGGCGCCGCGGGCGCGAGAGGCAGTGGTGCTGGAGCCGTCCGCGGGGCCGGTATTCAGCGGCTCGGCCGCGGCCTGGCGTGCGCGCCGCACAGCGGCTCGCCGAGTCACGCGCCATGCCCCAGAGATATAGCCCTCCAGCGGCACCCCGCGCCCCTGCGGTCCTGACCTGACCCCTGCAACAGGAGACGACACCATGTCACGCGGCATCAACACAGTGATCCTCATTGGCAACCTGGGCGTGGATCCCGAGGTCCGAGCGCTCCCGAGCGGCGACGCCGTCGCCAACCTCTCGCTGGCGACCAGCGAGACCTGGATCGACAAGACCAGTGGCGAGAGCCGCGAGCGCACCGAGTGGCACCGCGTGGTGCTCTTCGGGCGCCTGGCCGACATCGCCGCGCAGTACCTGCACTTGGGCTCCAAGGTCTACATCGAAGGCAAGCTGCGCACGCGCCAGTATCAAGCGCAGGATGGCAGCTCGATGGCAGGCCATCCTGCGCGACGGAGCGATCAGGCACACGCGAAGGCCGTTCGCGTTCCGCTCCACCGACAGCCGGATCCGCACCACGCACAACGGCACCTGCACACGGGCGAACGGGTGCTCTACGACCTCTCCTCGAGCTATTTCGAGGGGGCGTCCCCGTTCCCACCGGGACGAGAAGATCCCGACCGCCTGAAAGGGCATCATGATCATCGCCCTCGCCGAGGCCGGCGATGCCTTGCAAGCGCCCCGAATACCTGGCCGCCGCCGAGCGCGCCGCAGACCTGCTCTGGACCAGGGTTCGCCGCCAGCCCGGCACGCTCAAGCGCGTCTATGTCGATGGCCGCGCCGCCCGCCCGGCGCTGCTGGAGGACTATACCTTTCTGGGCGAGGGCCTGATCGCCCTCTACGACATCACCGGTGAGCCGCGCTGGCTGGACCGGGCTCGGGAGCTGGCCGATGCCCTGTGGAGCCGCTTCGCCGACCCGAGCGGGGGCGGACTCTTCATGGGCGAGGCGCCCACCGACACCCCGCTGATGGCCCGCCCCAAGGACCTGAGCGACGGGGCCATGCCCTCGGCGACCTCCGCCGCCCTGCACCTCCTGGCGGCCCCGGCCCGGCGTAGCGACGACTTGTCCTATGAGCAACGGGCCAAGTCGCTGCTGGCGTCGGTCTCGGGCCAGGTGTGGCAGACCCCCACCGCCTTCCCCTCCCTGCTGGTGGCGCTCAACCGACTGCGCCATGGGGAGAAGGGGCCCCAGGCAGTATGCCGCCCGCGGCGCGGCGCGCGTCGAGGCCCGCATCCGGCCCAAGGGCCCGGGCGCCGCGACGCTGGCTCTGGATCTCACACTCCGCCCAGGTTGGCATGTTAGCGCCGCGCAGCCGCTCCAGGACGACCTGATCCCCACCCGGGTCCGCCTGACTGGCGACACCACTGGATGGCACCTGGGGGAGTGCCGTTATCCGCCCTCGGAAATCCTCACACTAGTCTTTCAGCGCGAGCCCCTGGCCGGCTACCAGGGCCGTGTGCGCATCGAGGCGGCGTTGGAGCGAACGGCCGACCCGCTGGGTCAGGCGCACCCCTGGGCACCGGTGGAACTGCATCTCCAGGTGTGCAGCGATGCCCTGTGCCTACCCCCTGAAACCCTCTTCTTTCAGGTTCCGGACCCTTAATCAGTGATGTTGGCGGACCACTGAACAGGTGCTATTGTCCATGCCAGGCAAGCCCAAGCGAGAAGCGTCCATGAGCGTGAGATTTTCCGAAGACGTGGTCCCATTGACCGACCTCAAGGTCAACCCAGGTCGCGTGGTCAAGCACGCCGCCGAGGCCCATCGGCCGGTGCTGCTGACCAGCCGAGGCCGCGGCGTCGCCGTCATGCAGTCACTGGCCGACTACGAGCAGGCCGCGGAGGAACGCGCTTTTATGCGCGCGGTGGTCGAGGGATTGGCCGACCTAGACGCCGGCCGCGAGGTCTCCCTCTCCGAGGCCAAGGCCAGATTCGGCTTGGGATAGCGGCATGCGTCTCGCCGCGATCAGCTTCGCCGAGTCCGCGCTCGACGACTTGGCGGGCATCCGGGAGTGGCACGCCACGCAAGGCGTACCGGAGGTCGGCGACCGGCTTGTCGCCGAGGTCTTCCAGCGCGTCGAAGCGCTCGCTGACCACCCGGACCTCGGACGCATGGTTCCGGAGTTTGGCCAGCCCTTCTTGCGCGAGCTGATCCACCCGCCATTCCGGATCGTCTATCGCCGGGATCCGCTGCAGGTGCGCGTTGTTCGTGTCTGGCGCAGCGAGCGGTTGTTGCGGCTGCCGGCATCTGCCAAGCCCCAGGATCCCGCCGATTGAGTATGGCCCGCAGCCGCCCTGGCTGACGAGCGTGCGGCGCGGCTCGGTTCCACCGCCATGAGCCGTGATTCGCCGAGCCCCGACGTCATCCCCCGAAGCCCTGGTGCTCCAGGTACCGACCATGACGAACTGACCGCCCGACCGGAGCCTGTCAGGAATCCTCGACCGGTCCGACTAATGCTCGCGCCCTGGCTCTGGGCGCGTTGCAGGTTTCCAACCGAGGAGAACGTTCCGATGCACATCACCCTGGCGCTCCATCGACCATCGGCGTGGTCAGTGGCGGGGCGAGCTTGCCGATTGCTCACAATCATTGACTACAGGAGTCCACGATGCACTGGCTGATCTACGCCCTCATCGGCTTCATCGCCGTTATGCTGCTGACGCAGCTCTTCACGCTCTATGGGGTTCTAAGCCCAAACCCTCGAAAATTCCGAAGAGACTATTTATCAATCACTTGCATTCATCGTCTCTCACGAAAAATGGTTCTTCTGCTGGCTTCTGCGGTCAGCCTGACCGCTTCTGCTGAACGTAACTTATTGATTGTTTCTGATCGACAGAAATTTCTGGGGCTCTCCAGGATTTCATGGGGTAAGCAAATATCTTCCAAAACAAATACTTGATTGATATTTTTGGCGTACACGAAAGTCAAAAATAGGGCTGAGCGCGAAAATTATAACCTACTGATTTTTAAATATTTACACGCATTGAAAAAGCGCATCAAACGGTAACTCTTTGAAAGCTGGATGGGCGTTGGCAGTTTCGGCCCTGGCTCCAGCGCAAGTAGCCGCACAACCCGCCCGGCAGAATATTGATATCAAAAGAAATACCGCCCCATGAAATACCGGAGAGCCATTTCTGGGGTTTGGGCTTACAACCCCACATCCAGGCAAGAGGTCTGATAGGGCAGGCCCTTGAGGGTTTGCCAGTGCTTGCGCACGCTGTGACGGTACAGCCCTTGGGCGTCCAAGAGTTGGGTGTGTTGTGCCCCGTCCTTCCAGGTCGTGAGGCGATACTTCATCGTGTTTTTCTTCATC
>NZ_NRRF01000077.1 GCF_016583565.1 Thiocystis violacea | reverse complement strand
ACGCGCGGGTCGTTAAGGGGGGCGAAATGATCGACAATACTGGCAGACATGGGAACCTCCTGAGGCTGTTTCCCGATAGACTGCCGCAACCGGTTCTTTTTGAAAAATATTATACGCGCTCGCCCTGCGGCGCTCCCACGGCGGTTTGCAGGGCACGGTGCGGGGATGATGGGCAGGCCCGCCGACTCGCGGCGCTCGGAACAGAGCGCATCGCGGGGGCTTTGCCCATCCTACGCCGGGATCGCGACCCGCCACTCAGCTCCAGCCAAGTCGCGCGGCGTTGCGCGCGACCTCGTCCTGGTCGCTGTAATAGGTCTTGTGTCCATGACGATCGATGTAGCGCTCATGCCCCTTGCCGGCGATCACCGCCACCCAGGGCTCATCGGCCGGTCTCGCGGCGAGCAGATCGAAGAGGTGGGCGATCGCCTCGGGCCGCTCGATGACCACCTCGCGGATCGACTCGGGAACCCCTGGCAGGATGTCCTGGATAATGCGCTCGGGGTCTTCCGTGCGCGGGTTGTCGGAGGTGACGATGACCCGATCCGAGTGCCGCGCGACGGCCTCGCCCATGAGCGGACGCTTGCTCTTGTCCCGATCCCCGCCGCAGCCGAAGAGCGTCAGCACCCGCGCCGCGGGGAAACCGTGGCGAATGGCCGTCAGAATGGTCTCCAGCGCATCCGGGGTATGGGCGAAGTCGATGACGATGGTCCGGTTGCCGAAGACCTGGCACTCGAAGCGCCCATCGACGGCCTCCAGGTGCCGCCAATGCTCGCCGTCCGTGCTCCCAAGCGCCAGATCGGCCAGGACGCTCGCCAGGGCGTAGTTCTCCCGGTTGTGCGCGAGCGCGAGGAATGGCTTGGCCGCCAGGGCTTCGGCGCCTGGGCTGGCGGGTGGGATCCACTCGATCGGAACCTGGCCCGCCGTCTGTCCGGCCAGCCGCTCGGCCACGGCCGCGCTACTGCAATAGAGCCGGCCGCCGTCTTGAATGCCGTCGAGGATGCGTGCCTTGGCGTTAAAATAGGCGGTCTCGTCGTGGTGGTAGTCGAGATGGTCCTGGGTGAAGTTGGTCCAGCCGGCGCTCAGGAAGGGGATGCCCTGTACCCGCCCCTGATCCAGGGCGTGACTGCTCGCCTCCATGACCACCACATCGCACGCACTTTGGTGGCTGTGCAGGAGACGGCGCAGCTCGATCAGCGGTGGGGAGGTGAAGCCGGTCTCGACCAGCCGCTCGCCGTTGCGGAAGACGCCGAGCGTGCCGATGGAGAGCACCCGCTGGCCATGGGCCGCGAGGATGGATTCCAGGTACTTCACCGTGGTGGTCTTGCCATTGGTGCCGGTGACGCCGATGAATCTCAGCTCCGGGCGCAAGGGATAGAGGATGTCGCAGAAGCGGCGGATCACCTCGGCCCACTCGCCTGGTCGGGTGACGTAGAGCGCCTTCGCCGGCAGGTCGTCGAAACAGTCGAGCATGCGGTTGGTGACCAGCGCGGAGCAGGGGCAGCTCGTCAGATAGCGCGCGCAGATCTCCGCGTCCGTCTTGCCGTCGTCGAAGCGCTGAAAGAAGAGGATGGAGCCGGCGTCGCATTGGTCCGCGCGCCAGTGGATGCTCGTCAGTTCGGTGGCAGCGGCGGCTGGGCGCCGCCAGGCGAAGTCGGTCGTTTCGAGCAGTAGGGACAGCGGATTCTCAGGCATGGGCGTGGACCAGTTGGAAACAGGAGGCAGCAGTTGCTCATTCTCGCCGACGACAGCCGAATTCGGGAGCTCCTGGGCCGCTTCGGTCTGGGCTACCTGCGTATGGAGGATACCGAGACCATCCCAGGCTCCTATTGGGGCGACTTCGAGGCCGGGCTCGTCGGCGACCGGCTCTATGCGCGCCGTTCCACACCCCTGCACTCGATCCTTCACGAGGCCTGTCATTGGATCTGCATGGACCAGGACAGGCGCGCGCGGCTGCACACGGATGCGGGAGGCGATGATGCTGAAGAGGACGCGGTCTGCTACCTGCAGATCCTGCTCGCCGACGCCATTCCCGGCGCGGGCCGCGAGCGCATCTTCGCCGACATGGACGACTGGGGCTATAGCTTCAGGCTCGGATCCGCGCGGGCCTGGTTCGAGCAGGATGCGGAGGACGCCCGTGCCTGGCTGATCGGTCACGGGCTCATCGACCGGGACGCGCGTCCGACGTGGCGGGTACGTCTGTGACCGCTTGGTCATTTATAGTTGTCAGGTGTCAGGTGTCAGTTGTCAGTTATCAGTTTCATCCACGACGCAGCACTGCATGCGGGGGCCTTCCATGCGTAAGACATCCATTGCATCCGTGACCCTTTTCGCGGCCATCCCGGCACTGGTCAGCGCCTGGCCGCTCTGTGCGCAGGACATGGGCGGGCCGCCGGTCTACGGCGGCTATCCCGGATTCTACGGTCAGCCCTATGGGATGCCGCCGGCTCCCATGGCGCCCGGCTACCCAGGCGGCTGGTGGCCAACGCCCTATGGCGGTGAGGCGGCTGCGCCGCTCGCGGGCGAGGGTCAGGGGCAGCCCGCCGTCGCCAACCCGTCACCCCCTGGGGGCGGCGGCTGGGGCGGCTATCAGCGGCCGCTCGGGGCGATGCCCATGATTCCGCGTCTCGACATCGCGCGGGGCATGGACGGCGACGACTACCTGATCGACATCCGCGTCGAGAACATCGACCCGGAGCAGATCCAGATCCGCCCGGCGCGTCGTGGTCTGGTGATTTCCTACGACAAGGCCATCCAAACCAATCAGGAGGATACGCTGGCGGGCGGCGAGGGTTATCGCCGCAGCTACAGCGTCTCGCGCGGCACGACGACACGCCGCCTCGGGCTGCCGGTCGATGCCAGGCTGGACCAAGTGTCCCGTGAAGTGAGTGAAGGGCATATTCGGCTGCGTATCCCGAGAGACAGCTCCACGCCGCCGCTGTACCGTTAGGCATGCGCCGATCCGCCGCCGCGGCGGCGGGCTCTTGATTCCAAGCGCCCGCCGAGTCGGCGTCGCTCCACTCCAACCAACCGCGAGGATTCTCCCGCCATGCCATTCGCGACGCCGCAAGACGCCGAAGACGCCTATTACGATGCCCTGGAGTCCGGCGACGCCGACGCCATGCCCCGGATCTGGGACGCCTCGAACGAGGTTGCATGTCTCCTGCCCATGACCCCCATGGCGATCGGCGCCCAGGTCCAGCGTCTGTGGCGGGCCATCTTCGAGCAAGGGGCGCGGTTCGACATCCAGGTGCGCCACCTGACCTGGATCGAGGGCGATGATGTTGCGATTCATCTGGTCGAAGAGCGCAGTCTGGGGCAACGCGAAGGCCAGGCTCCGCCGCCGATCTATGCCACCAATGTTTTTCGGCGTGGCGCCGAGGGCTGGTCTCTGGTGCTGCATCAGAACTCGCCGACGCCGCCGCCACCGCCGAGCGTGCCTGGCGATGGGCAGACCGCGTTCGCCTGATGCCTCGATGCACTGCCGCGCCGGCGCCCTTGGCGTGATCGCATGACTCGGCCCAGACGCGTCAAGCTCCAGACCCTGGGCTGTCGCCTCAACGAGGCGGAGCTGGAGGCCTGGGGCGAGGCGTTCCATCGCCAGGGTCTAGAGGTCGTCGCCGAGGACGAGCCCGCCGATCTCATTGTGGTCAACACCTGCGCGGTGACGCAGGAGGCCGTTCGCAAGTCGCGCCAGATCCTGCGCAAGAGCCACCGTGCGCACCCCGAGGCGCGGCTCGTGATCAGCGGTTGCCTCGCCTCGTTGGAAGGCGAGGCGCTCGCGCGCGAGGCGGGCGTCGATCTGGTGGTCGGCAATGCGGACAAGGAGCGTCTGGTGGACATCGCCTTGGAGGCGCTCGCGATTCCGGCCATGCCCGCGCTGGCGATCACCGACATCGCCAGCCCGCTGTTTCGGCGCGGTCGGCAGCGCGCCTTCGTCAAGGTGCAGGACGGCTGCCGCTACCAATGCACCTTCTGCATCACCACCCAGGCGCGCGGCGAGGAGCGCAGCCGGCCGGTCGCCGAGGTGATCGAGACCATCAATCGCCTGCAGCGGAGCGGTATCGACGAAGTCGTGCTCACGGGCGTTCATCTTGGCGGCTACGGGAGCGACCTGGGTGGGGATTTGGCGTCGCTCATCCGCTGCATCCTCGCCGAGACGGATGTTGCGCGGATCCGCATCGGCTCACTGGAGCCCTGGGATCTGCCGGATCGCTTCTGGCCGCTGCTCGAAAGCCCCCGTCTGATGCCACACCTCCACCTGCCGTTGCAGAGCGGATCGGACGCCGTGCTGAGGCGCATGGCCAGGCGCTGCAAGACCGCCGAGTTTGCACGCATCGTCGCGCTGGGTCGGCAGGTCGTCCAGAACCTCAACGTCACCACGGACATCATCGTCGGCTTTCCCGGAGAGACGGATGCGGACTGGCGGCAGACGCTGGAATTCGTCGAGGCCATGCAGTTCGGCCATATCCACGTCTTCAGCTATTCGCCGCGCGCCGGCACGCTGGCCGCCAGCCTGCCCGATCCCGTCGATGCCGCCACCAAGAAGGCGCGCTGCCAAGCGCTGCAGCGGCTTGCGCGACGCTCCAAGCGCGCGGTCATGCGCGCACAGGTCGGCACATCCGTGCCCTTGCTCGTTGAAGGTGGTCAACAGGATGACCCGGAGGGCTCGCGCGCCGGATACACCCCCAACTATCTGCCGGTGCGCCTCGTCGGGACGCCGATGCCCGCGCCCAATCAGATTTTGGATGTGGTGCTGACGGACGTCGACGAGACGGCTGAGCGGCTTGTCGCCCAGCTCAAGGTGTGAGGCTTGTCTGAAGGGGGCGCGGACGCTCCGCGCCGGATCAAAGACCGCTTTCGACCTGGGCGGCGCGTTTCGCCGCCAGCGCCGTGGCGATGTAGGCGAGAGAGACGCCCAGTTCATGCGTCCAGGAGAGTTCGATCGACCACTCCGGCGAGGGGTTCCAGCCATGGATGGCGCGGCCCTCGCCGCGCCGGATGGAGGCGAGCCGAGCCGCTGGCGAGCTGGCATAGGCCGGGAAGCGGCTGCGATCCTCGCCATCGCCATAGATCTGGCGCAGATCCTTGTAGATGTCGTCGAAGCGCAGCTGGGTCGAGATCGCGTAGGCGCGGACAACCTTATAGATCCGACCGCTGTCGGCGAGCAGGTAGAGTGTGTCCGAGCCGTCGGGGAACACCAGCGCCAGACTGCTGCCCTTGGACTCGCGGGCGATGGGGGGCGGCATGGACCGCACTGCCTGGTCGATCTCGCCGCCGAGACAGTAGCGCCCGAAGACGTTTTTGAGACAGGGCTCCGCGGCCGAGGCGATCGGGATCGCGAGCAGCATGAGCCACAGGCCGGCGCCGAGCGTCAGCCTGCGTCCGGCGATGTGCGCGATCAGTCTCCGCCCCATGGTGTCCAGTCTCCCAGCCTCGAAGTCCGCTCAGAATAGCCGATCGCTCCCGGCCTCGCGAAGGTCTCATGCCGAGCGGACGGGAGCGAAAACAGGACGCGAAGCACCCCCGTCCATCCTGCCGATACGCATGGGCCGCCTTCGGGGCAGTTCCAGGTATTCGCCTAGACGCTCTCCAGCACCAGATCCCCGGCCGGCCTGGTGGCCCTGGGCGCGCTCTCCGTGCCCAAGCGATGCAGCACGACGTCGCTCTCCCAAAGCCTGGTCATGAGGCCGTGCATGTCGGCGGGGTTTCCGCTGGTCCAGAACAGCTCCTCGCCCACACGATCAGCCGGCGCGAGCAGACCGGCCTCGCCCAGTCGGCGCTGAACCTGGCGCGCGACCGCCGCGCCTGAGTCCAGCACCTGGACCGTGGGACCGGCAAGCTCCTGGATCAGCGGCGTCAGATAGGGATAGTGGGTGCAGCCGAGGACGAGCATGTCGGCCCCACGGGCCAGGAGCGGCTCCAGGTATTGCGCCAGCAGCGCGCGCGTGCGCTCCCCGTCCAGGTCGCCGGCCTCGACGCGCTCGACCAGACCGGGGCAGGGCTGACGCAAGACCTCCACGCCGCGGCCGACGCGATCCAGCAGCACCGAGAAGTTATGACTCGCGAGTGTCTGGCGCGTCGCCAGCACGCCAACCACGCCCGAGCGCGTGCGCTCCACCGCCGGCTTCACCGCCGGCTCCATGGCCACCAGCGGGACCGGATAGCGCGTCCGCAACAGGCGCGCGGCGGCTCCAGTGGCGGTATTGCAGGCGATCACGATCGCCTTGGCCCCGTGATCGAGCAGGAATTCCGTGATGGCGAGGGATCGTGCCTCGATCGCCGCCATCGGCTTGTCGCCATAGGGCGCATGTCCCGAATCCGCCACATAGAGCAGATTCTCGTGTGGCAACAGCCGGCGGATCTCGCGCAAGACGGTGAGGCCGCCGAGACCAGAGTCGAAGACACCGATCGGTTGATGAGCTGTCATGAGGGTACCCGTGGTCGGAGTGACCTGAGGAGCTGACGGCAAGGCCGGATCGCGGCGGGTGTGGATCAATACGCCACATGCTGCGATTCAGCGACAGTGTAGGGATCCGGCGTTGCGCTGACAATCGGCGGTTGCGCGGGACTTGCGCGCGCTCGGCTTGAGCGTGCGTTTGCCGATCAGGGCGTCTGCCTTGGGACCGGAGATCTTATGCATGCCATCGGATTGCGTGCCTGCTGATTCCAGGCTTCGAGCAACAGTCATCGGGTGCGGTATTCGCCGTCCTTGAGGACGCGGAAGGTTTCGGAAGTCGCCCCCAGCGTCGCAGAGGCGGATCGCCCTATCGGGCATCCGCCTGACCGGCTGGCATGATGATCGAGGCAGCATTCTCTTGCGCGCGCGGCTCGGGCTATCATCGAGGCTGAAACCCTGACAGTCTGTCTCCTTGCGTCGCGCAGAGGCTGTCGAACCAGCACGGGTCGTTTCGCCGAAGAGCCCTCCGGCATCCTCGCCTTCATCAGTCCGTCCATTCCTTCAATTCCATCGCGGTGACAGTCCATGCTGACAGAGATCAAGACACCCGCGGGAAGTCGATTCGCGGTCGCCTTTCCGCCTGATTCCGGCGAGCTTGCGGGCCAGAGCTATCATCTCGGATTTAGCTTCTGCGACAACCCGGTGTGTCGCTGTGGCGCGATTCATGTGGGCCTGTTGCCGGAGCCGTTGGACCTGGGTGCCGACGCGGATCGGGCAGAGCGGTTGGCGCCATCTTTTGAGTTCGATATCGACGTCCAGAAGCGCGAATTGGATGCCGAGGGCTCGCGACAGGCCGGCGTGGGGCCGCGGATCGGCGCGGCCTTTGTCGATGCCTTGAGCGCCGAGGATTGGACGTTATTGACGCGCATCTTCCACGCGCACAAACGCCGAGTCACGGAGGAAACCCCCGATGATGAGATCAAGGCGAACTTCGATGCGGATGGCATCGAGCGAGACTTCACCTTGGTGCGCTTCCATGAGGTTCTGCCGTACGCCGAGCTTCAGTTTATCGAGATCGAGGGTCGGCATTTTCAGCTCGAAGAGCTCTATTGCGTCAAATCCGATTGCGCCTGCACCGATGTGCTGCTGGTGTTATTGGAGCTCGTCGCGCCATCCGAGGCGACGGATCCGGTCAGGGACGCCCCGGCGATCTTCTTCGACTATCGCACCAAGAGCTGGCGGATCGATACTCCGGGAGAAGAGGATCCGCGGTTTTTGCGCCGGATCGCCGCAGACTTGAAGACCGATACCTACGCGTCGTTGTTTCGACGCAACCATGCTCGGCTGAAGGCACTGTATCGAGGCTATCAAGCTCGGAACCCTCGTCGCGTGTTGCGGATTCCAGCGCGTCAATCCGTCGGTCGCAACGATCCTTGCCCCTGCGGAAGTGGCAAGAAGTACAAGAAATGCTGTTTGGATGCTCCTGGGGCCTCGTCGCGAGCCTGATGCAGACTTTTCCTCTGAAGGGCGGGTGCTGAGCCTTGAGGTCGCGCTCGCCCTGTCCCCGCAATTCGCCGCAGGTACCTTTCGATGACAACCCGAGAACAAGACGAATCGCGTGAGCATCGCATCATGATGGAGGTGGTCGTAGACGCCTATGATGACGAGGAGCAAGCCATGGGCTGGTATTACTATCTCGACGACAAGCTGACCTTTCCCTTCAGGGCGCGTTGCACGCGGGAGCGGGCGGCTTCCCCCTTGCGGATCGGCGAGGAGGTTAGCGTCGATCGCTTGGCCGAGGAGGGTGACTGTCGATGCGAGATGGTCGTCTTGACGACCTGGCAGGGGCGCTCGCTCGGTCTTCCCTTGGCGCAGCTCGACGCGGTGGATGCCGATGAAGGTACGCGCGAAGCCATCGGCGATTGGCACTACTGGGTGGAGCGCGGCTATGGGTTTGGCTGACTTTGGTGGTGTCCGGTAGTCAGGATCCAAGCGCGCGTTCGTCATAGGCCGCCGCGAACCTGGGTGGCACGGTCATGAACTGATGTCTTTCCCCCGAGGCGGATCCGATGCCCTCTCCTCCGTCTGCTCCAGTTCGCGCGGGCGGAGATGCTGAGCAAGGCGGCGCGTCGGTTGCGTGGCTCTGATGCCCTGACACCAAACCCTTCGCGCGCAAAAAAGCCGGCACTCGGCCGGCTTTTTTCTCTATGGTAGCGGGGGCAGGATTTGAACCTACGACCTTCGGGTTATGAGCCCGACGAGCTGCCTGACTGCTCCACCCCGCATCTAACTGGCTGCCGCTGCTTTTCGTAGCGACTGAAAGACTCATTTGCGCGAGTCGCGCGATCCACGCTTGTCCACACACTTGGCGACCACAGCGCTAATCTTAAATGTTTGATTTGGCGGAGAGGGTGGGATTCGAACCCACGGTACGCTCGCGCGTACACCTGATTTCGAGTCAGGCCCGTTCGGCCACTCCGGCACCTCTCCAAGGCGCTGTCGGAGACTGGGTCGGCCGACAGCAAGCGTGCAAGGATATACGCTGGCGGAGCTGATGTCCATGGTGTTTTACGGGGCTGCTCGGCTTCGGAATCCTGGCCAGGCGGCCGGATGGGTGTCGCCACTCGACCCTGCTACGCCCACCCGTCACGCCGCGCTGAGCGTCACACGGGGGGCTGCAGGGGATGTTTCTCATGCCGGCTCCAGAGCGCCTGGTCAGCCTTTGGCGGCCTTGTCCAAGGCGAGCAGGGTATCCACTAGGGTGGCGGACAGGGTCATCATCTCCGTGACCGCGGCCCTGGAGCCAGCGGGATCGCCGGCCTCCTGCCTTGCGATGGCTTCGTGGCTGGCCTGGTGGAAGCGCTGGTGTGGCTCGATCAGGCTGTCGAATAGGGCTGCGGCCTCGGGTCCGGCGGCGGCCGCTTCAGCGGGTCCAGCTCCGTACAGCCAGGTTCCCAGTTTGCACGCGTGGAAATCCGTCCCGCGGAAGTCCCCCTTGCCGTCCAGGGTCGCCTGGATCTTTCTAAGGTACTGAATGTGGTCGTTCAACCGCAGTAGAAAAAACGCCGTGCCGTCCATCGGAACACCTCGCGGATGAAGCCTCGGGGATCAGCGGGGAATCGCCTGTTCATGGCAAACGCCGCACGCCTCGTCCCGCTCGATGAGTTTGACCTGAACCTTCTTGCCGGTCAGGCGGTAGAGGGTCTCTTCCACGAGACCGAAGCCGAAGTAGCAGATGGCTTGCTGACCGCAGGGCTGCCCGCTGTGCGGTGTGAACTGCGCGAAGGCGCAGTCCCGGAACTCGATGCTGTAGGAGCCGTCCTCATTCTGGCTGGTGAGTCTGAAGTCGCCAAAACCCTCCAGCGCCGCGATGCCGTCATGCATGATGCGCCCGGCGTCTTCGAAGGAGGCGTTGCTCGGCAGTTCAGGCCAGACCGAGGTGCTGGCCTGCTTGCCGGCCTCGCGCATGGCGATCTTGGATCCAGCGCCCATCATGAAGGTGATGGCGTTGGAAATGGAGGCGATAACGGTTTCCTGGGGTGAGAGGTCTCTTTGGGTCATGGGTTGTCCTTCGGTCATGAGCGATCTCTGATGTCACTGAAGTCCGGTGCCAAGACCGGCGTTTGCGTTGCAGCGGTCAGTTCCGCGCTGACTCGACGGCTGCGGCGGGATCGAGACCCACCAAGCTGGTCGAACAAGGCGCGGCCGACCCGGCGGCCGGCGGCTCAGATCAACTTGCTGATCTGCTCGGCGGCACGCTTCACATCCAGGAAGATCAGGCCCAGCTTGGCGTTGGGCTTGGCCATGACGGTGACCACGGCGTCGTGGCCGGCGTGGGTCATGAGCACATAGCCCTTGGCACCCTTGATGAGGACCTGCTCCAGCTCGCCGCGGGCAAGCTCTTGCGCGGTCCGGTCGCCCAGGGAGAGCATGGCCGCGCTCATGGCGCCGACACGGTCCTCGTCCATGCTGGCGGGCAGTTGCGAGGCCATCATCAGGCCGTCGGTCGAGATGACGCCGGAGGCCTCGATATCGGCGGAGGTGCCATTGAGCTCTCCGAGCACGGAATTGAGCATGTCAGCGCGCATTGTGAATTCCTCTTCTTTCCTGCGTTGCAGTGGTTGGTTTCAAAGGCGAATACAGGGGCCTCGGTCGATCTCAGGCCCCGCTCCATCACGACCAGGAATCGCGCCGGCTCGGTGAAGCGGCCGGAGGATTGCTGGGACTCCCGCCGAGCACGGGCTCGACGGACGGCTCGGGAGTCACATGCACGTCGCCCGCGTGCACGTTCAATGTCTGTCATCCGGGTCTGACGAGCGCCAGACCTCAGCGCGCATAGCGCTTGCTCAACGCCCAGATGAGTTCGGTCAGCGCCGGCTGGTTGAGGTGCGGCACGCCACCGATGATGAGCACGAAGCGCTGCTCGGCGATGTAGAGCGGCCAGAAGCCGGCCTGGCTGTTGCCCGCGGCGTCCACCAGCGCCCAGGCGCTGGTCCCCAGGCCCATGTTGCGCTTGAGCAGGCCGCTGTGGCGTTCGTACAGGGACGCCAGGTCCGCGCTGGCGGCCGAGAGCTCCACCGCGGTTTCGTGGTTGAAGCCGGCGGAGGCCACGTAGAAGCCCTGAGCATCGGCGAGCAACGCCTTGCCGGCGGCCGAAAGGGGTTCGAGCAGACCAGGAAGCACGTCTTCGAGCGCACCGGCCGGTGCCGTCTGCGGGTCCGTGAAGCCCTCGATCCAGCCCAGCGTCTGAAGGTGGTAGAGCAGGTCGAGCGCCTCGTCCTCGCTCTGCGCGTCGGCCCAGTCGATCAAGGCGTCGAGCGCGAGCGAATGGCTGGACTCGGTGCTGAGCAGGCGTTGCAGCAGGCGGCGCGGGGGATCCGGCTGCGGGTCGGCCACGCTGTAGAAGGCACCCGCCGGTGTGGGCAGAACGAATTGACGATCGAGCAAGCGATAGCGCATGACGTCAGTCCACCTCCAGTCCTGGGTCGAGGGCGAAGAAGAGCGCCTCGAGGAGGATGGTGATGTCCGAGCGCTTGCGCGCATCGACCTCGAAGACCGGGACCAGGAGCCCGGCGCGCTGTAGATAGTCGTGATAGACCGGCAGCCGCGAGCCGGCGCCGAGGTCCATCTTGGTGATCCCGACGGCGAGCTGGGTCTCGCGGATGAAGCCGTCGAAGGCGTTGACGAAGAACTCCATGTCGCCGAGCGGATTGGGGCGCGAGTCGTCGATCAGCAGGACCAGCCCCAGCCCGCCCTCGGTGAGGATGCTCCACATGAAGTCGAAGCGCTCCTGCCCGGGCGTCCCGTAGAGATGGACCTTCTCGCCACCCTCGAGCTTCATCAGCCCGTAGTCCATGGCCACCGTGGTGGTGGACTTCATGGATCGGGTCATGTCGCTCGCGCGTGCGTCCGTCGAGACGGCGGGGGCGTCGCTGACAGAGGCGATGGCCGTCGTCTTACCCGCCCCAACCGGGCCGGTGAATATGATTTTGTGATCTGGCATGCGGTGCGCTTCGTCTCGATGAAGGAGGTTGGCTCGTTGTCCGAATCAACGGCGCAGATGCGAGAGGATCCGATGAAGCAGGCCAGGCTTCGCCGGTCTTTCGGGCGCCGGGTGGAGGTCGAGCTTGCGACCCTTGCCCGCCGTCTGCGCTGTTGAGACCTCCTCCATGAGGCCGAGCGCGTCTGCCGCCGTGAAGAAGGCGAAGACGCAACGCTGCGGAATCTTCAGGATTCTGGCTGCGTCGATCAGTGAGACCGGATCGCGCGACAGGAAGGCGGTGATGCGCACCGCGCTGGGAAAGACCGCGAGGCGGGTGAGATTCGGCCAGCGCTTGAGTCTGACTTTTGCCGTGAGGTCCGTACCCAGGGGAACGCGTCCACGCGAGGCGAGCAAGGCCGCGTTCCACAGCAAGGACTCGAGCGGCCAGATCCGGTGTCGAGGTGCCTCGGCGAGCTCGGCGGGAGCGACGAATCGCAGCCTGCTGTTCTCTTCGGTCAGCGGTACCACGGCCAGGGTGCGCAGCTGGAAGTGCTGCAGGTCGATCACCGCCTGCCCCGTGCCCGGCACCAGGGTGATGGAGCCGTGCTCCAGCTCCAGTCTGACCGCCCGGCCGTTGCTTGCCGCCAGCTTGAGCGCCTGTCGAAGCCGGCCGATCAGATAGGCGTCGGGCTCGAATTGAGTCTTGGCGACCTGCTCCGCATCCTTGGGGTCGATGTCCGGCGCCAAACCGATGAATGTCTTGGCATCGTGCTCCGCCAGCCGCTGCCCGACGGAGCGGCGCGCGGTTGCGGGCGCGGTGCCCTCATCCGCGTCTTCGCTCGGCGTCCGTGGCTTGATCGACACGGGCGTCGGTCGACTCGGCGGCGCCGACTCCGCGTCGGGGGTGCTGGCGGAGGGCATCTGTGCTGGGGTGCCATCGGCGGAGTGCGGCGCGCTCGCCGCACCCGTCGAGCCGCCGCTGATCGCGTCGGCCACGGCCGTCAGGGCGGCGATGAGCTCCTGGGGTTTCAAGGGCTTGCGCACGAAGTGCGTGTTGCCCTTGACGTCGACCTCCCGCATCCCGAGCAGGATCATCGGCTGCTTGGGGCTGGCCTCGGCCTGCTTGATCCACAGATCACGGCCGCCGTAGCTATCGAGGTCGATCAGATGGAGATCCGCCTCATCGGTCTCCGCGAAGACGAAGCGACCGTTCAAGCGGCTCTTGAAGAGCAGCTCCATGGCGTTCTGCATGCGCGGGTCGAAGCCGAGCGCCTTGATCCTGCAGACGGCGGGGGCGACGTCCTCGCCCCCGACCTCCGCACCCCCGGGGCTGGCGCGTTCTGTCATCTGCAACATAAGCCTGTGGTCCTGTTCGTCATCGCGTGATGGGAGGGTTGCCAGTGTCGTGAGTGGATGATCGGTCGATCCGCGCTCGGCTGGATGGCCGGGCTAGTGGCCGGCGATCACCTGCGTGCTCAGGTTGTCCGCCGTCTCCAGCCAGGCATCGGCGGCCGGATTGCGCGCGGGATCCTGCAGCTTCCACATCGCACTGAAGCTCTCGAGATCCAGGGTTGCCCGGTAGATCGCGAGCAGCTCCAGGTGCAGCTCCATGCGGGACGGCTCGCTCAGCAGCGCGCTTTCGAGCAGGGTCCGCGCCTCGTCCAGCTGCCCGTATTCCAGGTAGCTGCGGGCTTCGTCGAGCGGGTCCTGCAGATGGGGTGTTTCGTGGCGGTCCAGGCGCTCGACCAGGGTCCCTGTGCCACGGGTGCCCTTGCTGAGCATGGACGCCGGGGCGCAAGGGATGGAATCGGTCGCGCGCAGGCCGCTGTCGAGCTTGCCCACCAGCGCTTGGTACTGGCCGCGGTTCAGCAGGCGCTTGGCGGTGTCCAGCATCCGCTGGCGCAGCGGCATGCCCTTGGATCCGAGCGCAATGAAGAGGTCGACCAGGGCGGCATAGCTGCCGCTGGCGTTCGTCCCGCCGACGTGGAAGATGACGCGCTGCACATGCGCCCTCAGATCCTTGGGAACACGCGCGACCTGGTGAGCGAGGAAGGCGCCCGGGTCATTGGCGTGCGTTGGGGCGATGACTCGGAGCCTGCTGCTTGCGGGCAGGACGAAGGCGAGCTCCATCCGGCCCGGGAGACGATGCCCCGGGGCGTCCTCTGCATCCTCCACGGCCTCGACGAGGGTCATGAGAGGGTCCCCGTGCGGTGACGCGCTGGGGTGATGCGCGGGAGATGCCGCCGGCCCGAAGAGGACCGGAGACGCTTGGTGAGGCGCCTTGCGTCCGAGGTCGCCTCATGCGCTGGCGGCACCGACAAGGTCACGAATCGCTCCATGGGTCCACCCCTCGAAGGGTCTATTCCTGCGTTCTCTGGCCGACAGGTTTCAATCAGTCCGCGTCGGGCGCGCGCGCGGCGATCGCCGATGCAACCCTCACAGATGAACGTCGCTTGTTTGCGGGATTCCATTCGCATCAGTGGATCCCTCACCCTTGGGTCCGAGTCACACTTGCCCTTGGCGCCTTCCGCTGCCGAGTTGGTGGCGGTCTTCAGCACCCTCGTTATGAGCACTGAACGATTGACGGGCGGGACTGCTGGGCGCGGCCGCGCCCGCTCTGGTTGGCGTCGATCTTGGCCGCTGTGCGTTCTTGCCGACTCGCGCCGCCGCGAAACCGCTGACGGTTGGCGTGAGGGTGAAGGACTCCGGACGCTGTTTTCGGCAGCCACACCAGTCCAGACATGTGGGCCTATCCTAATGACGGAATCGGCGGCGAACCGTGACTGACGTCCCGAATGAGGCGATCGGTCCGCCGCGGATTCGGCAAGCGCATCGAAGGGGATTGGGATTAGACTGGCTCAGGGCCGGATCGCTGGGGTCCGGCTTCGCTCAGAGGGGGATTGAAGATGGGATGGGTGTTTCTTGGGGTCGTCGTCGTACTCGTGATCCTTGTCATCGTTCTCTACAACCGACTGGTCGCCGGGCGCAACGGGTACAAGAATGCCTTCGCCCAGATCGACGTTCAGCTGACACGGCGCTATGACCTCATTCCCAACCTGGTGAAGGTCGCCGAGCGCTACATGCAGCACGAGCGGGAGACCCTTGAGGCGGTGATCCAGGCGCGCAACCAAGCGGTTGGAAACCTTCGGCAGGCGGCCGCGGATCCCTCCGACGCGGATGCGATGCGCAAGCTCTCCGCCTCGGAGCAGGGGCTGTCCGGGGCGCTCGGCCGGCTGTTCGCGCTGTCGGAGTCCTATCCGGATCTCAAGGCCAATCAGAACATGATGCAGCTCTCCGAAGAGCTGGTCAGCACGGAGAATCGGGTCGCCTTCGCGCGCCAATCCTTCAACGATGCGGTCATGGCCTACAACAACCAGCGCGAGATGTTCCCCGGGAACCTCATCGCCAACAGCTTCAATTTCCAGCCCGCGCAGCTCCTGGAGATCGAGGCGCCCGCGAAGCGCGAGGCGGTTCAGGTCGCGTTTCAGTAAGCCGCGCCGATGAATTTCTTCGAGCATCAGGCTCGGGCACGCCGCCGGACCTGGGGTCTGGTCGGGCTCTTCGCGCTGGCTCTGCTGTGTATCGTCGTCCTGGTCGATGGCGTGGCGCTGCTGTTCTTCGGCGGTTACCACAACCTGGCCGATGTCGACCGCACCATGCGGCTGGCGGAGAGCGGCAAGGCCCCTGGGCTCTATGACACCTATGTCGACCCGAACCTAGGGCTGCTCTTCTGGGTCTCCCTGCTGACGGCGGGTGGCATCGGGCTGACGAGCCAGATCCGCATCCTCACCTTGCGCGGCGGTGGCGGGGCCGTGGCCCGCGGGCTTGGCGGCACGCTGGTGACACCGGACACGACGGACCCGCTGAGGCGTCGCTTGCGCAATGTGGTGGAGGAGATGGCGATTGCCGCGGGTGTGCCGGTGCCGGAGATCTATGTCCTGGATCGCGAGCCTGGGATCAATGCCTTTGCCGCGGGCTGGACGCCGTCGGACGCGGCCGTTGCCGTGACCCAGGGTGCCCTGGAGACCCTCAGTCGCGATGAGTTGCAAGGCGTCGTCGCCCATGAGTTCGGCCATATTCTCAACGGCGACATGCGGCTGAACATCCGGCTCATGGGCTTGCTGTTCGGGATACTGGTGCTGGCGCTGATCGGGCGTTTCCTGCTCGGCTCGGGGCGTCGGTCTCTGAGCCGGAACGACCGCGGCGTGGTTTCCATGGGTCTGGCGTTGGTGGCTGTCGGCTATGTGGGGCTGTTCTTCGGTCGGCTGATCAAGGCATCGGTGTCGCGCCAGCGCGAGTATCTGGCCGATGCCTCGGCCGTGCAGTTCACGCGCCAGCCGGACGGCCTCGCGGGGGCGCTCAAGAAGATCGGCGCATCGGGTGTCGGTTCGGTGCTCCAGGCCGACCCGGAGGAGGTCTCGCACATGCTCTTCTCGAAGGGCTTCTCCAGTCAGCTGTTCGCGACGCATCCGCCCCTGGTCGATCGAATCCGGGCCATCCAGCCCAGGTTCGACCCGCGCGAGTTCACGCAGATCGCGGCGCGGATGCAGCGGGAGTCGCAGACGCGCTTGAGCGGCGAGGATGTCGCCCGCGAGCAGCAGGGCAAGGCGGCGCCTGGCGGGGCGGGCGGTTTCAGGCTGGACGCCGAGACCTTGATCGACAGGATCGGCCAACCAGGTCTCGGGCAGGTGATGGTTGCCGGACTCTTGGCGGCCGCCATCCCGCGCACCCTGGAGCGCGCGGCCCATTCTCATGAGTGGGCGCTGGCGGTGATCTGTTACCTCTTGATCGATCGTGATCCCGAGGTGCGCGAGTCTCAGCTCCTCATGGTCGCCCAGGCCCTGGGTCAGGAGACGGAGCGACAGCTCCAGATGCTGTTGAGCGAGACCCCCGAGCTGGAGCCCGAGCTGCGCATCCCCTTGTTGGAGATCGCCTTTCCGACGCTGCGCCGCCGACCCGAGCGTGACCTCACGACGCTGCGCGCGCTCGTCGATCGGCTGATTCACGCCGATGGGCGGGTGGAGCTGTTCGAATACGCCATCGCCAAGCTGCTGGCGCGGCAGATCGAGGATGTCCTCGATCCGTCACACGGCGGCCTGGGTGGGCGCGGTAAGCTGTCCGAGAGCACGCGCGAGGTCTTGGATCTGCTCACCATCCTGGCGCATCAGGGTCACGCCGATTCGCGCTCCGCCCATTGCGCACTTATTGCGGGATTAAAGCGTCTGGGCGTGAAACCTGAGGCGATAAACACCATCAAAGAGGACTGGCTCGACTCGGAGTGGCTGAATCAGGCATGGTCCAGCCGACTCGACGCGGCGCTCGAGAAGCTCGACGGGGTCCGTCTCGCGGACAAACAGCGGCTCTTGGGTGCCATGGCGGCGACCGTGATGGCCGATGGCCAGGTCGCCGCCGCCGAGCTCGAGCTGCTGCGGGCAATCTGCGCTGCCCTGCGGATGCCCTTGCCTGTCTTCGAGCAGGCGGCAGCGAATCCCTGACGGGGCTGTCTCGCGATCGGGTGAGAGGCCGACCTCATGCCCGGTCGGCCCGAGGAGCGGTTTGTGACTGGACGGCGCGGTCCGAGCATCGCGCAAGAAGGGGCGGGTCGCTGCTCATCGGCTCGCGAGAAGGTGCGTTTTCGGCTCTCCAGGGAGGGGCGAATCGCGAGTAAATCGAGTCTGAAACTGACTTGAATCAAGCTGACTTTCAATCGAAACGGAGATTGTTGAATGAAACCGATCCTTACCAGCACCGCCCTTGGTCTCGTCGCCGTGGTACTTGCAGGCAGCGCCCTCGCGGGGGCGTTGACACCGGAAGAGCAGATCGAGACCCGCCAGGCCGGCTATACCTTCATGGGCTGGAACATGGGTAAGATCAAGGCGAACCTGGACGGGGAGTACAACCCGGACCAGGTCGCTGCAGCCGCCAATACCATTGCCGCTATTGCCAATTCCGGCATGGGCGCCCTCTTCGGGCCGGGCACGGACAAGGATGTCGGTAGCGTCAAGACCCGGGTCAAGCCCGAGCTGTTCCAGAACATGGAAGAGGTCGGCCAGCTGTCGACCGATTTCAAGGACGCGGCTGACAACCTCGCCGAGGTTGCCGCAGAGGGTGATCCGGGCGCGGTCAAGACGGCCTTCGGTGAGCTGGGACAGGCCTGTAAGGCATGCCACAAGAAGTATCGCGCTGACGACTGATCCCCAGCGTCTGCCGTTGTGAGTACGGAGGCCGCCGCGAGGCGGCCTCCGCTTTTGTGCCGCTTGCCTGGTGTCGACCTGCGAGCTGATTACCAGCTCGGGATCGAGCCGGCGGGCGGAGGG
>NZ_NRRF01000076.1 GCF_016583565.1 Thiocystis violacea | reverse complement strand
CAGCTATCTGCACCTCTACTTTCCGTCCGCCCCACGGGCGGCCGCGGCACTCTTCTTGGCGGATTGAGCTTGCTGAAGGGCTGCGGCCAGGACTGCTGGCGCCTCCGCTGGCTCGCCTTCATCAACCCATCCTGCGTCATCCTCGCCTGATCCCGCCGACGTCCGCGCCTTCATGCTCCTCGCGAGGATGGCGCGGACCCTATCGATGGCCGTGTAGCGTTATATACAATCAAGTATATCGGTGCGTGGTATTTGCTCCATTCGCCCCCTCAAAGCGGCCCATGCCGTCCCCGTTGGTTTACCTCGGCCTTTTTAGAACAAGCCTTTAGCGATTCTTGGTCTGTAGTTCTCAAGTTAGGCATCAAATATGCTTAATCATATGTGGCTTGTGAGTGTGCAGCCGATATGATCTCGCCCATCGTTATATTCGATAGAATATAACGTGCGCTCGTACCAGGCCGTGTCACGTACGCTGGCTGATGAGATCGCGCTCTAGCCATCCTAGGTATCACGACACCCCTTTCGACCAGAGGGGTGCGTCATGGGCTATTGCTCACTCAAAACGACGATCTGGATCACGACATGAATGTGCCCTACCTGCTCCAACTCGCCAATCAGTCGGGCGGAGTCCTCTACCTGATGCTGGGCCTGCTGACGCTGGCGCTAACGGTCATCGCCGAGCGCTCCTGGGTGCTGCGCAGCGTGACGCGCCATGGCGAGGCGCTCGCGCGAGCCTTGGCATCCCTGGCGGCGCACGATCGCGATGGGCTTGCTTGGATCCGCGAGACCCAGGCCCGGCACCTGCATGGCGCCTTGCTGGAGACCGCGCTGGACGCAGCTTCCGACGCGGAGCAAGGGCTGGCCAGCCGGCTCGACGAGGTGATCCTGCGCCATGTCCCGCTGCTGGACCGGCGGCTCTGGGTGCTGGATACCACGGTAACCCTGGCCCCACTGCTCGGGCTGCTCGGAACCATCATCGGCATGTTCCACGCCTTCCAGGTGCTCGCCGAGCCGGGCGCCGCGCCCAATGCCGTGACCGGCGGCGTGGCCGAGGCTCTGGTCGCGACCGCCGCCGGGCTGCTGATCGCGGTCATCGGCTTGGTCTTCTTCAACGGACTCAACGAGCGGGTGCGTCTCGCGGTGCACCAGCTCGACACCCTCAAAGTGATGCTGCTCAACCGCTTCGGCCAGCCGGAGGCGACGCAACTGGGGCAGGCCAGGGGCGTGGGGGTGGAATGATGCGCTATCTGCAACGGCGTAAGGCACGCATCGAGATCGTGCCCATGATCGACATCATGTTCTTTCTACTGGTGTTCTTCATCATGGTCACGCTCAACATGATCCCGGCCACGGGTATCGGCAGCCGCTTGCCGTCGAGCAGCAGCGCCGAGCGGCTGGAGTCGTCCCAGATCGTCATCGGCCTGGATGCCGCCGGGATGATTGGCGTCGACCAGCAGATCCTGACCCTGGAGCAGCTCGGCGCGCTCTTGCGCGAGCGCGGCACCGAGACCTCCGTGATCATCGCCGGCGCAGAGGCGGCCGCACTCAGTGACCTGGTCGCGGTGATGGATGCCTGCCGCTTGGCCGGCATCACGCGGATCGGGATCGCGACCCGGGAGCCCGGCGCATGACACGCACCGAGGCGCCCCTGCCGAGCCTGCCGCTGTGGGGAGCCGCGCTCATCGCGCTGAGCGCCGAGGCGGCGCTGCTCGCCGGTCTCTCCCGGTGGCCGCAGCCGCGCGCGCTGGAGCCGCTCGCGGCCCCGATCGAAGTGAGTTTGGTGTCCGCTCCCGCGTTGGCCGATTCCGCCGCGCTCAGCACGTCGGGCGACCCGTCGGATGTCGCGGCGTCCGAGCCGGAGATCGAGCCGGAGCCGCCAGCCCCCGAGCCGGAGCCAGTCGCGCCCGTGCCGCCAATGCCGATCCCCGTGCGTGCGCCCGACCCGGTGCCGGCGCCGGTCGCCGTCGAGCCACTCAAGTCCAAACCCAAGCCAGTGTCCTCGCCGAGACCACAGGCCAAGCCAAAACCGAAGCCGAAGCCGACGCCCAAGCCCAAGCCCAAGCCGAAGACGCAGCCCAAACCCGTGCCGAAGACGCCGTCCAAGCCCGCGCATCGCACGGGCGACCAGGGTTCGCGAGCGACTGCCTCGGCTGCGGGCATAGGTACAGGCACGGGCAGTCAGAACAGGTTCGCGGGGAAGGGCGCGGCCAGCAGCGGGAGCAGCTCACCCGCGGCCTACCTCAGCAACCCCAGTCCCAGTTACCCGGATGCGGCGCGCCGTCAGCGTCAGGAGGGCACTGTGCATCTGCGCGTGCTGGTGAGCACCACGGGCCGGGCCAGCGAGGTCCGGATCGCCCGCTCCTCGGGCGTCTCCAGTCTGGACCAGGCCGCCGTTCGCGCGGTGCGGCGCTCGCGCTTCAAGCCCGCGCGCCAGAACGGACAGCCGATCAGCGCCTGGGTGCAGATGCCGATCCGCTTCAAGTTGAATCAGTCGTCAGATGGGTAGAGCGCGGCAAGACCCATCAAGCCTCTAAACACGAGTTCTTGTCTCAAAAAAGGAAGTCTCTCCATGCAGAACCATCCCCGAGCCTCACTCCGCACCCGTCGCACTCGGCTCGCCACCGCCCTCATGCTCGTCGGCCTCTCGGTCCAAGCTGCCGAGCTCACCGACATGACCGGCCGCACTGTCCAGGTGCCCGATCAGATCGACCGGGTCTTCGCCGCCGCCCCCCCGGTGGTGCCGCTGATCTATGCCATTGCCCCCGACAAGCTCGTCAGCCTCAACTTCCCCTTCAAGCCCGAGGACGCGGTCTACGTCTCCCCGGCGGTCAAGGATCTGCTGATCGTCGGACGCTACACCGGCGAGGGTCCGCCGCCCAACCCGGAGCTGCTGGCCAAGACCCATCCCCAGCTCAGCATCGCCTGGGACATGCCCTTCATCGACGCCGAGCGGGTCGAGGAGACCTTCCAGGTTCTTGGCACGCCCGGGCTCTTCGTCCACCTCGCGCACCTTGCCGACTATCCCGCCGCGCTTGAGCTGGTTGGCCGGGCGCTCGGCGAGGAGGGTAGGGCGGCCGAGCTGGCCGGCGCGATCCGCACCGCCATGGCCCGCGTGGAGCAGGCCGTCGGAGCGGTGCCCGAGGGCGAGCGCAAGCGCGTCTATCTTGCGCAAGGGCCAGAGGGGTTGCTGACCGAGTGCGCGGACTCCTTCCACGCCGAGGTCATCGCCCTGGCGGGCGGGATGAACGTCATGGACTGCGAGACCAAGGCCATGTGCGGGCGCGATCCGATGACGTTGGAACAGATCAAGGGACTCGACCCGGACGTGATCCTCACCGACCACCCCAAATTCTTCGCGACCGTCAAGACAGACACGGCCTGGGGCGAGCTGCGCGCGGTGCGCGAGGGGCAGGTCTATCTGGCGCCGAGCACCCCCTTCAATTGGCTCGGGCGTCCGCCGTCCTTTATGCGTGCGCTGGCGATGCAGTGGCTCGCCAACCGGCTCTATCCGGAGCGCTTCCCCTGGGATGCACAGCAGGAAGTGCGCGCCTTCTACGCCCTCTTCCTGGGTGTGAAGCCGGACGTCGTCGACGTCCAGGCGATTCTCGGCGCAGGCTGATCGCCTTTCGCCCACCGTTATATGCAGTATGAGATAACGAAAATGAGCCGAAACAAGAATCCGGGACGCCTGCGCCTCTGCCTGCCGATCCTCCTGTCGGCGCCGACCGTCGGCGCCCTGGCCGAAACGGCCCCCGAGCTGCCGATGGTGACGGTCACCGCCGATGAGTCGGCCCTGCCCGACCTTGGCGCGACCGCGACCCTCACGCACCTCGATGCCCAAGCCCTGCGCGAGGCCGCCGGGCCAGCGGCGAGTTCGCCCTTCAAAGCCGTCGCGGACGCGCCCTCGGTCAACTTCCAGAGCGCCGATCCCTATGGTCTGACCGAGGTCGGCTTCCACGAGACCATCAAGATCCGCGGCGTCGGCCAGTCTGGCCCCGCCTCTTCGCGCAACATCGACGACCTGCCCATCACCGTCAATCCGGGCGGTAGCAAGGGCATCCTGGACATGGAGAACGTCTCCGCGATCGATCTCTATCGCGGCGCGGCGCCGGTCGAGAAATCGCTCGGCTTCAGCAACCTGCCGGGCAAGATCGACCTCATGACGCGGGCACCGGAGTCGACACTGGCGACCGAGGCCCATGTCGAGGGCGGCAGCGACGACTTCAGACGCGTCTTCCTGCGCCAGGACACGGGACGTCAGGGGATCTTTTCCGGGTTCATCTCCGGGAGCGACAGCGCGGCTGACAAGTGGAAGGGCGAGGGCGATTTCGAGCGCCAGAACCTCTTCGCCGGCCTGGCCCTGGATGGCGGCGACGCCTGGGGCGCCGAGCTCTACGCCGGCTACAACCAGGACGAGCGCGACAACTACCGCTTCTTCAGCTACGCGCTCGCGAGCGACTTCTCCAACTACGGGCGCGACTGGTCCAGCGACCCGACCACGATCGACTACTACGGCTACAACCGCCAGTCCTTCATCGACCGTTTCGTCTACGCCAATCTGCACGCGCGACTGGCGCAGGGGGTCGAACTCTCGATTAAGCCCTACTACCTGACCGAGTCGGGCGATTACTGGTTCAGCTCGATCAACGCCAAGGACGCGACCAAGAGCCGCGTCATCGACTGGATGATCGATCACGACAACCTCGGGGTGCTGACAAAGCTGGATTGGCAGCTCACGCCCGGTCAGCGCCTCACGCCCGGTCTCTGGGTCCAGAGCCAGGAGCCACCCGGTCCGCCGTCCACCCAGAAGAAATACAAGGTGACGTCCTCCGGGCTGGTCTTCGACGGCTGGCAGATACTGGCGGACAACGATTCGCACGCGCTGATCTCGCCCTTCCTGAGCTATCTCGGGGAATTCGACCGCCTGAGCGTCGAGGCGGGCTTGCGCTTCGTGGACCTGCGTCTGGGCGCCATGACGGCCTACAACGCGACCGGCACCGCCGCCACGCTGACGGATGCCGACACGGCACGGGCGGTCGGCGGCGTCGATGCCATGGCCTCGGTGGACGCCAAGACCTTCAACGAGTGGCTGCCCTACCTGGGGCTGACCTGGCGTCTGGACGAAGCTAGCAGCGTCTTCACGCGCCTGGGGCGCAGCTACGGCCTGGATGTCAATCTCTTCCCCTATTACTACGCCCAGAAGTCGCTGTTCGCGAGCAAGGGCGTCAGTCTCCAGTCGCTCTGGGATCGGCTGGAGCTGGAGACCGCCAACAACATCGACCTCGGGCTGATCCATGCGCGTGACGACTGGTCGCTCGGCCTGACCGGCTTCTATGCCCGACACGCCAACAAGCAGTCCACCATCTACGACCCAAGCATCGGCGTCCGCTACCCATGGAACGTCGCCGATGCCGAGCGCTATGGCATCGAGCTGGAGGGGACTTGGCGCATCACCTCGGCCTGGACGCTGACCGGCAACTACAGCTGGAACCGCTTCAACTACCTGGAGAATCTGGCGCTCTCCTCGACCGCCACCATCGCCACCGAGGGTAAGCAGGTGGTGGACACCCCAGAGCAGATGCTCAAGCTGGGTCTGCACTACGCGCAGCCGGCCTGGGGGGCAGGCGTGGATGCGCGCTACATCGGCGAGCGCTACGGTGATGTGCTCAACGAGGAATGGGTGGATGCGGTCACCCTGGTCGACGCCTCGGCCCACTACAAGCTGACCAAGGCCCTGACCCTGTCGCTTCAAGTGCTGAACCTCTTCGACGCGGAGTACATCGGGCCGGTCAGCGCCGCCGACGATGCCATCGCCAACTACACCGCCGCGCTCAACGGCGTGACCGGCAACGGCTCCAGCTATCAGTACGGGGCGCCTCGCTCGCTCTATCTTGGCCTCGCGGCAAGGTTCTGACCATGAAGCCACGACCTGTCTTGAGGCTGCTGCCTCTGGCCCTGTGGCTCTCCGGATGGGCCGGGGTCGCGCTGGGGGAGCAGGCGCCGGCCCCCACCGGCGAGGTCCGCGTCGCCGTGGTCGGCGGCCTGACTCTCTGCGGTGTCTGGCCCCAGCTGGCCCGGCGCGCCGAGGCCGCCACCGGGCTGCACATCGACACCGTCGCCAATGCCCCCAAGCAGCAGGTTCTGCCGCGCTTCGAACACGGCGAGGCAGACCTGCTGCTGATCCACGGCAGCGACGAGACCTTCGACCTGCTGGCCCGCGGCCTGGTGGCGCCGCCGCGCGCCTGGGCACAGAACCAGCACATCATCGCCGGTCCGCCGGACGATCCCGCCGGCGTGCGCCAGGCCAGCGACGGCGCCGACGCCCTGCGCCGCATCGCGGCGGCCGACGCGCCACTGATGGGCTTTCGCGACCCCGGCAGCTTCGCCATCGTCCAACGCCTGTGGCGAGCGAGCGGCGTTCGTCCCGGCGCCAGACAACAGCTCCCGGACAACGCCTGGCCGCCCCAGCGCGTGCTGGAGGCCGCGGCCCGGCAGCGGGCCTATGTGGTCGTTGGCCACATCCCGCTCGTCTTCGGGCGCATGCCCAATCCGGGCTACCAGGTTCTGCTCGCGGACGACCCGGCGATGCGCCGCACCTACGTGGCGCTCGAGCCCGGGCCGGCTCATCCGGCGGATGCCGTACGCCGGGCGGCGGCCCATCGGCTTGCCGACTACCTGGTGAGCCCGGACGGGCAGGCCGGGCTCGTCGCCGCCAATCAGGCGGCCGCGACACCCCAGCGGCCAGGCCCCTGGATCTTCCCGTTGCCACAGCCCGCGCCTGATCCAGACTAAGTGTCTGGTCGCGTCGCAACGAGCCGTCTTCCCCTGTTCAAGGAACCTTTCATCACCATGTCTCGCGATCCCTCTCTGCTCATGCTCCTCTGCCCGGCGCTAGCCCTGGTTCCCGGGGCGGTTGCGGCCGACACCAAGCTGCCCGCCGTCGAGGTCACGGCCGCTCCGACGCCCTCGGTCGCGCCGCTGGCGGGCCAGGACTACTCCGCCTCGCGCGTCGACCGCGACGGGATCGCCACGCTCGGCGGTCCGGCCCAGGTCAATCCCTATCGCGCCCTGGACCTCATGCCCTCGGTCAACCTTTCCGGGCTGGATGCCTACGGCTTGAGCACCGACCAGAACTTCATGCGGGTGCGCGGCATCTCGGCCTACAGCTACAGCAACCTGGCCGTGACGGTGAACGGCACGCCCTCGTCCGTCAGCGCCGGTCGCGGCGGGGTGGGCAATCTCTTCGACCTGGAGAACCTGGAGGGCGTGACCCTCTGGCGCGGTCCGCAACCGGCCAACGTCGGCTTCGGCATGGGTAACCTGGCCGGCAGTCTGGATCTGAGCATTCTGGCGCCAAGGGCGGAGCCCGGTGTGCGCACCCGGGTCGCCGTGGGCGGCGATGATTTCCACAAGGTCTTCGCCCGTCTGGACACGGGTACTTTCAACGGCGGGTCGCGTCTCTTCCTCTCTGGTTCCTCGGCCGAGAGCGACCAGTGGCGCGGGCCGGGCGATCAGTCGCGCGACACCCTCAATGCCGGCGTCACTCAAGAGCTCGGCGAGCGCGGGGGACTGGAACTCTATGCCGCGCACAACCGCTTCCACCGTGACGAGTACCGGCCGCTGACCTATGACCAGAGCCAGGACCTCGATACCTATCGCGACCTGGGATACAACGCCGAGCTGACCGGCGTCGCGACCCAAGACAGCGACTACTACGCCTACAACACCCAGCACTTCGAGGAGGACAACCTGCTCGCCCGCCTGCACTGGGACCTGAGCGAGACCCTGCAACTGCGCGTCAACCCCTACTGGCTCTCGAGCGAGGGCCAACGCCGCGTCGGTAAGACCGGTACCGTCACCGTCGTCGACATCGACCAGGAGCAGTACGGCGCCACCGCCGAGCTAGTCGCCGAGGTCGCGGCCGATCAGACCCTGACGCTCGGCTACTGGAGCCACCGCGTCACCAGCATGCCGCCGCCCATGAGCCAGAAGATCTACAACCTCGATCAGAAGGGCCAGCTGGTCTTCTCCAAATGGGGCATCCTCGCCGACATGGGCGCGCGCGCCTACGAGAGCCCCTACCTCCAGCTCCAGGGCGAGCAGGGTCGTTGGCGCTACAGCCTGGGTCTGCGCTACCTGAGCTTCCGCATCCCCGGCATCACCAGCTATGACGGGACGGGACTCCCGGACGTGAGCCATGACGCCGCCCTGGACCTGAATCCGGCTGTCAAGACCAGTCTCAGCACGGAGGCGACCACACTCGAGGAGTGGCTGCCGACGCTGAGCACCCGCTTCGTGCTGACCTCATCGCTCGATCTCAAGGCCGCCTATGGCCGCACCGTCGGCAACCCCTGGATGGGGCCGCTCTACAGCGTCTACATGAGCAATCAGAAGGCGTTTCAGAAGGCCGGGATCGCCTTGCAGACGCTCTGGGACGATCTGGCGCTCGAAACATCGGATACCGCCGAGCTGGGGCTCCAGTGGCGCCAGGGCGGTTTGACGCTGACGCCGACCCTCTTCTACAGCCGGCTGCGGGACAAGCAGGTCACGGCCTACGACCCGGCGGTCGGCGTCTCCTACCTGCAGAGCGGCGTCGAGGCCACCGCCTACGGCGCCGAGCTGGAGGCGAGCTGGGGCATCGATGCCCACTGGACCCTGCTCGGCAGCCTCTCATGGAACATCAATCGGCTGGATGACGACATCCGCGCCGCCAGCGCCAGCGTGCTGGAGACCGAGGGCAATCAGGTTCCCGATGCCCCCGAGTGGCTCGCCAAGCTCGGCGCCGAGTACCGCGCCGGCAACTGGAGTCTGACCCCGATCGCCCGCTATGTCGGCCGCCGCTACGGCGATGCCGCCAACCAGGAGTCGGTCGACGCCTATGCCACCGTCGATCTCAATGCCGCCTACCGCATCGGGCAGGTCGGCGCGCTCCAGTCACTGGAGGTCGGACTCTCGCTGATCAACCTCTTCGATGCCGACTACATCGGCACCATCGACGTCGGCCAGGACGATGCGCGTCCCGGCAGCATCGACTACTACTCCGGCGCGCCACGCACCCTGGCGCTGTCGTTGTCCGCCAACTTCTGACGGTCCCGGGCGCTCGAGCGGCCATCGCCGTCCGAGGGGATCGGCGCGGCCGGTGCGATGACGATCCGACAGCGAAGCTCAGGCAAGCGCGGGCTCAGTCGAGCCCGCGCGATAGCTTGGACACGCTGCAGTGAGTCGGCGCGCCTGCGCTCGCATGAATCGGGTCAGCGGATGATGCCTTTGGCGCCTGCGTTTCTTAGCCACGCGGGGAACTCTTGCAGCATCCGGTCATAGAGCTGCTCCTCGGTCAGGCTGTGGAGATCGTCGATGGCGAAGAATCCGCAGTTGTCGACGATCCGTCCCGCCATGGTGTCGAGACGCTCCAAGATGCCGTAGTTGCGTCCGCCGAGGCCCATGAACTGCCAGAAGATCGGGTGGTGAGCGGCCTCGGTCATCAGCGCCTTGATCTCGCGATTCTGATGGACGCCGCCGTCGCTCACGAACAGCACATAGGCTGGTGGCGCCTTCGGTTCGCGCCGATAGGCATCGATGACGGCGCGCATGACCGCGGGCTCGTCGTTCGCGCCGCCATACCAGCGTTTCCAACCGCCATTGGCGGTGTCCACATAGCCCTGGATGTTGCGCGTCGTGGCCGGCGGAAGGGGTTTTGCCACGCGATCGAAGGCCCAGACATCGAGTTGGCCATCGTTGTCGAAGTGCAGGGCCAACGGCAGCACGCGATCCAGCAGCTCCTGAACGCGTCCGCTCTTGTACTGCCGACGCATCGAGCCACTGGCATCCAGAACCAGGCCAACGCGCGCCACCGTCGTTTGAAGCCCCTGCTTTTCCAGGCTCACGGCGGCCTTCTTGGCCAAGCTGAGCAGGTGCGGGGCTTCCCGCGCGATGCGCTTCTCCAGCGACACAGCCGCTGGCGGCGCGGCGACCTCATTCGCCACCTCGCCGCCGAAATGGCGCACGAGCGCATCGAGCCCGCCATTGAACCCCTGGCCGCTGATGGCGAGTCGCCAGATCCCCGCTTTGCGATAGAGCTCGATCAGCATCAGGGCGCGCTCTTGGTCGAAATCGCTGCCCTGAAACGCGAATGTGGCGACTTCGCCCTCATCTTGGCGCAGCGCCACGCGGCCGTTCGTCAACTGACGCATGCTGCCCTGACCATCGATCGCGGCGACGAAGACCAGGCGTTCAATCGTGCGTGGTAGGCGATCGAGTGCCAGATCGAACGCGCTGACTGAGTCCGTCGAGCTGGACAGGCGAAGGCCGCGACAGGGTGACTCAGGCTGATTGAAGAACACCATGTAGCGCTCATCCGCGAGCCTGCCATTGGCATCCAGCCCGAAACAGGAGGGATCCGCCCTGAGGCCACGAAGCTCGATCCTGACATGAAACCTGGTTCCAGGACCAAGATCCGAGAGCGGCAAACGCTGACCGCGGTTAAGGTGCATGGGCGATCTCCAAGAAGCGAAACTCAAGCCTGACGTGAATTGTCCAGCCAATATGGGGCGCTCAAAGGCGCGGATTCCAGCTCTGGCCTGGATTGCCGGCCACTCGGCCGGACGCAGACCCCGATTCGCCCTCAAGCCGCTCCGCCAAAGACTGGAGCCAGCTCAGTGACCCGGTCAGTGCCATTCTGCTTGTGGGTCACGGGGTTTGATCGCGCCGACCGGATGACCATCTAACGGCCATGGCGTCTCCGACCTGGAAGTCTCTCGTGCCGACCCTCTCCATCATCATCCCGACTCGCCGCTTCGATCCTGGCGTGCGTGAATGCGCCACGCGGGCGGCGGCCTGTTTGCCGGATGCCGAGATCATCTGTGTCGAACCGGACGATCTGCCCCCCGCTGGGTCGCCGGCCGATCTGCCGGCGCGCGTTCGGCTGCTGCGGGCCACGCGTGGGCGCGGGACCCAGTGCAACCGCGGCGCCCAGGCCGCGGCGGGCGATCTGCTGATGTTCCTGCATGACGACACCGAGCTGCCGGCGGATGCGGCGTCGCTCATCCAGTCTGCCTTCAGCGATCCTCGCACCGATCTGGCCTGTTTTCGGCTGCGCTTCGACCAGCGCCACTGGCTGCTTGGGGTCTACTCCTGGTGCTCGCGGTTCGAGTCGCTGCTGACGACCTTCGGCGATCAGGCGATGACCATCCGGCGTGACCGTTTCGCTGCCATCGGGGGATTCCCCGACTGGCCGCTGTTCGAGGACGTCGAACTGGCACGGCGGGTGCGCCGGGTCGGACGCATCACGAAGCTGCGTGGCGCGGTGACTACCTCTGCCAGCCGTTTTCTCGCCAATGGCATGCTGCGTCAGCAGCTTGCCAACGGTCTCCTGATGGCGCGGTTTCTGCTCGGCGCCGCGCCCGAACGACTCGCGGCCCGCTACGAACGCCAAGCCGGCGCGCGGCGTTCGGAGGATCCTCGACCGGCTGAGACGCGACCGGGCGAGCGTCCGCTGCGTGAGCGACAATCCGACCCGGTCGCGCCGGGCGGTGACACATGAGCAGCGACCTCTGGGTGGGTCTTGGCGTACTGGTGACGCTCTTCGCGCTCGAGGGCTTCCTGCCCTTCTATCTCGGGCGCGAGCGGCGGCTCGTCCATGCCTCCAGGAATCTGGGTCTGGCGATCGCGAGCGGCGCGCTGGGTGTCCTGCTTGCGCCGCTGCTGCTCGCCACCTTTCGCTTCGGCGACGAAGCGGGCTGGGGTCTCTGCCATCTGCTCGGGCTCGGGAGCCTCGACGGCGCGCTCCTGAGCATCCTGCTCTTCGACCTCTGGATGTACGCCTGGCACCGCGCCAACCACGAGATCCCCGTTCTCTGGCGCTTCCATCGCGTCCATCACACGGATACCGCCATGGACTGCACGACGGCGCTACGCTTTCATCCGGGCGAGATCCTGCTCTCGACCCTCGCGAACCTGCCGGTGCTGCTCGCCATCGGCATGCAGTTCGATGACTTCGTCCTCTACAAGACCCTGATGATCGCGGTGATCCTCTTCCATCACAGCAATCTGGCCGTTCCGGAGCGGATCGATCAGGGGCTGCGACGCCTCATCGTCCCGCCGTCCATGCACCGCGTGCACCATTCGGTGATCCGCGCCGAGACGGATTCCAACTACGGGACGATCTTCTCGTTCTGGGACCGGCTCTTCGGATCCTTCCGCCTGCGCGCGGACACCCGCTCGATCCGCTTCGGCACCGGCAGTTTCGTGACCGAGCGGTGGCAGGGGCCGCTGCGCTTGATGGCCATCCCATTCGTTCGCGAGCCGTCAGATGGATAGCGCGCGGCGAAACCCGATGTCCAACGCCTGGGGCTTGCGCCGATGACCGAACGACCGACATGGCTCTTCGTCTACAACGCCGACACCGGCCTCTTCAACGGTCTGGCCGATGCGGCGCACAAGATCCTCTCGCCCGAGACCTATGCGTGTGCGCTCTGCAAGGTGACCTATGGTTGGTTTGGCGAGCGGGGCGTCTGGCGCGACTTTCTCGCCAGTCTGAACGCCGACTGCCGGTTTCTGCACCGGGACGAATTCCAGGCCCGATTCCCGGAGGCGCGGATTGCGCTGCCCGCGGTGCTGCGTCTGGTCGATGACCGGCCTGTCGTCTGTCTCGATGCGGAGCGTTTGAGCCAGTGCGCGGACCTGGACGAACTCATGCGGCTGGTCGGTGATCTGGATGCGGCCGAGCCCGGCGGCGCGTGACGGTCAAGGACCCGGCGCCGGATGCGGGGCGGGGTCTGGTCGACGCCCAGGCCCGCGGCCCTCTTTGACTTCTCACAGCGAAACGGACGATCCCAATCATGCACCCCACACTCCCGCGTTTACGCGACAGTGATTTTCCCGCGATCCGGCGCGGTCGCTTGACGACGCTCCAGGCCAATTTGGGTTACCGCTGCAATCTGTCCTGCCAGCATTGTCACGTGGCGGCGGGGCCGAACCGGACCGAGCAGATGGAGCGCGCGACCATCGAAACCCTCATCGAGTGTCTGGCGAGCGGCGGGATCACGACCCTGGATCTGACCGGCGGGGCGCCCGAGCTCCACCCGGATTTCCGCCACCTCGTGACCGCCGCTCGGGCGTTGCGGGTGCGGGTCATCGACCGCTGCAATCTGACGATCCTGGTCGAACCGGGTCAGGAGGATCTGGCTGAATTCCTGGCCGCTCAAGGCGTCGAGCTCATCGCCTCGCTGCCCTGTTATCTGCGCGAGAATGTCGATGCGCAACGCGGCAAGGGCGTGTTCGATGCGAGTCTCGCCGGGCTCAAGCGTCTGAACGCGCTGGGTTACGGTCGGGGCGACTCTGGCCTGGTGCTGAACCTCATCTACAACCCGCAGGGTCCGGAATTGCCGCCCGAGCAATCGGGTCTGGAGGCGGCCTACCGAGCGCGCCTGGCCGAGACGTTCGGGATCCGCTTCGATCGGCTCTACACCCTGACGAACATGCCGATCCAGCGTTTCGGCAGTACCCTCATCTCGAAGGGTCAGTTCGACGCCTATCTTGCCCTTTTGAAGTCGGCCCACTGCGTGGACAATCTCGATGCGGTCATGTGCCGTGACCTCATCAGCGTGGACTGGCGCGGTCGGGTCTATGATTGCGACTTCAATCAGATGCTCGACCTGCCGCTGCTGACGGACGGTGGTTCTCCGGTTCATCTCCGCGATCTGGATCTGAGCCGTCTGTCCGGTCTGCCGATCCAGGTCGCCGACCATTGCTATGGCTGTACGGCGGGTCAGGGCTCGAGCTGCTCGGGCGCCCTGGCGAGCTGACCGACGTGCCCCGTCACCGGAGCTTGGCTTTGGTCATTCGGCGGCCCATCCGCTCGGCTGTCGCGTGAGCGATGCCCGTCGTCGGGAGGGCGTCAGCGGCAAGGATGTACGAGATCAACAACAGCCGGTCTCGATCGAGGCGATTTCCGAAAAACAACATAGCTGTCGCATTGAGCGCGTAGGATGGCGCCCGCGCGATGAGCTTCGTTCGGAGCGCGAGGGTCGAGGGGCGTGCCCATCATCCCAGCTCAGTGCCTTGCAGGATGGGCACGTCCGTGCAGCGGCGCGGCGAGTCTCAAGCGCCGAGCGCGGACGTTGCCCATGCGACGGCCTGCTGCCTCGACCTCGTCTTCCCGCTGTTCAAGCTCCGCGCCCGCGACTATCTTGATAGTCCCAGCTTAGTCGCGCGACTGAACGTGCCCAACATTGCCTACGAGCCCGATGACCTGTACGAGACTCTGATGACAGAACCCATGACAAGATCCAACGCCCGTCGAGCGGATGCCGATCCGTCGGCGGGAGCGGCATTGGTGGGAGCGGCTCCTCGACGCGACCGGGTGCCGTTCGCGCCGAGGGTGTCGCTCCCACCGATCATTCCGTTTCGCCAATCTCATGAGAAAACGCAACCTCATGATCAAATCCAACCTCATGATCAAACCCAACCTCATGATCAAACCCAACCTCATGATCGAATCCAACTTCGCATACGCTGGGCGGCTGCGCGGTTGTTGTTCTATGGCGGGGTGGGGATAAGTCTGGCGACGATTGTTGCCGGACCACTGCTGGCGCCGGCGATCACCTGGTGGTTTTTCGGTGACTGGCGTTTTTGGCGTCACTGGCGGCGGGGCTTGCGTTTGTACGGGCACGGGTATCACGTGCTCGGCTTGATCCTTCGCGGTCACGGAGCCTTCATGTTCAGCGTCCCGTTGACGAGTCCGCCTTTCAGCGAACCGCCGGACGGCGCCGTGCAACTCAACGTGCATTGGGAACACGGCAATTCGTGCGGCTCCTGTGCGCGTTGCTGTCAACAGAGCGGCGACGTCATTTGTCCTGTCCTTGATGAACAGACGCGGCAGTGCGTCGGCTATAACGCATTTTACTGGCGCTATTTCAATTGCGGTCGGTATCCGAGCCGACAGCGCGAGATCGATTACTATGGTTGTCCCAAGTGGCAAATGACGAAACCTGTGGACGCGACCGGCAAGGCTTTCTCCGTTCGTCGGTTTCGGCGCTCGTCACTGAGAATCCGATAGAAAGCGCTTCGAGAGCAGGCGTAAACCGCTGGAAGCGGGTCATGGACCGAGGTTGCTCACAGCACGTCGGGTGACGACGGACGCGGCTGCCGATAGCGAAACCGCAATCCCGGTCCGTCGCTGCGTGCCTCGAGCGCCAGGTCGCCGCCGAGCCGGGCGGCTGCCTCGCGGGCGATGCTCAGTCCAAGCCCACTCCCATCGCCATGCCCCTGTTGCAGGCGGAAGAATGGTTCCAGAACCCGGGCGCGCTCGGCGGCGGGGATCCCAGGTCCGTCGTCGAGCACGTCGATGATGACGGACCTGGAGTCGGCATCGATCCTCAGCGTAACCTCGCCTCCTTCGCGACCATACTTGAGCGCGTTGTCGAGTCCGTTGCGCAGCACCAGCCGCAAGCTCTCGGCTGAGGTGCGCAGGTGCACCGAGGCGCGCTCCTCCAGGCCCAGATCGATCCCCTTGGCCTCTGCCAGCGGCCAATACTCGCCGATCAGCTCGCGGGCGAGCGCCGCAACCTCGACGTCTTGCGCCGGTTGCGTGCCGCTCTGCAGGCGCGCCAAGCTCAGCAACTGCTCGGTGAGCTTGCGCGCGCGCTCGATCCCCGCCTGCAGGGGGCGCAGTCGCTCCTGCGCGGCCTCCAGCGTCTGGGCCTGGCCGAGGTTCTGGGCCTGCACCGAGAGCGCCGTGAGCGGGCTGCGGATCTCGTGCGCGGCGTCGGCGATGAATCGGCGCTGTTGTTGAATCAGGTCGGCGACCCGTTCGAGCAGACGGTTGATCGCCTGGATGAAGGGGCGGATCTCCTGCGGGACCTGGGCCGTACTCATCGAGCCGGGTCGGTCGGCTGGCTGCGCGTCGAGGTGTCTGGCGAGGTCGGCGATGGGCGCCAGCGCATGCCGCACGATGCGCACGATCAGCCAGCCCATGACCGGCAGCAGGATGAGCAGGGGCACCAGGGTATGCCGGGCACTGTCGAGCGCGATCTCGTCGCCTTCCTCGGTCGGCTGGGCGACGATCAGGCGCTTTCCGGAACCTGCGTCCTCGTGCACGAAGACGCGCAGCGGCTCGGCCCCTGTCTCGAGCCGATGGAAGCCAGGGGCGAGACGCTCGGGCAGCCAAGCCGGACGCGGATCGCCGGGCAACCGGATGAGGCGGATACGCGTCTCGTCATCCGCCAGGTGGGATCCGGCCGAGCCAGACTGATTGGCATGGAGCGCACCTTGGGTGTCCGCAAGCACGGCCACCTGGCGTAACAGATCATCGTGCATCTCGCCCACTTCGTGATAGATCAAGACGAAGACGGCCAATCCGGCCGCCAGGGCCGTCAGCAGGATGGCGCTGCCCAACATCAGGATCAGTCGCAACTGCAATGATCGGTTCATCGCGGACGCTCCACCAGCCACCCGGCGCCACGCACGTTCTTGATGACATCCGCGCCGAGCTTCTTGCGGATGGCATGGATGAGGAAGTCGATGGCGTTGCTCTCGACCTCCTGGCCCCAGCCGTAGAGGTGCGTCTCCAGCTCGGCGCGGCTGAAGATGCGGCCGGGATGCAGCAGCAGCGTCTGCAGCAGCGCGCGCTCACGGGCGCTCAGTGTCGCCGAGATCTCGCCATTGCCAGCCTCGCCGCTCGCCGGATTCAGGCTCACCCGGCCATTGCCGAGCAGCGGCGCCGCCTGCCCGCCCTGGCGGCGGATCACGGCCCGCAGCCGCGCGAGCAGTTCCGTGACGTCGAAGGGTTTGACCAGATAGTCGTCGGCGCCGAGGTCGAGACCCCGCACGCGGTCCTCCACCGCGTCGCGCGCGGTGATGATAACGACCGGGAGGGGATTCCCGTCCTGGCGCAGGCGGCGCAGCACCTCCAGACCGTCACGCTTGGGCAGGCCCAGATCGAGCAGGACGGCCTGGTGATCGCCATCGCGCAGCACGCTGTCCGCCGTGGCGCCGTCCCGCACCCAGTCGACGGCATAGGCGGCGTCCTTGAGGGCGACCGAGACCGCCTCGCCGATCATGGGGTCGTCCTCGACCAATAGAATGCGCATCGCGTGCTCCTTGGTGTCAGCGCCAGATCCTATCCGGCCTGGCTGTCAGTGCGCCTTCTCGGCCGCCCGATGCTGGAACAGCAGGAGACAGGCCCCGATGAAGACGATCAAGGCCACTGATGCCGAGTAGCGGCTTAACGCCAATCCACCGTCGGCCAAGGGTTTATCGAGCAGGTCTCCCAGCACCGCGCCCAGGGGGCGGGTGAGAATGAAGGCGAGCCAAAACAGTAAGGTTCTGGAGATCTGGGTCCTGTAGTAGGCAAGCACCAGCAGCGCCAGCATGGCACCGAAGACCAGCGCGCCGCCGTCATAGCCGAGACCCGCGGTATCCGCCGTCCAATCGCCCAGCGCGGTGCCGAGCGTCTGCGAGAACATGATGGTCATCCAGTAGAACAGCTCTGCCTTGGGCGTGCTGATCGAGTCGACCGCCAGGGTTCCGAGCGTCCGATACCAGAGTGCCAGCGAGGCGATCAGCAGCAGCAGGAGCAGCGCGCTGCCTCCCGCATAGCCGATGCCCAGCGAGCGGTCGGCGAAGTCGGCCAGGGTGGTGCCGACCGTGGTCGTGGCGATGATGGTCGTCCAATAGAGCCAAGGGTGGAAGCCCTTGGCCTTGATCTGCGCGGCGACGGCGACCAGGAAGACGCCGGCGAAGATGAGGGTCCCCCAGAGGTAGCCGAGATTCATGGACATGGAGACGGCGTCGCCGCCGGTCTCGCCGAGCGTGGTGGCGGCGATCTTGATGGCCCAGAAGAGCAAGGTGACCTCGGGGACTTTGCTCAGGGCGGTTTCATGGTGGCTCTTCATGATGTGGGAATCCCGTGCGCCTTGGCAGGCGTCGCATGGCGGAATGGATCGTGCTGGATGGCTCGGGCGCCTGGGGCGCTTGCTCGGCCCCAGGCGCTTGCGCTCGAAGCTCAGTCGTCCGCCTTTTCGCCAGCCTCGCGATCCGCCTCATCCGCCTTGTCGCTCACGGCGCGGAGCACCTGCCCGCTCGCGGGGTCGACCTCGACATCCATGACCTCGGTTCCCTTGACGACCTCGACTTCGAAGATCCAGCGGCCATCCTCGTGCTCGTACTCGGCGCTGGCGGCCTTCCCGCCGACATGCTGCTCGGCGGCGCTGATGGCCTGCGTGAGACTGATCCCGGCATCCTTGATTCCAAGCGCGTCGTTCTGGTCGCTGCCGGCCGCGTAGGCGCCGCCGAAGCCGGCCAGGCACAGGGTGGTCAGGGCTGCGGTGTAAGAGAGCTTGCTGTTCATGGTCATCACTCCTGGTTTGAATCACGCGGATCGTCGCGTGAGAGTGACGATAGCCGGCCAGAATTAGCTGAGACTTAGCAGTTCGGTCTTTTCGAGCTCACGTTTCGGAGTTCAAAATCGGCCCTAAAAAGGATCCAATAGGTTGTTCTGGGCTCTCCACTTAACCGGAGTTCCTCCACGGACGGTTTGCGGGAGGGAGGTCGAGGCTTGGCGGGTGGCCATTTGCCCTCGGCGGGGTGGGGAGTACTGTTCGGGGTCGCTGGGTCAGTGCGAGTTCCTTGTAGCGCACAGGCTCGTTCGCAATCGCGAGTTCGAGTACCCGGTAGAACACCATCCCACGGCTGCGGGACCGCCGGCGGTTGAAGCGGAACACGAACTCGTTCAGGTAGCTGGCA
>NZ_NRRF01000075.1 GCF_016583565.1 Thiocystis violacea | reverse complement strand
TTCAGGGTCCAACGGGTGTGCGACATGTGTTGTGCAGCGAGCGCTCAATCGAGGAGCCGGATGCGGTAGTCCCGCACGTCCGGATCTGTGGGAGCCGCGGGTGCGTAAGCACCCGCGGCCACCCGGTACCGGTACCGGTAGCGTGGGCGAGCGAGAGCGCAGTCCACCGAATCCCGCGCCAGCGTTGGTGGACTGCGCTGCGCTTGCTCGCCCTACAGAAGACGACTGGACCGAAGAATGATCGACGCCGGATTCGATTGAGCCGAGTCGCGGGCAAGTGCAGCGTCGTTCAGCATTGCCCGCGCCTGATCCTGGTGGACTTCGCTCTCGCTCGTCCACCCTACCGAACGTACTCGAGTGGAGATTGTTTTCATGTCCGCAATGACGAGCACGACGACAACGAAGACGCGCGTCTTGACGGATGAGGTTCGCGAAAGCCCGGTGGACATCCATCTGCAAAGGGTGCACCGCCGGATTCTCTGGGTGATCCTCTTTCTCGTGGCGATCATCATCATTCTTTAATAAGCGAAGTGAGAGCGGTCGCTCGATCCGTCCCGGACGCACCGAACCGGATGGAAAGGGGGCGTCGCATCCGCGCAGACGCACCTCGCGTCACGCCTCACTCAACTCGGAAACGCTCGTGTCGACTGGGAGACCTAAGACATGAAGAAGCTCGGAACCCTCATCGTCATCCTGGCCCTCGTCATCGGACTCTTCGTCCTGGTCAATGCACTGAAGCAGATGCGCCCCGCCAAGGACGAGGCCATGCTGGCAGGCAAGACGCCGGCGGATTTTCCCGAGACCGCCGAAGACTACTTCAAGGGGATGGACAACGGCGTCGTGCTGGATCCGGATCAGGTCAAGGGACGCAACACCTGGATGATCTGGACCGGGGGCAACGAGGCATTCTGGGACTGGCTCGCCAACAACAGCTTTGGCACCTTCGATCTGCTCAAGGCCATCAGTTCCTACCCCTGCGGGGCGGACGCCGTGGAGGGGTACGGCGGCTCCGAAGGCGCGGAGTACGCCGGCGGGAATGACATCGATTACAAGCGCTCCAGCAGGTTCGCCTATCTCGGCCTGATGAACGAGCCGGGGTTCGAGCAGGCGAGCAAGCCTGACGGTTACGGGCTGTGCCTCGATCAGCGCGTGGCAACGCCCGAGCCCTTCGACGAGGCCGTTTACGGCAAGGCGTCCGGCGTGCTGGGGCTGCGCCTCTATCCGAATCCCAACTTCGATCAGCGGGCGGCGGAGCATTGGGACGCCACGCGTTTCTATACGGATCCCGACTACTACTCCGACCCCAAGCTGCAGCGGCCCTATCGGGTCGGTATGGCCTGCTCCTTCTGTCACGTCAGTCACAGCCCGCTGAATCCACCGGCTGATCCCGAGGCGCCCGAGTTTGCCAATCTCTCGGGCACCATCGGCGCCCAGTATTTCTGGTTCGGCCGCATCTTCGGGGTCAATGTCGATAAGGACAACATCGTCCGGTACATCCTGGACAGCCAGAAGCCGGGCGCCGTGGACACTTCGCTCGTCCCGACGGACTACATCAACAACCCGCGCGCGATGAACGCCGTCTTCGATCTCCCGGCCCGTCTGAAGGCCGCGGAACTCTGGCACCAGGAGACCAGCACCGGCGGCGCCCTGGGCCTGCCCGAGGTCGCCGACCGGGGGCCGACCTTCGGCGTGCCGCATATCCTCTGGGAGGGTGCCGACTCGGTCGGCGTGGATGCGGCCCTGACCCGCGTCTACATCAACATCGGCGAGTATCACCAGGAGTGGATCCGCCACATCAATCCCATCATCGGCATCCGTCCGCAAAGCCCGATCACCGTCAAGGCCGCGCAGGAGAATTCGGTCTATTGGAACGCGACCCAGGAGCGCTCGGGGAACATGGCCAAATACCTCATCGCGGCCAGCGGCCGGATGCCGCTCGCGGAGGCGCCCGGCGGGGCGGGCTATCTCGCGGGCGATCCGGCGAGGCTCGATCGCGGCAAGACCGTCTTCGCCGAGAACTGCGCGCGCTGCCACTCCAGCAAGCTGCCGGACGACGCGCCCAAGCTCGATTGCGGCGACCGCGACTACCTGCAGTGCTGGCAGGAATACTGGGACTGGACGAAGACCGAGGACTTCAAGTTCAAGATGCGGCAGCTGGTCCAGGCCGATGACTTCCTGGACGGCAACTATCTCTCGACGGATGCCCGTATCCCGGTGACCCTGCTGGAGACTGAGATCTGCAGTTCCATGGCGAGCAATGCCATCGAGGGACACGTCTGGGACAACTTCTCGTCGCAGACCTATAAGGATCTGCCCGCGATGGGGCAGGTGGAGCTGGAAGATCCCATCACCGGACAGGCGTTCAGCTGGCAGACCCCGGGCGGCGGACGCGGCTATCAGCGCGTTCCGTCCCTGATCGCCATCTGGTCGACCGCGCCCTATCTGCACAACAACGAGGTCGGCCTCTTCAACAGCGACCCCAGCACCGCGGGGCGCATGGCGGCCTTCGACGACGGCATCCGCAAACTGCTGTGGCCCGAGACGCGTCCGGGCACCATCAACCGGACGCCCCAGGTGAGCTTTCTCAAGGCGGCCACGCAGACGCTGCCCTGGTATGCGCAGCCGCTGGTGGACGGGAACCCGGTCTCCGGTCTGCTCAGGTCCGCGCTCGGACTCGGTGGACTGGTCGAGGGCAGCAACATCGTGGTCGGTCCCATCCCCAAGGGCACGCCGGTCAATCTCATCTCCAACCTCAATGTCGACCTCGGTGACGAGGGCGTGGGTTTGTGGCGGATGCTGAAGTTCCTCAAGACGACCAAGCGCACCTACCAGGAGATCGCGCGCGAGGACCTCGACGAGGCGCAGACGACCGAGCGCCTGAGGGCGCTGGCGCCGGATCTCATGGCGCTGAGCGTCTGTCCCGACTTCGTCGTCGACCGGGGCCACACCTTCGGCAGCGACCTGCCGGACGTCGACAAAGAGGCCCTGATCGAGTTCGTCAAGCGGCTCTGACCTCAAGCCAACGCCGCCAGAGGGAGGCCAAGCCATGCAGCCGGACGACCGACGTGACGCGGAGCGGTCCACCGACGCCGAGCCGAGGTACGACTACATCGTCGTCGGCTCCGGCGCCGGGGGCGGGCCGGTCGCCGCCAATCTGGCGGAGGCGGGCTACCGCGTGCTTCTCATGGAGGCGGGCGGCGAGCCCGACAGCTACGACTACCAGGTTCCCGCCTTTCATCCAGGCGCCTCCGAGAACCCCGAGATGTCCTGGGAGTTTTTTGTCAGGCACTACGCGGACGAGGACCAGCAGCGGCGGGACTCCAAGTACAGCCCGGAGCACAAGGGCGTCTTCTACCCCAGGGCGGCGAGCATCGGCGGCTGCACGGCGCACCACGCCATGATCCTGCTCTATCCCCACAATACCGATTGGGACGGGATCGCCCGGATCACGGGGGACCAGAGCTGGCGTGCCGGGCGGATGCGCCGCTACTTCCAGCGCATCGAGAACTGCCGCTACCGCACCGTGCAGCGCCTCCTGCAGCGGATCCTGCGCTGGAACCCGAGCCGGCACGGCTTCGACGGCTGGCTGGAGACCAACAAGGCCGATCCGCGGATGCTGCTGGACGACAAGGCGATGGTGCGTCTGGTCGAGCGCGCCGCGAGCACGGCCCTCTACGAGAACGCCAATCCGCTGACGCAGCTCTGGCACAGCCTGCGGGGTCTGCTCGACCCCAATGATTGGGGGCTGATCAAGGGCGACCGAATCGGCTTGCGCATCACGCCGCTCACGACCGCGCGCGGGCGCCGGCTTGGGGCCCGCGAGCGCATCCAGGCGGCCCGGCGTGCTTTCCCGGACCGGCTGCACGTCCTGACCGGGGCCTTGGTCACTCGGGTGCTGCTGGACGCGAACCAGCGCGCGGTCGGCGTCGAGTACCTGCGCGGGGAGCACCTCTATGCGGCCGACCCGGACCGGCGCGACGCCGCTGGGCTCGAACCGCTCACCGAGCGCGTCGCGCGCGAGGTCATCCTGGCCGGCGGCGCCTTCAACACGCCTCAACTGCTGCAGCTCTCGGGGATCGGTCCGCCGGAGCTGCTGGAGCGGTGCGGAATCCCGGTGCGCGTCGCGCTGCCCGGTGTCGGGGCCAACCTGCAGGACAGGTACGAGGTGACGGTGGTCCATCGCATGAAGGCGCCGTTCGCCTTGCTCAAGGGCGCCACCATGAAGGGGCCGGATCCCGGCGAGGAGCCCGACCCGCAGTTTCGTCTCTGGGAGCAGGGACGCGGACCCTACACGACCAACGGCGCCGTGACCGCGATCGTCCGGCGCTCATCGGCGGCCGAGGCCGGCAAGGGGCCGTCGGACCTGGTGCTTTTCGGTCTGCTCACGAACTTCCGCGGCTATTTTCCGGGCTACTCGCGCGAGGTGCGTGCCGCGACCCAGTATTTCAGCTGGGCGGTGCTCAAGGGGCACACCCGGAACAGCGCCGGGACGGTCCACATCCGCTCCAAGGATCCGACCGAGCGACCGGAGATCAACTTCCGCTATTTCGACGAAGGGAGTGCCGGTGCCGAGGAGGACCTGGACGCGGTGGTGGAGTCGGTCGAGCTGATCCGCCGCATGATGCGCGGCGTCTCGGACCTGGTCGCGGAGGAGACCGTGCCCGGACCGCAGGTGCGCACCCGCGAAGAGATCCGCCAGTTCGTCAAGGACGAGGCCTGGGGTCATCACGCCTCCTGCACCTGCAAGATCGGCGCGGCGGACGATCCCAATGCCGTGCTCGACAGCCAGTTCAGGGTGCGCGGGACCCAGGGGCTGCGGGTGGTGGATGCCTCCGTCTTTCCCCGCGCACCCGGGCTCTTCATCGTCTCCGCCATCTACATGATCGCGGAGAAGGCCTGTGACGACATTCTGGCCGCGACACGCGCCGGCTGAGGTCCAACCGATATCGCTGGAATTGGGGGTTTGCCATGAGCACAGATGCCATTCCTGATCCGCAGAGCGGCAGTGGGTCTTTTGCCAAGGCCGTCAGACGCCTGGTGCGCTGGTTCTGGTTTCTCTTCATTCTCGCGATCCTGGCCGGCGTCGGGATTTGGCTCTACGCCCGCCTTACAGCAGACGTCCCGGTGGATTACGCGGAGACCCAGGAGCAGTTCAAGTACGGCTCCATCGGCAGCGAGCCCGGCGGCTCCGTCTTCGAGGCGGCCGGCGGCCTCCTGCCGCCCGAGCCCATCTTCGCCGTTCTCCCGCAGGTCTGCCCGGACAAGCTGCCCGGCGGCTACACCGCGCTCGGGCTCCTGATGGAGGAGGGGAGACCCTTCCCCATCGGCATCTCGCAACGGCGCCGTCTGGGCGTCGATCAGGTCGGACTCAACTGCGCGGTCTGCCACACCGGCACGGTGCGCAAGACGCCGGACAGCCCGCGCCAGATCCTGCCCGGAATGCCCTCGCACCAGCTGGACCTGCAGGGCTTCTTCCGCTTCGTGCTGGATTGCACCCTCGACGAGCGCTTCACCGCCGACAACCTGCTCGGCCTCATCGAACGCAACGGGACTCAGCTCGGCACCTTCGACCGCATCCTCTACCGCTTCTTCGTCATCCCACGCACCCGCGAGCAGACCCTGGTACTGGCGAAACGGCTGGAACGGATCATGGGCCACGAGGTGCCGGACTGGGGGCCAGGGCGGGTGGATACCTTCAATCCCTACAAAGGCATCCAGTTCAACTGGCCGCTGGCGCGGCTGCCGCTGAGCGAGCTGATCTCGGCCTCCGACTTCCCCTCGCTGTGGAACCAGAGACCCCGCGAGGGAATGTACCTGCACTGGGACGGCAACAACGACTCCGTCGATGAGCGCAATCTGAGCGCGTCGCTCGGCGCCGGCGTCACCCCCGTGACCATCGACCATCCCCGCCTGCAGCGCATCCGCGACTGGACCTGGACCCTGCCGCCGCCGGCCTATCCCTTCCCGATCGATCAGACCAAGGCCGAGCGTGGCAGCGCGCTCTATGCCCAGCATTGCACCGCCTGTCACGCGGACGCCCGCTTCGGTGAGGGCATCGTGAACGGCGAGCAGGTCGGGACGGTGGTGCCCATCGCCGAGATCGGGACGGACCGCCATCGGCTCGACTCCTACACCTTCGACTTCGCGGCCAGTCAGTACAGTCTCTATCCGGACTCCAAGTACCGCTTCACCCACTTCCGCAAGACGCAGGGCTACGCCAATCACCCGCTGGACGGTATCTGGGCGCGGGCGCCCTATCTGCACAACGGCTCGGTGCCGACCTTGCGCGCCCTGCTCGACCCGCCCGACGTGCGGCCCCAGCGCTTCTATCGCGGTTATGACGTCTTCGACCAGCAGGGGGTCGGCTTCGTCTCGGATGTGGCGGAGGCGGGCGGAATGGACTTCTTCCTCTACGACACGGCGGTTCCGGGCAACGGCAACGGCGGGCACCGCTATGCCCTGGATCTGCCGCCCGAGGACAAGGACGCCATCGTCGAGTACATGAAAACCTTTTGATGCGGCTGATCGCCGGAGGGCATGACGATGTCGAACACGTATCCGAGACCGGGCAAGTGGAAGCGCATCCTGGGCGTTCTGGTCGTGCTGGTGGCCCTTGGCGGCGGTCTGGTCTGGTGGACGCTCTTCCGCGAGCCACCGCAACAGCTGGCCGACGATTCCATGGAGGAATACTTCAAGTACGGCTCCATCGGCACCGAGCAGCAGGACGGCATCCCCTACTGGATCTGGCTGGTGCTGCCGAAGATGTTCCCCGAGTATCTGCCGGGGCCGGGCGGTCTGGCCTCCCTCGGTTTCGGTTGGGAACAGGGGCGCGAGCTGCCGGTCGGCTTCTCCAAGAAGGTCATCGGCTTCGAGCGGGTCGGCGTCAACTGTGCCGTCTGCCACTCGGCGACCCTGCGCGAGACGCCGGACGCCGCGCCGGTCATCTATCTCGGCGGTCCCGGCAACCGGGTCGACATCCTCGGCTACCAGCGTTTCCTCTTCCGCAGCGCGGCCGACCCGCGTTTCGATGCCTCCAACATCCTGATGGAGATCGGCCAGGTCTACAGGCTGTCCTGGATGGACCGGATGCTCTACCGCTTCCTCCTGATCCCCGCCACGCGTAAGGCGCTGCTGGCCCAGGCCGAGCAGTTCGCCTGGACCGACAGTCGGCCGGACTGGGGACGCGGACGCATCGACCCCTTCAACCCGGTCAAGGTGCGCGCGCTCGGGGTCGACCCCGGCGAGACCACGGGCAACTCCGACATGCAGTCCATCTGGAACCTGGCGCCGCGCGTCGCCAATGGCATGGCGCTGCATTGGGACGGACTCAACACGGACCTGACCGAGGTCGTCCTCAGCTCCGCCATCGGTGACGGAACCCTGCCCAAGGCGCTGCCGGTCAAGAAGCTGACGGCGCTGGAGAAGTGGCTGATGGCGCTACCCGCGCCGAAGTTCACCGAGCGCTTCCCAGTGGACAGCGCATTGGCCGCGGCCGGCGAGCCGCTGTTCCAGGACCAGTGCGCGCGCTGCCACGCCATGACCGGTGAGCGGACCGGCCAGGTCATGACCATGGACGACCCGGATTGGCAGGTTCCAGGCGCGGACGCGGGCGGCCGGCCCGCGCATACGGACGCCCACCGTGCCGAGATGTGGACCCCGGAGTCCGCGGCGGCCTACAACGACTATGCCGCCGGCTACGACTGGGACTTCGACTATTTCCGCTCCACCGGCGGTTACGTCAACGTCCCGCTGGACGGGCTCTGGCTGCGCGCGCCCTACCTGCACAACGGCTCCGTGCCCTATCTGACCGATCTGCTCGAACCGCCGGCCCAACGCACCCAGGTCTTCTATCGGGGCCTCGACGTCTACGACCCGGAGCGCGTCGGCTTCATCGCCGAAGGGCCGGACGCCGAGCGTCGCGGCAGCCGATACGACACCAGCGTGATCGGCAACAGCAACCAGGGGCATCTGTGGGGCACCAACCTGGGCGCGGAGCAGAAACGGGCGTTGGTCGAGTATCTGAAGACGTTATAAGTCAGTTGTCAGTTGGCAGTGCTCGGTGGGTGGGAGCGGCGCCCCGCCGCGACCGGGCGTCGCGGCGGGGCGCCGCTCCCACGGCGCTCGAACCCGAAACCGCGCAGCCGCAACGACTGACAACTGATAACTGAAACCTTCCCCAAGGAGATCCGCCATGAGCACACATCTGAAGTGGTTCCGTCGCGCGGTCTGGCTCGGCATCCTTGGCGACTGGGTGCTGACCCTGCCGGTGATCTTCGCGCCCGAGGCGGTGCTGGATTTCCTGGGCCTGCGCGCGACCCATGATCCCGTCTGGACGGCCTTCGCCGGCCTGCTGGTCTTCCTGCTGTCGCTCTTCTACATCCCTGGCGCGAACAAGCCCTATCGCTACAAGCTTAACGCCTGGTTCGCGGTGCTCGCGCGGCCTCCGGGCGTGCTCTTCTTCCTGGTCCTCTACCCCGATCTCTATCCACCGCTCGGGATCTTCGACGCCGTCCTCTTCCTGCTTCAGTTCCCGCTTCTGCTGCTGGTGATGGCCAAGCGCCCGGCCGAGGAACCCGCAGACCCGACGCTCCAGGCGCCGCCGACGGACCGCAACGCACTCTGGCTCAAGCGCACCCTTTGGGCCGGCATCGTCGCGGACCTCGTGCTCGGGCTGCCCGCCATCTTTTGGCCCGAGAAGGTGCTGGACCTCATCGGCATGCGCCAAACGCTGGACCCGGTCTGGACCGCCTTCGCCGGACTCATCCTGGTGCTGCTCGCCATCTTCTACATCCCCGGCGCCAACCAGCCCTATCGCTACCGCTTCAACGCCATCATGGCCGTGCTGGCGCGCCCGCCGGGCATCCTGTTCTTCTTCTGGCTCTGGCCCGACCTCTACCCGGCCTTCGGCTACCTGGATACGGCGCTCTTTCTCGCCCAGTTCCCCTTCCTGGTGATGACCCTGCAGCTGATCCCGGAGCGGCGTTTTCGCGATACCCAGGTCTTCGACTACCGCGGCACCAGCTATCGCGCGGTCAAGGAGGCCGCCTTCAGCGGCCCTTACGAAACCCTGCCCTTCCACAAGGGGCTGGGTCCGAGCACCTTCCTGCAGTTCCTCAACGACTCCGCCCGCAACATGCATGACCGGCGCGACATCCGACCGCGCTACGACAAGCTGATCCATGCCATGGGCGTCTGCTACGCCGGCATCTGGGAGATCGACACGGACTCGCCCTACACCGGCTACTTCGCCAAGGGCGCCAAGGGATTGCTGGTGGCCCGCGCCTCGGTTGCCGGTCCGCTCATCAAGCAAGGGCATTCGCGCTCCTTCGGGATCGCCGGCAAGGTCTTCCCGACGATGGATCCGGATGCCTGGGTGTGGCCTGGCAACTTCGTCACCGTGAGCGACCTCAGCGGCTCGCGCGCCCCCCATGTGCTGGACATCGAGATGACCAACTTCCCCAAGGTCGGGACCAGCCCGGTCGCCATCCTGATCAACCGGGTGATCTTCAGGCTCATGGACACAAGACCCGGCTACCGCCAGCTCTTCCCTCTCTCGACGCTTGGGGTCGCGCCCGGAGACCCCGTCGTCACGCCCGATCTCATGCGGCTGCGGCCGGCCGCCGGCACCCCGCGCGTCAATGCCAGGGACTTCCGCGACGAGATCCGGCTGAGCGGCTACCCCGGCGGCAAGCTCGTCTACGACATCCTGGTCAAGGACTTCGGCTACCAGGACTGGAAACGCATCGGCACCATGACCTTCACCGAAGACACCGTCTCCGAGGGCAGCGACAAGCAGCTCCATTTCTGGATCCCGCGCGACATCCCGAACCTGCCGAAGCCGGCGGGCTGAGGCGCGGCCGCCCGATCCGGTGGGAGCGGCGCCCCGCCGCGACGAGCGCGCAGACGGCTGCGGCGTCTGCTCCATGCTCCGAGGTAGCAGAATCACGGCATCAGCGTTAGCACCAAAGAGGATTGCTCCCTAACCCGCGCCCGAGGAGGTCATGGTCATGCCCGAACGCTTCGATGTCATCGTAATCGGGACCGGCTTCGGCGGCGCCATCACGGCCTGCCGCCTCGCCCAAGCCGGCGCACGCGTGCTGATCCTGGAGCGCGGGCGCCGCTGGACGCCCGAGACCTACCCGCGCCGCCCCGGCGATCCCTGGCTCTACTGGCACGACCACCCGGACAAGCACCACGGCTGGCTGGATGTGCGCCTCTTCCGTGGCATGGCTGTGGCGCAAGGCGCCGGTGTAGGCGGCGGCTCGCTGTGCTACTCCAGCGTCGTCATGGAGGCCGACCCGGAGCGATTCGCGGAGGGCTGGCCGCCCGAGATCACCTACGAGGCGCTCAAGCCCTACTACGACACCCTCGGGGCCATGCTTGGCGTGCAGCCCATCCCCGAGCGCCAGCGCACCCGCCGCTACGAGCTGCTCCGGGGGGCCGCGGAGAAGCTGGGATACGCCGATCGCGTCGAGAGCGTCCCCTTGGCAATCGCCTTCGATCCGGACTACCACTACGACCTTCCAGACCCCATCGATGCGAAGCACTCCAAGTCGTTCGTCAATGCGCAGGGCGTGCGGCAAGGCACCTGCGTCCACCTCGGCAACTGCGATATCGGCTGCGACGTTCAGGCCAAGAACACCCTCGATCTCAACTACATCCCTGCCGCGGAGGCGAGCGGCGCCGAACTGCGCGCGCTGCATAAGGTTCGCTATGTCGCCCCGATTGGGCAAGGCTACGAAGTCTTCTGGGATGTGGTGGGGGAGGGGCGCCTGCGGCCGGGATCGGCACAGGCGGACCGCGTCGTGGTCGCCGCCGGCTCGCTGGGATCGACGGAGATCCTGCTGCGGAGCCGCGACCAATACGGCGCCTTGCCCGGCATCAGCCGCCGACTGGGCAGCGGTTGGAGCGGCAACGCCAACTTCCTGACTCCGGCGACCTATCCCGAGCAGGTCGCGGTCGAGCAGGGCATCGGCCCCACCATCTCCGCCGGCCTGAATTTCATGGACGGAAAGATTCAGGGGCAGCGCTTCTACGTCGAGGACGATGGCTTCCCGAACCTGCTGCTCAATGCCCTGGGCGTCGATTTCGGTGGCCGTACCGGGCGGCTCGCCAAGGCACTGCGGACACACCTCGCCCGCGGTCTGGACGAGAAAAACCCCGCGCGCCAGGTCATGGTCTGGCTGGGCGAGGGGTTGGACGCGGCCGACGGCCGCTTAAAGCTGCGTCGACGTTTTCCCCAGCTGTGGAAACGCGAGCTGGACCTCGACTGGGACGTCAGCCGCACCAAGCCGGTGATCGAGGCGATCCTCGACATGCATCGGCGCCTGACCGAAGCCGGCGGAGGCCGGCTCCACGTCCCGCCCTACTGGCAATTGCTACGCGGGCTGATCACCGTCCATCCGCTCGGTGGCTGCCCCCTGGGTGAAGACATCGAAACCGGCGTGGTCGACCACCGCGGCCAGGTGTTCAACTACCCGAACCTCTACGTCGCCGACGGCGCCATCCTGCCGCGTCCGACCGGTCGCAACCCGTCCATGACCATCGGCGCCCTGGCCGAACGGGTCGCGGATCTCATGGTGAGCGGCGAGGCTGGCTGAGGCTCGGGGCGAGTCTATGATCGCAGCCGAGTTCCTTTTTCTCAGCCGCGACCAGCCCTATCGGTCGGGCTCGGCTTCGGGTAGATCGAAGCGCACCTTGTCGTAGATGTCGCTCAGCGCAAGCGCGCAGTCGATTGCGTCGAGGGGGACGGATGCGTTCGTATCCGTATGTGCTTCAAGCAGCCAGCGGTCGTCCGGTTGGCGGGTGAAGACGTCGACTGAGAAGCGGTCTTGGGCGATGAGCACGTATTGCGCGAGTTCCGGGAGACCCCGATAGACCGCGAACTTGCCGCCGCGGGCATACCTCGCCTTCGCCACGCGCATCCGCAACGGTTGCGCGGACGGGGCATCGCAGCCCTACGAAGGCCAGATCGGAGAGGTCGCCAGGAAGCTGGCCCTCGGGGAGTTCAGACCACCTTCCTGGAGCTAACCCGGCCCCGACACTCCGTGTCGGGGATCTTGCGGCGCACCGCGTTGTCAGGGATCTCAGATCCCTGACAACAGAACCACTCAGAAAGGACACATCGATGGCGCATATTTTTCATTTCGGCGCCGCCACCAATTCTGCCCGCAACCGCGGGTTGACCGATGCACTGGGAATCGCACGTCCGCTTGAGTGGCGCGTGCTCGGCCTTGACGACCCAGCCTTCATCTATCGGGGCGTCATCGCTCGCCCGCATGTCGCGCTACTGGATGATGGGCGAGGGACCTTGCGCATTGTCCATCTCAGTCACGGCGCACCGAACGATACTCCGACGCTCGCCGACCGGGTTGCGGCCCGCTTTTCGGCGCACATCGCCGCAGGGGCGCTGCGCGGGCAGGGGATCGACACCACACGCGAGGTTCGCGTGCTGTTCGCCGATCGACAGCAAGTCGCGGTCGAAGCTCTCGTCAACGAGGCTTGCCATGCGACGCTTTGTTTGCGTCTGAGCGTGCTGGTTGGGTGACGGCCATGTGCGTGCCTCGTTGCGATGGGTCTTGACGTAGGAACTGTCCGTCTTCTACGTCCTGATTTGAGCCTGATGACGAAGCTCTGCTTCATGAATCCTCAGGCTGCGCCAACGTTTCGTGAAGCGGAGCTTCATCGCATGGGTCACGCAGCTGGAGCTGCGTGACCAGAAACCGGGAGGCAATTGATAGACGGCTACGTAGTGTCGCGCGGCATCGATCGAACGCAAGATCTCAAGAGGCATTGCCGTACCTGGAGGTGCGCCGGGCTTGCCGGAGTGGTGCTGAAAAGGCGGGAACAGAGCGCTGACGCAGCGGGGTTTAGCGGGCGCTCAAATCCAATGGTCAGGGTGTGATGAGGAGAGGATTGCTTTGGGGCACCGAACCTGCCAAGGGCGGGCCCATATGTCGCGATCGCTGCTGGCCATGGAGCGCGCGTTGGGCAGGAGCCCTTCAAAACCAGCGGAGTCCTGAAGGCGCGCTGCAGCGCCGTAAGGCGGCCGGAGATTGGCCGCGCCGGACCACCGCGGCGGCCAATCTGACGCCCGCGTGTCTAGTCGCGGGCGTCAGCTTGGAGCGCGGCGGAAGAACACATCCCCCATGGCGGCCAAATCTCCCAACGGCGCCGTCTCTTCCGCAATCACCATCGCGTTAGCCGGGGAGGGGGCACGTGCTTCTGCGAGGCGTGCGCTGCCCCCCGCAGACCCTCCGTCACCGTCACAACGCAGGCGATGCTCCAACTCGTCGAGCAGACGCGCGGCCCAGTGCCCACGCTCGATGGTCTGAAGCCACGCGAACACATGCGGGTGCCGTCCGGCATTGACCCGCATGCGCAAGTCCACCTTCCCGGACATTACGCCGCCCTCATCCGCTGTTGGCTTGCCAAGACCCAGCCAGCGTGCTGGAAGCCCCGTACATTCGAGAACGATGGGTCATCGACGATGAGCACGCGGTGGTCGGGCAGTACCTCGCGGACCAGCGGCTCAAAGAAGCGGGCCCCACCCCCCATCAGGTACACCGCGTCGATGTCATCGCCCTTGCCCACGCTGTTGTGCAGCTGCTGCACCCCGGCGCGCAGGCGATCAAGGGCTGCCGGCAGATGTTGGGTCAAATCATACTCCCGGCCCGCGTAGCGGAACTCACCGGTGCGCAGTCCCCGGTCGAGTGCCGTGAGGTTGTCATAGACGGCACCGTTAGCGACACCGACGGCCTCGGCGAGGGATTGCAATAGGACCGACACGCCACAGGGCACACTGCTGGAGAGCTCGGGGCGCGTAGTAAGCCCACGTGCAACCACCCAATCGAGCGTGTAGTAGCCGGGATCGATCAGTAGGAAGGTCCGTTCCAGTGTCGTCGCGTTGCGCTGCTCACGGGAGAGATGGTCGAGCAGGCCACCGATTGGCTGAGCCAACACCTCCACGCGCTGAACCTGGACGGAGGGTCCGTCGGGAAAGGTATGCGTTCCGGTCGCCAGCTCGCGCAGGCACTCGGCCTTCTTCTCGAGCAGCCGGACGGGCAGGCCGAGGATGAGGTAGTCGATCACCGACTGGCCCATCTGTGCGAGCGAGCCGAGTAGCAAGGCGTGGTACTGGTCGGTGCCGACATAGTCATCGTGCAGCACGCGCTGGACACCGTGACGCCCGAGCAGGATGTCGGCGTCGGGACCGACTTCGTAGATCGTGTCGCGGACCTGCACGCGGGTGGTGTGTCGTGCACTGAGCCCCTGGGTGAGTTCGACGCGCGGTGCCGCTGGGGCGAGCGACTGGAACGCCGAGCAGTCGATGCGTCCCGTACGGTGATCTGCATCGACCACGTACTTCGTGAAGCCGTAGCCAATGTCGCTGGATCGAACGATCGGAAAGGATGGCGCCTGTGCCATGAGAGATTCTCCAAACAAGTGGATCAGTAAAGAATGAAATTGATGCCGACGTGGCAGAAGGAACGCCAGCAACGCTGGCACGGCACGCAGCGACGGGGCTACGAGAACCGCAGGTACAGGCGACGGCGCTAGAGCCGCGGGGTGGCAAGCCTCCGGGGGCGGAGCACAAGCCGTCGTTCCAGTGATGCACGCGGAGCGCGGGCATCGCGCGGGTCGCAATGATGCTGTCGGAGCAGCGTGCTCCGGCGACCTCGTCCTCAGAGTCAATCACATCACGCTGCTGCAGGCAAGCACGGCGCGGCTCACGCTCGGCTGTGCGTCGGCTATACGTCGGCGCATGCTCGGCGATGGTAGCGCCGAACCGGGCGGGAAGCCGAAGGATCGGCTATGCGTCGGCTATACGTCGGCGCATGCTCGGCGCTGGTAGCGCCGAATCGGGCGGGAAGCCGAAGGATCGGCTATGCGTCGGCTATACGTTGGCTATACGTCGGCTCGCGAGGGTAGACGCCATCAGTGAATAGGGTAGGGCGCCGCATAAGCGCTCGCGATACCTGTCGGGTCGACCCCTCGCCGACAGGACGCGCGTCATGGCGACAACCTTTTCAGCCCCGAGGCCGTCGCGCTGCGGGTCGCGGCGACGCCCCTGCGCCAAGTCCCTACGACGACTCACCCGTGTGCGGGATGCGCGTTGGGTATCCCCTGCGCGCCTTCGGGACGGCGCCCCTTCGCCACTGCGGCGCTACGCCCGCGCCCACACCGACCCGGGGCCGCTCGGCGTCATGCCCCACGGAATGGTGCCCGCACAGGTCAGACGGCGTAAAATCCGAACCAGAGGGATTTTTTCGGGGGGGAATCGCGAGTAGAAAGAAGCGCTTGCGAAAAATTACAAAACACAAAGCGACACAAACTACAGAAAATGCGCCTTGCGCGCGGGCCGGAAATCACCCACACTTTTACCATCGTCGACCTGCGGGTCACGCACGGCGCCAGCTCAGCGCCTGACAAGCAGAGCATGAGCCCACACCAGTCCCTGCCGTCCGGGATCCCCTCCCGAGACCGCACCTCAGACACCCGCGTCGCGCCTGTCCAGGCGTCCCGCATCCGACACTGACGGTGAGCTGCATCCGCAGCCCCCATCCACACGATTCGCTCCACCCGACGACCCTGCAGGGTCACCGGTCATTGCGCGCTGCGCGCGACGACCCACCGAAGACCGGATTTGCGCCACTTCACACACGCGATCAGGCTTGATGGCGCGTGACATCGCCGGCTTCGGCCCGATGTCCGCGGCTCGCAGCGGGGGTTGGTACAGCCTCGTCATCCATCACGGCGTCGACATCCGGACACCGATCTCCCCTTTCGGGTTCGACCACGCGCGTTGCGCGCCTGGTCCACTGCGGCGCGTCACACCGCCGGGGTGCCGAAGACTCAGCACTCAAGGACCGTACGACCTGATACCCCTCTTGCGCGCGGAGGCGATCGCGCGACACATCGACGGTGGGCTTACTCCTTCACACCACATCAGGAGACCGAGACCGCATCAGACCCGCACGACACGACACACGGACAGAGCGGCACCCCAACGCCTCGGGGCGACCGCGCCCAGCGCGCGCCCAGGACGCTCAGGCGTGAGCGCGCCTGCGCCTGTCCGACAGCGACCAGGATGGACAGAGAGCACCCGATGACCAGGCAGCCCCCCACGCCCGGCGGCACCCGCGCGCGCAGCGTTCGCGCTGGAGCCCGACGAAGCCCCCCGCGCGGCACTCGCGCAGCTGTGCGCCGAAATCCAAGCGGCGCACCAGGCCTGTGGCGAGCTGGACGCCGTGACCTTGGCCGAGCAACTCGGACTCGCCCGCGAGCTCCATGCCGCCGGCCTGCGCGTGCAGCACCTCGCCGGGCTGTGTCCGCAGCATCTGGCGCACCTGCTCGACGCCAGCGTCACACACGGACTCCCAGCCCGGTTGGCGTATCGCCGGGCGCGCCTCTTCGAGGCACTCACCCACCTGGGATCACACCCGCGTGGGCTGCCGCCCCTCATGGAGGTGTTCCGCGACCCGGCGCTGGCCGAGTACGAGCGCCCGCTGCGCGATGAGGACGTGTGCTGGGAGCGCTTGACCGCCCAGCCGCAGGATCTCCTGGCGGACCCACCCGCACCCGGGAGGACGCACCGCACCCAGCGCGAGCTGGCAGGATCGATCGGGCGCCTGCACAAAACCTCGCCGTTGATCGGCAAGCATGCCCGGCGAGAGAAGACCATCGGGCGGAAGACCCAGTACGAGCGCCGGCGCGCGCACTACCTCTTTGCCCGCGAGCTGCGCGCGCTGGGCCATCGGTTGCCCAATATCCGTGTAGTTCCGGCAACCGTGCGTGGCACTCGACGTCTCATCTGCGAAGATCAACGATAGGGGAGCCATCAGCCGATAAGGCAGGCTGATGACCCCACAACTGATTTCTGCGGGACACGAAAGAACGAACCAGATACAACGTCGCGCATGGAAGCGACACCGACCAACAAACGCTACAGCGGACGGGTGTTCGACGCCGCGGCGCTCGAACACGTGCGCGGTATCTTGCGGGCGCATGCCGGGGCCAGCCGCCAGCAATTGAGCTACCGGGTGTGCGAGGCGCTCGACTGGCGCAAACCCGACGGCAGCTTGAAGGACATGAGTTGTCGGGTCGCGCTGTTGCGCCTGCACCGCGAAGGATTGATCGAACTTCCGGCGCCGCGGCGGCGCTTTGAGCCGCTGCGATCGTATGCTCGGCGCACGCCGCAGGGCGAGCCCGGCGCGTGGCTCGAAGCGCCGTTGAGCGCACTGGGGACGGTGCGCCTGGAGCTAGTCGAGCGTGCCAGCAGCGCGTTGTGGAACGAACTCATCGAGCGCTACCACTACCTCGGCTACAAGCCGCTGCCGGGGGCGCAGCTGCGTTATTTCGCCTACGCAGGCGAGCGCTTGGTCGCGGTGCTCGGCTTCGGCGCGGCGGCCTGGCAGAGCGCCCCGCGTGATGAGTGGATTGGCTGGAGCAGCGAACAACGCCAGCGCAACTTGGGCGCGGTGGTCAACAACGCCCGGTTTCTGATTTTGCCCTGGGTACGCGTGCCGCATCTTGCCAGCAAGCTGCTGGGGTTGGCGGCGCGCACGTTGCCGGCACACTGGCAGGCACGTTACGGCTATCGTGCGCTGCTGCTGGAGACCTTCGTCGAGGCCGCGCGTTTCCGCGCCACCTGCTACCAGGCGGCGAACTGGGTGTACGTCGGCGACACCCAAGGCCGCGGCAAGCTTGGCGATCACCGCCTCGGCCAGGTACCGGTGAAGACGGTGTGGCTGTACCCGCTGGTAGCGGACTGTCGCGCACGGCTCTGCCGCTAGCAACCCATGTCGCAGCCCAAGCCCGAGCAGATCGAGGCGAGCGAGGTCGAACGCTTGGCCGCGCTGGCCGAGCAAGGCCAACTCGACGCCGCCGAGCAGCGGCGCGTCGCGCCGTTGCTGCGTACCCTGGTGTGGTTGCAGCACACGCTGCTGGAGACCCGCATCAGTCTGGCAAAGCTCAAGCGTCTGCTGTTCGGCAAGCCCACCGAGAAAGCGCCACGCTAGCCGCCTGATGAGCCGCCCCCAGATGTGCCGAATGATCCACCCGGCGCGCACCCTGGCGACGATGTCGATGCGCAGGCAGGCAACGCCGCGCCCAGCGGCAGCGATGCCAAAACCACAACCGCTACCAGCGCCGTCGACCCAGACCCAGCCGGCAAGCCAGACAAGCCGCCGCCACCGGGTCATGGTCGATTAGGGGCGGCGGACTATCCCGGCGCCGAGGTGCAGTTCTGTGCCCATGACGACCTGGTCCCCGGCGCACGCTGCCCGGCCTGCGAACGCGGCCAGCTGTACGCCATGGCACCGTTGGTGGGCCTGCGTTTCACCGGACAGCCGTTGGTGGCGGTGACGCGCTATGACATCGAGCGTCTGCGCTGCAGCGCCTGCGGGGCGTTGTTCGTCGCGCATCTGCCGTCCGGCGTCAGCCCCGAGCGCTATGACGCCAGTCTCAAGGTGATGCTGGCGGTCGCGCATTATCATCTGGGCCTGCCGTTTCATCGCATTGAAGCACTGCAACAGATGCTCGGACTGCCGTTGCCCGACGCAACGCAATGGGATCTGGTCGAGCCGGTCGCCGACGTCGGCTACCGGCTCTACAACCACCTGCTGTGGGTCGCCGCTCAGCAGCCGCTGGTCTACCAAGACGATACCGGCGCGCGCGTGGTGTCGTTGATCAAGGACAACCAGGCCGAGTCGGCGTCGGCGCGCAAGGCGATCTACACCTCGGTGCTGCGCTGTGTCGGCGAACACACGATCTGCCTGTTCTTCACCGGTCGCCAGCATGCCGGGGAGAACCTCGATGACCTGCTGGCGCTGCGCGATGGCGCGCTGGCACCGATGCTGTGGATGTCCGATGCGCTTGCAGCCAATACGCCCAAGCGCCATGGCGAACGGGTGGTGGGCCTGAACTGCCTGGTGCACGCGCGCCGCCAGTTCGTCGACATCAAGGCGTTTTTCCCCAGCGAATGTGCACACGTGATCACGGCCATCGCCACGGTCTATCACCAGGAGGCTCAGTGCACCAAAGCCGCGCTCAGCCCGCTGCAACGTCTGGCCGCTCATCAGGCCCACAGCGCCCCGGTGATGGACGCGCTCAAGCGCTGGATGCAGCAGCAGATCACCGACAAACAGGTCGAGCCCAACAGCCGCCTCGGCCAGGCATTCAATTACATGCTCAAGCGCTGGCAGGCGCTGACGGGGTTTCTGCGCATTCCCGGCGCGCCGTTGGATAACAATCTTGCCGAGCAGGCGCTGAAGCTCAGCGTGCGTTACCGCAACAACAGCCTGTTCTACAAGAACCAACACGGCGCCTTTGTCGGCGACGTGCTGTGCAGCCTGATCGAGACCTGCCGGCTCAACGGGATCAATCCGATCGACGACTTGATTGCCTTGCTGAACAACCGCTCGGCGGTGTTTGCCAATCCCGCAGATTGGTTGCCGTGGAACGTCCAAGACGCACCAGCCGCCCGCACGCAAGCGCCGTCGTTAGAGTCTGTTCATAAACGTTTTTTGTAACTACTCAGGTGTCCCAGTCCGGCCCTCGGCCGCCGACTACGCGAAGCGCGGCTGAGGCGGGGTGCCCTGGAAGGTCAGGGTGAGGGCGTTGAAGAGATTCGCCCCCTGCTTGTGCATGGTC
>NZ_NRRF01000074.1 GCF_016583565.1 Thiocystis violacea | reverse complement strand
GCTTGTGGCGGGGAGTCGCGGCGGGGCGCCGCTCCCACAGGGCGCCGCTCCCACAGGGCGCCGCTCCCACAGGGCGCCGCTCCCACTAAGCGGGAAGGAGGCGGTAGCCGCCGAGGCCGAAGGCGGTGCCTTTGCCGATGTGGGTCCACTGTCCCAGCCAGAGGACGGGCCAGATGAGGGGTAGGTCCGGTCCGGTCAGCTCGATCTCGCCAACGAGTCCGCCCATCTGCATCAGCTTGTCCTGGCGGGAGGAGAAGCGAGTCCAGTCGTGCCATCGGAGCTGACTGGCGCGCATCACGAGGGAGTCCGGCGCGGCAAAGAGACTAGCGGCGTCGAAGGCATCCGGGGTGCCGCCGTAAAGTTGGGCGAGCCGTCGCAACCGCTGATAGAGCGATCGCGTGAGGTCGGCCGCGGAGAGATCCCGCACGCCGAGAAAGTGTCCGTCGCGCTTGATCCTGACTGGCGTGGACAGGATCAGCCGAGCGGTATCCGGTGCGCGGGGCAAGTCGATGGGCGGGATCTCGACCTGCCGGTACTCACCAGCCTCTGCCTCGAAGACAGAGGGCCAGACATCCGCGCCGAGAGACCGCTCGCGCTCGACCGCGGCAAGCAGGAACCGCCCCTGACCCGTGCCAATTCCGCGCTCGCCGGCCTTGCCGAGGGCGTGGATGAGGTAAGGAATCTGCCCGATGGCCGGTCCGATCAGCGTGATGACCAGATGAAAGTGCGCCCCCGGCTCCAGGACACGCGGCGCCTTGGGGTCGATGTCGAGGACATAGGGATGCGGCACGGCGGAGAACCCACGCGCCACCTCATCCGGAGGCGGAGGTGTCTCGAAGAGTGTCGAGTAGACGCAGCTGCGAATCAGCAGGCAGCCCGAACACTGGGGCTGATGGGTCACGCAGGCGGTTCGGCGCAACCCGTGACCTAGGAGCCCGCGCCAGGCGGAGCCGCTATAGGGCGGAAGCCGCACTGTCTCTTGAGCCCGAAACTGAAAACGGAAGCGCGCGAGCGGCGGGAAGTGGAGACTGGCCGTCGAGTCCATGTCACGAAATCCAGTGGATGATGTTGGCCAGGGATCCTAGGGGAAGCCGCTGAACATACCCCAGGACGACAAGCTTGTCGCGACACGTGTTCGCGAGCCCGGCCGCGATCGGCGGCGGCCGGACACCTCGTTCAAGGCGTGCCTCAACGCCGTGGACATCCGCTACGGGAGCCGTGGCGTCAAATGCTGCCCGGCAAGACCGCGCAGCGTGGCGCCGATGCGCTGGCGCTTGGCCGTCCAGTCGATCTGAAGGCTGTTGCCGAACTGGAGGCAGGCCATGCCCCCGAGGATCAACAGAAAGCCCAGCGTCTGGATGGGCAGGATCCGCTCGCCGAGAAAGATCCAGGCGGCGATCAGCGTGACTCCGGGGCCGCTCAGCGCGACCAGGCTCGCCTTGCCCGCGCCGGTGCGGCGGATGCCCTCGAAGAGGAGAAGGAAGGGCAGCACGGTTGCGGCGACGACCATGATGGCAATCCAGCCGAGCCCGATCGCTGGGATCTGGAAGTCCTGCGGGCTGGCGCCAGTCAGGGCGTAGAGCAGGAAGACCAGAAAGGTGCTGGTGTTCATGATGGCCGTGAAGCGCGCGGAGCCAAGACGCGCGGCGATGCCTTGCCCCAGGACGAGGAAGAGCGCATAGCTTGCGGCGGCCACGAAACCGCAGGCGATGCCGATCCACTCGCGTGTCTCCAGGTGGCCCGCGAAGCCCTTGGGCGCGAACAGCAGCGCCAGGCCCGCATAGCAGACCGCGAATACCGTCAGCTCGCGCCCCGTCGGGAGCCGGCGCTCCCGCCAGGCCGTCAGCGCCTGAACCAGCAGGGGATAGGTGAAGAGCAGCATGCGCGACAGTCCCGCGCCCAGGCGGTCGATGGCCATGAAGTCGGCCACGGTCGCCAGGGTGAAGAGGGTGCCGATGAGCAGTCCGTCGCGCCAGTCCATCCGCGAGGCGCGCGTGCCCTTGTGCGCGAGCAGCCGAACGGCGATCCAGTACAGCGGCAGGGCCATGGCGATCCGCAGCATGAGGACGCCCGCGAGCGTCATCCCGGTCGCCAGGGCGAGCTTTGCGAAGACGCCCTTGAAGGCGAATCCGACATTGGCGAGCAGGACCATGAGGAAGGCGGTATCGGGCGTGCGGCGTGTCATTCTGGCGACTCTGCGATGGTGGTGGACCTGTTGTCGCTCATTCGCAGCTATGCTTCAAACGGAATCTTTTGCACGCAGTTTTGATAAAATCGCAACGATGGACAGTCGTCATCTCAAGTGCTTCCTGCATGTCCTGGAGGCCGGCGGACTCAGCCGGGCCTCTCAGCGCATGCATCTCACGCAGTCGGCACTGAGCCGCCAGATCCGGCAGTTGGAGGAGCATCTGGGCGTGGATCTCTTCTCGCGAACGGGGCGCGGGCTGGTTCCCACGGAGGCGGGACGGCGGCTTGAGCCGAGGGCGCGGGCACTGATCACGGATCTCGACCGACTCGAGACGGAACTCACGGCGGGCGCTGGGCGCATCGTCGGATCCCTGGTGATGGCGGTCCCGCCGAGCCTGGGTTCCGCGCGTCCCGCGAGCCTGATCTGCGACTACCGCACGCTGTATCCGCTGGTGCGTATTCGCATGATTTCCGCCATGAGCGGCGCCATTCAGGACGGCCTGCTGCAGGGCCGGTTCGACCTGGGGCTGCTGCACCACCCACGGACCGCGGCCGGCCTGATCAGCGAGAACCTGTGGCGGGAACGGCTCTGGCTGGTGGCGGATGCCGAGGCGGGGCTGTCCGCCGAGCGTCCAGTGCCCTACGCGGCGGCCTTGCGGGAGCCCATGATTCTGCCCAATCCGCGCCATGGTCTGCGCGCGCTGGTGCAGGGCTATGCCGCGGGGATGGGGATCGGACTCGAGGTCGCGCTCGAGGTCGACAGCCTCCCCATTATTCTCGAACTGGTCGCGCTGGGGATCGGCCGGACGCTGCTGCCACACCCGGCGATCGAGGCCGAGCTGGCGACCGGCCGCCTCAGCGCCGCGCCCGTGGTTGCGCCGGAGATGGAGCGCGTGACGGTCCTCGCCTGGGCCGAAGACCGTTCGCCCAACCGCGCGGCGGCCGCGATGGCGGACCTCATCCGGGAGCGGTGGCGCCAGCCGGTCTAGGGGCCTGGGCCGACACCGGGCACGGCGCGTTCGGCTGAGGGATCAGCGCCCCATCACCTGCCCCATGATCGCCTGGATCGAGGGGTGATCCATGAGCCGCTGGAAGCGTGGGTCGCCGCGCAGGCGCTCCAGATCGCCGGAGAGGATCATGCGGGTCAACTCGGGGTCGGACAGGGCTTGCTGGATCTCGGGGTCCTGCTGGAGGGCGCTGACCTGTTCCATGAGGCCCTGATCCATCACGAGTTGCTTCTGGATGCCGGCGATGTCGGCGGAGTAGTCCGACGCGGCGGGGGCCTGGGCTGGCGCGGCCATGGCACCGCCGCTGGCGGGCTGGAGCGCGCGGATGCTGGTTTCGGGGACAGACAGCTCGCCGAGCGTGGCGGAGCGGATGCGGTAGTGGCCGGCCTCGATGCCGATCAGCTCGCCGGTGATGACGCTGCCGTCGGTCAGCTCGATGCGGCTTTCACCGGCCAGGGAGATGACGGGCAGGAGGAAACCGATTGCCAGGAGGAGTCTGGGCCGCATCCGACGTGGTGGCATGGTGAGAAGCGCCTCGGGTCGCCGTGGGGACAGGGTTTTGGGGATCGATGGTATCCTGGTCGTCACAGCCGAACAGGCTCTTGATCACAGAATTCCATCGCATGAATCTGCCACTCGTCGTGCTCACCCCCTTCATCGGGGCCATTCTGACCGCCTGGGTCGCTCGCTTCGGCGCGACGCGCGCCGCCTGGACCGCGGGGGGCTCGGCGTTGCTCGCGGTCGTCTTGCTGGCGCCAAGTCTGCCGGTGCCCTTCGGCGGCGAGACCATCCTGCAGCGCTGGACCTGGATTCCGCAGGTGGGGGTGGATCTGGCGTTCAGGTTCGACGGCCTGGGACTTCTGTTCGCCACCATGATCCTCGGCATCGGCCTGCTGATCATCCTCTACGCGCGCTACTACCTCTCAGAGGATGGCGAGCAGCCGCAGACGGGGCTCGGACGCTTCTATGCCTATCTGCTGCTCTTCATGGGCTCCATGCTCGGCGTGGTGCTGTCCGAAAACCTGATCCTGCTGCTGATCTTCTGGGAGATGACCAGCCTCTCCTCGTTCCTGCTCATCGGCTATTCATACGAGAGCAAGGAGGCCAGGAAGGGCGCGCGCATGGCGCTCACGGTCACGGGGCTGGGCGGCCTGGCGCTGCTGGGCGGATTCCTGCTGTTGGGCGAGATGGCGGGGAGCTATGAGCTGTCGGTGATCCTGACCCAGGGCGACGCGATTCGCGCGGATCCGCTCTACACGCCCATGCTGGTGCTGATCCTGATCGGGGCCTTCACCAAGTCGGCGCAGTTCCCCTTCCATTTCTGGCTGCCGCGCGCCATGGCGGCGCCGACGCCCGTTTCCGCCTATCTGCACTCGGCGACGCTGGTGAAGGCGGGCATCTTTCTGCTCGCGCGGCTGTTCCCGGTGCTCTCCGGCACGCCGGAGTGGAGCTGGCTGGTGATCGGCGCCGGCCTCAGCACGCTCTTGGTCGGCGCCTGGTTCGCGCTCTTCAAGCATGACCTCAAGGGCCTGCTGGCCTACTCGACCATCAGCCATCTGGGGCTGATCACGCTGCTGTTCGGGCTGGGAACGCCGCTGGCGGCGGTCGCCGGCATCTTCCATATCATGAACCACGCGACCTTCAAGGCGTCGCTCTTCATGGCCGCCGGCATCATCGATCACGAGTGCGGCACCCGCGACATGCGCCGGATCAATGGGCTGTGGAAGTTCATGCCCTACACGGCGACGCTGGCGATGGTGGCGGCGGCCTCCATGGCCGGAGTGCCGCTGTTCAACGGTTTTCTGTCGAAGGAGATGTTCTTCTCCGAGACGGCGGATTTCTTCATGCACTTCGCCTGGGGCTGGGTGCTGCCGGCGCTGGTCGTGGTTGCCGGCGTGCTCGCGGTCGCCTACTCGCTGCGCTTCATCCATGACGTCTTCTTCAATGGCGAGCCCATCGACCTGCCGCGCACGCCGCATGAGCCGCCGTTCTGGATGAAGGCCCCGGTCGAGGTGCTGGTGGGGATCTGCGTGCTGGTCGGCATGTTCCCGGCCATGACCATCGCCTGGCCGCTGCGGGTGGCCGCGGCCAGCGTGCTGCAGGCACCGCCGCCGAGCTTCGATATCGCCATCTGGCACGGGTTCGGCCTCCCCGTGATCATGAGCTTGATCGCGATCGTCGGCGGCATCCTGGTCTACGCGGCGCGGGGGCCACTGTTCCGGCTCGCGGACCGGCTCGCGGGGACGCTGGACGCGGGCGCCGTCTACGACCGCATCATCGGCTGGCTGATTGGGTTTGCCGGAGCCGTGACCAATGGCCTGGATCGCGGCTCGCTACAGCGTCTGGCGGTGATCTTCGTGCTGTCCGTCGTCGGCATCGGCGTCGCCGGCTTCCTGGGCAGTGGAAGTCCGTTGACCGGCCCGCGCGCGCTCCTGCCAATCGATCCCGTGAGCCTCTTCGTGGCCCTGGCGCTGATGACGGTCGCCCTGGCGACCGTGCTGCTGCATCGCAGGCGGCTGACGGCGTTGGTCGTCATCGGCGCGGCGGGGCTGTTGGTGGCCCTGATCTTCGTGAAGTTCTCCGCGCCCGACCTGGCGCTCACGCAGCTCTCGGTCGAGGTGGTGACCATCGTGCTGCTCCTGCTGGCGCTCTACTTTCTGCCGCAGCGCAGCCCGGATGAGTCCGGCTGGCCGAGGCGCATCCGTGACCTTGGGTTGGCACTGCTGGCCGGCGGCGGCGCCGGGGCGCTGACCTGGGCCATGCTGACGCGGCCGCACGTCTCGATCTCCGACTTCTTCCTCGCCAACAGCGTCTCGGGCGGCGGCGGCTCGAACGTGGTGAACGTGATTCTCGTCGACTTCCGCGGCTACGACACCCTGGGCGAGATCTCGGTGCTCGCCCTGGCGGGCTTGGGCATCTATGCGATGCTCAAGGATTTGCAACTGCCGGGGCTTCAGCGCGACTCGCGGGGCCGCCCCTGGAGCTGGGACGCGCACCCCAGCATCATGGCGGCCTTGACGCGGCTGCTGCTGCCGCTCGCGCTGCTGGTGTCCGTCTTCATCTTCCTGCGCGGCCACAATCAGCCTGGCGGCGGCTTCATCGCCGGGCTCATCACCGCCGTCGCGATCATCATGCAGTACCTGACCAATGGGGTGACCTGGACCCACCAGCGGATGTCCGACAACATGCACCCCTTGATCGGCGCCGGGCTGCTGATCGCAACCCTCACCGGACTGGCGAGCCTGGCGCTCGGCTATCCCTTCCTCACCTCGGCCTTCAGCCACATCCATTGGCCGATCGTCGGTGACTTCGAGCTGGCCTCGGCCATGGCCTTCGACCTGGGAGTCTTCCTGGTCGTCGTCGGGGCGACCCTGCTGATTCTGATCCACCTGGGGCTGATGCATGATGCGAGTCACCCGGGACCGACGCTGCGAGAGGAGCCGCGCTAAGTGGAAGCCCTGATGAGCCTGATCGTTGGCGTGCTGAGCGCCTGCGGCGTCTACCTGCTGCTGCGCGCCCGCACCTTTCCGGTGGTGCTGGGGCTGACGCTGATGACCTATGCGGTGAACCTCTTTCTCTTCGCGAGCGGGCGGCTCACCATCGGCGCGCCGCCGATCATTCGCGAGGACGCGACGCAGTACACGGATCCCCTGCCCCAGGCGCTGGTGCTCACGGCCATCGTCATCAGCTTCGCGATGACCGCCTTCGTCATCATGCTCGCGCTCAAGGCGCGCGCCGAGCTGGGTAACGACCACGTTGACGGCCGCGCGGACCGCGAGGAGTCAGCGTGACGCATCTCACCATCGCGCCCGTGCTCCTGCCCTTGCTGGCCGGAGCGCTGCTTTTACTGACCCGGCGCCTGCTGCCGCTCGGGGTCCGACGGGGCCTGAACCTGGCGGCCGTCACGGGTCAGGTGGTGCTCGCGGTCATGCTGCTGATGGCAGTGGGCTCCGGGGACGTGCTGACCTACAACCTGGGGAACTGGCCGGCGCCCTACGGCATCGTGCTGGTGGCGGATCGGCTGGCGGCCTGGATGCTGCTGATCACAGCCCTGCTCGGCTTCTTCGTACTGCTCTACGCCGTGCGGGGCACCGACCGCGGCAGCCGGCATTTCCACCCCATCTACCAGCTGCAGCTGTTCGGGCTCAACGGCGCCTTTCTCACCGGAGACCTCTTCAACCTTTTCGTCTTCTTCGAAATCCTGCTGCTCGCGTCCTATGGGCTCCTGGTACATGGCGGCGGAGCCAAGCGGATTCGCGCCGGGCTGCACTTCGTGGTGATCAATCTGGCGGGCTCGACGCTCTTTCTCTTCGCCGCCGGCACGCTCTACGGGGTGCTCGGGACGCTCAACATGGCTGACCTGGCGGTCAAGGTGGCGCAAACGTCGCCGGAGAATCTGGGCGTGGTGCGCACGGCGGGTCTGCTGCTGTTCGCCGTCTTTGGGCTCAAGGCCGCCCTGATCCCCCTGCATCTGTGGCTACCCGGGGCCTATTCGACGACCTCGGCGCCGGTGGCCGCGCTCTTCGCGATCATGACCAAGGTCGGGGCCTATTGCCTGCTGCGCGTGGGCACCCTGATCTTCGGCGCGGAGGCCGGCCCGCTGACGGATCTCTATGCCGAGTGGCTGTTGCCGCTGGGGTTGATGACGCTGCTGCTCGGCGCCTTCGGCGCGCTCTCCGCGAATGAGCTGCGGCGCCAGATCGCTTACCTGGTCGTGGTCTCCGTCGGGCTACTGCTCACGGCCTTCGGGCTGGCGAGCGCGGCGGGCATCGCCGCGGGGCTCTACTACATGGTCAACACCACCTTCGCGACGGCGGCCTTCTTTCTCCTGGCGGACCTGATCGCGCGGCGGCGCGGCGCCATGCTGGACCGCTTGAGTCCGGGACCGGCGATCCATCGGGCCGGACTGCTCGGCGGACTCTTCTTCATCGCGGCCTTGCTGGTCGTCGGACTCCCACCCCTGTCCGGCTTCGTCGGCAAATTCCTGGTGCTCAGCGCGGCCTTCGAAGACCGCAGCTGGCCGTGGGTGATGGCGGCCGTGCTGACCTCGGGACTGCTCGGCATGATCGCGCTGGGCCGCTCCGGCAGCCTGCTCTTCTTCAACACGACGGCCGGAGTCGAACGCGATCCACCGGGCGAGCGGATGGCTCTGATGCCGGTTTTTGGCCTGCTGGCGCTTTGCGTTGGCCTGCTCGCGGCGTCCGGCCCCATGCTCGGCTTCTGCACCGCAACGGCGGAGCAGTTGCTGCATCCTCAGGGTTATATCTCGGCCGTTCTCGGGCCAACTTCGGGCGGGACGAATCCATGAAACACTGGCTGCTGCCGCACCCCATCCTGACGCCGATCCTGGCCCTCATTTGGGTGCTGCTGGTGAATAGCCTGTCGCCCGGCGCCATCCTCATGGGGGTCGTCCTGGGCTGGGCCATCCCGCTCTTCACCCTGCGTTTCTGGCCGGATGAGGTTCGCGTGCGCAAGCCGCTCACGCTGATACGCTTTCTGGTCGTGCTCTTGTACGACATCCTGATCGCCAATCTCGCCGTCGCCTGGCTGATCCTGCGCGGACCTCGGCATGTCCACCCGGCCTTCGTGGTGGTCCCGCTGGAGCTGACGACGGACATCGGCATCAGCTTTCTGGCGAACACCATTTCACTGACGCCAGGCACGGTCTCGTCATGGCTGAGTCCGGATCGGCGCAGCCTGGTCGTTCAGGGGCTGGACGTGAAGGATCCGCACGCGCTGGTGGAAACGATCAAGCGCCGTTACGAGGCGCCCTTGCTGGAGGTCTTCGAGTCATGTTGAGCACCGCTCTCGCCATCGCCTTCGGCCTGGTCACGGCGGCCCTGGCGCTCACGCTCTGGCGCCTGCTGCGCGGGCCGGACAAGCCGGATCGCATCCTGGCCCTGGATACCCTCTACGTGAATTCGATCGCCCTGCTGGTGCTGCTCGGCATCCACCTGGATTCCGCGCTCTACTTCGAGGCCGCCATCCTCATCGCCATGATGGGTTTCGTCGGCACGGTCGCGCTCTGCAAGTATCTGCTGCGCGGCGACATCATCGAATAGGCAAGACGATCGAATAAGCGACATGATCGAATAGGATCAGACATGCTGGAAACGACCCTCTCCATTCTCATCGTCATCGGCGCCCTCTTCACCTTCATCGGCTCGCTTGGCTTGGCGCGCATGCCGGATTTCTACACCCGGCTGCACGGACCGACCAAGGCGACGACGCTGGGGGTCGGCAGTCTGTTGATTGCGTCGATGATCCATTTCAGCACCCAGGGTGAGGGCGTCAGCTTTCACGAGGTCCTGGTCACGCTCTTTCTCTTCATCACCGCGCCGGTGAGCGCGCACCTGCTCTCCAAGGCGGCGCTGCATTTGCGGGTGCGGTCCATCGCGCCTCCGCCGGCTCAGATCGAGCAGGCGGATTCGGAGGCGGATCGCGGGCGCGAGTAGGCCGCAACAGGATTTTGGCAGACCGCCGGCCAAGCCGCTTCGTTCGGTGGGAGCGGCGCCCCGCCGCGACCGGGTGCCTGTCGCGCAGAGGGCGGCGCTCCCGGATCGGCGCGCAGGCAGGCGGACCGCAATCGGCGATCGCTATTGCGGTCTCGGGTTCTGTGCTCCTCCGTTCCCCCAACGCCCCGCGGCGGCATCGTCCGATGACCGCGCCTCGACCCAGCGCTCCCCTTCCGCTGTCTGCTCCTTCTTCCAGAACGGCGCCCGCGTCTTCAGATAGTCGATGAGAAACTCGCAGGCACGGAAGGCCTCACCGCGATGCTGGCTGGCGACGCCGACGAAGACGATGGGATCCTGGGGCTCAAGCGGCCCGACGCGGTGGATGATGGTGAGACCTTCGAGGCTCCAGCGCGACGCCGCCTCCTCGGCCATCGCCGCGAGTGCCTTTTCCGTCATGCCTGGATAGTGCTCCAGGGTCATGCGGCTGACTTGGGCTCCGTCATTCAGGTCGCGCATCAGGCCAACGAAGGTAACCAGGGCGCCGACGCGCGGATTGCAGCGGCTCAGGGCATCCTGCTCGGCGGCGACGTCGAATGGGTTGGGCTGAACGATGATGCGGGGCATGGGAGTTAACTCCGAGAGGGGGACAGTTGGGAGAATCGCACAGGGCTTCGTTCTGTAAATCGCGTCTTCATGCGAAAACCAAAATGACAGGCGCTGTCTGCGGCTTGCCGTCGCGGCGGGGCGCCGCTCCCACGCGCTCTTGCGGCCAGCGTCGTCGACACGAGTGGGGGGAAGTCGTCGACCCTAAGAGCCCAGGTACTGTCTAAGCTTCAGGTATGGCCCTTGGGTCGTTCAGGAGGCAGGTCAATGGCTCATCGCATTTCATCTCGGCTCATGGCCCGTCTGTGGGCGCTCGCCATGCTCATCGCGCCCGCCGCTGGCGTGCCGGCGGCACCGGGCGATCCCGCTTCGACGGGTCCGCGAGAGGCGCTGGTCATGGATATCGACGGCGCCATCGGACCCGCGACGGCGAGCTATGTCCAGGAGTCCATCGCCGAGGCGCAGGCGCGCGGCGCGGAGATCCTGGTGATCCGGATCGATACGCCGGGCGGGCTCGATACCGCGATGCGCTCCATCGTCAAGGCCGTGACGGCGGCTCGCGTTCCGATCGCCTGCTACGTGGCCCCGACGGGGGCGCGGGCGGCGAGCGCCGGGACCTATATCCTTTACGCCTGTCCCGTCGCGGCGATGGCGCCCGGGACCAATCTGGGCGCGGCAACCCCAGTGCAACTGGGCGGACTGCCGTCGGCGGAGCCATCGCAGGGCAGTCCCGCCGATGGTGAGACGGGGGCCGCGGACCCGGACGCCAGCGGCGCCTCCAAGGCCGCCCCGAAGGAGGTCTCGGGCGACGCCAAGATGCGCAAGGTGGTCAACGACGCGGCGGCCTATATCCGCAGCCTGGCGGCCCTTCACGGCCGCGACGCCGACTGGGGCGAGCAGGCGGTTCGGGAAGGTGTGAGCCTGTCGGCCGAGGATGCGCTGCGGCGCGGCGTCATCGACCTCATGGCGCCGAGCTTGGAGTCGCTGCTCCAAACCCTGGACGGTCGTGACATCAAACTCGGCGAAGACCGCGTGCGACTGAGCACCAGCGGCTTGAGCATCGTCGCGCTGCAGCCGGACTGGAAGACACAGTTGCTCGCCGTGATCAGCAATCCGAACATCGCCTATATCCTTCTGCTGATCGGCATCTACGGCCTGGTCTACGAATTCTCCAATCCGGGCGCCGTGCTGCCGGGCACGGTCGGAGCGCTGAGCCTGCTGATGGCGCTCTATGCCTTTCAGCTCCTGCCGATCAACTACGCCGGGCTGGCACTCATCGGGCTGGGATTGGCGCTCATGGTGATGGAGGTCTTCTCGCCGAGCTTCGGCGGCCTGGGGCTCGGCGGCATCGCGGTCTTCGTCTTCGGATCGCTGATCCTGATCGACACCGAGGCGCCGGGGTTCGGCATCTCCATCTCGCTGATCATCAGCCTGGCGCTCGTGAGCGCCCTCCTGCTCTTCTTTGTCGTCGGGCTGGCGGTCAAGGCCCACGGCAGGCCGGTCGTCACCGGCGGCGAGGAGTTGATCGGCGCGACAGGCCAGGCGGTCTCCGGTTTTCCCGGCGATGGCAGCGTCCATCTGCACGGGGAGGTCTGGAGCGCCCGATCGGACCAGGCCGTTGCGCCCGGCGCAGAGGTCCGTGTGACCGGTCGCGACGGACTCACCCTAATCGTCCAACCTCGCTCCAAGTCCTGAGTACATCCTGAAGGAGAATGCGCATGCCTTTCGAAATCTATCTGTTTCCCGTGCTGCTGCTGATCGGGCTCGTCCTCGCCTCGATTCGCATCCTGCGAGAGTACGTTCGCGGCGTCATTTTCACGCTTGGGCGCTTCACCGGGGTGAAGGGGCCTGGCCTCGTCCTGGTGATTCCCGGCATCCAAAACATGGTCCGGGTGGATCTGCGCGTGCAGGTCATGGACGTGCCGAGCCAGGACGTCATCTCGCGCGACAATGTCTCGGTGAAGGTCAACGCCGTGGTCTACTTCCGCGTGATCGATCCGGAGCGCGCCATCATCCAGGTCGAGGACGTTCGCATGGCGACCAGCCAGCTCGCGCAGACCACGCTGCGCTCCGTGCTGGGCCAGCATGAGCTCGACGAGATGCTGGCCGAGCGCGAGAAGCTCAACGACGACGTGCGCCGCATCCTCGACGCCCAAACGGACGCCTGGGGCATCAAGGTCGCCAACGTGGAGATCAAGCATGTCGACCTGGACGAGTCGATGATCCGCGCCATCGCCCGCCAGGCCGAGGCCGAACGGTCACGGCGCGCCAAGGTCATTCACGCGGAAGGCGAGCAGCAGGCGGCGGAGAAGCTGATGCAGGCGGCGCGGACGCTCTCGCAGCAGCCTCAGGCGATCCAGCTGCGCTTTCTCGAAACGCTCACGGAAATCGCCGGGGATCGGACATCGACCATCGTCTTCCCGCTGCCGCTGGATCTGATTACGCCGCTCTTGAAAAAGATGGAGGCAAAGGACGACTGAGTGCGCAAGCGCGACCTCCGTGTCGCGCTGAAGCGGACGACCTCAGTGAATGGGGGCCACGCCGAAGAGCGCGTGGTGCAGCCAAAAGATGAAGAGCACATAGAGCACCAGCCCACCGACGACGGCAATGGCATCGTTCACCTTGTTCGGCGGAGCGCCTTGCACAGGCGGTCCCGCCCGGCGCTTGAGCGAGATCCGATCCGCCACGGCCCAGGCCAGGAAGGCGCCGAAGAGCAGCACATCGCCCAGGTTGCCGTTGGCGAGCAGATGCGCCAGGGCCCAGATCTTCACGGCCAGGAGCATGGGGTGTTTCACCGCGGATTGGATACGGCCCGGCAGATAGGCGGCGAAGAGGAAGGTGAAGACCGGCAGCATCAACAGCAGCGTGATGTGCTTCATCCAGGTCGGCGGATCGTAGAGGACGATGGGCGCGTCGCGTGTCGCGTCGTAGCCGTTGACGATGAGCACGAAGCCGACGAGGGAGAGAATGGCGTAAACGCCTTGCCAGGCGGGTATCCCGAACCGCTCGACGACGCTGGTTCGAAGCCCCGGCTTGACGATGGAAAGGGAATGGGTTCCGAGGAAAAGGATAAGTCCAAGAACGAGTAAGGCCATCCGAACGACTCCTGTTCGCAGTTTTTTAAATTCGTAGTTCTCTGAAAGCTCGACGGTGGGGAGCGCCGCCCTCGGCACGACAGGTACCCGGTCCGCGGCCGATCAGCGCTTGACCCGCTTGGCCAGAAAGGCGTCCAGGGCGTTGCCGAATGCCTGTCGATCGCCCGCGCTCAGTGTGGGCGGGCCGCCGGTTTGTACGCCGCTCGCGCGTAGCGTCTCCATGAAATCGCGCATGTTGAGGCGCTCGCGAATGTTCTCCTTGGTATAGACCTCACCGCGTGGATTCAAGGCGTGCCCCTCCTTGGCAACGACCTCGGCGGCGAGCGGGATGTCGGCCGTGATCACCAGATCGCCGGGCCGCAGACGCTTGACGATCTCGTTGTCCGCCACGTCGAAGCCCGCCGAGACTTGAATGGCGCGGATGTGGCGCGAGGGCGGCAGGCTCATCGGCTGGTTCGCCACCAGCGTGACCGGCACGCCGAGGCGCTCCGCGGCCCGAAAGAGGATGTCCTTGACTACCCGTGGGCAGGCGTCGGCGTCGACCCAGATGTGCATTCGGCCTCCTGAGCCAGGATCCAGGGCCGGACGACGACCGCCCAGAGACAGGCGTCCGCCGCCAGCCAGTCACGCGCCTGCTGGTCCGTCACTGGCGCGACCCCGCCGGCGGCGCGCTCCGCCGCAATGGTGCCGGCATCGTCCTTCGCCATCGCCAAGGCGATCTCGACGAGATCCAGTCCCGGCCGCACCCAGAGCACGGCACCCTTGGCGAAGAATCGCTGCAGCTCGGTCCAGTGGATCTTCGCCGTTTCCTGATTCAGCTTGACCCGCTGGAGTTCGTCCGTGACCTCAATCGGCTCCATCGGCCTCATCCCCGCCGGGCCTCGCCTCGGTCGACTCCAGGTCGTCGACGTCCAGGTTCTCGGCCGGCTCTGGCTCGTGGACCAGGATGAGACCGGCGAGCGGTGGCAGCGCGATCATCATCGAGTGCGGTCGACCCATCCAGCTCACCGGCTCAGCGGTCACACCGCCCTGATTGCCGACGTTGCTGCCGCCGTAGAGCTCGGCATCCGAGTTGACGGCCTCGCGATAGAAACCTGGCTCGGGGACGCCGATGCGGTAGTTGGCGCGCGGCACGGGGGTGAAGTTGAAGACCGCGGCGATGATTTCCTCACCGGACGTGGATTTGCGGACATAACTGAGCACGGACTGCGAGCTGTCGTGGCAATCGATCCACTCGAAACCGGCGGGATCGAAATCCACCTCGTGCAGGGCGGGAAGCGCCTGATAGAGCCGATTCAGATCGGCGACCAGCTGGCGCACGCCCTGATGCTGAGGCCGCTCGAGCAGATCCCAGTCGAGCGAGGCCGCGAAGTTCCACTCCTGACCCTGGCCGAACTCGCACCCCTGGAACAGCAGTTTCTTGCCGGGATAGCTGAACATGAAGGTGTAGAGCAGCCGCAGACTGGCGAACTTCTGCCAGGCGTCGCCCGGCATCTTGTCGAGCATGGACTTCTTGCCGTGCACCACTTCGTCGTGGGAGAAGGGGAGGACGAAGTTTTCCGTGAAGGCGTAGAGCAGCCCGAAGGTCAGCAGGTCGTGATGGAAGTGGCGGTAGATGGGATCCTTCTGCATGTAGGACAGGGTGTCGTGCATCCAGCCCATGTTCCATTTCATGCTGAAGCCGAGTCCGCCCAGATAGGTCGGACGCGACACCGCCGGCCAGGCCGTGGACTCCTCGGCGATCATGAGGGTGCCTGGATGCTGCTCATGGGTGACCATGTTCAGCTCACGGATGAAGTCGACGGCCTCCAGGTTCTCGTTGCCGCCGTACTTGTTCGGGATCCACTCGCCGGCGTTGCGTGAGTAGTCCAGATAGAGCATGGAGGCGACGGCATCGACGCGCAGCCCGTCGATGTGGAACTCCTCGAGCCAGTAGAGCGCGCTGGAAAGCAGGAAGTTCTTCACCTCCTTGCGTCCGAAGTTGAAGATCAGCGTGCCCCAGTCCCGGTGCTCGCCCATGCGCGGATCGGCGTGCTCGTAAAGTGCCGTGCCATCGAAGCGGGCCAGTGCGTAGGCGTCCTTCGGAAAGTGCGCGGGCACCCAGTCGAGCAGGACGCCGATGCCCTGGCGGTGGAAATAGTCGACGAAGAAACGGAAGTCGTCCGGCGTGCCAAAGCGCGCGGTCGGCGCGAAGTAGCCGGTGCACTGGTAGCCCCAGGAGGCATCCAGCGGATGCTCGGTGATGGGCAGCAGCTCGATATGGGTGAAGCCCATGTCACGGCAGTAGGTCGCGATTTCCTTGGCAAGGATGCGGTAGTTGACGAAATTGCCGTCGTCGTCGCGGCTCCAGGAGCCGAGATGGACCTCGTACACGGACATCGGCCGGTGCTGCCAGTTCGCATCCTTGCGTGCCGCCATCCAGTCTTCATCCGCCCAGCGGAAATTGCTGGCCGGCGCCAGAATACCCGCCGTCTGCGGACGCTCCTGGAAGGCCTGCGCATAGGGGTCGATCTTGATATGAATGTGGGTCGCCTGGTCGCGAATCTCGTACTTGTAATAGCCGCCGGATTTCAGCCCGGGGATGAAGAGCTCCCAGACGCCAGTGCCGCCGCGCACCCGCATGGGATGTGCGCGCCCGTCCCAGGCGTTGAAGTCGCCGACCACACTGACGCGCTCCGCGTTCGGCGCCCAGACGGCAAACTGGATGCCTGAGACGCCGTCGATCTCGCGGACATGCGAGCCGAAGAACCGATAGGCGTGCCAGTGGCGCCCTTCGGCGAAGAGGTGGAGATCGAAGTCCGACAGCTGCGCCGGCAGGCAGTAGGGGTCCAGGGCCACATGCAGACTACCGGCGGCGTCCGCCCACTCGATTTGATAGCGGCTGGGGATCTTGGCGGGATCTGCGGAACCGACGAAGAAGTCGCTGCCCTCGATCCGCTCCAGGGCCAAGTCTGCCTCGACCACGCGCGCGCTTTCCGCAAGTGGCAGGAAGGCCCGCACGACGGCCTTGCCATCTTCCTCATGGCGACCCAGGACTTCGAAGGGGTCATGATGACGCGCTTCGAGGATGCGCTGCAGGGGATCCGGGAGCTTGGGTGCCGAGCCTTTTGCGGTTGCCATTTTAGAATGTCTACCTCTTGGTAACGGCCGGTCCGGTTGTCCGGACGCCTATGAGAGCGTGAGTGGGGCGGGGTGAATGCAGCGGCGGCGGGCGTTGCGATCCTTGTGAAGCGGCCGATCCGCCAGGGGGCGCGGGCCGGTTGCGCGCTCGCCTCAGTCGCTGGTCGTCTGCCATCCCCGAGGTTGCCGACGACATGATGGATGCGTCAGCGGAGCATTCGAGGCTGAATTCTCGCGCTGCCTCCCCCATCCCATGCAGGTTGGAAAACGCCTTGATGGTACCATAAGGGCGATCTGATAAACCCCGTAGCGTCATTCCTGACAGGAGGACTTATGCCCCAAACGAACCCCAGGTTCATCAGCCGCCTGACCCGCAACACCCTGGCGCTGATCCTGGCCGGGGGACGGGGATCGCGACTCAAGCACTTGACGGCTTGGCGCTCGAAGCCCGCCGTTCCCTTCGGAGGGAAATTCCGCATCATCGACTTCCCGTTGTCCAACTGCATCAACTCGGGGATCCGACGCATCGGGGTGCTCACGCAGTACAAGGCCCACTCGCTGATCCTGCACATTCAGAAGGGCTGGGGATTTCTCCGGGGCGAGTTCGGCGAGTTCGTGGAGCTCTGGCCGGCGCAGCAACGCGTCGCCGAGACCGCCTGGTACGCGGGCACGGCGGACGCCGTCTTCCAGAATCTCGACATCATCAGAGACCACAATCCGGACTACATCCTGGTGCTGGCCGGCGACCACATCTACAAGATGGATTACGGCGCCATGATCGCCTACCACGTCGAAACCGGCGCCGATATGACGGTCGGCTGCCTCGAGGTCGACGTGGAGCGTGCGCACGAGTTCGGCGTCATGTCGGTCGACACCAATGAGCGCGTCACCCACTTCGCCGAAAAGCCGGCGCAGCCGGAGACGATTCCGGGCACGACCGACCGCTGTCTCGCCTCCATGGGCATCTACGTCTTCAACAGGGGCTTCCTGTTCGAACAACTCTACAAGGACGCGGATACGCCGACCTCCAGCCACGATTTCGGCAAAGACATCATTCCCAACGTGATCAAGCGCTACCGCGTGATGGCCTATACCTTCCGCGACCCGCGCAGCGGTGAACTCGCGTACTGGCGCGACGTGGGCACTCTCGATGCCTTCTGGGAGGCCAATCTCGAGCTGATCGGCGTCACCCCGCCGCTGAATCTCTATGACAAGAACTGGCCCATCTGGACCTACCAGGAGCAGCTGCCGCCCGCCAAGTTCGTCTTCGACGACGAGGACCGGCGCGGCATGGCCGTGGACTCCATGGTGTCGGGCGGCTGCGTCATCTCCGGGTCGACGGTGCGCCACTCGCTGCTGTTCTCGAACGTGCGCGTGAACTCCTACGCCAGCGTGGAAGATTCAGTCATCCTGCCGGATGTGGATATCGGACGGAACTGCACCATCCGCAACGCGGTCGTAGATCGCTTCTGCCAGATCGAGGAAGGCACCGAGATCGGCGTCGATCCCGAGGCGGATCGTCGTGCCGGCTTCTTCGTCAGCGAAAGCGGCATCACCCTCGTGACCCCGGAGATGCTGGGTCAGGACGCCAATCACGTCCGTTGAGTGCCCCGGGCAGGCGTCGAGTTGCGGCCCTGTCTCGGGCGACTGGAGCTACCATGAACATCATTCTGAACGGGGAGACACGCGAGGTTGCCGAGGGAACCCGCCTGTCGGAACTGGTCGAAACGCTCGCGCTCGCGGGCCAGCGCTTTGCCATTGAGGTCAACGCCGAGCTGGTGCCGCGCAGCCGCTTCAGCGAGCACCCGCTCAGCCCCAACGACCGGGTCGAGATCATCCAGGCCGTTGGCGGCGGCTAGCCGAACCGCGCACGACGACCCGGCCTTTCATTCCACCTTCCCATCATCCAAATCGCACCTGCAATAGAGATCCATGTCTACAGATACCCAGAGCACCGACCGCCTCATCATCGCCGGAAAGGAGTACCGCTCGCGCCTCCTCGTCGGCACCGGCAAGTACAAGGACATGGACCAGACCGCCCGCGCCATCGCGGCGAGCGGGGCGGAGATCGTCACCGTCGCGGTGCGCCGCACCAATCTGGGTCAGAACCCGGGTGAGCCGAACATCCTCGAGGTGCTCCCGCCGGACCGCTATACCATCCTGCCGAACACGGCCGGCTGCTACGACGCGGAGACGGCCGTGCGCACCTGTCGCCTCGCACGCGAGCTGCTGGATGGACACAAGCTGGTGAAGCTGGAAGTGTTGGGCGACGAGAAGACGCTCTTCCCGGACGTAATGGCAACCCTCAAGGCCGCGGAAGAGCTGGTCAAGGACGGCTTCGACGTCATGGTCTACACCAACGACGACCCCATCGTCGCGCGCGAGTTGGAGGCCATCGGCTGCATCGCCGTCATGCCGCTGGCGGCCCCGATCGGCTCGGGCCTCGGCATCCGCAACCCGCTCAACATCCTCACCATCGTCGAGAACGCCAAGGTCCCCGTGCTGGTCGATGCCGGCGTCGGCACTGCCTCCGACGCCGCCGAGGCCATGGAGCTGGGCTGCGACGGCGTGCTCATGAACACCGCCATCGCCGCGGCCAAGGATCCCGTCCTCATGGCCAGCGCCATGCGCAAAGGGATCGAGGCGGGACGCGAGGCCTTCCTGGCCGGCCGCATGCCCGCCAAGCGCTTCGCATCGGCCTCCTCACCCATCGAAGGGCTGTTCTTCTAGAGCGAGTTCCGGCGCCGCAGCCGACCGCGGAGCCTCGTGTGACCGAGGCTCAAGCTCCGCGAGAGGGTCCTGGTCATCACTCCAGCCACTGCGAGACGCACAGTCGTCACATCGACAAGCGTAGTCCACCAACCCTGACGCGAGGTTCGGTGGGCTTCGGTCTCCTCGTCCAGCCTACCGACCCAGCCGCGCTGGCCCCATGAGCTAGCGAAAAGCGCCGAGCCGTCCGCGACACCGCTACGCGGTGACGGAAGCAACGCAGTCGTTTCGTGCTCCGGATTGGCCTTTCCGCTATGCGCGTTACGGGAATTTGCCGACTCAATCACGCAACAGTGTAAAACCCTGAAGCTCAGTTTGACGTTCGCATGTCGCCGAAGCGATCCTTATCCTACAGGTCGTCATTGAACAGAACGAAGCTAGGAGCAAAGACGGGCGATGAATGAGTCATACGATGTCGTGATATTCGGCGCACGTGATGGAGAGGATACTAGGGTCGTAGCCCAGCGGCTCTCCGCAACCTTCGACATTCCGTTGCGACAAGCTGAGCAACTTGTTTCAAGCGGCATAGGCCAGGTATTTGTAACTACTCAGGTGTCCCAGTCCGGCCCTCGGCCGCCGACTACGCGAAGCGCGGCTGAGGCGGGGTGCCCTGGAAGGTCAGGGTGAGGGCGTTGAAGAGATTCGCCCCCTGCTTGTGCATGGTC
>NZ_NRRF01000073.1 GCF_016583565.1 Thiocystis violacea | reverse complement strand
GAGTGCTGCCTTTAAATAATGTGGTCTAGCACGGCTGCGCCCCGAACTGCTCGATCTTCTCCCAGAACTGCGTCCAACGCCCGGTGGACTGCACGAGGGTGCGCAGGGTCAAGAGCACCTTGGCTCCCTTTTGCTTCCAGCGCATGCCCGCACCACAGAGACGTTGCTTAACCAGCGTCTTGCAGGCCGCTTCGACAACACCCGAGCCGATCGGGAGGTTCTCTGCCACAAAGGCGGGGTAGTCCATGCGTGGGCGCTGGTTGGTGAAATACGTCAGGGCGTCCTGCACGTCCTCTTTGACGGTCCGTGACAGTGAGCGCTTGCGTGTGAGGCGCTGGGCCTCCTCGATCAGGGCGTCGACGGTGCCGGGAGTATGCTTGAGGCGGTGGCGCTGCGCATGCAGCCACTGCTCGCGTTTGGGTTTATCGGTCTTGCCGGGATAGGCGGCCATGGCGATCGCGGGCAGGTATTCGGCGGCATGGTAGTAGTCGATGAGTTGGCGCTCGGTGTGCTGCTTGAGGAACGACCAGTTGGTCGAGGCTCCGTCGGCAATGCCGAGATAGAGCGCCTCGGGATAGCGCCTCTTGAGCTGCGCGATCTCGCGCGTCATGCGCTCATGGAAGGTCTCCTTGCCATATTCGGGCGCGGCGGCAACGTAGAGGGTGTGCAGGCGCTCGCCCGCGAGGTCGTAGAGGGAGAGACTGCCGACCATGACTTCGCGCCAACCGTCCTCCTTCATCGCCAGGCGCGCCCCGTCCACACTGATGGCCACCGTGGCCACCGCCGCGTCGAGTTCGGGCAGCGCATACTCCCAGCTCTCCTCCTTGGCGCAGGCAATCGCGCCGACCCAATCGGTGACGTTCTGCACATAGGAGGCGGTCACCGCGCGCCCATGGTTCTCGCGTAGATCCGCGCACACGGCATTGACGTTCATCTGCGCATACTTGTGCGAGAGCTGACGGGCAAACAGCGGCGTGGCATGGCGGATGATGCGTGCCCCCTCCTCGAGCGGACAATAGATGCGCCCGCCCTTGGAGGTCTGGTAGACGTTGCGCTCAAGTCCCACGGTGCCGTACGGGGTGTGATACGTCTGATGGGACGCACAGCGTTTGGTCCACTTGATGCCATCGAGCATGATCGGCGAGCCGTCGGTGTCGAAGCCCTTGAGCACCTCGGCCGTCGCGAGCTGTCCGACACGATTGCACGCCTCTTGAACGCGCTGCTCGGCCTCGGGCATTGTCCCGCTCACGTCGATGCGAACCTGTAGGGTGATTTCATGTCCGGTGCGGGCAATGACTTCGGCGGTCATGGGACGTCTCCTCGGCGGGGCATGTCGGTCATGGCCGAAGTATGGCACAGATGCACATTTAGGCCAGGCAGCACCCTGCCGCCCCCAATCTAACGCTGCGCCGAGGCATGCCGGCGATGACAAATTTCCTTGCAGCGTTCGTTTTGAGCGCACAGGATCAGAGCGACTCGAACGGCCGTCGACACCAGCGTCTTCGACCCCGAGGCCCATTGTGTGAGGACCGATTCGAAGCCGATTCACCGAACGACATCCAGCCAGCGAGACGGGAGATTCAACATGACCGACATCACCGCGATTCTGGGAGACGAGGCCGAGACGCTCTTAACCCATACGTGCCAGGGGATTGCCAAAGACTTGCTTCAACTGCCAGGTCCAGATTTCGTCGAACGGGTCATGATCGCGTCTGACCGCAAGCCCGGTGTTCTGCGCAGCCTACAAGCACTGTTCGATCATGGCCGCTTGGCCGGTACCGGCTATCTATCCATCCTGCCGGTCGATCAAGGCGTCGAGCACTCGGGCGGCGCCTCCTTCGCGCCCAACCCGATCTACTTCGATCCCGAGAACATCGTGCGCCTGGCCATCGAGGGTGGATGCAACGGTGTGGCCTCGACCCTGGGCGTGCTGGGCGCCATCGGCCGACGTTATGCGCATCGGATTCCATTCATCGTCAAGCTCAACCACAACGAGCTTCTCACCTATCCGAGCCTCTACGACCAGACCCTCTTTGCCGCCGTCGATCAGGCCTTCGACATGGGTGCGGTCGCGGTTGGGGCCACCGTCTATTTCGGCTCCGAGGAATCCCGGCGTCAGATTCAGGAGGTCAGCGAGGCCTTCCAGCACGCCCACGAACTCGGCATGGCCACGGTGCTCTGGGCCTATCTGCGTAACAGCGCCTTCAAGCACGAAGGAACCGACTACCACACCGCGGCGGACCTGACCGGACAGGCGAACCACCTCGGCGCGACCATTGAGGCCGATCTCGTCAAGCAGAAGCAAGCCACGACGAACGGTGGCTTCAAGGCCATCGGCTTCGGCAAGACCCATCCGCGCATGTACGACGGGCTCATCGGCAGCCATCCCATCGACCTGGTGCGCTACCAGGTCGCCAACTGCTATATGGGGCGGGTCGGCATGATCAATTCCGGCGGTCCATCGGGCAAGGACGACCTCCACCAGGTCGTGCGCACCGCGGTCATCAACAAGCGTGCCGGCGGCATGGGGCTGATCACCGGGCGTAAATCCTTCCAGAAACCCATGCAGGAGGGCGTGAGCCTATTGAATGCGGTTCAGGACGTGTATTCATCGAGCCTGATCAGCGTGGCCTGAGCGGCTTGGTCGGCATACGCGGCGAGTGCTCGATGCATGGATAGAGACCGCTGCACCGACCTGGAGCGCTCGGCGGCGTGCGCCGCATTGCGAAATATCCTTGCGCGATAGTCGGGAATAAGCGGATGCTTTTGGGGCGGATAGCGTATGAGTCGCCGTCCGGGAGCCCAGACATGCTGCCAACGATTGGGCGTCTGGGCCGTGTGATCGAAGCAGGCGCGCGGCGCCTAGGCCGATTGGCGGCTTGCGCCGCTCACCCGTTCACAACGGAGGAATCGAGCATGCCAAACAAAGACGGAACCGGCCCACGCAGAGGCGGACGCGGTCGCGGACAGGGTCAAGGCCAGGGGCGTGGACGGGGTCCCTGTGGTGGCGGCAGGAGTCGCGACGATGGCCTGCGCGGGGCTGCTGCGGCGCCATTGAGCGAGCAGATCGCTCGTTTACGGGTGCAGCTTGAGCGGCTGGAGTTCGCAACGACGCCTGAGCTTTCACGATAGCGCCAAGATCCGGTTGACGGGCGAGACGCCCTTTGCCGTGCACGGGCCGAGCTTATTCGTCCGGTCTTGGGTGACAACCGCCGCTGTCCAGCCGACGAATGAACGTCGTTCGTGTGCGGCGGATCCCTCACAGCACAATTTGGCACAGGTTGGCGGTCCGCTCGACGATCTGGCCGCGCGACGCAGCGCCGACTGGATCATGCAGTACCTCAAGTGCCCGAAGTCCGTCATCCCAAGCTCGGAGATGCCGCCGACCGAGCTGACGGATCAGCAGATCGCGGACCTCACGGCCTTCCTGCTCTCGCACTGAGACCTGCAGACGCTCGATTGAGCCGGCTCCCAGCGCGGGAGCACTCCCATCCGACGGCGTGGACGCAGGCCAATCCTTCGTAAATCCCCTGGTGCCCTGTCATGTCTTGCAGTGGCTCGGCGATGACGGCCGCGTGTACGATGCCGGCGCGGGCCAACGGCCGTGCCTGGCGCGCTCCATGAATACAGCGGTTCGGCGGGCTGCTCTCAAGGCGTCCGTCACGCCAGCTCACGGGTGCGGAACACGACCATGGGTTCGAACTCCATGAGGGCGAGATCTGCTGCGGCTTCTCGCGCGTCGACATCCCGCGTCAGCTAGGCCACCCGAGCCTTCCCCGGATCATGTTGATCGCGCTGCTCGGTGGCTTCCTGCTCCTGCTGATCGGCGGCATCCTCGGGGGCGATGGGTGGAGCTGGAAGAAGGTCACCTTCGTCGTCACGACCAGCTTCGCGCTCTTCGTGGTCGCGACGGTGCCGGATCACTTCCTTACTTCGACGTCCCTCAGACGCGCCGAACCGAAACGGATCGAGGCGGGTTTCAATTCGCTGCATGCGATGGGGGCTTTGCCTATCAGCGGACCGTCGAGTCAGGAGTCAAGCTATCTCGATAGGATGCGGTCGGCGTCGGAAACGCCCCTTGGAACGCGCGATTTCGTGCAACGAGGCTTACCCTCGAGTCTTTGCCCCCTCCGCCTAGGTATGCATCGACAGGTGCTGGCCGTGATTGAGATCATAACGGCCTGACCTGTCATCCCAGAACCACATCGGAACGCGTATGCCATTCGATTTCCACCAGACCAAAGACAAGCTCACAGATCCCACCCTGATGGATTGGGCGCTCAGTCGCTTGCATGACACCCAGGGAGGCACCCTGAGCCAGGGCATGCCACCGCCGACGAGCTGGCTCGACACCGACACGCTGCAACACTGGCTGGAGAGCGGAGACGGGAACATGATCGCGCGCCTCTTCTCCGTCCTGCCGGCCGAGTGTTTCGCCGGACTCAAGGGCAGGATTGCCGAGCACTGGCCGCTGTGGCGCGGGCGGCTCGCGGAAGATTCCGCCGTGGTGCTCGCCCAGCTCGACCCGGAGGTCGCCTGGACCTGCTTTACTCAGGACCCTAGCCACTCGGATCGGGACAACGACGTCGCGCTCGGCATCGTCCGGTCGCTGCACCTGCTGCCGCCGGATCGAGCGCGTGTCCTGCTTCAAGATCTGGCGCGGAAAGCCGCCGACCCAGAGGGCGATGAATGGCAGCGCGGCCGGCTGAGGAGCAGCCTCTTCCTCTATGGTCTGGCGATCGACGCCGAGCCCCTGTTGCCGCTCCTGCGATCGCGCTTCAGCGCGGACCTGGGGCCGCCATCGCTCAGCGAGGACCTCGCGACGATCGACGCGGCGCTCTGCGGCGACCACTCCTACAGGGAGCTCGCCTCCGATATCGCCGAGCACAGAACCGACCAGGCCTTCGCGTCGCTCGCGCACCTGTTCCGGGACGACGCCCCCTTGGATCAGCTCGATCTCTGGTGCAAGGAGGCCATCGACCCGCGCGACCCCATGGATCTCGCCGAGCGCTCGGTCCAGGGTGAGGCACGGCCCGCGGTCCTGGCCGTGATCGAGTCGCTGCGGGATCGCCCGCTCGGCTTGCTGTCGGCACCTGTGGTGAATTTCTGCATCAGTAGCATCGCCGCGGCCCACGCCCGTGAGGATATCGAGGCCGAGACCCTGCCGCTCCAGGCCGTGATCGAGCTGCTGGCGGTGGACCTGTCGCCGCCGCGCCACTTCGACGCCCTGTTGGCAAGGCTCCGCGACTTCGAGCCCGCCCAAGTCACCGCCGAGCTCAAGGCCGCGCTCGAGCGCGAGGCGCCGACCTACGGCGGCGTCACCCTGGCCCGCGTCATGGGTCATCTCGGCTGGGAAGACTTCATCCCTGCGCTGATCGAGAGCCTGGGTGAAGACCAAGGCGATCTGCTGCAATCCGAGGCCGAGCGGGCGCTCGCGCGCATCGGCGAGCCGGCCGGGCTGGCGCTGCTCGAGCGCTGGGACACACTCGACAGCTCCCAGCGTCTCTATGCTACGGGTACCATCTCGACCATGGGCGGCGAGCCCGCCGTCAGGCTGGTGCTGGAGCATGAGGCCGATCTCATGGACGATTCCCCCGCAGAGTGGTCTGAGATCGTCGTGTCCGCCCCGGACCCGCGGCTACTGGCGCATCTGGAGCCCATGCTGAAGCGCCGGCAGGACTGGATCGACCGTCCCTTCTACGTGCTCGGCCGCCTGCTCGGCTCCGATCATCCCGAGCTCGAGACCATCGGGGAGCGGGCCCGCGCACATCGCCAGGCGCAAGCGGCCTCGATCGCCGCCCTCAAGCGTGGCGAGCTCGGCACGGCCTCAGACAAGCTGACCCTGCAGCTGAAGTGCCCCGAGTGCGGGGACAGCAATCTCTACGACGTGCGGCGCATCGCCGTCGACGAGACCGATCCACACAGCCGCTTGGTGATCGCCGAGGAGATCCCCTGCGCCTCTTGCGGCCGCTACACAGACCTGGCCGAAACGCAGGAAGCCAAGCTCGCGATCTTTGGCGAGCTGCTTCGACTCACCAGACTGAGCGCCGGCAAGTCGCCCGTAAAGAGCCAGGTCTTGTTGCGGATTCTAGGGATGCGCGACGGTCGCAAGTTACCGGTCGGCCAACTGCTGAGTGACTCCGAGGCCGCCGTGGAGGAGGACCCCAACCGCGTTGGGGAATGGCTGCGCCTGGCGCATTGCTACCAGCAGCTTCTGGAGCGTCCGCGCCTCGCCGCCCGCTTCCGAGCCGAGGCCTTGCAGCGCGAGCCCAATGCCGTCGAAGGCGTGCTCCTGGAGGCCAGCGCACTCACCAAAGACGGCGAGGATGCGCGGGCCTTCGAGCTGCTCGATGCGGCGCTCGCGGCCAAGGAGCGCTGGCGCTTCTTCGTCACCGACATCCAGCAGCCCGCCGGAGTCGCCAAGGACTTCGCCAGTCTCTACAACCACCTATCCCGGCGCTTGGGCCGGAACGACCGCCCCACGCTCGAGGCATCCCTGCTCACGCAGCCCAAGAAGGTGGGACGCAACGACCCTTGCCCCTGTGGCAGCGGCAAGAAGTACAAGAAGTGCTGTTTGGCACGCGGCTGAGACTGATGCCCACGCGGGCGTGGGCGACACGCGCCGATGCGCAGCTGATTTTCAATTTCGCTCCTCTTCACGTCGCATTGCGGTTACCGGAGCACCCCCGGAACCCTGGGACCACCAACACGAGGCAGTAAAACCAGGACTGAACGCAGGGTAGATCCGAGCTGTTTCGAATATTTCGAACACGCCCGCCTTCGCGCTATACTTCGCCACAAGCGATCGAACAGAGGAACCGAGCAATGAGTCATGCTGCACCGGTCTACCCTGGGGTGCGGATGCCAACGGAGGCTGAGGCTTCGTTGGCACTGGAGAGTAGCCGTTTGCTGGCCGCCTGCATTGGGCGAGGCGAGTCAGCTCGGCTGCGGCTGATCGACGGCGAGACCGATGTGACCGTGCCCGTCTCGGCGATTCACATGCTGGTCGACATCCTGAATCAGATGGCGCAGGGAAACGCGGTGTCACTGGTTCCGATTCACGCGGAGCTGACGACCCAGCAGGCCGCCGATCTGCTCAATGTCTCCCGGCCGTTCTTGGTCAAGCAACTGGAGGCCGGCGCCATTCCCTTCTACAAGGTTGGTCGGCATCGTCGTGTCCGTTTCTCCGATCTGATGGCCTATCGCGAAGGGCTCGAGCAACAGACTGCCGATGCTGCCGATGCTGCCGATGCTGCCGATGAGCTTGCGGCCCAGGCTCGGGAATTGGGTCTGGGGTATTAGGTGGCGAGCTTCACGGTCATCTACGATGCGTGCCTGTTTTACCCAGCGCCGCTGCGGGATTTGATGATCCGGCTGGCTCAGACGCGGCGTTTTCATGCCCGCTGGACGAAGGAGATCTAGCACGAATGGTTGACGGCGCTCCTGCGCCACCGCCCCGAACTCGACGAGGCCAAGCTGCAACGGACGATGATCCTCATCAATCAGGCCGTCCCGGATTGTCTGGTCACGGGCTATGGCCATTTGATCGACCAACTTTCCCTTCCCGATCCGAACGATCGGCATGTACTGGCGGCGGCCATCCGGTGTGGCGCCCAGGTCATCGTTACCACGAATCTCAAGGATTTTCCACGGAAGACGCTCGCCGACTTTGACATCAATGCGCGCCATCCTGACGACTTCATCCTCGATCTGGCCGATCTCGATCCGGCGATTGTGACGACGGCAGCGAAGCTCCAGCGCGCGGCACTCGAGAATCCACCACTCTCGGCGGAGACCTTCATCGGCACGCGGCGACGCCAAGGGCTACCAGGCGTCGCTGGGCTCCCGCAGAGCCAGATCGCCCTGATCTGAGGATCGATTTTCGATGCGATAGGAATCCCATCGAAGCCTGTCGATCCAATCATGGCTGACGTCTACGGCATCTGGTCTCATGCTCGGAACGCCCGTGTGCGGACCAGGGTTGAATCCGAATGGGCGCGAGTATCCCTGGGCGCGGAGTCTCACCCTCATGCGTGACCTGGACGAGATCGCCGCGCTTCGGGCCGAGAACGCGCGCCTGATCGCTCTTCTCGAAGCCCGCGGCATCGAGTGGCGCCAACCGTCCGAGCCCCAGCGGACAGAGTCCACACAGAAGGCATCACCGCTCTCGACCGCAGAGAAGGTAGCCTTGTTTCGACGCCTCTTCCGCGGCCGCGACGATCTCTATCCGGTCCGCTGGGAAAGCAAGAAAAGCGGTCACTCTGGCTACACGCCCGCCTGCGCGAATGAGTGGCGAGAAGGCCTCTGCGACAAACGAAACGTCAAGTGCGCCGATTGCAGCCATCGCGAGCTCCTTGCATTGACCGACACCGTCATCTACGGCCATCTGGCGGGCAAGCACACGATCGGCGTCTACCCGCTGCTCGAGGATGATCGCTGCCATTTTCTCGCGGTCGATTTCGACGAGGCCGAATGGCGACAGGACGCCCTGGCCTTTGCGCAGTCATGCGATGAGCTCGGCGTCCCAGTCGCGCTTGAGATTTCCCGCTCGGGCGAAGGCGCGCACGCCTGGGTCTTCTTCGCCGAGCGGGTCCCGGCCTGTGATGCCCGACGGCTCGGTGCTGCTCTCATCAGCCACACCTGTGCGAGGACCCGACAGCTCATGCTGAGTTCCTACGACCGACTCTTTCCCAATCAGGATCGTTTGCCCAAGGGCGGCTTCGGCAACTTGATCGCCTTGCCCTTGCAGAAGGCGCCGCGCGCGCAACAGCGCAGTCTCTTCGTCGATCGCGACTGGTGCGCCTATGCAGACCAGTGGACCTTCCTCGCCTCCATGCGACACATGGATCCGCAGGACATCGAGCCGACGATTCTGAAGGCCGTCGGCGCTGCTCAGCCACTGGATGTGAGCTTCATCGACGAGGAGGATCTGACGCAGCCGTGGAAGCCACCAAAGCCGCCGAGCAAGCGACTCCCTGGTCCTTTGCCGAAGCAGATTGGGATCACGCTGGCCAACGGCGTCTACCTCGAAAAAGCGCAGCTGCCACAGCCGCTTGCAAACCGCCTGATCAGGCTTGCCGCCTTCCAGAATCCAGAGTTCTATCGGTTGCAAGCGATGCGCCTGTCGGTTTGGGGCAAACCTCGTGTGATCGGCTGCGCTGAGAGCTATCCGCAGCATCTGGCGCTGCCGCGCGGCTGCCTGGATTCCGCGCTGGAGCTTCTGAGTGACAATGGGATCCAGGCGGACCTGCATGACGAGCGGTTTGCTGGACACTCAATCGCATTGCACTTCCGGGGTGAGCTGCGCCCCGATCAGGAAGCCGCCGTCACGGCCATGTTGAATCATGAGACCGGGGTGCTCAGCGCCCCGACCGCCTTCGGTAAGACCGTCGTGGCGGCCGCACTCATCGCCCGTCGGGGCGTCAATTCGCTGATCCTGGTCAACCGCACGGACCTGCTCGAGCAGTGGCGGGAGCGTCTGCTGGCGTTTTTGGGCCTCGGGCGTGATCGGATCGGCACCATCGGTGGTGGCAAGCGCAAGCCCGGCGGTCAGATCGATATCGCGGTGATGCAATCCCTTTCGCACAACGGCGAGGTCAAGCCGCTCGTCGAGGACTATGGCCAGGTGATCGTCGATGAGTGCCACCACATCAGCGCACGATCCTTCGAGGCGATCATGAAGCGCGTCAGAGCCCGATATGTTCTGGGACTGAGCGCAACACCGACACGCCGCGACGGGAAGGATCCCATCATCTTCATGCAGTGCGGTCCGCTGCGACACACGGCGGGCAAGCCGCTCAACGCGCCGCACGACCTCGCGGTCATCCCCCACGAGCTGCAGGCACCCATCGACCTACCGGCAGACGCCGCCATTCACAGAATCTTCCGTTACCTGGCGATGGACGAGACGCGCACCCAGACCATCGCGACTGCCGTTCTCGAGCGCTTCGAGCAAGGACGCAAGATCCTGGTGCTGACCGAGCGAGCCGACCATTTGTCGGCCCTGCGCACGGCTTTGGATGGCATTGCTCCAGCGCCTTTCGTCCTGCATGGCCGAATGCCGCGGCGGCATCGATCCGAGACGATTGCGGCGCTCAATGCGCTCCCGCCAGAGGCGCCAAGGGTCGTGCTTGCGATTGGCAAACTGGTCGGCGAAGGGTTCGACCACCCGCCGCTAGATACCTTGGTCCTGGCCATGCCGATCTCCTGGAAGGGAAGCTTGCAGCAATACACTGGTCGGCTGCATCGGGAGCACGCCTCGAAGACCGACGTCCGAATCATCGATTTCGTCGACACCGGCCACCCGACCGTGCTGCGAATGTGGGCTCGACGGCAACAGGGCTATCGGGCGATCGGCTATCGCATCGCGCTGCAGCCTGAGCTGGCGGGTTGGTGATCGTTCTTGCCGCCGCCGTCGAGTGGGTCTTTGAAGTGGGGCATTTACCCCTCTGACGCAGTCAAAAGCCGTCGCTGGTTGCACGACCTTGCCGCTTTCACGTCGAGCTCAGCATCCGCTGTCGTGGGGCTGTTCCAAATTGCTGACGTCGATATGGCGGCCGCTCTGGGATGGAATCCGGTCACCCCGATAGCTGGTCGGACTTTCCGCAAACAGGATCTATGTGAAGATCCGAATTATGTGCAGCTCAGTGCTGCCTGGAGACGGAAGTCTTGGCCGGAGACTGGTTTATCGCTATCCGGCGCAGCTGGAACTTCACATAATTATCCGGTCTCCTGAAGTGCCCGACCACTTCAGGAGACCGATATGTCCGCCACGCGGCCGTTGTCCTCCAGCGCTCGTGACGTCGTCCGAGCAAGCCCTCTTGCGCCGTACCTTGAAGCCTTCGAGCGTTACCTCGAGGATCGTCGCTACGCCACGTCTACGGCAGTTACCTCGGCAGCCTCGCTCATTTAGCGCGTTGGATGGAGCAGGAACACCTCACTGTCGAGCAACTCGACGAATCGGTGTTTGCCCGTTTTCTCGACGAGCACTTGCCGCAGTGCCGCTGTCCAGATCCTGTTATTCGTGGGCCTGAGGCGCTTCGGTCCACATTCGGCCATCTGCTTGCTGTCCTGCGTGCGGACGGAATGATCGGCGAGAGCGCGCCGGTCATGACGCCGGTGGAAGAGGAACTGCGATGTTTCGAGGCGCATCTGGAGCAGGTTCGCGGTCTTGCCTCATCGACACGCCGAAATCAGCTTCGCATCGTGCGCTGTTTGCTGGTGGAGCGATTCGCAACGGGCCCCGTCGAGCTCTCAGCGATCCGACCCGAGCAGCTGCGGCAGTTCTTAGCACAGCAGCAACGCGCCTACACAAAGCCACACAGTTCGGCGACCCTGATCTCGACCTTGCGCAGCCATGGGGTTTGACAATCATCGGAACGATTATGCGAAGCTTCGCATAATCGTTCTCTGGGCTCTCCAATTCACCGGACTAACTCAGACTTCCCGGACTTGGCGTGCACGTCATGCCGACGGAAGGCAGGAGATGGAGTGCAGAGCTGCAATCCTCAGTGTCATTCTGGGTGCGCCGCCATTTCCTTGATGGTGAATTTCGGCTCAGGTCCGCTTAAGTGGAGACCCCGGATCGTTCTTATCGAAAGCTCACCGTTATGGAAAGCAGTTGAGCATCGAGGCCGGAGGATGGAGGCTGGCCGGCCCCGATCACTTCTCATAACCCGGCGTCTCGGAGCCGGGCGATCAACCGGTCCGGGGCGTTGAAATGTCCACGGGTGAGCGATGGCGGAACCACTGATTCGATCGCCTCAAGCTTCTCCGTCGGGTCGGCCTGGAGGTAGATCTCGGCGGTCTGCATGTTGGCATGACCGAGCCACAGCGCGACCTTGCGCAGATCGCCCGTCGCCTGATAGATCACCATGGCGCAGGAATGCCTCAAGATGTGCGGTGCCACCGGCTTGTCGCGCAGCGAGGGACAAGCTTGCTCGGCCTTTGCCGCGTACTTGCGCAGCAGGTAGGCGAAGCCGGCGCGGGTCATCGCTCGCTTCTGCTGGTTGACGAACAGCTCCGGTACCGGAGGCTCGCCGCGAACGGCGATCCAGGCCTTGACGTCGTCAGCGGCCTGTTTCCATAGCGGCAGGGATCTATGTCGTCGTCCCTTGCCTTGGATATGGACCGTTGGTGTCGGCTGCAGCGTCACCGCGCTCAAAGGCAGGCCGATGAGTTCGGAGACGCGCAGGCCAGCGGCAAAGCATAGATGCAGCATGGCCCGGTCACGGATTCCGAATCGAGTCGTCACGTCCGGGGCCTCCAACAGCGACTGGATCTCGGGGATGCTCAGGTGCGCCACGAGGGCCTGGTCGGTTTTCTTGCTCGGGATGGCCAGAATCTCGCGGATCTGCTCCAGCAATGCCGGAACCCGGTACTCGACGAAGTGCATGAACGACTTGATCACGGCCAGACGGGCGTTGCGCGTGCGATCGCTGTTGCCGCGCACGCTCTGCAGGTGCTCCAGAAAGCCCATCATCAACCGGGTATCGATCTGCTCCAGTTCAAGCGCTGAGGGCGTGACACCGTAGCGACGGCTGGCAAACCCGAACAACAGCTCGAAGCAGTGAGCGTAACTCTCGCAGGTATGCACGCTCGCACCATGCTGAATCGGCAGCCGCTCACGGAGGAAGGTACTGATGTGGGGGGCGATCGCGGTCATTGGTTGCTCCTTCCAGCGAAGAAGGTCTCGCAGCTTCCGGCGATGTCGGCCATCAACTCAGGGGCCGCTTCCAGGTACCAGTAGGTGCTGTCGACCTTGGCATGGCCTAGACAGGTGCTCAGTGCCAGCATGTGCTCGCCGACATGATCGCGCTCGTTCGGGGCGTTCAACAGCGCCTTCACCGCGAAGGTATGGCGCAAGCCCATCAGCGTCGGAGCGGGGACCAAGGCGTCGGCCGGAATCCCGGCCGCGCGCCGCACCTCGTGGAAGGTCTCAGCGACCACGGTATGCGACAGCCCGCCACCACGGCGTGTCACGAACAGATGCGGGTCTTGGCCGGCGACGTGCAGACGCCGCTCGAGGTACCGCTCCAGGGCGCGTTCGGTGGTTTCATGCAACGGCAACAGCCGGCGCTTGTGAAACTTGGCCTGGCGGATGACCAGTCCATCGACTGTGACATCCTCCAAATGCAAGGCGCGCGCCTCGGCAACGCGCATGCCCGTCACTGCGAGTAAGCCGAACAGGGTGCTGTAGGTGTGTGGGCGTAGGCTGTTGGTCGGTTTGAGCTGCCTGGCGTGGAAAAGCAGCCGCTGGATCTCCTCGTCGCTGAAGATGTACGGGCGTGGCCGTTGGCGCCGGGCGCAGAACAGATCCTTTGGTGGGATCTCATGGCGCGGCTCTTCGGCATGCATGAAGCGGGCGAACCGGATCACCATCCCCAGACGGTGCTTGCGTTGCGCCTCGCGCAGGGCTGTCCCGGCCCAGTCGATCGCGGTGCGCGCGACCACGAACCGATCACCTCGCGCCGTGGCATAGGCGACGAAGCTGCGCAGATAGGTCTCGTCGGCCTTGAGCTGGAATCCCAGGCGACGGCGCATGGCGAGGTAACCCTCCAGTGCCTTGCTCAACATGGCGCCACCTCCGGCCAGGGACTGGCGACTGCCTGAAGTCGCGGCACATCCACCTTGGCGTAGATCGCCGTGGTCTCGATGGAGGCATGGCGCAGTACCACGCCGATGGCGGCCAGACTCATACCCTCGCGCAACAGGCTGGTTGCCGCCGAGTGGCGTAGGACATGTGCGCCGTAGCGCGGCAGCTCGATGCCGACGCGTTTGAAAGCGCGCGTGACGATCTGGCTGACGGTCAGGTACGTCATACCGCGGATCGGCGCCATCGCGCGCACCACCTCGTGCAGCGGCACCGTGTAGGTCTTGACGGGAATGTGCTGCGCGCGCGCCTGGCGCACGGACAGGCCGACGTGAGCCACCTGCGGGTCGGTATAGGTGCACCAGGGTACGGTCAGCGCGCTGAGGCCTCGGCCGTGTTGGTATAGGCGTGCTCCAGGCAGCAGTCGCCGGCGGCGAAGATGCGTGGGTTGCGGGTGCGCAGAAAGTCGTCGACCTCAATGCCTGTCGCCTCGTCGTAGGCCACGCCGGCGGCCTCCAGCCCCTGCACGGCCGGCAGGCGCCCGATGCCGGTCAGGATCTCGTCGACCACCGTCGTCGCGGTGTTGCCGTCGTTGACCATCGTGACCTGCTTGCGGCCGCCCTCCAGGCGAACGGCGACGACGGTGGAGTTCAGGTGGATCTCGACGCCGTCGTGCGCCAGGGCGTGGGAGACCATCGGCGCGGCGTCGCGCTCTTCCTTGGGCAGGAACAGCGGTTCGCTGTGGCAGATGAGGGTGCGGCAGCCGAAGCGCGCAAAGGCCTATGCCAACTCGCAGCCGAGCGGCCCGCCGCCGATCACCAGCAGGCTCGGCGGCAGCGTCGTCAGCGCGAAGACGGTCTCGTTGTTCAGGTAGCCGGCGGCGGCCAGGCCCTCGATGTCGGGCAGCAGCGGGCGCGAGCCGGTGGCGATCAGCGCCTTCCTGAAGCGTAGCCGGGTGCCATCGACCGCGACCGCGTCGGCGCCGACGAAGCGGGCGTGCCCGACATGCAGGTCGATGCCTTCGTCCCCCAGACGGGCGGGCGAATCGACGCGCAGGATGCGCTCGCGCACCCGCCGCATGCGGGCCATGACCGCTGCGAAGTCGACGCTGATCTCGGCAGGCGCGGTGACGCCGTAGCTCGGCGCGTTGCGCATTTCGGCGATGAGCTGTGCGCTGCGCAGCATGGTCTTGGAGGGAATGCAGCCTTCGTTCAGGCAGTTGCCGCCGATGTGGCGCGACTCGATCAACGCCACCCAGGCGCCCGCCGCGACGGCCTCCCGAGCCGCCACCAGACCAGCGGGGCCGGTACCGATGATGAGCAGATCGTAGGGGTCATGGTTACCCGGACCCTGCCGATCCGTGTGACGCGGGCTCGGTCGGATCGGACTCACCGGTTCGCCGCGCGTGGCAGCCACGGTGCCATGCTTCACCTCGGCTGGGGAAGACGCCTGCGTCGTGGCCCTCATGGCTGCCCGTCCTCGGCCAGCCATCCGCCGCGGAAGCCGGCGCGCTGCAGGCCCGCGCGGATCGGCGCCGAGCCGCGCAGCAGGCGCCACAGCAGACCGAAGCGAAAGTTCTCGATCATCAGCACGATCATGCCCTGGTCGAGCCCGAAGCTGCCTTCGGAGATCCAGCCGGCGCGCACGCTGTCGTTGAAGCCGCTGGCACGCGCGGTACGGTCGTCGGTCGCGGACCCGCGCGCGAGCATCCGCCGGATGGCCGGCAGCGCGATCTCGGGGGCAAAGACCAGGGATGCCAGCACCGATGGGCCGGCGAGCGTGCCGTCGTCGGGGCCGTAAGGCACGCCGCGCGCGGCATAGCCGTAGAACGACTGGCGGCGTCCGGCGATGCGTTGCCGCGGGGTGCTGGGCCCGTCGCCGGCCGACAGGCCCCAGCCGTCCTCGCCGTAGCCGACGAAGCCGCGCGGGTTGCGGATGGCGTATTCGCGCTGCACGTAGGTGGCGCGGCGGCTGTTCTCGAAGTAGTCGCAGCGCTTCTCGCGCATGAAGTCGTCGCGGATGCCACGAACGTCGATCCAGGCGTGCGAGAACTGGTGAATGAACAGCGGCCCGGCGTAGAGAAAGTCGATGCCGTAGAGGTTCTCCCACTGGTAGGTGCTGGTCCAGGCCGGGAAGCTGGCCTCGCTCAGCGGATGGGTCGGCGAGCCCAGGCCCAGCGTGTAGAGCAGGAGGGCTTCGCTGTAGCCCTCCCAGCCGTAATTGAGAAAGCCGCTCTTGGGCTTCCAACCCATCACGAGGGCGGCGCCTTTGCGCTGGGCCCAGCACCAGTCCACGCGGCGGTAGAGCGTGTCGGCTAGCGCGCGCAACTCAGCCTCGTCCGGGGTGGCGGTGAAATAGGCAGCGGCCGTGAGCATGCCGGCCAGCAGCAGCGCGGTGTCGATCAGCGAGACCTCGCAACGCCAGGCGCGCGTGCCACTGCCTAGGTGCAGAAAGTGGAAGTAGAAGCCGCGGTACCCGGTCGATTCCGGCGTGCCGCTTTGATCGCTTTCCCGGAAGAAGCGCAGCGCGGTCAGGCTGCGCTGCAGGGCCTCGGTGCGCGTCATCCAGCCGCGCTCGACGCCCACCGGGTAGGCTGAGAGGGCGAAGCCGACGACTGCGATGCTCGCGTGCGAGCCCGGCCGCGAGGTATCGGCCACCAGGCCGTTGTCGCGGTTGGTGTGCTGGACGAAATAGTCGAAGGCGGCGCGCTGCAGGCCGTCCAGCATGGCTTCGTCGGCCGGCGACAGGGGCTCGGCGTCTGCCGCTGGAGGCAGCGCGGCCGTCTGCCTCACGGTCGCAATCCTGAGGACGTTGCCGCTGACGGTGGCAACGCCAGCGCGGCATCGACGGTGGCCTGCGCCTCTACCAGGATGCGCTGCAGATGCGCGGCACCCTGGAAGCTTTCGGCGTAGATCTTATAGAGATCCTCGGTGCCCGAGGGCCGGGCCGCGTACCAGCCGCTCTTGGTGCTGACCTTGATGCCGCCGATGGGCGCACCGTTGCCGGGTGCCTGGCTCAGCACGCTGACGATCCCCTCCCCCGCCAGTGCGGTCGCGTCGATCTGCTGCGGCGACAGTGCCGCCAACCGCGCCTTCTGCTCCGCGGTTGCCGGCGCCTAGATGCGGTCTTCGACCGGGCTACCGAGCTGCCCGGCGAGATCGAGGTAGAGCGCACCCGGATCGCGGCCGCAGCGGGCCGTGATCTCGGCCGCGACCAGCGCCGCGATCAGGCCGTCCTTGTCGGTGGTCCAGACCCGGCCGTCGCGGCGCAGAAAGGCCGCGCCGGCACTCTCTTCGCCGCCGAAGCCCAGGCTGCCGTCGCGCAGCCCTTGCGAGAACCACTTGAAGCCGACCGGCACCTCATCGAGCCGGCGGCCCAGCCGTGCGGCGACCCGGTCGATCAGTTGCGTGCTCACCACCGTCTTGCCCACCGCGGCGGTTGCGCCCCATTGAGGCCGATGCCGGAAGAGATCGTCGATGGCCACCGCGAGGTAGTGGTTCGGCGGCAGCAGCCCGGCGGCGGGCGTGACGATGCCGTGGCGGTCATGGTCGGTGTCGCAGGCGACGGCGATGTCGTAGGGGTCCTTGATGGCGATCAGGCGCTGCATCGCATAGACCGACGAGGGGTCCATGCGGATCTGGCCGTCCCAGTCCAGCGTCATGAAGGCAAAGGTCGGATCGATCTGCTCGCTGACCACCGTCAGGTCGAGCTTCCAGCGTTCGGCGATCGCGGCCCAGTAGTGGACACCGGCGCCGCCCAGCGGGTCGACGCCCAGGCGAAGCCCGGCGTTGCGGATGGCGTCCAGGTCGATCACCTGCTCGAGCTCCGCGACGTAGTGCGCGAGGTAGTCGTACCGGTGTGTCGTCGCGGCAGCCAGGGCTCGGGCATGCGGCCGGCAGGCGACGCACGCCGTCCAGGTTGTGCTCAAGAAAACGGTTCGCCGCCGCCTGGATCGCGTCGGTGATGCCCTCCCCGGCCGGCCCGCCATGCGGTGGGTTGTACTTGAAGCCGCCATCGCGCGGCGGGTTGTGCGACGGCGTGACGACGATGCCGTCGGCGCGTCGGCCGGGCTCTGCGACGCCGCGGTTGTGCGTGAGGATGGCGAGCGAGACCGCCGGGGTCGGCGTCGGCTCGTCGTTGGTCGCCAGCATCACTCCACGCCATTGGCGGCCAGGACTTCAAGGGTGCTCGCACAGGCCGGTGCGGACAGCGCGTGGGTGTCGATGCCCATAAACAACGGCCCGGCGATGCCCCGGGCCTTGCGGTGATCGCACAGTGCCTGGGTGATCGCCAGCACATGCCATTCGTTGAAGGAGACGTCGAAGGCCGAGCCGCGGTGGCCCGAGGTGCCGAAGGCGACACGCTGTGCGGGCACGCTCGGGTCGGGGCGCTCCGAAAAATACGCCGCCACGAGCTGGTCGATGTCGATGAGCAGGCTCTTCGGCGCCGGTTGGCCGGCGAGCGGACTGATGCGGGTGCTCATAAGGGCGCCTTCGAGCCATGCCGGGCCAACTGCTGCCGGGCCGCAGTGACCACATGGGCTGCGTCGAAGCCGAAGTGCCGTTGATGCAATGCCTGTTTGGCGTTCATGCGTCATCGCTCCCTGTTGATCTTGATCGCGTAACGCAGGGCGCGCGACGCCTGCCGGGATCGGTGATCGACCCGGCATGCTGCACTCTGTCGCCTCGCAACCGGCACGTCTGTGCGCTGCCGTACGCAGCGCCGACGGATCGGGCAGAGCCGCGCGCCGGTCATCAATCTGGCCATTCATCGCGCCGTCGAACACGGACTGGCCATCGACGCCCAGCAGCGGGTTAAACCTCGCGTACCGCAGGGGATTCGGATGGTGCTGCGAGATGGCCGACGCCGAGCGATCAACTGCCCGCGGCATAAGGCCGCAAGACTTCCGGATGCTCCACCGCCAGCCGTGCCACCAGCAGCGCACTGCCGGGGGGAGGAAAGCGCCCCTGCTCCCAGTCGCGCACGGTGCCAACCGGGGTTTGCAGCAACCGGGCAAAGGCTGGTTGCGACAGGCCCAAAGCGGCACGGGCTGCGCGCAGTGCGAGCTGCTCCTGGGTGTAGGTGCGCCTCCTCTCATCGGCGGCCATCTCGGCGAGCGATTCGCGCAGCCCAGGAATGGCCTCGCCGGCATCCGCTTCGATCGCCTGTGCGACCTGCTCCAGTGGCTTCGTGTTCATGTGTCTCGCTCCGGAATGTCGGTGGGGCTGATATTCGACTGGTCGGACTTACGGTAGATCGCCAGCAGATAGACTAGGCCCGCGGCCGAACGGTTGAAATAGATTACGCGGACCCTGCCGCGCTTACCCATGCCCGACAGTGACCAGCGCACCTTGCGCGCGCCGTCCGCCCCAGGGATCACATCGCCCGCCAGCGGGTGACAAGCAATCCAGGTGATGAAGTCTAGCCGCTCGGCTTCGCTCCATATCTGATCGGCCTGCTTGGCAAAGGTCGGCGTTTCGATGACCGTATGCATGGGTCGAAAGATACGGGATACCCGTACTATTATCAAGCCGCCGAGCGCGTGACACAGCGGGCTGACTCGACATCCCGCTTGACGACCTGAACCACCCGATACCACCCACACCGTCGCCGCGCTGACGCAACGCCAACGATCGCGATCCGCTTCCAAGTGATCCGGTTTTGCGGTGGATCGATGTGCGCGACGCTTGGCCCTGCGCATCGCCTTGCCGTGCCGCCGTCAGTGACTTACAGCTCCGCTGTGGGAAGTCCCAAGCCCTGAAGGCGCCAACCTCAAAAACCGACAAAAAACCCGGCTCAACGGTCGGGTCGGTTGGCGTCACTGACGGCGCACTCAGCCTCACCCTCCCTTCAAGTGCCCGCGATCCAGATCAGCCGCCGTCTGTCCGGTGTCCCGATGCAGCGGATCAGGTCGTGGTGCCTTCCACTTCACGCTTGCACGAAGCTCGACCAACTTGAGAAGTCGGAGACACTATAACGCGAGATTGCACGTTAACAGTGCTAGGGTTAGTATGCGTCACCATGTTATCGATATTGCCAGATAGTGAGAACACGTTGCTCGCGACCGCAACGAGTTATGTCGAGCACGTACTGCAGACACCGCTGAGTGTTGATGGACCCGCTACCAGCGCGAAGCTGCCGGCGTTCTTGACGCAGCGCTATGTCTTGGTCGAGGGCGAAATCCTCGGTCGACCGTGCATCCTGATGCTCGGAACGCGTCTCCATGACGAAACGCCAGCCACGATCGCTAAGCATCGCGATGTGATACGCCGGCAATCGCCGGAGCGGATGGTCATCCTCGTGACCGAACGCCTGAGCAATCACAATCGCCATCGCCTCATTGCGCAGCACGTCCCGTTCATCGTGCCGGGCAATCAGCTCTTCGTACCGGAACTGGCCGTGGATCTGCGTGAGCATTTTCGCAGCGCACGAGATACGCCCGCCGACGGTCTGGCCCCGGCAGCGCAGTTGATCGTGCTGGCAGTGTTGATGGGCCGGATTGGGCCAGAGACAACGCCCTCGGAGCTCGCATCGCAGTTTCACTATAGTGCGATGAGCATGAGCCGGGCGATCAACGAAATAGAGGCTTTCGAGTTGGCCGATACCGAGGTTGCTGGTCGTTTCCGACATGTACGCTTCACCCTGCCGCGTGAGGCGCTCTGGAGTCGCGCACTTCCGCAGTTGCGTTCACCCGTGCGCAAACGCCGACGTGTCAGGCGTCCGCCGCAAGGTCTCGTCTTGCCCTTGGCGGGAGAGACAGCACTCGCCGAAAAGACTGACTTGTCGTTCCCGCGCATGGAAACACGGGCGATCGCCGCGTCCGAATGGAAGGGGCTCGCGACGCGCTACGATCTTGATCAGCCGATGAACTGGGACGATCCTGTCATCGAACTCGAAACTTGGACCTATGACCCCTTACTGCTGGGAAGTGAGAACGTCGTGGATACCATATCGCTCTATTTGAGCCTGCCCGACAGCACTGATGATCGCATCGGGAGCGCCAAGGAAGCACTGCTCAGGCAGGTGGGCTTGTGAAGGGGCTCGACATCTTCAGGCGGCATTTCGAAGGACTCTCGCACCACTATGTGCTGATCGGCGGGGCCGCGTGCGAAATTATCATGGATGAAGTCGGCCTAGACTTCCGGGCGACGAAGGATCTCGATCTTGTGATCTTGGTCGAGGCACTCGATGCAGGGTTCGGCGAGCGCTTCTGGGCGTTCGTCGAGGCCGGCGGGTATCAGCAGCGAGAGCGAAGCGGCGGAGGTCGGGAGTTCTACCGTTTCCAGAAGCCTTCGGCCCCCGACTTTCCAGCGATGCTTGAACTCTTCTCGCGCGTGCCTGACGCAATCACCTTGGCCGATGGCAGCGTATTTACCCCGCTCCCCGTCGACGAGGACATCGCGAGCTTATCGGCCATTCTGCTCGACGATACCTACTACACCGCGCTGGTGGAAAACAGTCGCGTGGTCGATGGCGTCGCGGTTCTTGATGAGCGGCTGTTGATCCCCTTCAAAGCCAAAGCGCATCTCGACCTTGCCATGCGGCGCGATCAAGGCGAGCACATCGATCAGAAGAACGTCCGCAAGCATCGCACAGACGTTTTCCGTCTGTTGCAGCTGCTGCCCGCGGATGAGCGGGTCGTGTTGCCGGAGGCAATTGCCGCGGACATGGCGAGCTTTGCCGCAAAAGTCGGTGCGGATGGGGATTTCCAGCCGAAGGCTATTGGCCTTACGGGTGACGCGGCCGCACAAACCGCGCGACTGCGCACCATCTATGGAATTACCGCCGCATGACGGCTGGGGATGTTCAGATCATACCCGCGGCGCCGCGTGACCGTCGCGCCCATGGCCCTTGGGGCGACCTGGCACTGCACACGATCGGCTGGCGCGCCTTCCAGGATCTATGTTCCCAGGTGTGCGAGGTAGAGGGGAGAAGAATTTAATTGAGCCTGGCCCCTCTCCCTAAATGACGACCGATTGAGCCGCGCCCCGAGCCCACCCCAGCACAGGACACGCGTCCAGTCGCTGAATAGATCCTGGACGAGATCAACTTGGTCGTAACGGGCCTGTGCTGGATGGACCCAGCGGCGCCTCTGCATCATTCCGGTTGTCCCCGTGTGGTCGAT
>NZ_NRRF01000072.1 GCF_016583565.1 Thiocystis violacea | reverse complement strand
CCACCGGAGCCACTCCAGGTAGTCGAGGCAGTCCGCATCGGTGCGAAACCAGGACTGGAACTCGCCCGCAGTCCGCGGATAATCAACGCCAGCATGAGGGTAAGTCACCCTTGGAGTTTACTCCGGTTAAGTGGAGACCCCAGTGGTGACTTTATTGCATCCGCGACATAGGGCTCAGGAACGCGACACGGAAGTGATTGAGTATGTTCGCTCTGTTTTACAAGAGAACGGTCTGAGCGAATCTGCGCTAAGCTAAGATCTTGCCTTGAGACGGCCCTTTTCATGGCGGTATACAAGTAATGCTAGCAGCATTCCATTCCACACATGTTCATAAGTGATGAGCTTTCCTGGTGTATTTGACTTCATAACGTATCATTTTTTCGAACGACGACAATGGTGCATCCAGGGTAATGAATTGCTAGGACGAATTAATCGTTTAGTGCTTCCCGATCAGTCTCTCAGAACGGCGGTTCGAGAAGTGGTGGGTGGTAATGTATTTGACCCCGGCCGCGAAGTCGATGATGCGCTGCAGGCCGAGCCAGATGGTCTTCAAGCCCGGCTCGCCTCCACGTCTTGCGCCCGAGGAATCCACCTTGGCGAGCTATCAGGCGCAGCAACTCGTTGAGTCGAGGAGGCTTCTTGGGCGCCGGCTTTTCGGCCAGGATGTAGGCCATTTGCCATTCCTCGGTCCTCAGCATCACGCTAGCGTCGATATCGGGGACGGTGCGCCCCAGAGGCATGAGTCGGGCGATACGCCAACTGACCAACAGGAGCAGGGCAAAGGCCCGCTCCAAGCGCTCCATGGTTCTAAACCCCGACCAGAGCGGGATGCGCAATTTTAGGCGGCACCGGTCTCGAAAAAACTACGTTTCTCGGTCTGGACGCGGTTTAAGTTGCAGGGCCTCGGTGCGGTAACCTTTCTGGAGTGCCAGGAACAGCATCTCGATTTGCCCGCGCGCCCGGTATCAATCAACCAGGTCGACGAAGGCCACGAGCGTCTCGACTGGGCGGTTGCTGAGCAGATGCCATTCGATAGCCTTGATGCCGGGTGGAGCGTCCACCTCGCGGGCGATGACGCAGGTGACCTCCAAGGTGGCGTCACGACGGCTCGAAAGACTAACGTGTTGGGCATAGAGTTCCTGTCGGATCTCACGCGCACGGCGTCCAGGTCCCGCCGGCAAGCTGAACCGCACCTCGCGCGGCGTCCTCTCCAAAAGCGTGACTCACAGCTTCTTGATCTCGGGCAGGGCCCGGTTGCGCTCGGCGCGCACCATCCAGTCGGCTGGTGTGCCCAGACTTCGCAAACGCGCCGCCGTCCACTCGAGGATGTCGGCCTTGCAAGCAGCGAAGTAGGCCAGGCGGGTGTTGGGCAACTCGGCGGCCAGTTCCGCGACCCGTTCATGGCTTTCTTTCTAGCTCAGTCTCTCCGGAACGACGGGACGGTTGCCATCGGCATACTTGAATTCTCGCACCCACATCCAGGTATCCAAGATGCCCAGCGACTCACGCTCGGGCCGCACCTCATGAGTCGGATGCAGGTACATCCCGCGTTGGGCCTCGTAGCTCAAGGGGTCCAAGCATTCGATCGCCCGGCCGTTGAAGTCCAACTCCGTGGTGTCCTGCAGGCACAGCACCATCGGATGGGTGGCCATGCGAGCCTGAGTGCACTGACGATCCAACTCCAGGATGTCTTGCCGGTCGTGGGCGTCGTTGCCAAGGAAGGGACAGGAGACCTGCGTTTCCGCCCAGTCACTGCAGACCCCGCGAATGCTGGCACTTGGATGTGCGGCCAGGCGCTCGATCACCTGGATCGCCAGTCGCTCGCGGCGCATATCGATCGATGCGCATTCGTTCGCCGCCCTGCCTATCTTCAGTTCCAAAATGTCTCAGAAAACCAGACTCTAAACCGTGCGCCCAGAGTTTTGTGTAATGGAGTGGGGTAAGCCACACGCGGTATGAATGAGCAAACGTTATCTGTGCTTTCCTTACACTGCACTTGGTCATTAATGCCATGCTTGTTAGCCATAGAAATGCGTTCATTTTCACGAAGACGGTGAAAACTGCTGGGACCAGCGTAGAATGTTTTTTTGAACCGTTTTGCGTTCCAGAAGGTGCCTACAAGTTTTTAGAAAGTAGGGGCGAATCGTGCGCTGACGCGGGAATTGTCGGTTATCGAGGGGCGATTCGCGATGGAAAGACGTTTTTTAACCACATGAGCGCAGGTGCGATTAAGAACGCGATAGGGTCTCGCTTATGGTCCAGTTATTTTAAGTTCACTGTGGTTAGAAATCCGTTTGATAAGATGTTGTCTGCTTATTTTTGGTTCAATCGTAATAAGATGCCGAGTGAGATGCGAGAGGATGACAGGATCACTGATTTTCGTGATTGGCTGGAGGAAAAGACCTTTGCTGAAGATATAGATGCAAGAATGGTTTTTGATCGTGATAAGTATCTTATAGATGGTGAGATTGCTCTCGATTACTTTATTCGTTACGAGAGTCTTTGCGATGGTATGCAATTTGTCTGTGAAAGGGTTGGTGTCCCGTGGAGAGCGGAGCGGCTGATGTATCTTAAAGCGGGGTCGCGTCCATGTAAGATAGACAGACATTTGTACTATGATTCCGTAGCAACTCAGAAGGTTATTCAATGGTTCGACTTTGAGTTTGAATATTTTTGTTATCCGCGCGAGCCATAATCTTTACTTGCACTGTGGCAGCTGATAGCGAGTACGGCTATTTGATATGCCCGTCTCATACAAATTTTCGGCTCAGGTTCCCTCGTTAACTGCCTCGCTCTCATGGTAATCTCCACGGAATAAACGACTACCGACTGAGCGATGAAGAGCTGGCTGAGCTGCGTGCTGCTCACCGCAGGGTGCGCGAGATCACAGCGCCAAATCGCAATCGATGTATAGATATTCCATCGATCATGAGCATGCTTGAATTCACTTCAACTATTTTAGATTTAAAAATCATAAATCTATAAATATTGAAGTCCGCCGGATTCCTCTTGATAGATGAAAAGACGATATTCATCCAGAATCATTGCTTTTCTTCGTGTCCCTTGCGCATTTCCAGTTCCAATTATCGGACTTGGGTTCAGGGCTCACGGGGCAGACCGCAAGGTGCGGCGAGTGCGCGCAGCCCTCCCGGCGGGCGCCGGGAGGGTCAGGGGGCGGGTGCCTAGGCGATGATGAGGAAATCCGCGCCGAGGGTGGTGGGATGGGTGGTGTCGCCGATGATGGCGACGGTCGTGGCGCCGCCGCCGCCGGCGCCATCTTCATCGTAGTAGAGCACGCCGTTGGCGCTGTTGTAGATGAGGATATCGCTCAGCCCGAGCTGCTGGCCGACCTGCTCGGCGAAGGCGGTGAACACCGCCGCTGAGAGCGCGATGACGTCCTCGCCGCTGGTGAAGTCGCGCAGGGTGTCGACATTGCCGCCGCCGAGGGCATCATCGAAGACGAAGCGGTCGGCTCCGGCGCCACCGGTGAGCACATTGGCCACGGCGCTGCCGTTGAGGGTATCGGCGTGGGCGCTGCCGATGAGGTTCTCGATATCGGAGAGGGTGTCGGTGCCGCTGTAGGCGCTGACGAGCTGGGCGGTGGTCAGCTTGAGGTCGATGGTGATGCCGTCGGTGGAGGCGCTGTAGTCGGCGGTGTCATTGCCGTTGCCGCCGATGAGGGTGTCGTTGCCCGCGGGGTTGGCCGCGAAGAGGTCATCGCCCTCGCCACCGTCGAGGACGTCATCGTCGAAGCCGCCGCCGAGGCGGTCGTTGCCGAGGCCCCCGAGCAGGGTGTCATTGCCGGGCCCGCCGGCGAGGTTGTCGTCGCCGGCGCCGCCGTCGATGACATCATCACCGCCGTAGCCGTTGATGAAGTCATCGCCGTTACCGCCGCTGAGGCGATTGGCATTGTCATCGCCGAGCAGGGTATCGGCGTAGGCGGTGGCGATGAGGTTCTCGATACCGGAGAGGGTGTCGGTGCCGCTGTAGGCGCTGACGCGCTGGGCGGTGGTCAGCTTGAGGTCGATGGTGATGCCGTCGGTGGAGGCGCTGTAGTCGGCGGTGTCATTGCCGTTGCCGCCGATGAGGGTGTCGTTGCCCGCGGGGTTGGCCGCGAAGAGGTCATCGCCCTCGCCACCGTCGAGGACGTCATCGTCGAAGCCGCCGCCGAGGCGGTCGTTGCCGAGGCCCCCGAGCAGGGTGTCATTGCCGGGCCCGCCGGCGAGGTTGTCGTCGCCGGCGCCGCCGTCGATGACATCATCACCGCCGTAGCCGTTTATGAAGTCATCGCCGTTACCGCCGCTGAGGCGATTGGCATTGTCATCGCCGAGCAGGGTATCGGCGTAGGCGGTGGCGATGAGGTTCTCGATACCGGAGAGGATATCGGTGCCGCTGTAGGTGCTGACGCGCTGGGCGGTGGTCAGCTTGAGGTCGATGGTGATGCCATCGGTGGAGGCGCTGTAGTCGGCGGTGTCATTGCCGTTGCCGCCGATGAGGGTGTCGTTGCCCGCGGGGTTGGCCGCGAAGAGGTCATCGCCCTCGCCACCGTCGAGGATGTCATCGTCGAAGCCGCCGCCGAGGCGGTCGTTGCCGAGGCCCCCGAGCAGGGTGTCATTGCCGGGCCCGCCGGCGAGGTTGTCGTTGCCTTCGGCCCCGTCGATGAGATCATCACCGCCATAGCCGTTGATCACATCGTCGCCGGCCAGGGCATAGAGGCGCTCGCCGATGTCCGTGCCGTTGTAGGTGTCGGCATTCGGGGTAAAGGTGATGGTATCGCGCACATTGGTGATCGCCACCCCGGTGCTGGGCAGGCTGTTGGCAAAGCCGGCGTCGTCGGTGTAGCTGACCACCACGCGCACCTGCTGTCCGCCGATGGTGTCATCGGGGGTATAGGTCGCGGCGGTCGCGCCGCTGACGTCCGACCAGTTGCTCCCGCCGTCGTTGCTGACTTGCCACTGGTAGGCGTAGGCCGCGCCGGTGAGGCCATCGGCGTCGCTGAGGGTGGTGATGTTGGCGCTGAGTTCCTGCAGCTCGGCGGGCGTGCCGGCGATGGTGACGGCCCCGCCCGGGGCGTCGTTGACCGCGACCAGGCTGATGGTGGTGGTGGCGCCTAAGCCTAGATGGCCATCGGCGTCGTGGCTCTCGACCTGCACCAGACGGGTGCTCGCGCTGCTCGGGGCGTCGGAGGTGTTGCGGTACTGCACCCCGCGCAGGGCGAGCTGGAAGAAGGTGGCATCCAGGCCGGCCGGCGGGGTGGCCGTGAAGGTCACGCCCCAGCCGTCCGGGCTGACGCTGGTGGTGATGCCTAATCCGGTGAGCGCATTGATGAGAGACTGATCGACGAACAACGCCTCGGCCGTCCCATCGACCGGTGCACCGCCATCGCCGTTGGTCAGCGTCAGGGTGAGCGTGCTCAGGTTGCCGTCCTGGTCGGTGATGGTGCTGTCGGCGGTGGCCAGCGCCACGCCGCTCCGCCCCTCGGTGTAGGTCACGCTGTGATCGCGCCCGTCGACGGCTGGACCATTGAGGTCGATGACCGGGGTCCAGGGCACCTGGATGGTGGTGACGGCGATGGCGCTGAGCGGCTCGCCCGGCTCGGTGACGGCGCTGTCGGTGACGGTCACGGTGACCTCGCGGTCGCCGGAGTAGGCCGAGGGGTTGATGTTGTTGTAGACGATGGTTTGGAGCACGGCCTCATAGTCGGCCTGAGTGCCTGTGCCGCTGATCGTGATCAGGGTCGAGCCGTTGCCGCTGACGCTCAAGCTTACCCCGGACGGGGCGTTGAAGCTGGTGATGGGGCTGCCGCCGAGCTGGGCCGTAAGGGTCTCCTGGAGGGTGAAGTCGTTGTCGAGGTCACCGTCGGTGATCGCCACGGTGGCACCGCTGAGGGTGTCGCCGAAGTCGACGTCATCGATATCGATATCGCTATCGACGACCGCCACCGCCTCGCCGCGCGGACGGAACAGGGTGATGAAGTCCGGATCACCAGCGCCGCTGGAATCATCGTCGTCGAGGTCGAGGGTGGGGGCGTCGTTGACATCGCTGACCGTGAGGCTGGCGGCATCGCCAGTGAGCGAGAAGGCGCTCGCATCCCCGCGCGTGGTGACGTCGGCCGTCGTCCCGGCCGCGCCGCTGGTTTGATCCCAGGCGTAGTAGTCGAAGCTGGCGCTGGTGCCGTTCTCGCCGTCGGGGACGAAGCGAACCAGGTCGCTCGCCTTGAGCAGCAGTGCTGCGGTCTGGGCCAGGCTCGGGAAGTTGGTCCAAGCACCGCCATCGACGCTGTACTGCCAGGTGCCGTCGCCGGGGCCAGCGTTGTTGGCGGCATAGATGGCCACGCCCTGCTGGGCGCCGGCGTCGGGGTCGCTCACCGTGGCGATCCACTCAGAGACCGCTTGGCCGGCGTTGCTGAGCTCATCTTCCGTGATGGGGGTGAGGTCACTGCCGCTGCCGCTGAGCACCGGGGCATCGTTGGCGGCGGTGACGTTGAGGGTGAAGGTGTTGGCGCTGGGATCGAGGTCGACGCCGCCGTTGGCGGTGCCGCCATCATCCTGCACCTGGAAGGTGAAGCTGGCGTAGGGTGCGCCGCTGGCATCGGCCGCGGGGGCGAAGACGAGCTTGCCGGCGGCGATATCGAGGGCACTGACGCTTTGCCCGGTGCTCACCGCCACGCCCTCGAGGGTCAGCGTGCCGGCCGCGGGCAGGGTGGTGAAGGTCACCGCCAGCAGGGCGTTGGCCGGGGTGTCGTTGGGGTCGCTGAAGCCGAAGTCGCCGACGCCGAAGGTGTAGCTGGCGTCCTCGGCGATGGTGGCGTTGGCGTCGCTGCCCTCGGGGGCGTCGTTGACCGGCTGCATCTGAATGGTGGTGACGGCGTCGACGCTGGTGTTGCCGTCGGCGTCGACGGCGCTGACGGTGACGCTGCGGTCGGCGCTGGTATCGGCGTCGGTGGCGGTGTTGAGGTATTTCACACCGCGCAGGAAGTACTGGAAGGTGGTGGCGTCGCGATCGCCCGTGAGGGTGAGGCTGTGGGTCTCATTGCCGCTCAGGGTAATGCCGTTGGCGACCAACTGAGCGATCTGTGCGGGATCCAGGTAGAGGTACTCGGCGCCATCGTTGAGCGGATCGTCGAGGGTGAGCGTGACGCTGGCGAGGTTGCCGTCCTGGTCGGTGATGGTGGCCGTGGGGGTGGCGATGGCGACACCCGGGGCATCCTCGGCATAGGTGGTAGTGTAGTCGCGGTTGGTGGAGGTGTCGCTCGCACCATTGAGGTCGATGACCGGCACCCAGGGGACCTGCACGGTGGTGAGGGCGCTGGTGCTCTGCCCGCCGCTGTCGGTGACGCTGACGGTGATCTCCCGGTCGCCGGTCACGGGGCTGACGTTGGCGTTGTTATAGAAGAGGGTCTGCAGCACGGCCTCGTAGTCCGCCCAGGTGCCGGCGCCGCTGATGGTGACGGAGGTGCTGCCATTGCCGCTGATGCTCAGGGTCGCGCTGGAGGGGGCGGTGAAGCTGGTGATGGCGCTGCTGCCCGCGCCGGCGGCACGCGCGCTTAGGGTCTCGTAGGTGGTGCCGAAGAGGTTGTCGAAGGCGCCTTCGGTGATGGTGACGGTGGCGCTGCTGATGCCTTGAGGCTGGCCGCCGTCGAGGTCGACGTCGCTGATGCTCACATCGTTGTCGACCACGGCGACTTCGCTGCCGCGCGGCTTGAAGGTGGTGAGGTAGGCGTCGCCGCTGGCGGTGGAGTTATTGGCGTCGAGGTCGAGGCTGAGCGGATCGGCGACGTCGCTGACCAGGATGCTGGCGGTATCGCCGTCCTCGGAGAAGGCGGTGGTGGTGCCGCGGGTGGTGACGTCGACGCTGTCGCCGGCGCTGCCGCTGCCGACGCTCTGATCCCAGGCGTAGTAGTCGAAGCTGGCGCTGGTGCCGTTGGCGCCGTCTGGGACGAAGCGCACCAGGTCGGCCTGGTCCAGCAGCAGGGCGCTGGCGTTCGACACACCGGGGAAGTTGACCCAGCTTCCGGTTCCATCGAGCTGGTACTGCCAGGTGCCGCCGCCATCGATGGTGGCGCCATGGATGGCGATGCCGGCGCCGGGACCATCAGGATCGCTGAGGGTGGCAATCAGCGCGGAGACGGCTTGACCGGCATTGGCGGTGTCGTCTTCGGTGATGGTGTTGAGGTCGTTGCCGGTGCCGCTGAGGGTCGGGGCGTCGTTGACCGATGTCACGTTGAAGGTGATGGTGTTGGGGCTCTGGTCCAGATCGACACCGCCATTGGCAGTGCCGCCGTTGTCTTGCACCTGGAAGGTGAAGTCGGCATAGCCGCTGGGATTGCTCTCCTCCGCACCTGGGGTGAAGACCAAGAGACCGTTGCTGATGTCGTCGACCGCGATACTCTGATTGGCGCTGACTGCGTTGCCATCGAGCGTCAGGGCGCCGTTGGCTGGGAGCGAGGTAATCGTCACGGCCAGCAGAGCGTCGCCGTCCTGGTCGTCGGTGAAGCCGAAGTCCGCCACCATGAAGCTGTAGGCGGCGTCCTCGGCGATGGTCAGGGTCTTGTCAGCGCCCGCGGGGGCGTCGTTGACCGCAGTGATATCGACAGTGAGGCTGCCGCCGCCGAGCGGGATATCGGTTCCACCGCCGGAGCCGGTATGGCTGTTGTCATTGACCGCCAGGCTCAGGCTCACCGGGCCACTGGCGTCGGCCACACCCAGGTAGCTGACGGCGCTGGCGTTGCCGAGATAGGCGTTGATCTCGGCGACGGTTCCGGTGAGCGTCAGGTTGCCGGTGCCGCTGCCGCCGACCACCACGCCGTCGGCGTCGCTCGCCGAGAGCGTCCCCGCAGGCGCGCCGATCTTGATCGTGATGTCGCTGCTGCCGGCGTCGACGTCGGCGAGCGTCATTGAGGAGAGATCCACGTTGACCGGCGTGTCTTCGAGCGCGTCGATCGCGGCGGTCGGCACGCCCGTGGCGGTGGGGTCGTCGTTGATGGCTGTGACGGAGGTCCCCAGGGTCACGGCCGCCGCGGACACCGACGAACTGCTGTCGTCGGTCGTGGTGTCGAAGGTGCTTCGAGAGGTGCCGTTGGTGTAAACGCCGGCATAGGAGCTGTCGACCGCATGGACCGACAAGTCGCCCGGCGTGCCGTCATAGTCCTGCGCCGGTACGAAGCGCAGCGATGCGGTGCTACTCAGCACGAGGGCGCTGGTGTTGGAGACCGCGCCGACCGCGTGCCAGGCTGAGCCGTCGGTGCTGTATTCCCAGGTGCCTTGGGCCGCGTTGCTGCCATCGGCGGCGATGGCGATGCCGCCCAGGGTGTCGGCTGGGTCATAGACCGTATCCGGGTCCGAATAGAGTCCGTTGAAGAGGTTGCCAACCGTGTTGCCCGCCGGACTTGTCACGTCCTCATTGACCGCAGTCAGCGTGGCGGGGCCGGTTAAGCTGGGTGCATTGTTGGCTTGGGTGATGTTGATCGTGCTGTTGGCCGAGCTGAGATTGCTCGATCCATCCGCCACCGAAACCGTCATGGTCCTGGAAAGCAGCGAATCCACTGCGGTATTTTGGTAAGTGACTTGGCGGGCAAGGGTATCCAGCACCGAATCGTTCACCGTATTGCCGAATACCTTGAAGTTGTCGATATACAGCGAACCGCCGACTGCCATCCCGCCGGTGTAATCGTAGGTGCCAGCGACGAATACGAAGTACCAATCGCCGCTCGTTGGCACGTTCACACTGGCGGTTGTCCAGTTGGTGAAACCCGAGTCGTTCGCGCCGGTGGCATCGAGCACCTTGACGTATTGCGAACCATCGGATTTCATCATGTAGCCATAGGCGTCGTAGGCATCGCCGCCGGCTAAGGCCCGCCAGTCGAAATAGAGCGTGTCTCCAGCGTTCGCGGCAAAGCTGTTGGAATAGGCATAAGGCCCATGTACAACGTCATAGCCAGATTGTGTTTGACCAGAGTTGTAAAGACGTAGTGAGGCGGCCCCGTCAGTATGCTCGCTCGTCGACCATTCGTAGTTGTAGTTCATCGAGCTGATGCCGCCGGCATCATTCCCTGAGTTGGGAGGATCCGTTGTATCATCGGGCGTTAGGTGGCCATTGATCACCGTTGTGCCCAGGATGACTCGCTGCGTACCGATGGTCCATCCCGTGACGCCGCCATCCTCGAACGACGGATTGGTGAAGTCCGACTCGAAGTTGATTTGAAGGTCTTGACCATTCTGACCATTGCGTGTGGCGTCGATGCTTCCGATGAAGGTACCGGAGGAATAGACGGCAGAGCCACTGATCGTGATGCCATTGCCCTGGGTCAGGGCGAATTGATCGCCGGCATTCGCACTGGCGACGCTGAAGCGGATATAGCCGCCACCGAAATCCGAGCCCCCGGAGAAGCTGATGTCGCTGTCGACGATGATGGGTGAATCACCCTCCGAGAAGGAAACCGTGCTCAGGCCGTTTATTGCGGGTGCAGCCAAGACGGCCTGATAGGCGGTTGGATCGAGCGCCAGACTCTCGATAGCCCCGGTCTGCACCTCCAGTTCCCAATCCCCGCCCAGGCTCGCCGCGCCAGTCGCATCATCAGAGGCGGCCACGTCCGCGCCGGTCAGCTCGGCCAGGCGCTCGATGAAGGTGGCCCCGGCGTCTCCCTCCGCCACATTGCAGCCGTAGAGCAGGATGTCGGCATCCTCGCCCAGGCTTTGGCCGAGCGTGGCCAGATCATCCGCGCGCGCCGACAGGGTTTCGGCGTCGAGGCTGTCGATGCCCAGATTCAGGTATCCGGAGCCACCGTGGCTGAAGACATGGATGGCGCCCACCCCCACTCTGCCCTCCAGCGCGGCCAGGATCTGCGCGAGACCGTCTTCGGCCGGGTCGACCCGATGGACTTCGGCGCCCTCCGGCAGCCCGAGCAACAGGGTGTCGAGATCGGCGAGATCGCTGGCGATGAAATAGATGCCGCTGGACGGATTGGTGGTGGAGGTGTTGGAAGACATGAGATTCCTCGCTGAAGGCTAGGGCTGTGAGTCAGCTGAGCTGAAGGCGCTGGCGGGACGCCTGAGAGCATCCCTCTTTCTAGGCTGGACCCAGCGCGACGATCGGACACCATTCGTGCTAATCGGATGCCGTGCGCGCCGCTCGCCGAAATCGGAATAAGCGTACTCGAGGACTGGCAAACCGTCGTGAGAGGTCGATCACAGTTTCCTTAGGACTGAAAAATCCAGGAAATCTCATCTCTCCGGAACGCAGGGCATTGAGGTCACACGAGCCACTCGAATCCGGCCGTACGGTGGCCGCGACTAGCGCTGAGCTGATGGCTCGATGGTCGTTGACACGCCAGGTCGCATTCGGCGCGGCCTTATCGGTCCCGCTTGCGAGACTGCCTCCCGCCCGGCCTCGGCTACGTGCTGAACCCGCCTTCCGTCGCTTTCGTACACAGATCCGTCCAGTCCTTTTCGCTGATGTCGAGGTCTTGCCAGGCCTCTTCGCGATAGGCGCGCATGTCCGGGAGCTCTTCGGTGCCTTGGGAGAGCGCGATGAGGTAGTGGGCGAACTTGGCCAGTGCGACGAGGTGGTTTACCCGCGTATCCTCGGCATTGAGGTGTCCGGGGGCGTGGTGGTGGCAGATGGCGAGCCCGATGTGGTTGGGCAGCTGCCAGTGGCTGGCGAGCAGGAATCCGAGGACGGTGTGCTCAACGCCCATGGTGTGCTTCTCATAGGCGAGCAGCTCGCGCGGGGTGCTGCTGTTTAGGCTCCACATCGAGCCGTAGTCCGTTGAGAGCGAGGCGAAGATGAGGGCGCCGGCATCGTGCATGATGCCGTACAGATAGGCTTCGTCGTCGCTGATGTCAGGAACGGCGTGCGAAATGGCGGCCATGAGGCGGGCCTCCTCCAGCATCGACTCCCAAATCACGCGAATCGAGCCCTGTTGTGGTCCGAGCAGCTGGTTGACGGCCTCGGCGCTCACCAGGTTGTTGAGCCGTTTCAATCCGATCAGGGACGCTGCCTGCTGTACGCTGGAGATTTTGGTCGCGAGGCTGAAGGCGGGTGAGTTGATGGTCTTGAGGAGCAGTCCGGTCATCGCGAGGTCTTGCGCGATGAGTTCGGCGGCGACCGCGAGGTCCGGCTCGGGTCGGTTGACCTCTTTGCGCAGTGCAAGCACGACGTCAGGCATCTGGGGGATCTTGGCCTTGCGCGCGATGGCGAAAGCGGATTCGAGCGCGGCTTTCGAGGGGTAAAGACTGGCGCTCGATGAGCGCGAGGAAGGTTTGGTGTGAGTCGTCATTGCTGCTCTTCGGGAGGCTACTGCTCTTCGGGAGGCTACTGGAAGCATTTCACTCCTTACTTATAAACCCACTGGGACTCAGACCCAAGCTTGGCTGTTCGATCTTGTGGAGCCGTTCTCAGGATGGTTTTCTGGGCGGCCATCCAGGCCGGCTGATGTGCGGTTTGGGTTGCGCGGGCGCTGTTGGCTGTTGGCTGGTGGCGCGGGTCCGTTCGCCGGCTGGGGTGGCGGACACGCTAGATTGGCTTTCCTCTAAGCTGTGACGAGAGACCCAAAAGGATCCCGCTCCGCAGCGGTCATAGGGATTATGATAGACGGTATGGTGGACACCGACTTGAGCACCCAAGCGCGAGCTCGAATCGCCGCAATCGACAGCCATCTTGCGCGCAGAGCGCGCTGCCCATCACCCGGTCGACTCGCGCGGTCTTTGACGTCCTTAACGGGTCTTTGCGGTCCCTCGACCGCTTGCAGCAGATGAGCACAAGAGAGAAAGGCTCGGATCGTCCAGAACTCGTCGCGAAATCCGCCTATGCGGATTGGTGCGACGCCTCCGCGGAGGAGATCAAGGCGCGCGCTCTCGATGCGTTGCAGCGCGGGCGCTTCGATATCGCCGACGAGGTGCTTCAGGAGGCGGACGTCGGCGTGGCGGCCGTGGTGGAGAGTCTGCGGATCTACCAGGCCGAGCTGCAGATCCAGAACGAGGAGCTGCAGCGCACGCAGGAGGAAAACCAGCGCGCGCTCGAGCGCTTCACGGCCTTCTTCAACAGCCTTCCCGTCGCCGAACTGGTCGTCGATCACCGCGGTCTGGTGACCGAGGCGAACCTGGCCGCGCAGAGGCTCTTCAGTCTCAAGCATACGCACTTCCATCAGCACTACTTCACGCGGCTCATCGACGAGGCGGATCGCGACCGGGTCATGCGCGCCTGGAACGGCAACGCCGGTGCTCAGGGCGTCGAGTTGACGGGAATTCGTTTTCGCGGGGGCGCGCGCGGCCCCTTCATCGGCGATCTCCACATCGCCGCGCTGCTCACGTCAATGGACCAGGTCGAGCAGTATGTCTGCGCCGTCATCGATCGCACCGAATCCGTCGAGCAGCGCCGCTCTCTGGTGGAGACGAGCGAGCGGCTGCGTCTGCGCGAGGCGGATCTGCAGGCCCGCCTGTCGGATCTTGGGGCGCTCTATGCCGTGCTGGATGAGACCAGCCATGCCGACGCGCCCATGGCGCAGGTGCTGCAGCGCGTGGTCGAGCGACTGCCCGCCGCCTGCGCGTCGCCAGAGTTGGCGGAAGCCGCGATCTGCTTGCCCGATGCCACCTACGCGACGGCGCAATTCGGGTCGACGCCCTGGGTTCAGCGCGTGCCGCTGCATCTGGCCGAGGGACAGGCTGGTGAGTTGCTGGTCGTTTACCGCATGGCGCCCGCCCAGCATGCACACAGGCCCTTTCAGGCCATGGATCAGTCGCTGTTGGATGCCATTGCGGCGCACATCGCCGTCTATGTCGACAAGCAGCGCGACGAAGAGCGACTGCGCGATAGCCGCGAGCGCTACCGCGTGCTGGCGGAATACAGTCCTGACTGGGAGTACTGGCTGGGTGCGCACGGGCGCTATCAATACGTCTCACCCGCGTGCGCCGAGATCACGGGCTATCGCGCCGAAGACTTTATGGCCGACACGGATCTGCTGGAGCGTCTCATCCATCCCGCTGATCGCGACCTCTGGCATCACCATCGCGACGCCTCGCTGTCATCGGGTAACTCTGACGAGGAGCATCTGAGTTTTCGGCTCCTGACCCGCGAGGGCGAGGAGCGTTGGATCGAGCACGTCTGCAACCCGGTGGTTGGTCTTGACGGTGAGTTCCTCGGCCGCCGCGGCGTCTTCCGCGACATCACGGATCGCAAGCGGATGGAGGTGCAGCTGCGCAAGCTCTCGCTCGCCGTCGAGCAGAGTCCGGAGAGTATCGTCATCACCGATCTCGCGGGCCGGATCGAGTATGTCAACGACGCCTTCCAGGCCGTGAGCGGCTATTCGCGTGAGGAGGTGATTGGGCAAAACCCACGCCTACTCAAGTCTGGACTCACCCCACGCGCGACCTTCTCGGCGCTGTGGGAGGCGATCACTCAGGGCGCGGTCTGGCAGGGTGATCTGATCAACAAGCGCAAGAACGGAGAGATCTACCACGAGAGCTCGATCGTCTCCCCGATCCGCCAGGCGGACGGGCGCATTACCCATTTCGTCGCAGTCAAGGAAGACATCACCGAGAAGAAACGCCTGGCCGAAGAGCTCGAAGGTCACCGCAATCACCTCGAGGAACTGGTCGAGCTGCGTACCCTGGAGCTTCACCAAAAGACCCATGCACTGCAGGCATTGATCGACAATCTGCCGCACATGGCCTGGATGAAGGACCGGGAAGGCCGTTTTCTGGCGGTGAACCGGGTCTTTGCCGACGCCCATGGCGGTACCCCGGAGTCGATGCTCGGCCGGACCGACCTGGGCAGCTTGCCGCGTGACGCGGTGCGGGCCCACATGGCGGATGACCAGGAGGTGATCCGCACGCGGCATCAGAAGACGGTCGAGGAGCGTCTGCCACATCGCCCGGACGCCGTGTTCGAGACCTTCAAGGCGCCCATCCTCGACGCCGATCGCCGTGTGTTGGGCACCGTGGGCTTCTCGCGCGATATCACGCCGCAGCGCGAGATGGAGGCGGAACTGGCGCGCCGCGCCGAGCAGGCCGAGAGTGCGGCGCGCGCCAAGAGCGCCTTCCTGGCCAACATGAGTCATGAGATCCGCACGCCGATGAACGCCATCATCGGGCTCACCCACTTGGTGAGGCGCGATACGGTGAGTGCCCCGAACCTGGACCGGCTGAGCAAGATCGACGGCGCGGCGCGTCATCTGCTCACCGTCATCAACGATATTCTGGATCTGTCCAAGATCGAGGCCGGCAAGCTGCAGCTGGAGTGCGACGACTTCGCCCTGAATGGGCTGCTGGACCAGGTCCGTTCGCTGATTCAGGACGAGGCGCGACTCAAGCACCTGGAGATCAGTCTGGAGACTGAAAGCGACGCCCGTTGGCTGCGTGGCGACCTCACGCGGCTGCGTCAGGCCTTACTCAATTACGCCAGCAATGCGGTCAAGTTCACCGAGCAGGGCCGCATCATCCTGCGCGCGCGCGTCCTCAGCGAAGACGCGGACCCTTTCATGGTCCGGTTCGAGGTCGAGGATACCGGGATCGGCATTCCCGCCGAGCGGCTGTCAAGCCTCTTCAAGGCCTTCGAGCAGGCGGATAGCTCGACCACCCGCCGGTTCGGCGGCACCGGTCTGGGGTTGGCCATCACGCGCCAGCTGGCCCAGGTGATGGGCGGTTGTGCCGGCGTGGAGAGTCGGCCGGGGCAGGGCAGCACCTTCTGGTTCACGGCCCGGCTCGCGCCGGGTGAGCCCGGCGCGGCGGTCTCGCCCTTTCATCAGTCGGAGTCCGAGGCCCAGCTGCGTGCGCATTATGCGGGCACGCGCCTCCTGCTCGCGGAGGACAATGCCGTCAATCGGGAGGTGGCCACCCAACTCCTCGGGTCCATCGGGATCGAGGTCGAGGCGGCCGAGAATGGTCAGCAGGCGCTGGAGAAGGCCAGCTCCAACACCGAGTACGCCCTGATCTTGATGGACATGCAGATGCCGGTCATGGATGGACTGGTGGCGACGCGCCGTATCCGCCGTTTGCCGCGGTGGCGCGACAAACCCATTCTGGCGCTCACGGCCAACGCCTTTGCCGAGGATCGCCAGGCCTGCATCGACGCGGGAATGAACGATTTCGTCGCCAAGCCCGTCGATCCCAAGGATCTTTTCGATGCCTTGCTGCGCTGGCTGCCGCCACCGACCGGGGCAGCTGAGCCCCGGTCCGCGCCAGCCGCGCCAATGCCGGCGCCAACCTCTGCGAGTCAGGCGCCGGATCAGGAGGCTGAGGCTAGGATGGCTCGGATCGGGCGGCTCTCGGGTGTCGATGTGCCGCGCGGTTTGGCCATGCTCGGTGGGAATCGCGCCAAATATCTGTCGTTGCTCGGCCGTTTCCTCGTCTCGCATGAAGGCGATCCAGCCCGCATGTCCGAGGCGCTCGAGGTGCATGGCTTCGAGCAGATTCGCCAGCTCGCGCACGGTCTGAAGGGCGTGGCCGGTACCCTGGGGATCACGGAGGTCGCCCAAGGTGCCGCCGAGCTGGATGCGGCCATCCGTGCCAGCGATCAGCCGGACCTGGAGTCAGTCCGAGCGATGATCGCGGCCGTGGATGCCGGTTTCACGCCACTGCGAGAGGCCTTGCCGCCTCCCGTCGAGGCCGCATCCGTGCCCTCGGCCGATGTGCCTGACCGTACCGCGCTGCTCGACGTCTTGGATGGGCTCGTCAGGCTCTTGGAGCAGGACGATACCAAGTCGGTCAAGCTGCTGCAGGAGCACGCCGTCCTGCTGCGTGCCGGTCTGGGGTCCGATTACCCCGTGGTCGAGGCGCTGGTCACGGACTTCGACTTCGAACAGGCATTGCCCCGCGTGCAGGCGACTCGCGACCGAGTGGCCGGCCGCGCTACGGCGTCTGCCTGAAGACATCCACGCCGCTGCGCCGAGGCGTTTGCGCGCGTCTCCCGCTTGTTCGCGCGGCCGCGATTCACCTTCGTCCCGAAGCGCTTGCCTCCGCCAGGCAGGCGATCAGCGCCTCCGCCGCCTCTGTCGCACCCTCTTTCTCCGACAGGTGCCGCGCGAGGTCGGCGGCGGCTTGTGTGTGGCGCGGCTCATCGAGCAATCGCCGCAGCTCTTCGGCCAGTCGGGCGCCTGTGATCGCACGGAATGGCAGGCTGCGGCCCACACCCAGGGCAATCGCGCGGCGCGCGTTGTCGGGCTGATCGAAAGCGACGGGCACCAGCAGCTGCGGGCGGCCTGAGCGCATGGCGTGCGAGAGTGTGCCGATGCCGGCCTGATGCACGACGGCCGCGCTGCGGGGAAAGGCGCGCGAGTAGGGCAGGTAGGGGAAGGCGCGGATGCCATCGGGCAGGTTCTCGGGCGTGGCGGGTCCGGTGATGAGGAGGGCGCGCCGGTCCAGTTGGCGTGCCGCGCTGACGGCGTGCTCCCAGAAGTCTCCGGCGATCCAGACTGCCGAGGATCCCAGCGCGAAGACGATGGGAGGCTCTCCTTCGGCGAGAAAGGCGTCCAGCTCGGCACGCAGCGCCGCGTCTTCAGGCTGGCCGTCATAGATGGGACAGCCGCAGATGTGGGTCCGCGGCGGCCAGTCCCGCTGAGGCCGGGCCAGCGCGGCGTCGAAGAGCGCGAGATTCCGATGCGGTGAGAATTGTCCCTCGAAGAGCGCCAGCCGCCTCAGCGGGGAGACGCCAAGCTCCGCGCGGAGCGCGCGCAGGGGAGCCTCCCAGCCCCAGATGCTCCGTTTGAATAGCCAGAATGCCAGCTGGTGCGGCCAGGGACCGAATCCATGCAGCTTTTGCAGCCAGGGCTGGGTGGCGATCAGCGGGGGATCGAAGGCGGACATGAAGCTCATGGGTGCGAGCACGGTCGCGACCCAGGGCAGGCCGCGGCGCTCGGCGACGATGGGTAGGGTCATGGCGAGGGTGTGCGATACGAGCAGATCCGCATCGGCCGATGCCGCCATGAGCGATGCGTAAGCGGGGCGCAGGTAGGGCATGACGACCTGGCGGATCAGATGCTCGGGTCCACGCCGGATATCGAAGAGCGTCTCGACCAGCCGTGGATAGTCCCCGAGATCGGCGACATCGGGCCTGACCGGTGCGAACTCGATGCCCGCGCCTTCGACGGCGCCGCGATAGTGCTCCGCCGTTGCGATGACGGCGCTGTGGTTCTGCTCGATCAGGGCGCGCGCAATGGCGATGTAAGGATGCAGATCGCCGAGCGATCCCATGGTCGAGAAGAGAAAACGGCTCATGTGCGGTCCCGGTCGTGGTGGTGGATGTCGGTCGGGCGGGTCGCGACGCTTGGGCAAGGGTCTTCCTCGGCGGCTGCCTTGGCCTGTCTGAAGAGCCGCGCGACCCGGTGCGCCGGCTGGATCCGGCTACAATAGCGGCAACCGGCATCGGTAGCCCTTGCCCAGGAGTTGGATGTGCGGCGCGACGATCATCCCAGATTGAGCCAGAACAACTTCGACCTCATTCGGCTTCTGCTCGCCGCGACGGTGTGCCTGACCCATGCCTATCAGCTCTCCGGTTTCGAGTCGCTGAGCGGGGTAGCGCGGCTGCTCTCCTCGACGGTGGCGGTGAAGGGCTTCTTCGTCGTCAGCGGCTTTCTCATCTTCATGAGCTACGAGCGTTCATCGTCGCTGCGGGCCTATGCGGTGAAACGGATCCGACGCATCTATCCGGCCTATTTCACCGTGGTCATGCTCTGTGCCTTCGGATTGGCGGCCGTCAGTCGCCAGCGGCTCGGCGACTATTTTTCGAGCGACTGGGTTGCCTACGTGCTGGCGAACCTGAGCTTCTTGAATTTCCTGCATCAGACGTTGCCGGGCGTCTTTGAGTCCCATCCCTTGGCCGCGGTGAATGGCGCGCTCTGGACGCTCAAGATCGAGGTCTCCTTCTACCTGAGCGTCCCGCTCTTCGTCGCTGTGTTCAGGCGCTCGAACCGATTGCTGGTGCTGCTACTGGTCTATGGCGGCTCCGTCGCCTACGCGGAGCTGTTTGCGCTCGCCGCGGAGCGGACCGGCTCCGGACTCTATGCGGAGCTTGGCCGGCAGCTGCCGGGGCAACTGTGCTATTTCATGGCTGGCGCCTTTCTCTACTACTATCTGCCGCTGTTCGAGCGTCGCCTGGTGCCTTTCCTCGTGGTCGCGGTTGCGATCCTCCTGGCGACACGGCTGTGTCCGCTGCCCTTGCTGGAGCCCTTCGCCTTGGCGACGCTCGTCGTCTTCTTCGGGCTGTTTCTCTATGTCGGCAACCTCGGCAAGTACGGCGATTTCTCCTACGGGGTCTACATCCTGCATTTCCCCATCATCCAGTTGCTGCTGCTTGGAAGCTGGCCGCAGGCGCATCCCTGGGTCTACTTCGCGGTCGTGATCCTGCTGACGGGGCTCGGCGCCATGGCGCTGTGGCATCTGGTCGAGAAACGGTTTCTGCTGCGCGGCAGCCATTATGTCGCCGCCGTGCGCGCTGTCGCCGCGCCCGCGGCCTCTGCCGGCGTCGTTGGCGATTCGGCGCTCAGGCGGCAGGATGGGTCGCTGTGACCAAGCGGCGTCGGAGCCGGGGACTGGCTTCTGGGATCTGGGGTGGAGGTCGATCTGAACCGCCTGTGCGCGCTGTCGGTGCGCGAGGATGAGCCGCGATGGATGTGCGTCCGATGGCGCGGGAGGTTTCTGGGGCATGCGAAGCGATCCAGTTCACGTCTATTGGGCGCCAGCGTCCGTCGCGGTGCAGGACAGGTCGCGAATCGCGCGATCCGAAAATGCGATAGGCGCACCCTGGCCGCTGTCGCGCATGGCGATTAGACCGCCGGATTGCCCCTGCAAGGGGCTTCCTGTCTCCCGCGATCTTGGTGGCGGTGTATGAGCATCTTGGACTACCTGCAAAAGATGCGCGGCACGACGCGGGGCAGCCCTCCACGTGTGAGCGCGGCGGAGGTCATCTGGTCGTGGGTCGGTGCCATCATCGGCATGGGTGCCGTCGCCTGGTTGAATCACCGCTTCTTCTCCGCCGGTGACGCCACGCTCATGATGGGCTCGCTCGGGGCCTCGGCGGTGCTGCTCTACGGCGCCCCGCGCAGTCCCTTGGCCCAGCCCCGCAATCTGGTCGGCGGGCACCTGCTCTCCGCCCTGATCGGCGTGACTTGCTGGAAGCTGCTGCATCAAGACCCCTGGCTCGCGCAGGCGCTTGCGGTGGCCACCGCAATCGCCGTCATGCATCTGACCAAGACCCTCCACCCGCCAGGTGGCGCGACGGCGCTGATCGCGGTCATTGGCTCGGAGCAGGTCCATGCCCTGGGCTATCTCTTCGTGTTGATTCCGGCAACCCTATCGCCGCTCATCCTGCTCGTCGTTGCGCTCCTGGTGAACAACATCCCGCACACCCGGCGTTATCCCGAGTTTTGGCTTTGATTGGTCGATGGGCTTGGTGAGCGCTCTGGCAGCGGGCGGTTTCGAGTGCGAACTCTGGCTAGCAGACTCGGCTGTGGTCGTATACCTCCATGGCTGTGAAGGTCACGATTCGTGGCAAATCATCGGACGCCGTTCCCCCCGCTTCAGGGAGGGCGTCTTGGGCTGTTGACGCTGTGCGAGCAAGCGCGCGACGGACAGATGCGGCTTTTTCGGAT
>NZ_NRRF01000071.1 GCF_016583565.1 Thiocystis violacea | reverse complement strand
AAACGCATGCCCCGGCGAGCCAGTGCGATGCCTGTCATCGCCCCTTGGGCGCGGCGGCGGTGGTGGTGGAGACCCGCCAGGTGTTCGACCTGCCGCCGCTGCGCTGCGAGGTCACCGAGCACCAGGTCCTCGAAGCGCAATGCACCTGTGGGAAGGTCCATCGCGGCGCATGTCCCGCGACGGTGTCCGCACCGGTGCAGTATGGACCGCACAGCAAGGCTGCGCTCGTGCAACTGACCCACCACCACATGCTGCCGCTGGCACGCACCGGTGAGTTGATGGGCGATCTGTTCGGTCTGCCGATGTCCGACGCCACGGTGCTGGCGATCCAGGCTGAAGCGCAGATGCTGCTCGCCCCGACCGTGGCCGCGATGGGCGAGGCGCTCCAAGCCGCCCCGGTCGCCCACGCCGACGAAACCGGTCTGCGTGTGGCCGGTAAAATCCACTGGATGCATGTTCTCGTGACCCCGCTGCTGACCTGGCTCGGTGCGCACCCCAAGCGCGGCCAGCAGGCGTTCGACGCCTTCGGGCTGCTGATCGTGTTCGCGGGCACGCTGATCCACGACGGTTGGAAACCGTATCGGGAGCTCGCCTGCACGCACGGCCTGTGCAACGCCCACCACCTGCGCGAACTGACCGACGTCTTCGAGCAGATGGGGCAAGCCTGGGCCAAGTGCCTGTTCGATTGACTGCTCGCAGCCTGTCATGAGGTCGCGGCGGTTGGCGCCCCGCTTTCCGCCGAACGCATCGCCCACGATCGTACGGCCTATGACCAGATCCTCAACACCGGCGAGGCGGCCAATCCGCGCGCGCCACCCTCAGGCAAACGCGGTCGGACCAAGCAGAGCAAGGCGCTGAATCTCATCGACCGCTTGCGCCTCTACGCCGACGATGTCTGGCGCTTCACGACCGATCCCGGGGTCCCCTTCACCAACAACCTCGGTGAGCAGGCGATCCGCATGCCCAAGGTTAAGCAGAAAGTCTCCGGCGGTTTCCGCACGGCAGGCGGCCTCGACACCTTCTGCACCATCCGTTCCTATCTGGCGACCATGCACAAGCAGGGGGCGAATCTCTTCAACGCCCTCACCCTGACCTTCCAGGGCACCCCGCCTCAGCCGCGCTTCGCGTAGTCGGCGGCCGAGGGCCGGACTGGGACACCTGAGTAGTTACAAGTTACCGTCCAATACCGCGAGCCGCGAAAGGCGCTAGGCGCTTTCAAGCCGGAACAAGCAAAGTCAGGGTCTTGCGGAACGAGGATCTCGTCGAAACCGCTCTCGGCTTGATGCAGTTGCGAGGACACCATGCACACAAGCCAGTCATCGAAGTGGTTGGATGCTTGGCGGATTAATAAGACGGGGCGTCGCTTGGAACCAGAGAGATCGGTGTTGGGAAAAGGCGTCAGGGCGATTTGCCCAGCGCGTTTCATTGCCAACGCTCGCGGAGATCGGCGTCGCCGTAAATGACCGGATCATCATCCATGCCGCGCAATGCCTGCTGCATCGCCATGCCGGAAAATTCCCGATCCGTCCACTGATCTACAGCGGGGGCTCCGTGGCTGGCAAATCGGGCGGCCAAATAATCGACAAAATCGAAAACCTCGGTCCGTTTCTCGTCCGGAAGTGTCTTCAGTTTATCGATCAGCTCGGCGTAACTCATGGTCAGTACCCCTATTCTCTGTTTGGTGCTTCACATGCGAATGCGCACCCAAGTCCTAAGGAAGCCTTTCCGCCAGTATACTGGGCTCTCGGTCGGTCGCCTAAGACGTGAACGTCCCCGCCGCCGACCGACTCTGCTTCCTGGACGCTCGCTCCGTGAGCCGCCAGTCGATGACATGCTTGCAGGGCATCAAGCCCGGTGCTCACGCCGCCCCAGACCCTCGGCAATGAAGGTCAGCACCAGCGTATTGAGGGAGACCCCCTCGGATTTCGCGCGACTGGCAAGCTGGGCGTGGATCATCTTGGGGACTCGGGCGACGAACTTCCCGGAGGCAACGCCGCCGCTGTTTGGCGCGGGCACCGCAAAGCCCTTGGCCGCCAACGCCTCAAGGGTAGCCGCCAGCGCGTCACGACCATGGAGGATCGCCTCCTCAATGGTCTCGCCATCGGAGATGCACTCGGAAAAATCCGGGTAAGAGATCAGATACCCACCACCCTCGCTGGCCTGCAGTGGGCGAATCTCGAAGGGGTAATCATCCAGGTTTCTCATCGGTTAGTCTCCCACGACCAAGGCCACAAACTTCTTGACGTAGATCGGCTTGATCGGACGATGCGCTGGTACAGGCAACGTCTTGCCGTCCGCGCGGATGAACACGCAATGGCTGGAGCCCTCCTGTCTCCATTCGATGCCATGCTGCCGCGCCACTGTCTGAAGCTGCTCAATACGCCAATCCAGCGGGTAGCGACGCATAGCGTCGAGCAGTTTTGTCGCGGTGTTTATCCGTCGAATAGTATTACCAATAACATCATTCGTCAAAGTGATACCGCCTAGCGCCCATCGTCAAACGCAGCTTTTGCCATGCCCTGCCCGCGCCGCAGGATGAGTTCCTGCGTCGGATAGGCGAACGCCACGCCGGCTTCACGGAAGGCGCGGTAGATGGCCAGATTGATCGCCTGCTGGATATCCATGTAGAGGGTGTAGTCGGCCCCCTGGACGTAATAGACGACCTCGAACATGAGCGCGAAATCGGCGTACTCGAAGAAGTGGGCGCGATCGAAACGGGCGCGCGCCTGGCCCCGCACGATCTCCTCGATCATCGCCGGGATGCGCTCGAGCGTCTCCGGCGGGGTCTGATAGACGACACCAAGTTTGAAGACCACGCGGCGCTCGCGCATGCGCTTGAAGTTGTGGATGCGGCTGTTGAGCAGCTCGGTATTGGACATGATGACCTGCTCGCCCGAGAGGCTGCGGATCTGGGTGGTCTTGACGCCGATCTGCTCGATCACGCCCAGGGTATTGCCGGTGACGATGAAGTCACCGACCCGAAAGGGCTTGTCGAGAATGATAGCCATGGAGCTGAAGACGTCGGCCAGGATGTTCTGCACGGCAAAGGCGATGGCGATGCCGCCGACGCCAAGCGCCCCGATCAGCCCGGTGATGGGATAGTCGAAATGCGAGAGCACCGAGACCAGCACCAGCATCCAGATACCGACCCGGGCGAAGAAGAGCATGAGGCCGAAGCCGGTGACCGCCGATGGATCGATCCGCTCCCGGTGGCTGCGTTGGCGCTGGATGAGATCGACCGCGCCGGCGCTGGCCCAGAGACCGACCTGAAGCCAGACCACCACGACCAGCACCGACCATAGCCAGCCCTCGAGCGGACCCTGTGCCAGGCCGGAGGCCGCCATCGCCGCATAGAAGGCAACGGCCATGACGAAAATCTGGCTGGTGTTGCGGATGAACGCCAGCACCAACGCGCGCGGCGCCCGCCCATCCCCCCGCGCCGCGCTGGTCAGACGCGGCAGGACGCTGCGACGCAACAGGGTCTTGAAGAAGGAAACGATGGCGAGGACAAGCACGAACACCAGCCCGCCCGTGACAATGTCCCGCAGATAGAAGCCCTGGTCCTGGAAGACGAAGAGTTCTTGATTCCACCAGCCGCGCAGATGCGCCACGAGCGCGTCCAGGCGTTGAGCGAAGGTATGCGCGCGCGCCGCAGCCGTCAGCTCCGCCCTGAATTGCTGAGCCAAGGCACGCAGCTGGTCCTCGAAGGCCAACAGCGCCTCGGCCAGTCCTTCCTGCTGGTCGAGGGCCGTCTGGCGCTGTTGGATGGCTGTGCGCATCTCCGGGTCGAGGCGCGATTCGCCAAGGCGCTGCGCCAATGTCAGCTGGATGGATCGCAGCGAGGCCATCCTGGCCTGGATGTACTGGGTTTCTTCCGTGATCGCGTCAAGGATCGCGTCTGTGTCGCTCAGCCAACTGGCGGGCGCCGCTGGTGCGTCGTCCTGCATCAAGGCATAGCGCCGTTGCCAGAGGGTTCGCGCCGAGGCGATGTCGGTGACGATCTGACTGAGGTATTCGACCCCCTTGCGCGCCGCCGCCAGCTCGGCCTCGCGCGCCGCAACCCGCTCCTGAAGGAGCGGATTGTCCTGCTCGGCTGTGGTGCGCCGCAGACGTCGCCGCGCCTCGAACAACGCCCCCTCGGCCGCATTGCTCGCCTCTTCGAGGACGGTAATGCGTTCGCGGGCGTTCTTCTCCCGCCCATCGAGCGCCTTGAGCTGCTCATCCAGGGCCGCTTGGGTGAAGACCAGATCCGCCTTCACCCGCTCGACCTTGGACGCCAGTAGGCTCAGGCGTTGGCGGGCCAGGTCGTCTTGGCGCTGCGCCAACTCCAGCTCCGTGCGCGCCGCCTCCTGACGGAAATGCGCGGCGAGCACGCTCAGCCTGACGGCCTCCAACCGACGTGCCAGCACCCCTGAGTCCGCACCGGCCTCGGCCTGCTCGACTTGGTCGCGGAGACGCCGTCGCCGTTCATTGGCCTGCGCGACCTTCTCGTCGGCGGCGGCGATCTGCTGTTGTGCCATGGCCAGCGCCCGCTCAGCCGCTTCGACGTCCTGCTTGCCGGAGCGCTGCTCGGAGCGAAACTGGTCTAAGCGCGTGATGCCGTAGGGCGGTTTGATCGCAAGCCCGGCTTGCTTGAGTGTCCTGCTCTCCGCTTGCAGATCCGTCAGCGCGTCCTGCGCCTCCTGAAGCCGACCAACTAAGGCGGCCCGACGCTGAACCTCGAGTCTCAATGCCTGTAGGGGCGCGATTCTGGGGTCGGGCGCAACGGCTTCACCCTCTGCGACCGAGACATCGCCCTGACCGGCCTTCTCGATGTCCGCGATGCGGGCGTCGATCAACGCGGATGCACGCTCGAAGTCCTCCGCCGTCACGAGCGGAACACCAAGACCGGCCAGACCGACGCGCGCCGGATCGATCCCGGTTTGGGACCCGGGCGCCTCTGGCTTGACGGGTGCCGCCTCGGTGCTCAGCTCGACGCTACCATCGTTGGACGTTGTCGCGGTGGCCTCGGCGTGCAGCTCGGGAACCATCGCGAATAGGGCGATGGCGATAGAAAGCAACAAGAAGGCAACGCGGTGAGGATACATCGGCGATCTCCAGAACTGATGATGGATGGGCCGCGGACAACGGCCATGAAACACGAGGGTCATGAAAGGAACGGCCCCGGCGTCCCCTCTGGACCTTGCTGCGGCTCAAGGATCCTTTGGCGAGCGATCGGACGCGCTGTCGCGAAACGCCCGAGGGATCGCCGCGATCGAGCGGGCCCGCAGCTGCAGCGCCGCCTTGGCGAGCAAGTTGGCACTGACCGGGGCGGTCATGAAGAGAAAGACGGTGATCAGCAGCTCATGCAGCGCCAGCCCGTCGCCCTGGGTGCTCAAGTGCGGGCTGGAGGCGATGAGCATGGCGCCGATGCCCAGGGTGGTCGCCTTGGTTGGCCCGTGCAGCCGGGCGAGACACGAAGAGCCCTCGCGCCGCATCGCTTCAAAGCCGAATCACCATTGAAGGAACGGTCTTCAGTCCGCTGAAGCGGGAGTCGGTGGTGACGAACAGCTCGCACCCTGAATGTGCGGCAATGACGCAATGCAAGGCGTCCATGGCCTTGAGCCCGTCCTTGCCGGCCACCGCCAGGGCATCTCGAAAGATTGTCGATGGCACGGGCAACTGGCGGTTCTTGTCGAGCAGCGCGTTGTAGAGGTTGCACAGTGCGGCATCCCCGAGCCGAGTCGGCCTCACCAACACCTCCAACCGCACCGCGTCGGAGGTGCAGAACTCCCAGCCATCCCGGGCAAGCGTGCTCAGTTCGGCGCGCACTGACGCACGATGGTCCTGCATCCCTTCCAGCGAGATGATCCAGATGCAGGAATCGACATAGGCCAACTTCATCGGTTTCTTCGCGAGAAACCCCGCCGTCAGGGCGGGGTAGTTGACGGCGATTCGCGAAACTGGCTCAGGTCATGCTGGATCTCATCCTGCGTGCGTTGCGGTAAATCCAGCTGATCTGCGCTGGCGAGCACTTCGCAGATTTCATTCCATTGCTGCCTGCCGCTCTCGCCCTCCTCCTCAATGCTGACACGGACATGCTTGCCGCGAAACCGCTTTGGCAGGCGTGCCGTCAGCACACCATCGACGGAAACATCAACTTCGATCTGCATGGATATCGCCCTATGGCTCGTGGGGTTGCCCGAATTTTCGCAAGATGCAGTATGGCGGACAATCCAATTCGGACGCGGTTTAGCTGTCGCGAAACGCCCGTGGGATCGCCGCGATCGAGCGAACCCGCAGATGCAGCGCCGCCTTGGCGAGCAAGTTGGCGCTGACCGGGGCGGTCATGAAGAGAAAGACGGTGATCAGCAGCTCATGCAGCGCCAGCCCCTCGCCCTGGGTGCTGAAGTGCAGGCTCGATGCGACGAGCATGGCGCCAATGCCCAGCGTGGTCGCCTTGGTCGGCCCGTGCAGCCGGGTGAAGAAGTCCGGCAGACGGGCAAGGCCGATGGCGCCGATGAGCGCGAAGGCGGTCCCGAGGAGTCCCGTCAGGGTCAGCATCAGTGAGGAGAGCCGATCGCACACCAGCACGATGCCAAAGGGCGGCGGCCAGCCGCCGATGGCGGTCGCGAGGACGTCGCCCTGAGCGGTCAGCGCCAACAGGTCGAGCGCCGCCGCGAGCACGCAGAGCGTGCCCAGCAGACCGATGAACCGCTGCACCGAAAGCGGCAGGCGCGCGCCGACCAGCAGCAGCGCGCCGAGTGCCAGCGGCAAGAGTAGCGGGAGCGGCATCGAGGGCACGCTCATGACTCCTCCTCCCCCCGGCGCTCGTCGACCCGATCCGATCCCAGCTCGCTCAAGGCCCGGAGTGCGAGCATCAGCACGAAGGCGGTCATGGCGAAGCCGATCACGATCGCCGTCAGCACCAGGGCCTGGGGCAGCGGGTCGGCATAGGGCGAGCCGGAGGCGATCAAGGGTGGCTGATCGACGCGCAGCCCCCCGGCAGCGAAGACGAACAGATTGACGCCGTAGGACAGCAGCAGCAGACCCAGCACGACCGGAAAGCTGCGTGAGCGCAGCAACAGATAGATGCCGCAGCCGATCAGCAGACCGATCATAGTGGCGACCAGCCATTCCATCAGCCGGCCTCCCGCGATGTGCCGATCGTCAGGGTATCGCGCCCGCTGCTCCCCAGTCGCCCGAGCGACTCCAGGATCAGCAGCAGCGTCCCGGTCACGACCAGCAGCACGCCGACATCGAAGATCAGGGTGCTGGTCAAGCGGAGTTCGCCGAGCAGCGGCAGGGTCCAGTGCAGCATCGCACTGGTCAGCAAGGGTTGATCGAACAGCAGCGCGCCGAGCCCGGTCAGGAGCGCAAGCAAGAGGCCGACGCCGATCAGACGCAGATAATCGGGGTGAAAGCGCGCAGCGGTCCAGCCGAAGCCGTTCGCGACTTGCAGTAGGATCAGTGCCGCTCCGACCACCAGTCCGGCGACGAATCCGCCGCCGGGGGCCTCGTGACCGCGCAGCAGCAGAAAGGCCGCGAGCATGAGCGCCGCCGGCAGCACCGGCCGCGCGACGGCGCTCAGCATCAAGGGATGGCGCGCGTCGCGATCGGGCTCGCCGCCGTCCTCGGGACGCGCCCTGGAGCCGACCGTGACCCCCCGCGTGGGGAGGCGCAACGTCAACCCCCGTGTCATGGCGGCAATGCCCACGGCGGCGATGGCCAGCACGCTGATCTCGCCGAGTGTATCCAAGGCGCGGAAATCCACCAGAATGGCGTTGACGACGTTTCCGGCACCCGCCAGGGGCTCGGCGGCCTGCAGGTACCCGTCCGAGATCGGCTTGGCCGGACGCAGCATCATGAGGGCCGCGAGGACCGCGCTACCGATGCCGGCGGTGGCGGCAAGCAGAAGGTCGCGACGCTGTCGCCAGCGCGAGGGCCTGAGGTCGAAATGGCTGGGCAGCAGGGTCAGGACCAACAGCAACAGCAAGGTCGTCACGATCTCCACGGACACTTGGGTCAGGGCCAGATCCGGTGCCGAGAAATGCACGAAGGCCAGGCTGACCACCAGGCCGACCGCGCCCATCAGCAAGAGCGCCCACAGCCGATCGCCGCGCCGCAGCACGACGCCCAGGGTGGACAGGGTCAGGATCGCGGCGGCGGCGAGGATCGGGCCGTCGAGCGACGTCGGCGTCGCCATGATCCAACGGATCGGCACCCCATCCGGCGGCCGCGCCATGAGCCATCCCAGGGTCGCCAGCGCGATCGCCGTCGCGACCAACCACCTCAGGTTCGTGGGCAACGACAGGGATTCGATCCGCTGGCGGGCACGGTAGGCCAGGCCAAGCAGGCGCGCGCTCAGTCGCTGAAAACTCCGTGCACCACGCGCGGGTGGAAACCAGCGCGCATGCGCGGCGAACAGGGGGCGTCGGACAAGATGGAGCAGCAGGGCGCCACCGAGCGCCGCCAGACTCATCTGGAAGGCAGGCGACCATCCCTGCCAGAGCGATAGGTGATAGTCGGGAACGAAGCCGAGCACGCCGCGAGCGCCGAGGCTGAGCACGGGTCGCACGACCTGCTCCGGAAAGATCCCGACCAGGAGACAGACCGCGACCAAGACCTCGATCGGTAGGCGCATCAAGCGCCTCGGCTCCCCTGGCGGCTTGGACAGACCCAGGCGCTGGCCGTCGAAGCGGCCATTGAAGAAGACATCGCGGATCAGCCGCAGCGAATAGGCCGCCGAAAAGGCCCCGCCCAGAATCGCTGCCGCCGGCATCAGCCATTGCAGCACCGGCCAGCCCGCGATGCGCGGGGAATCCAGGGTCTCGACGAAGAACATCTCCTTGCTGAGAAAGCCGTTGAGCAGCGGTACGCCAGCCATCGAGGCCGCCGCGACCATGGCGAGCGTGCCCGTGATCGGCAGGAAGACGAACAGCCCGCTCAGACGTCGCAGATCACGGGTGCCCGTCTCGTGATCGATGATACCGCCGCCATAAAGAGCGACGCCTTGAACACAGCATGGTTGATGGCGTGAAACAGCCCGGCGACCACACCCAGGGGTGTCCCGAGACCGATCAGGAAGACGATCAGCCCGAGATGACTGATGGTCGAATCGGCCAGCAGCCCCTTCATGTCGTGCTTGAAGAGGGCGACATAGGCGCCGAACACAAAGGTCGCGAGCCCAAAGCCGCCGACCAGCGCGAACCAGAGCCCGCCGTCGGCCAGGACCGGGAGCAGCCGCGCGAGCAGAAAGACCCCAGCCTTGACCATGGTGGCCGAGTGCAGATAGGCCGACACCGGGGTCGGCGCGGACATCGCCCCCGGCAGCCAGAAATGGAAGGGCACCTGAGCGGACTTGGTGAAGGCGCCGAGCAGGATGAGCAGCAGGATCGGCAGGTGCAGCGGATGGTTGCGGACCTGATCGCCAGCGGCCAGCGCCTCGGTCAACGACAGACTGCCGACGACGCTGCCGAGCAGGAGCACTCCGGCCAGGAGCGCCAGCCCCCCGGCTCCGGTCACCAGCAAGGCCATGCGCGCGCCGCGCCGGGCGCCGGCGGTGGAGGGGTCGAACCCGATCAGCAGGAAGGAGACGAGGCTGGTGAGTTCCCAGAACAGCACCAGCAACAGCAGGTTGTCCGAGAGCACGATGCCGAGCATCGCGGCCTGAAAGGTCAGCAGCAGCGCATAGAACCGCCCGCGCGGGGCATCGGTCGGCAGGTAATAGCGGGCGTAGAGGTCGACCAGAAGCCCCATGCCGAGGATCAGCAGCGCGAACAGCAGGCTCAGCCCATCGCAACGCAGCGCCAGATCGAGCCCCATCGCTGGCAGCCACGCCCACTGCTGCAGCGGGGTCGCACCCTCGACGATCGCCGGTACCTGGAGCAAGAGAGCAACGAGCGCCAGGGTGCTGGCGACGGCCGCGACGACCGATGGGGCACGCGGCCAGCGACGCTCCGCCAGCGGCGCCAGAAGGGCGCCGAGCAGCGGCGACAGCAGGATCGCGACGAGCGGCGGGGAGATCCCGATCATGGTTCGCTAGTGATTCCGGCGAGGATCAGCGGGGCGTCACGGAGTGCGACCCAGCCAATCCCCATGTCCGGTGTGGCCGCCTCATGCCGCCTTCCCCGCCGCGCCCCCGCGGTCCGCCCCACCAGACCCGGCGCCCTTGCCGAGCGAGCCGCCGGTGAGCACCGCGCGCATCGCGCGGTCGGCGCCGACATCGAGCTGGGTGATCCGCTCGCGCTCCAGGTAGAGCGTGAAGCCGCCCAGTTGGTAGCTCATCGGCAAGTACACGGCGACCAGGTCTCCATCGGCGTCGATGCCCGGCAATCCGGCACGCTCCTGCATCACGAAGCCGACCAGCTTCACACCCTGAACGTCGACGGCGACGGGACGGCCCAGCTCCTCGTCGCCATCGTTGGCGAGGAATCTGGACACATCCTTGAGCCCTTGGAAGATGCTCTTCACCAGCGGGATGCGATCGAGCACGCGCTCGGCGCGTTCCAGCAGCCAGCGCACCAGAAAGAGGTTGGCGAGCAGTCCGGCAACGAGCGTCAACAGGACGCCAACGGCAAGCCCCATACCGGGCAAGTACCAGCCGGAAGGGATCAGGACGCGCACCAGGTCGCCCATGAAGATCTCCACGGAGCGGCCGAGCCACACCAGGAAGACGATGGTGATGAAGAGCGGCGCGAGCAGCGCCAGTCCCTGCAAGAACCACTTGCGCAGCTTTCCGAATAGGTCTTTTCGGGTCATGTTTCCTCTCAAGCCTCTGGGGTGAATCAACCGCTGGATTGAATCAATTGGTATGAATCAATCCACGAGGCCGCGATCCAGGCACGTCGACCGCGCCCGGGCGTCGGGATCGCCGCGACTCAGGCGCTCGCCCGGGCCTGCCCGTGCATGTGCGCGGCCATTTCACGGGGATCGTGCATACCGGATTTCACGCCCAAGCGGATCAGCAGCACGTTGACCGGCCAGGCCGCGATCAAGCCGCAGATGAGGGAGAAAACCAGCGATCCCCAAAAGAGCGGCTGCCCGAGCGTCGCGTTCGGCGCAAGCCACAGATCCACGCCGATCGCGACGACCTCCATGACGAAGATCGACGCCGTCTCGGAGGTGAAGCCATCCCACAGCGCCTGACCGACCGGCATGCCCTCTTGGATCAGCGGTCCTGCGGTCAAGGCGTAACCAAAGAGATACGCCAGCGCGAAGGTGGTGATGGCAACGGGCCAGGACCCGAGCGCCAACAGGCCGGCGGTAATCAGCACACCGACGATCTCGCCGGCACCGCAACCCGAATAGCAATGGCTGACGGAACGCCAACCACGACGCCAGATGGAATCGACCGGGATCTGCTTGCGCCCGGAGAACCAATAGACAGCGAGTCCGAGGGGGCCAGAGTAGAGCACCGTCAGCATCCAGACCGCGCGCATCAGACCCATGATCTCGCGGTTGCGCTGGCGTAGATCGACGATCAAGACCGCCAGCGACGCCGCGACGACAAGCGCCCACAGGCCGATCAGCAGCCAGGAATCGAGAAAAGCACGAACGGCTTCTGCCATGGGCATGCCTCCATCGGAGTCTCTGTCCGCGATCGACGCGGACGCATTCGCGGCTCCGGTGTGCCCGATCTGAACGACGGTCGACGGAACCCCTGCATACTTCGGCTTAAGCACCCTGGATGCCAGGATGCCCCGAATGAGCGGCTGGACGTCGATGCGCGCCCCGAAAAGGCATTTCTCAAGGGGAAGAGGCGGTGGATAGGACCAGCGACAGCGCAACCAATCGGGGCATTACACCCGCTCCTAGTTGAATTGCACCGCTGGACCACGCTCGGAGAGTCGATCTCACAGCCTTCGGGCGACGGCAGGCTATTTGCTGTGAGGCGCAGAGGGCTGTTACCGGCCCAAGCGATCACTTCGCCACGCCCGAGGTCGAATGAGTCAATCCAGAATGAGTCGATCCGCATGAGCCAAGCCGCTGCATACCTGATGCGCGCGGTGCGCCCGCCGGTCCTGCTCGGCCTGCTGGGACGTCTGCTGCTGACGCTGGCGGCGCTCGCCGCCATCCCGGCGCTGGTGTCGCTCGCTCACGGCGACTCCCCGCTGACCTGGCGCCTGGCCGCGATGAGCGCCCTCTTGTGCGGGGTGGGCTGGCCGCTTGCCCGGCTGCACCGGGGGGCGGACATTCAATGGAACGAGGCACTGGCCATCACCGGGCTGGCCTTCGTCATGGCGCCGCTGGTCATGGTCTGGCCACTCGTCGGCATCGGCATCGCCCCGATCGATGCCTGGTTCGAGAGCGTGTCGGGCGTGACCACGACCGGTCTCACCACCCTGCGGGGCATGGCGGAGCGACCGGCCGACTTCCTGTTCCTCAGGGCCTGGATGCAATGGTATGGGGGTCTCGGCATCGCGGCGCTCACGGTGGCGCTGATCATGCGCCACCACGCCGGCGCGCGGCTGCTGCTGGAGACCACCGGCGAATCGCTCAGCGAAGCCGGGGCCCGCGAGCACGCGCGGCGCGTCTTCGTGGTCTATGCGGCACTCACGCTGATCGCGGTCGCCGCGGCCTGGGCGAGCGGTCTCGCGCCCTTCCCGGCGCTGGCCCACGGACTCGCGGCGGTCGCGACGGGCGGATTCGCCATCTCCGACCAGAACATCGCGCCGCTGCCCCCGGCGGCGGTCGCGGTGCTCAGTCTCGTCTGCGTCGCGGCCGCCATCAGCCTGCCGCTCTATGCCCGGCTGCCGCGACAGGGCCCACGCGCCCTGCTCGGAGAGCCGGAGGTGCGCGCACTCTTCATCGCGATCCTGACCACCTCCGCCATGCTCGCCGCGATCACCGCGACGCACGGGGATTTCGCCTGGCGGTCCGCCGTCGCCGACGCCTTGGTGCTCGGCGTCTCGGCGCAGACCGATACCGGATTCAGCACCACCGACGTGGCCGCCCTGCCCCCAGCGGCACAGTTGGTACTGATGGTCTCGATGGCGATCGGCGGCTGCACGGGCTCGACCGCGGGCGGCATCAAATTGATCCGGCTGCTGATCCTGCTCCGGCTGATCCAGGTCGCGCTGCAGCGCACCGCGACATCCGAACGCGCGGTCCTGGACGTGCGTGTCGGCGGCGACCGGGTCGAGCCGGACATGATCGCCAGCGCCCTGCAGCTACTTGGTCTCTGGGCACTTGTGCTGCTGCTGTCCTGGTTGATCTTCCTGGCGCAGGGTCAACCGCCGATGGCCAGCCTCTTCGAGGTGGTCTCGGCCACATCCAACGCCGGTCTCTCGGCCGGACTCACCGGACCTGACATGGCCCCAATACTGAAGCTCGTGCTGACGGCCGATATGCTATTCGGCCGCGTCGAGATCCTGGCCCTGCTGGTCGTGCTCTATCCACCCACCTGGATCGGAAGGAGGCGCGCATCTCCATGAGAATCGCATTCATCGGCACCAGCTCACTGACCCTGTCGACCGCCGAGACGCTGCTCGAGGCCGGACACGAAGTGATCATTATCGAGCGCGACCGCGCGCGGATCGATGCCCTCTCCGACCACCTCGACGCCGGCTTCGTCCACGGCGACGGCACCTCGCCGGAAGTGCTGAGCGATGCCGAGCCCGAGAACACCGAGGTGCTCTTCTGTCTGGCCGAGAGCGATCAGACCAACATCCTGGCGAGCCTGATCGGGCGCTCACAGGGTTTCAAACGCGTCGTCACGCGAGTCAACAATCCCCAGTTTCAGCGCATCTGTCAGGAGCTTGGCCTCGAGGACAGCGTGATGCCCAACCACGCGGTGGCCTCGCATCTGATGGGACTGCTGAGCGGCGAGAAATCGCTGGAGTTGTCATCGCTGATCCGCGGCGACGCGGCGGTGTTCGATTTCATCGCCGGCGACGCCGATGCCGGCCCCCTCGACGCGCTGGAGCTACCGGAGCGTTGCCGCGTCATCTGCCTCTATCGGGACGAGCTCTTTCTGCTGCCCGAGGAAGCATCCAAGGTCAAGCCGGGAGACGAGCTCATCCTGATCGCCCATCGGGACAACCTCCAAGCACTGCGCGAGCGCTGGGCTGGAGAAGCCGACGAAGCCCCCTAGGCTGCGCCCAGACTCGACGCAAGCCGGAATCTTCAGAAGCGCGGAACGATTGCAACGCCGACGACGACAAACGCCTTGTAGGAGTGACACAACCGCGACTTAACCTAAAAGCCCTTCGGGCTGGAGGACATCGACGATGAAGACGATTCTTGTGCTGATCGCGATCGGCGTATCACTGGGCCTGACCGGCTGCGGAACGACCACGGCATCGCGCACCACGACCGGCGCCTTGGGCGGCGCCGCCGCCGGCGCGGCGATCGGCTCCTTGAGCGGCGATGCGGGCAAGGGCGCGCTCATCGGCGGCGCGGTCGGCGCGGTGGGCGGCGCAGCCTATGACGCGAACCAAAAAGACCAGGAGCGTCGCTATCGACGCAGCGACGATCGCGGCTATTACTAGGCCGAGACGCTGGCTGGATTACTGGGCTGGAGTCGAGCGGCTCGGCCGACCTGGAGCCAGCCAGCGATCCCGATGGCACTGACGTGACCCGATCGTGGCTTCCTCACCACAGACTTCTCGGAGGCAACCCATGACCGACAGCTATCTCTCCGCAAACAATCTCCTTGGCTGCAGACTGCGCACCCTCGACGACGCCAGCGCCGGGCTCAGGGATCTGATCCTGGATGCGGAACGCTGGAGGGTCGGTTTTCTCGCGGCCGAGGCAGACGCTTGGGCTCCAGATCGCGATGTGCTCGTCATGCCCAGCTCGGTGGCCGGGGTGGACGAGGCAGGGCGCGAGCTGGAGCTGGCTGTGGATGCCGAAACCCTGCGCTCGAGTCCGCTCCTGACCCTGGGCGACGACCTCGACGGACTGGAGGAAGACGGCTGGCTGCCGCCCCCTGGCAAGCCCACTGGCGCGCGGAGATGGACCCGGAGCAGACCGTGGACGCGCCGCCGGCACCGGTCGATGAGATCCGCGGGGAGATCGCGGCGGAGCTTGGCGCCGAACCCGATCTCGGCGCGGACCGCTGGATCCGCGCGGATCGGCTGCGGCGCATCGCCTGCGAGACCACGGATGGCGTGTCAGCAAGGATTACCGACCTGTTGATCGACGACGCCGACTGGGAGCTGGCCTATGTTGAGCTGACGCTCGCCCCCGAGGCTTCGGAGCACGGGCAGGACGACATCCTCTCGGCCATCCGCCGTCTGGTGCCGCGGCGGTCCATCGATTGGCTCGACCGCGACGCCGGGATCCTGCATCTGTCGATCACTGAGCAGGCGCTGCGCGAGGCCGCCTCGCCAGACGAGCCGGGTCCAACCGACGGCAGACAAGGCGATGCCAGCGTGGGCTTCTGACCGACGTAATGATCCCACGACTGCGCAAGCGTCGTGAGTCAGGGCCGGACCGCATCAACACGGGGCATTCGCCTAGTCGGCCGAAGGCGCGAGCGGCAGCTCAAGGGTTGCGCTGTCGTTGGTTAGGGTCAGGGTGCCGCCGCTCTCACGGGCGGCACGCTCCGCCGCCAAGGCCATGAGCTGAAAATCGGCACGCTCGCCGGGGATATCGGGAGGCTGCCGGCCCTCGGCAGTGATGCGCAGGGTGAGGCTCGCGGCACCCGCTCGGCATTCGAGGACCGGCTGATGGGCGCAGACGCCATTGCAGTCGGTGCCGATACCAATGAGTCGCAGACAGTGGACCAGCGCCGCCTCGAAGGTATCGCGCTCAACCTGCACCTCCAGTCCGCCGCCATCGGCCGATGCGGCTTCGCCGTTGATCGAGACGACCCGACCACCGTAGATCCGCACGATCCTGGCCGCCAGGGTTGTCGCATCGAGCCGCTGCGGGGGACCGTCGCCGAACCGCGTCGAACGCACCGTGTCACTGAGCGCGTTGGACAGCGTCGAGGCCGCGCCGAGCAGACGCTGGAGTCGCCCGCGATGGGCCTGATCGTCAATGAGTTCTAACTCCAGGGTCTCGGAGATCAGCTTGATCACGCTCAAGGGCGTGCGCAGGTGGTGGGCCTGTTGCCGGGCCTGCTCGGCGAGCAGGGAGCGGCGCTCCAGGTCGGCGAGACGTTCACGCTCCGAGTCGAGCGGAACGACTTTCGGGGTGGAGGAGGCTTGTGTTGACGACATAACGATCATTGGCCATTGGCAGCACGCCATGGTGGAGCGAATGGATCGAGCCGCGGAGGCAACGCGTTTGCCCGCACCGTTTCCAAATCGCTCCAGGGGCGTGGTTCGTCCGGAGTCTTTGCTTGAAAGAGTGTTTAGCAAAGAGCGGGCCGATCTTTACAATTCCGACGGAGTGAGGCCAGCGTCGGCTGCGTTCTCCGACGATCGGCGTGTCCCGGCGCCCCGCTTCGGGGCGCGATCCCATCCCTTGGCGTGACAACCGCTCTGGCACTCCGACACCGAGCTGATCCACGTCGGAAGTGATGTCGGGGCGCGCGGAGCGGACAGCAAGCGGATCGCCGCTCGCAGAGTGCGCGTCCACCTCCAGGATCGGGTGATTTACACCCTTGAACGGGGCATCTCCCGCACGTCGCGGCGAGCGGGACTCAAAGGCCGCCAGCCTGATCCTGTTGTCGCCTGACCGCGCGCACGACTTGCTCGACGGGCACGGTCGTCGATCGGCGGAGTCGGCTCGCCAACGCTGGCGCGATGTATGCGTTGATTCTTAGCGAGCGCCCAGTGTGCTCACCCGGCATCGAGACAGTGACCGGACCGTCGTCCGCGTCGTTCTTCCGCGACCGGTGCATTCCAAGACTTTGCATCTCTTCCAGGCTCGGATCGGTACCTCGGTCAACGCATCATTGCGGCGCGCAGGCAGGCACGCCCTCGTCATTGGAGCCATTCCGCCCATGCCACCATCCGAATTCGCCCCGACCAAGCCCCCGGGCTCGACAACGACAGGTTCCCGCGTGCTGGCGGTGATCAATCCAACGTCCGGCGACGCCGATCCGGACGGCGTCGATCCAGTGCTGGAGCTGTTGAATCGGCGCCTGGGCGAACACGGCATCGCGATCCAGGTCATCCCCTTCGCGCCGGAGATCCTCGCTGCGTCGCTGCGCGACGCCCTCGGCGAGGATGTGCGCGCAATCTATGTGGCGGGAGGCGACGGCACGCTGCTTAGTGTCGTCGAGGCGCTGAACGGACATCGGGTGCCCATAGGGATCATCCCGCGTGGCACCATGAATTGGATGGCCAAGGACCTCGGCATCCCGCTCGATCTGGAGGATGCGGTCGCGGCGCTATTGAATGCCCGGGTCCAGAACGTCGACATTGGCTACGTCAACGGCGAGCCCTTCCTGTGCGCCTGCATGGTCGGCGTCGGCCCCCTGGTGGCGCGCTGGCGCGAGCGCGAGCGCCGGACGGCCGCTTGGCAGCGCTGGCCGAAGCTGCTCTGGCGCGCCCTGACACTCCTCCGGAGCTACCCGCATCGGCGCATGACGCTGGTCACGGGGGCGGGCCGAGAGCGACTGCGCTCGCGCACGGTCGTGGTCACTAGCAATCTGCTCGACGCCTCCTTTGGGCCCCTGCCCCGCCGCGCGCGTCTTGATGGCGGCATCCTCGGCATCTACGCGGTGCGCAAGACGTCGACCCGCGAGTTCGCGCGTCTGCTCACCCGGCTCATGCTGGGCAGTTGGCAGGCCGACGATGCCGTGCTGACCACCGCCACGGCCGAGGCGAGCCTCGCCGTCTCCGGGCGCGGCGCGATCGCGGTCATGCTGGATGGCGAGATCAGGCGGCTGAAGACACCCCTGTGCTTCTCGATCGAACCGAACGCCGTCGCGATGCTGGTGCCCGCGGCCCAAGGGTCGCCCACTTGATGATGCGCATCGCCCATCTCTCCGATCTGCATTTCGGGACCCATCTGCCTCGACTCGCCGATGCCTTGAGCGAAGAGATCCACCGCATGCAGCCGGCACTGGTCGCACTGAGCGGCGATCTGACCCAACGCGCCCGGCCGCAGGAATTCGCCGCCGCGGCGGATTTCATCCGGATGCTGCCCGCGCCGGTGCTGGTGGTGCCAGGCAATCACGATCTCCCCGGCTGGCGACCCCTGCGGCGGTTCATCCATCCCTGGCGCGATTGGCGCCGCCACCTCTCAAGCGAGCTGGAGCCCTGCATCGCGGGACAGCAGTTCATCGCGATCGGGGTCAATACGGCACGCCGCTGGGGCCTGCATCCGGACTGGTCGCGGGGTCGTATCAACGCGGATCAGTTGGCCCACGTCGCGCGGCTCGCGAGCGGCGCCGACCCGAGTTCGGTCCGTATCCTGGTCGCCCATCACCCCTTTTTGCTCTCGACCGCCATGCGCCGACGCGGCCTGGTTGGCGGTGCCAAGCGCGCCCTAAGCGGGCTTCAACCGGCCCGGATCGACCTCATTCTTGGCGGCCACCTGCATCAGAGCTACGCCGGCATCGCAGGCGGCATCGTCGTCGCCCAGGCCGGCACCGCCATCTCTAGCCGCCACAAGGGCGAGCCGAACGCCTTCAATCGGATCGAGGTATCGCCGCATCGGATGCAGATCGACGCCATGCAATGGAACAGCACAGGGTTCGTCGTCGCTCGGCGCCGATTCTTCGAACGTTCGGGGCTCGACTGGCGGGCATCTCAGGTCCGTGCCGCTGACCGCTGACCCCGGCCATCTACTCAGCCGGTGCAAAAGAGCCACCCTCGGCTGAAAAGACCCGCTTGAACCCGACACGAGCGTTCCTGTGATCGACCAGGATCAGCCTGTGCGCCTTGGCGGCAGTGACAGCCGCGGAACCCGTTGCGCCCGCCAGTCGACCCAACGGGCTCCATCTTCGACGCCTGCCTTCCTTGGCATCGAATTCGCTTTCCTCATGGACAGCGCGAACTGATCCGACCAATTCGCCACCATAGACTCGGGCGTCGAGCCATCGAGCCACCCTGGATCGCGTTCACGCGATTTCAGACCACAGTGTCCAAGATCGAGGAGGACTGACGCATGACTGACGAGACCCGCAACCAATCCCAGATTCAGGGCGAGGGCGACAGGGAGTCCGCTCGCCGCTATGAAGCGGACACACAACGCTTTGTGGAGTCCGGGAAGGTGGAGCAGGCGGCAAAGGATGCCGCCGAGCAGTCTCCCGAAACCGCTAAACGCGCGGAGCAGGCCGGCGAGGCGCGCGCGAAGGAGAAAGACCCCGCCTTGCACCGCGACTACCAAAAGCCGACAACCGACTGACCCGAGCCAAACGCCCACATTCGCAACATCTTGCGCTGCGCTATTCGGAAACTCTTGTACCTGAAGGATGGGCAAAACGCGCCCTCAAGGGTTTGATCGAGCCGCATCGCATCGGCGCGCGTGCCCATCAGCTTGGCCCCCCGGCTGGATGGGTACGCCCCGGCAGGCGTCTCGGCATCCCAGCACCGCCCTGCCAGAGGCTTTGCCCATTCGGCTCCTTTGATATCAAGGCTCTCGGAATCCGCTCTTGAGATCATCCAGGCGCACTAGACAAGATCTGCAAGTGGTCCTAGGAAGGCCAGATGCTTTGGATCGGCAGGTCGTCAAGCTCGCCATGAATGCGATCGTTGGCCAAGCAGCCAGACTCTCGCAACGATCTTGGCAGCGCCGTTGCATGAGGCTCAGCACTAGGATCAATCTGCGGGCTCGTCATCACTTGGGACATGCGCAACAGCAGCGCCCTCGCAGATAGATCGCCAGCTCAGGGAGGACGAATCCGCTGCGCTCGTTCGCGCACTTGAGGCATGCCCGACATGCCAGGAGGATCACGATGAGCACCTACACCTTGTCCACGCAGCAGCTGCCACGACGGCAGTTTGAGATTCGCTCGCTCGATCATGACAGACCGGTCGAATGGCTGCGGCAGGGCTTCGCGGATCTCAAGGCCGCGCCATTCTTGAGTTCGGTCTATGGCCTCGTCGTCGCCGGTTGCGGAGGACTCTTTGCCTATCTCGCCGCCGACGCCGATGCCTTCTTCCTGGTGCCCTTCCTGTTCAGCGGCTTCCTCATCATCGCGCCCGTTCTATCCCTGGGCCTTATGGCGCTTGCCAAGCTGCGCGAGGCAGAGCAATCCCGTGACGGAGCGGCAATCCGCCGGCTCTTGGATCTCAATCGCTCCAGCATCGCCATGATGGGGATCTTCCTGCTGCTCATCTTCGTCAATTGGGTCATGCTGTCCAATCTGGTCTACGGCGGTGTCTTCCATCAAGTAACGCCGACCTACGAGCGCGTTCAGCCGCTCCCTGTCATGTTTAGCGAAAGTCTTCCCTTCCTCCTTGTCTACGGTGGGATTGCCATCGTTCTAGCGGCATTGGTCTTCCGCATCACAGCGCTGTCGGTTCCGATGATGCTCGATCAGAAGGTCGACGCCTTCAACGCCGCGTTTGCCAGTTGGCGGGCCGTCGGGGAGAACTGGAGACCGATGTCGCTGTGGGCCTTGATCATCGCGGCGCTCTGCACCCTTGGCTTCATCACCTACTTCATCGGGCTCATCGTCATTATTCCCTGGCTCGGTTACGCATCCTGGCATGCCTATCGCGATACCTTGGTGCCCCTGGAATAACCTGTACGAGAGCGATGGCCGACTCCACCGACGGACCAGCGGATGCGGATGCCAGCGATCTCTACTGACCTCGTCTGGGTCCGAGGCGGCTATTCAAAGGCAGGCGCCTCTTGGCGGTCCAATCGTCGCCTGCCGCGGCTGAATAGGCCAACGAGACAATAACAACTCGACTCAGAACTCAGGAGCTGGAGTGTCGCGTCTGCGCTCGTGATACCCGTCGGGGCGATCCCTCGCCGACGGGACTCGCGCAGGGCGACAACGTTCTCAGCCCGGGCCGTCCCGCTCCGGGTCGCTGCTTCGCCTCGAGTCGCGCCGTTGGCGCACTCGGGCTACGCACGACCCTACGACGAATAATAGGATGGTCCTAGTGGTCTAGAGTGAAAGTCCTAATACTGTTTCTGGGCGATCGATGGCATCCTACTCATCTGTCTTGAGTTTCGCCGACGAGTTGATGACACGATGCCACGCTGCACCCCGATTCCCGTTTCCCTCACCGACAAAGAACGTACCCAGTTGGAGGCGTTGGTGCGTCAGCACACCACGGCGCAGCAACTGGCGATCCGAGCCCGAATCATTCTCGCCGCCGACGCCGGCAAGGGGATGCACGAAACGGCCGCCACGTTGCAGGTCAGTCGCTCGTTGGTCCAACGCTGGCGCCGCCGCTGGCGCGAGCGCGCGGATCACCCGGTGCTCGAGCGTCTGAGCGATTGCCCGCGTTCGGGGACACCGCCGACCTTCACCCCCGAGCAGATCTGCGCCATCATCGCCCTGGCGTGCGAGCCTGCGGTCCGCGAAGGGGTGAAGCTGACGCGCTGGACCCATGCGGACTTGGCCGAAGAGGCCAAGGCGCGCGGGATCGTCGAAGACATCTCCGCGCACTCCATCGGACGCTTCTTACGCGAGATCGATCTCAAGCCGCATCGCGTACAGGGCTGGATCAACACCCCGCGCGCTGGTGATTTCGCCAAGCGCTGTCGCGATGTCTGCGAGACC
>NZ_NRRF01000070.1 GCF_016583565.1 Thiocystis violacea | reverse complement strand
TCAGGGGGCCGCCGATCATGGTGCGCAGTCCCGGATACTCCTCCCCGTTGGTCGCCAGGTACAGCTTGGTATCCTTGAGGTCGCGGATGCGGGGTGCAAAGCGGAAGCCGAGCAGGTGCATCAGCCCGAACACATGGTCGGTGAAGCCCGCCGTATCGGTGTAGTGCTCCGCGATGCGCAAGTCCGACTCGTGGTAGAGCAGGCCGTCAAGCACATAGGTGGAGTCGCGTACGCCGACGCTGACCACCTTCGTACTGAAGGGTGCGTACTGGTCGGAGATATGGGTGTAGAACAACCGGCCCGGCTCGGCGCCGTACTTGGGATTGATATGGCCGGTGCTCTCAGCCCTGCCGCCGGCACGAAAGCGTTGACCGTCGGACGACGAGGTCGTGCCGTCGCCCCAGTGCTCGGCGAAGGGGTGGCGGAACTGCGCATTCACCAGGTCGGCCAACCCCGCCGCATAGGTCTCGTCGCGGATGTGCCAGGCTTGCAGCCAGGCCAGTTTCTCGTAGGAGGTCGCGGGGCAGGGCTCAGCCATCTTGGTCAGGCCCAGGTTGATCGCGTCGGCCAGGATCGCCGACAGCAGGAGCGTGCGGTCGCGCACCGGTGCGCCATCCTTCAGGTGGATGAAGTGACGCGTGAATCCCGTCCAGTCGTCCACGTCCAGCAGCAGGTCGGTGATCTTGATGCGGGGCAGCAGCAGGCTGCTGCGCTCGATCAGGTGTTGGGCCGCCGTGGGCACGACGGTATCGAGGGGCGTAATCTTCAACCCCAAGTCGGTGATGATGGCATCCGGCAGGGCGTCGGCCAGGGCTAAGCGGTTGGTGGTGACCAGTTGCTCCTCGAGCAATTGCAGCCGTTCGCAGAGGTAGCGCTCGCCGTCGGGCTCAACCGCAACGGGCAACGCATGGCCCTGCTGGAGCGCCCGGAACGTCTCGGTCGGCAACAAGTAGTCGTCGAAGTTGCGGAACTGGCGGGAACCCTGGACCCACACGTCGCCGGAACGTAAGGCGTGCCGCAGTTCCGACAGCGCACAGATCTCATAGAACCGGCGGTCGAGGCCGCCGTCGGCGAAGACCAGCGACTTCCAGCGCGGCTTGACGAAGGCGGTCGGCGCATCCGCCGGCACCTTGCGGGAGTCCTGGGCATTCATCGCGCGCACCGTATTGATGGCGTCCAGCACCCCTTGCGCGGCCGGCGCGGCGTGCAGCGTGAGCGCCTCCAGGAACGGCGGCGTATAGCGGCGCAGGGTACTGAACTGCGCGCTGACCAGGCGCAGGTAGTCGAACGACGCGGGGCGCGCGAGCCGGTCGGCATCGGCGACGCTCTGTTCGAAGTCCTCCCACGGAATGACCGCCTCGATGGCCGCGTACGGATCGCTCCCCAAGCGCTTGGCCTCCAGCAGGGCCTTGCCGACCTTGGAGTACAGGCGCACCTGGTCGTTGATGGCCTTCCCCTGGGTCTGGAACTGCTCCTGGTGCTTGTTCTTGGCGGTGGCGAACAGCTTGATCAGGATGCGGTCGTGCAGCTCGATCAGCTCGTCCGTGACCGTGGCCGTGCCCTCCAGTGCCAGGGCCGCCAGGGTGGCATAGCGTCGTTCGGGCGTGAACTTGCCCAAGTCCTGGGGCGTCATCTGTCCGCCCTCGCGCGCCATCTTCAACAGGCGGTTGCGGTGGATGCGGGACCCGAGCCCCGCAGGCAGGGCGAGGGCTTGGAAGGTCTTGAGGCGTTCGATGTGCTCCAGCACAGACCGGGAGTTGGGTTTCCCTGGGGCTTGGCGCAGCCAGACCAGCCAAGTCACCTGGCGGTCCGGCTTGACCGTCAGCAAGGCATCGAGCCGGCGCCGGTGCGGCTCGCTCAGCGGGTCGATCAACGCACGATAGATCCGCCGGTTGGCGCGCGTGAGGGCCTGCGCGCAGACCCGCTCGATGACCGGCAGGGCCGGCAGGATGATCCGGCGCTGGCGTAGCGTCTCCATGGCTTGGGCGGCGAGCACCACACCCTTGTCGGTCTGCATGGCCAGTTCGGTCAGTCCATGCACCAGCGCCCGGAAGTCGGACAGGCCGAACGACGACAAGCCGAGATAGACGCGTAACTCCTGGAGGTGCTCGCGGCGGGTCTCCTCGCGTTCGCCGTAGCGGGCCCAGACCGCCGCATCCGCCCCAAGCTGGCGGGCGATCCACGCGATGACCGGCTCGGCAATGCCCCGGTCGTTGGTCAAGGCGTACCCTGGATAGCGCAACAGACACAGCTGGACGGCGAACCCGAGCCGGTTCGCGGCGCCCCGGTGCTGGCGGATCAGCGACAGGTCCGGCTCGCTGAAGCTGTAGTGGCGGATCAGCTCATCCTGCGTCGCGGGCAGTGCCCACAGGCTCGCCCGTTCGGTGGCCAAGAGGATCGATCGGCGTGGCATGGCGGCGGGTCACCCGTTGCGCAAACGTTCCTTTGTGCATGAGTCGGTCCGCCGCCCGGGAACGCGGCCTGGCGCGTTGCGAAAACCTATTGCAAAATAGGTTTGAATGGCAACAGGATTCTGCAATCGTGCGCATCGGCTACGCCCGGGTCTCCACCCAGGAACAAGACACCCAAGCCCAGATCGGCGCCCTCGAAGGGGCCGGATGCGAACGCATCTTCCATGAGACGGCATCCGGCGGCCGGTGGGAGCGACCGGAGCTTCAGCGCTTGTTGGGGCAGCTACGGCGGGGGGACGCGGTGGTGGTGTGGAAGCTCGACCGGCTGTCGCGCTCCCTAAAAGACCTGCTTCTGACGTTGGAGAAGATCGAGCTGGCTGGGGCCGAGTTCCAAAGCCTGACCGAAGCCATCGATACCGCGACCCCGGCCGGGCGCATGATGATGCAGATCGTCGGGTCCTTTGCTGAGTTCGAGCGCGCCATGCTGCGCGAGCGCACCCGCAATGGTCTTGATGCGGCCCGGCAGGACGGCCGCGTTGGGGGGCGCCGCCCCAAACTCACCGCGCACCAGCAGCGGGAGATCATCACTTTGGTTACCTCGGGTCAGAAGACCGGCGCCGATGCGGCGCGGCTGTTTCGCGTGCACCCCTCCACCGTGGTACGCCTCCTGGCCCGGCACAGGCAGAACGGGGCGAAGTCGGCTTAGCGTACGATTTTTTCCGAATTCTGCGGTGACCCCAAGCCGGTGCCTTTGCTGCCGATCATGCGGAGCGGGCGCTTGCGGTCAATTTTCGCCTGCTTCGTGCTATCGTTAAGTGTACATAGGGCACGAAAGCCGCGATCGGTGAATGTCGCGCCCTGGTTTGCGACGATCAGCTCCCTGTCCACAAGCCGGATCAAGACGCCGCCCTGCCGATCCCCGTCGGAGAGCGCATCCTCCACATTTTGCAGAAGCTCCAGAATCGGACGCTCTGCGTACTCTCGGCGCTCCTTTTCCTCGCCATTGTGATCACTGCGAATCCGACCGGGGTCCACTCGATAGACCTTGAGCGTTCTTTCGCGCGTCTCGGTGACGACGTCTGGGGGGCTCGGTTGGTCGGGATTCATGGTGATGAAGTCGCCTGAAAATCAATCGTCATCGGCCGATGCCGGCAGCCGCAACAACCGCTCGCTGCGCCAGACACGAACAACGCGCACCTGCTGCGGATCCCGGCGATAGACGATCCGGAATGGCGGGTGGATCAGCTCGCGCAGAAAGGCTTGGCCAAACTCCGGAACCATGCGTCCGAGGTCCGGGTGGTCGGCGAGCGCCTCGACGCGCTGGAAGATTTCGGCGACGAGCCGATCGCCGACCTCCGGCACCCCTTCCGTGGCGTACCACGCCTGGATGCCCGCTAAGTCGCCGAGCGCGGACTCGGCGAAGCTGATCGCGGCGACGCCCATACCGCTATTCCAAGCCGAATCTGGCCTTGGCCTCGGAGAGAGAGACCTCGCGGCCGGCGTCCAGGTCGGCCAATCCCGCGACCACCGCGCGCATGAAGGCGCGCTCCTCCGCCGCCTGCTCGTAGTCGGCTAGGGACTGCATGACGGCGACGCCGCGACCTCGGCTGGTCAGCAGCACCGGCCGATGGACCTCGGCGGCGTGCTTGACCACGCGACCTTGAGGTCGGTCAATGGGACCACGTCTTCGGAGAATTTCACGCTCATGGACGCCTCTCGCTCGGGCTTGCCTAGCGTGGACAATAGCACCTGTTAAGTGGTCCGCCAACATCCCTGATTAAGGGTCCGGAACCTGAAAGAACAGGGTTTCGGGGGTAGGCACAGGGCATCGCCGCACGCCTGGAGACGCGGCTCCAGCGGCACCCAGACGGGCGTGAAGCCGGAGAGCGTGCGAAACCGGTCGTAGCCGTGGATGTAGGTGTCGAGCAGGCCAGACGAGTGGGCCATGACGGCGTACAGGTTGGGCACGAAGCCCAGGCTCTTGCGCGCTCCCTCCAGGCGCTGCCGGGCGAGCGGGGACGCCTGATCGGGGCTCAGCGGGGGGAGATCGAGTCGGTAGTCGGCGTGCATGGCGTGGGCTCCTCGAATGGGCAGGGCGAGCGTCGGGGTGGATGTCGGCGTGGATGGATCGGGTCAAGCTGCGGCGCTCAGTCCGTGGCGAGGGCGCGTAGCGCCGCCAGGATGGCGCTCGGCTCGGCGCGGTTGCGGTAGTCCACCTCCGCGGCGACGAAGCGGACCACCCCCTGTCGGTCGATCACGAAGGTGGCGGGGACCGGCAGCACGAAGCGTCCCGCGCCGTTGTAGTCGGCCAGGTCGAGGGAGAGGCGCTGGCGATAGACCTCGCGCAGCGCAGCCGGCACCTCGAAGGCGAGCCGATAGGCCGTCATCACGCGGTCGTCGAGGTCGCTGAGGATCTCGAACGGATAGCCGTCCTGCTCGACTTGCGTGCGGGAGCGATCCGGCGTCTGCGGGGTGATGGCCACCAGCCGCGCCCCCTGACGCTCGATCTCCGGGAGCGCTTGGCGCAGGCCATGGAGCTGGAGGTTGCAGTAGGGACACCAGGCGCCGCGGTAGAAGACCAGCACCACCGGCCCGGTGCGCAGGAGCGCCGCGAGCGGCACGGACTCGCCGACGGCGTTGGGCAGGGTGAAATCGGGCGCCGTCTCCCCGACGTGCAGGCCCGGGTCTGGCATGGCGGCCGCCAGATCGCGCGCGGCCTGGTCCATGACCGCGCGGTCCGCCGGCGTCAGCGCCGGCCCCGGTGACGTCGCCCGCGACGCCTGATAGGCGTCACGATCGGCGCTGTAGCTCGGCACCGGCGCCGCCGCCTCCGCCAAGGCGAGCGCGGGACAGAGGGGAAGGAGGCTCAAGGCCATCGTCAAGGTGCGCATTCCGATCCTCTCCTGAATGGATAGAGAGAGAAGCCTGGCCGCATCCCGTCGACACCGAAGCCAGGCGCCAAAACCGGCGGGTCCATCCGTCCGGGATGTCGGTCAAGGATCAGGCCATCACCAGCCGAGGCTCAGCCGGTCGGCCGTAGACCGTACCCAGAATGGCCCCAAAGACGAGATGCAGCATCAGGGTCATGACCGGCGCCATGAGGCCCAGCGCCAGACCGAAGAGGCCGGCCCCGACCATCGGCATGACCGCGACCATCATCATCAGCCAGGCCGCGGCGCCGAACTGCACCCCCTTCAGCCAGGGCGCCGCGCCGGGAATGTGGCGATACAGCAGGGCGAACCCGATCCCCCAGACCAGGGTGCCGATCATGAAGTGCGCGAGCCAGCCCATCAGCAGGGTGCCGCCGAGCATGGCGCTGAGCATGGAGATGACGTCCAGCTCGGGCATGAGGCCCATCTGACCTTTCGCCAGCATGAGCCCGGAGAGTGCCGCTGTCGCCAGGAAGCCCGCGAGAAGTGCCTTGGGGATGTTCATCGTTGAAGTCTCCAGAATGACGTGAGCGAAGGTGCTCACAGGGACTTGGTCGGGCGCGCGGCGCCATCCTTACAGATGCGATCCGCATCGGCGCGGGCAGACAATGGCGGGCCGCTCGACACGAACGCACAGCCTCGCGCGGAGAGGCGCAGCTCACCGCACCAGGCGGGCCACTGACGCGCCTCGGCCAGGCGATCAATCGGTTCGAGCACCGCCTGCATCGCCAGCCCCAGCGGTCCGCGCCGTTCCGGCTCCAGTCCGAGCCGTCTCCAGCTGGCGACCGCGTGCGCGTGGCCCGCCTCCCCGAGCGCCTGAAACCGCGCAAGCAGCGCCTCGGTGAGCGCCGCGTCACCGAGACGCCGGCGCAGATCGGCCATTACCGCGCGATCGTCGTGGAGCGCGATCTCCGGCGTGCATTGGCGACGGAGCGCCGCGCCGATGAAGGTCCACGCGCGCTCGCCGACGATCTGCCCGTGAAGCAGATCCTCGCGGATCATCTGGCAGTAGTCGGGCTTGGGATCGCTCCCGGTGCGCCGGGCGAGCTGGGCCAGGGCCATCGCCTCCGCGCGGTGGCCGCTGGGGGCGAAGCCGCTGATGAGATGATCGAGGGCGTCGTGGACCAGCACCGAGGTCGGCAGCGTCGCGCCGGTCTCACGGGTGCTGGCGATGATCTCCGGGTCCGCGAGGCTCACCGCAAGCTTCCAGCCGCGGGCGCCATAGCCGTCGTCCCAGCGGGCGCGATAGTGGAGGCCGAGACAGACCTCGCCGGCCTCGACCCGCAGGATCTCGGGGGCCAGGCGCCGGACATCGCGCCGTGGGTCGCCGCTGTCCGGGTAGACGGCGGCGGTCGTGGTCTGCGTGCGCGTCGTCGGGCTCTTCATCCTGTCGCGGACTCCAGCGCGCCGTGGGGGCTGTGACGCCTGGCGGTCGCGAGCGCGCCGGGCGGGGCCTGCGGCTCAGGTGGGGGATAGAGGGCATCGAGCGCCAGGCTGCGTCCATTCGGCTGGACCACCCGGGCATGGAAGCGCCTGAGCTCGCGCGGTGAGTGCACGCCGCAGGTATGGGCGATGAGGCCAACCTCATGGGTGATGTTCTTGACATAGGCCGCGACGCGCGCCGCCTTAGTCGGTGGATGCAGTCCCTTCTGCAGCCTGGGGTCGTGGGTCGTGATGCCGGTCAGACAGGTGTTCTTGTTGCATTTCAGCGCCTGGATGCAGCCCAGGGCGAACATGAAGCCGCGCGCCGAGCAGACGAAATCGGCGCCGATGCACAAGGCCCAGGCGACGTCGGCCGGGGTGATCAGCTTGCCCGAGGCGATGACCCGGATGCGCTCGCGCAGACCGTACGTGCTCAGCCTGTCGACCAACAGCGGCAGACTCTCACGCAAGGGCAGGCCCATGTCGTCGATCAGCGGCATGGGCGCCGCGCCGGTGCCGCCCTCGGCTCCGTCGACCGTGATGAAGTCCGGGGCCGCGTCTAGTCCGCGCGTCCAGATCGACTCGCACAGCTCATCGAGCCAGCCGTAGGCGCCCAGCACCATCTTGAAGCCGACCGGCTTGCCGGTGACCGCGCGCACCCGCGCGATCAGATCCAGCAGGTCGGCGGTGTTACCGACATCGCGATGACGATTGGGGCTGATGGCCTCGACCCCGACGGGGATGCCGCGAATGGCGGCGATCTCGGGCGTCACCTTGGCCGCCGGCAGAATGCCGCCCTTTCCGGGCTTGGCCCCTTGGCTGAGCTTGATCTCGAACATCCGCACCTGGGGGTGGGCGGCGACGGCGCGCAACCGCGCGTCACAGAGGCGGCCCTCCAGATCGCGCACGCCGTTCTTGGCGGTGCCGATCTGAAACACCAGATCGGCGCCGCTCTCCAGGTGAAGGGGCGAGAGGCCACCCTCGCCGGTATTGAGCCAGCAGCCCGCCCGGGCGGCCCCGGCGCCCAGCGCCTGAAGCGCCGGGCGCGAGATGGCGCCATAGCTCATCCCCGAGATGTTGAACAGCGACGCCGTGGTGTAGGGATGGCGCGCGTCGAGGCCGATGGTCAGGGGCTGGGGCTGGGGCGGCACCGCGTCCTCGCCCAGGGTCGGAAAGGGGCAGTTCACGAAGAGGATCTGGCCGGGCAGGCTGATGTTGCGGGTGGAGCCGAAGGCCACCGTGTTGTCCTCGTCCTTGGCGGCGCGGTCGACCCAATGGCGCTGTGCCCGGTTGAAGGGCAGCTCCTCGCGGTCCATGGCAAAGAAATACTGGCGAAAGAACTCGCCCAGACGCTCGAACAGGGAGCGGAAGCGTCCGATCACCGGGTAGTTGCGTCGGATGGCCTGCTTGGTCTGGGACAGATCGGCGATGAGGGCGTAGACCACCCAGAGCGCCACGAGACCAATGACGACGATGAAGAGCGCGGCCATCAGCTCCAGTGCTGGGAGCAGTGTGGCTTGGGGATCGATGGACATGGGCGGTTTCCTGGCGTGCGCTGCAAAAGACGATGGGGACTCGCGCATTGGTCGCGCGCGTTGGCCAATCCTGACAGTCGCCGGGGGAGATCGCCTGTCAGGATTCGACCTCTGGCGCGACCAAGACCTATCCACAACTGCAATCGGAGCCGATCCCGATGCGCGACCTGATAGGGCTACCGCTCGTCCTCCTGCTATCGTTGCCGGCGCTGGCCGACCCGGTGAAGAACGGCTTCGACCTGGCGGGCGCTCTGATCCCGTCAGAGCGGATCCTTCACGGCGGACCACCCCGGGACGGCATTGCGTCCATCGATCGGCCGCGCTTCCTCCCCGCCGCCAAGGCCGATGCGCTGGACGCAAAGGATCGGGTTCTGGGACTGCGCCTGCACGGCCAGGCTCGGGCCTATCCGATCGCCATTCTCAACTGGCACGAGATCGTCAACGACCGCTTCGACGGGACGCCCGTGGCGGTGACCTACTGCCCGCTGTGCGGGACCGGCATGGCATTCCTGGCCCGCGCGAACGACCAGTCATTGACCTTTGGCGTCTCGGGCCTGCTCTACAACAGCGACGTCCTGCTCTACGACCGCGAGAGCCAATCCCTTTGGTCCCAGATCGACCGCCGCGCCATCAGCGGTCCCCACAAGGGCCGGCGTCTCGACGCCATCCCCCTGGAGCACACCACTTGGGGCGACTGGCGCAAACGCCACCCAGACACCCTGGTGCTGTCCCGCGAGACCGGGTCCGCGCGCGACTACGACCGCAACCCCTACGGCGGTTACGCGGAAGAAGAAGCGCTCTACTTCCCGGTCCGCTTCCGGGCGCAGGGCTATCACCCGAAGGAGCGCGTGTTGGGGATCGAGATCGACGGGCTGTTCAAGGCCTACCCCTTCGCCGAGCTGGCGAAGTCGAGCGGTGTGATCCACGACCAGTTCGGTGAGCAAGCCATCGTGGTGCGATTCGACCCCGAGCATCTTAGAACGCAACCCTGACCAACGCGCAGGGTCAGCCGCTGCCCAGCGTGGTGGGCTTCTGGTTCGCCTGGTACGCCTTTCACCCCGACACCTTGGTCTACTCAGCCACGCCGACGCCGCGCGGGACGCTGAATCTGCCGGGCACGCTCCACTTCTGAGAGGGTGAGTCGAAGGACGGGCCGAGGTCGGCCACTGCCCTGGGAGAATCCGGAGCGGGCCGGGGGCGAGATGTCGGGACCGGCACGCTCCACGCCGTCAACGCCGAATCGCCGTGCAGCGTAGGTGCCAGTCAGAGAATCGCCGTCAGGCGGATCGCTCGAGGTTTGGCTGGACATTGGAGCACTCCACATCCGCTCTCGAGCTTGGTTACCCACCGAGCAGCGTGCATCCACACAACTCGGCGATCTCCTGCGAAACCCGCTCGTTGTTGGCCTCCGGAAGGCCCAGGCGCTCGTAGAGACGGTTCATGCCACCGAAGAGCCGCATCACCTCCTTGGTGACTGCGCTCATCTCCTCGAACCGCCAGCCGACCATCCCTGACTCGACGCTCTCCACCTGCCCCCGGCACGATAGACAGAGCACCATCGAGAATGTCTCACCGACCTTCTCAATGTAGTGCCACCAGTAGGGCCACGCTTCGGTCAGCTTGCTGAAGTAGGCTCGGATCTCGGGGGTCTCGCTGATTTCGCGCGGATCATCATCCCAGCCCTCGAAGTAGAGTGTCATCGTGCCTTCCCACTTCAGAGCAGCCTCGCGGGTCGCGGACAAGGGCTCGAGCTTTTCGAGCGTCGGGCCGATGTCACCAGCCAATACCGACTCCCGAGCGATGGGGATGACCAGGATCTCGTCACGCGCTGGCGAGAGACGGGCGCGTGGATGTTTAGGTTTGGGCATGAAGACGGCGGGCCTCGAGTGGAGCAGGGTGTCAGGTTAGTGGCTGGCTTCTTGGGACCAGGTCATCAACCGAGCACGACCGGCGACACGGACAGCCCCACCAGCACGGCCACGATCACCGCCGTCAGGCGCCGACAACGGCGCGCGTGCGGATGAGGATCCCGCCACAGCAAGGCGATCTCGATCCCTCCCAGGATGCTCACCAGCGCGCTATAGGGCCAGACGAAGAACAGCATCCCATACATGGCCCAGTTCTCCCCATCACCAGAATCCCGCCAGACCAGGAATGTGAGATAGGCGGCATAGAGCAGACCGATCAGATAGAGACCATCCAACAGATACAACGCCCAATAGCGCCGCGCGCCAATCCCCACGACCAGCAAGGCCGAGAGGGCGAGTACGACGAGCGGAAGCAGCATCAAGACCATGACAGAGGCTCGGTGCAGACATGGGTCATCAATGAGGGGAGGGTCGTGCTAGCTCGACTTTGGCCATTTTGACAGTCTCCCAGAAAGCTAACTGCTTGAAGTATCGTGAGGGCTGTAAATTAGAGGGGGTCGGAAGGCCCGAACGCCGAAACTGGACCCCTCGTTAATTTTTTCACGCATCGTAAACTCTTGATAAAAAAGAGATTGCCAGGCGGGGAAAATGGCCAAAGTCGAGGCTAGCTTCCCCCGCAGGCAAGATCGAGCGTTGGGTGATCAAGGGTGCGCATGCCAAGTGGAGTGTGCAGCGCTCCCGGACTCCTCCTGGTCCTGATCCTCTTTCCCCGGCAGGACCTCCTAGAAAACAATGCCTTCCGTCACCTCTGCCGTCGCGCTAGACTCAGCCCAACCCCTTGATGGATCGGCCCTTCTTCTCGAGGAGATCACCGATGAGCCAGCCGACCTTTCTGATCAATCGACGCACCCATCTGACCTGGACACCCGTTCTCGAGCCGCTGGACCTCATCGCCGAAGATGGGGTGGACCTGCCTCTCCTGGGCGATGTCTCCGCCGGTCAGCCGATCGATGCGGTCGAGGAGCAGGAGCGTGTCCGGGTCCCACGCCACATGGTGCGCAAGAACAGCTATGCGCTGCGGGTGCGCGGGCACTCGATGGTGGACGATCAGATCCAGGACGGCGACATCATTGTCGTCGAGCAACGCCAGACGGCGGAGAACGGTGAGATGGTGGTCGCGCTGATCAACGGTGAGCAGGTGACGCTCAAGCGCTTCTACATCGAGGCCGACGGGATTCGTCTGCAGCCGGCCAATCTGCGGATGCAGCCGATCCATTTGCGCCATGAGGAGATCCAGATCCTCGGCATCGTCTCGGGCGTCGTGCGGATGGCCGACTGAGTCCTCTGCCCTGGCCGTTGCGGCGACCGGAAAACAAGGACAATACCTGGACACGACCAGTCGGCGCAGACGGACACTTCAGCGCAATGGGTTTGACCGCCTCGCCTTCTCAAGCCAGAAGACGCCGTCGAGGCCGGACGCCGCGAAGGCGCAAGGCGCCGTCTCCTGTCCTAGAAAAACGCTTGGCTTGCCCATGCTCTGAACAAGTTATTCCTTGTATTTTTCTCGGTCATCCCGAATCTACTCACTGTAGACGCTACGAGAAGCGGCTGGCCGACGAGAATGGGATCTGTCGAGCTACCCGCGAGGTCTTCGGTTCGGCCATCACGATCAAGCAAAGACAGGTGACATCATGAGCGAAGAGACCATGCGCAAGAACGAACGCCAAGCCTACTGGATGATTTGGGCCATCTGCCTGGCACCACTCATCCCCTACGCGCTGCGCGGCGCGTCCTGAGTGCTGAGTGTCGAGCACCGCCGGACGTGATCTGGCGATGCTGATGCTTGCGCACAACCCCGAGGCAGGCGCGACAGTCCCGCCTCGGTGTCAATAGATTCAGCGAGTCATCCCTAGATTCGGAACCCTTCCACAGATGGAGCGCACCGCTGACTGACGGGCACGCGGACTCCAGAGAAGGCGCTCCAACACCGCTCGACCACAGGCGAATGACGCACACGAGAGGCGCGCATAGTCGTTTCGACTTTCGGCCCGATCGCCAGCCATCTCCCCTCGCCTTCCTCACGGCCAGCCTCGGGGCAGCCCCCATGGACAATCAGAGCTGGCAGTGCGCGCATCGCCCGAGCCGCCGCGCATGATGCGCCCATGTCCGACCGCACGATCGACTATCCTCCCGAGCACAGCCGACCCCATCAGCGACAGAGGCGCAGGGGGCGCGCCGGGACGGATCTAACACAGGCGCGGAAGGACCCCTCGGGATGACTGACCAAGCGGATGCAATCACACCCACCGCAGCGGCGCGCTATCACGGCGCCCTGCTTGGGCTCGCGGCGGGCGATGCGCTGGGCACGACGCTGGAATTTACGCGCCCGGGCGGCTTCGCGCCCCTCGAGGACATGATCGGCGGCGGTCCCTTCCGCCTCCAACCCGGCCAGTGGCCGGATGACACTTCCATGGCTCTCTGTCTCGCCGAAAGCCTGGTGGAGTGCGCCGGCTTCGATGCCGCGGATCAGATGCGCCGCTCTCTGCGATGGCGTGACCAGGGTCACTGGAGCAGCACCGGGCGCTGCTTCGACATCGGCAACACGGTTGCGGCCGCGCTTGAGCGCTTCGAGGCAGACGGCGATCCCTTCGCAGGCTCGGCCGATCCTCGCACGGCGGGCAACGGCTCGTTGATGCGGTTGGCTCCGATTCCACTGGCCTTCGCGCAGACGCCGGCCGAAGCGGTCCGCTTGGCCGCGTGGATGTCGCGCACCACCCATGCCGCGCCCGAGGCGGTCGATGCCTGTCGCTACCTGGCGGGGCTGATCGTCGGCGCACTCCAGGGGACGCCGAAGGGACGGCTGCTTGAGCCCCGGTTTGCACCGGCGGGCGTCGACTGGCACACCCATCCACTCAGCCCGCAGATCGATGCCATTGCCGCCGAACGTTTCAAGGAGCGGCAGCCCCCGGCCATTGACGCACATCCGCCTGTTGGAACGCGCGCAACGAGCGCCACTCTGTCTCAAGATGAGTGCAAGAGATCGGGAGCAGCCACCATGCGTCATCCGAGCCCCATCAACATCGCTCTGATCGACCATGTCGTGATTCGCGCCGTCGATCTGGAGCGCATGCTCACCTTCTACTGCGACGTTCTAGGCTGCCGACTCGAGCGCGGACCAGGCGAGATCGGGCTCGCCCAGCTACGCGCCGGACAGTCCTTGATCGATCTGGTCGATGTCCAGAGTGACCTCGGTCGAGCGGGCGGTGAGCCTCCAGAGCAGGGCGCGCCCAACATGGACCACGTCTGTCTGCAGGTGCAGCCCTGGGACCCGGACGCCATCATCGCGCACCTGCGCGAGCAGGGCGTGGAGGTGGGTGAGATCGTGACGCGCTACGGCGCCCTGGGGAGTGGACCCTCGCTCTACATCCGTGATCCCGAGGGCAATACGGTCGAACTCAAGGGCACCGCCCAGGGCTAGGCCGAGCAAGACGCCGGAATGACCCCTGTGGGCAGCCTAGTGTCGCGGACGACAGGGCGACGTGCAGCGCGCTCCGACCCTTTCCTGACATCCGCCCCCACGCTCAACCGACTGGAGACATCATGGGACTCTTTCAGCTCATCCTGTTCTTGGCGACGGTTCTGTCCTCATTGGTCGCAGGCTTCTTGTTTGCGTTCGCTGTCGTGGTGATGCCGGGCATTAAGCGCTTGAGCGACCGGGAGTTCATCCGGGCGTTTCAGGTGATGGATGGCGTCATTCAGAAGGGTCAACCGCTCTTCGTGCTCGTCTGGGCCGGCTCGGTGGCGACTGTGGCTGTCGCGGCCGTCCTCGGCCTGTGGTCCTTGGATGGCGCCGATCGCCTGCTCCTCGTCGTCGCGACGACCCTCTATCTTCTCGGTGCCCAACTCCCGACCTTCATGGTGAACGTTCCGCTGAACAACCAGATCCAATCGCTTGATCCCGATGGCCTGGATGAGCCGGCGCAAACATCGGCGCGCAGGGCGTTCGAGCCGCGCTGGAATCGATGGAATGCGATCAGGACGGTCATGGCGAGCCTGGCTTCAGCTTTGCTGATACTCCTGATGCTCAGGCTTTGAGCAGCCCCCCTCAGCGACCGATCAAGCCCGCATCCCGCTCGGCGGGCACAGCCAGGGTCGGCTCGCACCAGCGCGCGCCATTCACAGTCGCTTCTAGGACCAGGGTCGATCCGCTCGGGCGCACTACGGGGCATCGCCTTCCGAGCCCGACAGACTCAAGCGCTCTGGGTGCTGGCTCGGTCGCTCATACCCGTAGCGCCCGAAGTCCAGTGCCTTCAATGCCCCCCAACGCCAGTCATTTCCAGCGTCGTGATGGTCTGGATCATTCCCTCCATTGAGCAAGGTGACCTGGGCTCTGCGCGACTGAGCGACTGAGCGACTGAGCTGCCCATCCAATCGAACGATCGCATCAGCTCAGTTGCGATCGCCAGACCGCCTCCGATCGCCTGCGCCCGGCTAGTGGAGCCGCACGCGAGCGGCCATGCACCCGCCGACAGATCCGCCCGTCATCCAGCCACCTCGATTTCCTGAGTCTCGCGTCACAAGTTTTTGTGGTCCTCGAATTCCTGTGGCGCGCGAAATTTCCTAAGCCGCTGTTTTTAAGTCTTATTCCATCTTGGCCCGGCATTTGTCTTAGAGCAGTCGTGCGACAGGAGGGGCCGATATGAACACCAAACGACGCAGTCACCTCATCAACCTGAACCGTGGACTGATCTTCGCCCTGAGCTTGGGCGGGATGGTGATGGACGGTCTTCACATCGCCGACCTGTTGTGCGCGCTGGCCCTGTGCCTCTGGCTCTGGCTGCCGCTCTGCACGCGCCTGGAAGCGCAGCTGTTGCAGCGCGTGGAGCGCAAGCGCGACTGGGGACGGGCCGGCAGGGCCTCTGCGTCCCTGTAGCCCGACCCGTCGCGACGCAAGCCAGGGCGATCGAGCCAGCGCGCGAAGACCCGCGGGCGGACCAGGGCACCGCCCACCCATCCAACGATCCGGAGAAAGACTATGAAGACCGTCGCCAAGACCCTGTGTGCCGCCTCCCTGACGCTGACCCTCTCGCCCGCCTTCGCCGACCTGCCGAATCCCGGCATGGAGATCGACACGGGCCGCACGGCCCTGGTCGTGACCGACCCGCAGAACGACTTTCTCAGCCCCGAGGGCGTGGCCTGGGGCGTCGTCGGCAAGAACGTCACGGCCAACGACACCGTCGAGAACCTCGAAACGCTGTTCAAGACCGCCAAGGCCGCGGGCATCCCGGTCTTCATCTCGCCCCACTACTACTACCCGCACGATCACGGCTGGCGGTTCTAGGGTGCGCTCGAAGCGCTGATGCACAAGATTGGCATGTTCGACCGCAAAGACGCATTGAGCCTCGACGGTTTCGCGGGCTCCGGCGCCGACTGGCTTGCGCGCTACAAGCCCTACATCGAGGACGGCAAAACCACCGTCACCAGCCCGCACAAGATCTACGGCCCCGAGACCAACGACCTGGTGCTGCAGCTGCGCAAACAGGGCATCGACAAGGTCGTGCTGGCCGGGATGTCCGCCAACCTCTGCACCGAATCCCACTTGCGCGAGTTACTCGAGCAGGGCTTCGAGGTCGCCGTGGTGGCGGATGCGACGGCGGCCGCTCAGGTCGAGGAAGGGGATGGCTACGCCGCCGCGCTCGTGAACTTCCGCTTCCTGGCCAATACGGTGTGGAGCACCGAGGAGGCGGTCGCGGCCATGCGCGCCGATTGAGCACCGCCCCACGCCTGTCCCCGGCGCGCTCCCACCTTGGCGCGTCGAGGACATCAACACTCGAGCCACCGATACAGAAAGAGAGCCCCCATGAGCACCACCGACACCAGACCGCCGCTCCCCCCTTCACCGCCGAGACCGCCGCCAAGAAGGCACGCCTGGCCGAGGACGACTGGAACAGCCGTGATCCCCATCGGGTCGCGCTGGCCTACACGCCGGACAGCCGCTGGCGCAACCGCGCCGAATTCGCCAATGGACGCGCGGAGATCGTCCAACTCCTCACCCGCAAATGGGCCAGGGAGCGCGACTATCGGCTGATCAAGGAGGTCTGGGCCTTCACCGACAACCGTATCGCCGTTCGCTTCGCCTACGAGTGGCACGACGACGCGGGCCACTGGTTTCGCTCCTACGGCAATGAGAACTGGGAATTCGACGACCTGGGCCTGATGCGTGTGCGGCACGCGAGCATCAATGACCGGCCGATCCAAGTCGAGCAGCGTCTCTTCCATTGGCCGCTGGGGCCGCGGCCCGAGGGGCACCAGGGTCTGTCCGAGCTGGCCCTCTGATCCCGGCCGGCACCGGCACGTCCTGCCTAGGCCGGCGATGAGGGCCGGACCTCCGAGCAACGACCCTGGAGCGACACCATGCAACTCCTCTCCGTCAACGTCTCCCTCCCGAAGGAGGTGCCCTATAAGGGCGCCACCATCACCACGGGTATCTTCAAGGAGCCCGTCGCCGGGCGCGTCAGGGTGCGGACTTTGAACCTCGACGGCGATGGTCAGGCGGACCGGAAGGTCCACGGCGGCCGCGACATGGCCCTCTATGCCTATCCCGTCGAGCACTACCCCTATTGGCAGACAGCACTCGGGCGTGCTCCCTTTTCGTTCGGCCAATTCGGGGAGAACCTGACGGTACGAGGACTGGCCGAGGAACAGGTGCGCGTTGGCGACCGGTTCCGCGTAGGCGACGCCCTGCTGCAGGTCACGCAGCCCCGCATCCCCTGCTACAAGCTCGCCCTGCGCATGAGCACGGGGCCGGACTTCCTCCGCCGGTTTCTGGAGAGCGGCCGGCTCGGCTTCTACCTGCGCGTCCTCGAGGAGGGCGAGATCGCAGCGGGCGACCCCATTGAGCGGGTGGAGAGCGACCCGGGCTCTGTCACCATTGCCGAGTTCATCCGTGCCTATCGATCCGGGAGCCGCGACCCGGACAGCCTGCGCCGCGTGCTGGCCTCCCGGGACCTGGGCGAGGCCTGGCGCCTCCACCTGGAGCGCACGCTGGAAGCCGCCGAGTCAGCGCCCAACCCGTGGGGATGGGATGGCGAGCGCACCTTCGTCGTGGATCGCAGGGTCGCGGAAACCGAGACCGTCACCTCCTTCTATCTGGCGCCCAAGGACGGGGAGGCCCTGCCTCCCTTCAAGCCAGGGCAGTTCCTCACCCTCGGCTTGGACATCCCGGGCCAGCCAAGGCCGGTCACCCGGACCTACACGATTTCCGACGCCCCCAACCCCGATCACTATCGGCTGAGCATCAAGCGCGAGCCGCCCCCGGCGCATCGGCCCGAGTCACCGCCCGGCCTCGCGTCGAGCTACTTCCATGACCAGGTCCAGCCCGGCACGCGGCTCCGCGTCAAGGCCCCTCGGGGCGGGCTCTGGCTCGACCCGCGCGCGGAGACGCCCGTGGTGCTGGTCAGCGCCGGGATCGGCCTGACACCCATGCTCAGCATGCTCAACGCCATCGTCGCCGCGGGGTCCGCGCGGCCCGTCTGGTTCATCCACGGCACGCGCAACGCTCGCGAGCACGTCATGGGTGAGCACCTGCGTCGCCTCGCCGCCGCGCATGACAACGTCCAGCTCCATGTCCGTTACAGTCGGCCGGAGCCGGGGGACGTTGTGGGGCGAAGCCACGATGGCGTCGGTCATGTCACGGCGGATGTCCTGAAGCGCCTGCTTCCGCCCGCGGCGTATGACTTCTATCTCTGCGGCCCCACGCCCTTCATGCGGTCCCTCTACAACGGGCTACTGGACTGGGGCGTCGCCGAGGACCGCATCCACTCTGAATTCTTTGGCCCCGCGTCCGTCCTGAAGGCGGGTGCCGAGCTGGCGCCAACCCCGGTGAGTAACGCTGAGCGCTCACCCGCTTTCGAGGTGGTCTTCGCGCGCTCAGGCGTCACCGCCGCCTGGGATCCCGGTGTCGGGAGCCTGCTGGAGCTCGCCGAGGCCCATGGCCTGCGGCCCGACTCCAGCTGCCGCGCGGGGATCTGCCAGACGTGCCTGTGCAAGCGCCTCGCCGGCGAGGTGACCTACCGCGTCGAGCCCCTCGATCGCCCGGATCCCGGAGCGGTGCTGATCTGCTGCGCGGTTCCAGCGAGCGACCTGATCCTCGCCATCTGAGGGTCCGCCCTAGCCTTTACCCACACGCCATCAATCGAAGAGCAACCCGCCATGACAACACACTACGATGCAATCATCATCGGCGCCGGACAAGCCGGCCCCTCCCTCTCGAAGGCTCGGGATACGTGTAAATCTTTATCACTTCGGATCGTCAACCGGGAACGGCAGCGGTCTCGGCTGAAGCGGCGGCGGCAAGATGTTCATGTCGACGTCGAACTGTCCGAAGCGCCGTAGATGGTCGCGGATGGTGGGAGCAGTCTTTGCAGCCAGCTCGGGCGTCACGGGCAAACCCGCTTCGGCCATGCGGGCGAGTACATCCGTCAGGTCGACGACGTTCTGCAGCATCACGGCGTTGGCGACCAGCTCCATGTATTTCACCTGCTTGAGCTGCTCCACCGGGTCGCCGCTCTTGATTACCGGTCCACCGAAGCCGATCCAGTCCAGGAAGTCGTTGTGGGACTCGATCTTGGTGGTCTCGGTGCGGATGCTCTGGCGTAGGTCGGCCTCGGAGACGAAACGCAGAAGGAACAAGGTCCGCATGACCCGGCCCAGCTCTCGGAAGGTCAAGTAGAGCCGGTTCTTCCGGCTGCGGCTGCCCAGCTTGCGCAGCAGCATCGACGGTAGCACCTTGCCGGCCTGGATCGACAGGACCACCTGCATCATGTCCTGCCAGTGCGTTTCGATGAGCCCCCAGTCGATGGTCTTGGTGAAGAGCGCGTCGATATGAGCGTACTTCGCTCCGGCATAAGGCCGGTAGAACTCGGCGTCGTTCCAGGTGCGCATGCGCGGCAACAGATCGATGCCGAGTAGATATGCCAGCCCGAAAACCGGCTCACTCTGGCCGTGGGTGTCGGCGTGGACGGTGTCGACCTCGAAGCCCGAACGGTTCTGAAGTAGTCCGTCAAGGATGTAGACCGCCTCCCAGACTCCGCAGGCGATGAAGTTGCTGAACAGCGCGATGTAGGTTGCCGAGATGTGATGGTAGGCGATGCCGCCGTAGCGGCCGTAACGGATGTGCTGTTCACCGAGCAGGTTGTTCTCGCGCAGCTCCATGTGGGTGCCGTCGGCGATCGCCACGTTCGGCTTACCCCAGAGCATGGGCAGCTCGAACCGGGAGTACTCACGGATGATGTCGGCGGACGCGGCCACGAGTTTGTCGACGGTGACATGCTGGGCGTTGATCCGACGCAGCGAGTGCCGGTTAATGCTTATCGGTGCGTGGCGCGCGGTCTGGTTGACACCGAGGTTGCAGCCGAACCCGAAGACGGCGAACAGATACCGCTTGGTCGCGTCCTCCAGCTTGGGATCGGACCCGGACAGCGGACCGAAGTGGCGCGTGAATGACGACCAGTGCTGGACGTGCTTGAGCACATCGAGCAGATGCCGCTCCGGCATCCGTTCCCGGATCGCTTGCTCGAAGGCTTGAAGACCTTGGGGTAGCGGCTGAGCGACCTGGCGGATCAGATGCGGGGTTCCATCCTGGTCGATTCGCAATGCGCTGTTGTCGGGGAAGCCGGCGTCGACGGTTCTGGCCAGCTCCTCCAGTTTGTCTCGCAGCTCGGAGACGAACCGGCTGGGCTGGGTCGGCAGCTTCAATGCGGCGCTGTAGTCCTTGAGCCTGCGGTCGCACTCGTCCCAGGGCAACAACTGGGTGCGGTAGTCATCGTAGGCCCCGGACCCGGCGACATACAGGTCGCCGCTTTGCAGCGCCTCGGCCAGGTACATAAACACGCACAGCTCCAGGGCATGGCGATCGAGCAGAACCTCGCCGTCGTGGCGCTGCTGGACGAAGGCTTGCCAGCGTTGCGAGGTGAAGCCAAGATCCAGTGTGACGTCCAGGAGCTTGCGGCGGCTGCGCTGGTGCTGAAGGACGATTTCCAGGGCGTCGAGAAGACGCGTGTCCGCGCTCGCCGACTCCAGCGTCAGCAGACCGATCAACCGGAACAAGGTACTTCGCCCGCCACTGTGGATCGGCCACAGCAACGGCAGGTAGTTGTCGTTGTGGTAGGCAGTCATCGCGTGAAACTGGGCGCCGAGGGTCTCGATACCACCCTGTTCGATGAGCACTTGGCGCACGTTGCGGCCGAACTCCTCATCGGCATCCGTGGCACCGGCATGTCGCAGGACTTGGCCGAAGACCGCGAGCAGCTCTTCCTCGATTGCGCGCTGGTTCTTCTGCAGGGTGTGCAGCCGCTCGATGGCCCGGTTGCGAGTGCGCCGCATCCTGCGGATGAGCATCTCGACGAGCTGATCACGCGTCTCGGTCTGGGTCTGATGCAACAGGCACAGCAGCAAAGTGTGTCGCCGCCCTGGCTGGCAGACATCACGCAGGTCACCGGCTTCCAAAGCCTTGGCCTCGGCGGCGAACTGCCGGATTTTCGTGTGCGGGATCTCGCCAAGGAGCGGCCTGGGATCAACAATGGCATCCAGCTCGGCGAGCCGGTCGATCCACAGCCGCAGGTGTTTCAGGTTCGGTGGCCCCGGGGTCTACTTGAGTCGCGAGAAGCGGTTCAGGTGGTGTTCGGCTGTATGATCGAGCATCGCATCGAGGACTCGCCGCTGAGCCCCGATCAAAGCGGCATCGATCTGCCGGTAGATCTCCTCATGGATGGATTGGCGAAGATTGCCGATCAGCCGGTCCAGGTTGTTGAACGCGGGAAGCTCGATCCCCTCTTTGACCAGGGCCTCGACCGACGCGCTGATCAGGTCCGCTGGGTCGCTCATGACCTGAGCGGCGCGATGGACCGTCCTGATCACGACCTCGCGGCCGCCGCGAGAGAACGGACGGCTGCCGAGGTGCTTGCGAATCGCTTCGCGATATCGATGCACCGTCGCCGGCCGAGCGATACCATCGACCAGAGCCGTCTCCTCATCGAATCCGAGCACATTGGCAACATGCCGACGGATCTGATCGGGAGCGTCTTCGAGTGCCGGGAAATAGCCCAGGAACTGGCGGGGCTTCAGGCCGATCGCCAGCGAAAATCGGCCGACTTCGCCGTGGGCGTATCGACGGACGAAGGCGTTCTCGTCTTCACTCAGGGTGAAGTTCGCCGCAAGCTCAGCGTCGGTGAACTGCCCGCGAAAGCGGGGATACGCGGTACGGTCGATGGAGGCCATGGCAGGGGCTCGCGAGGTGTCCGAAAAAGGGTTTGCCCAGACGGCCAGAAAGTGCTTGATTTACCACGACCGACGCGGCTGAATTTAGCTGGCCGGAAAGGTATACATTCTCGGACGTACGATCCACACAAACATGCCCAAGAAGAATCGCGCCGCGCTCTATCTCCGGGTCTCGACGGCGGATCAAAAACCGGATCTCCAGTTCGACGGGCTTCGAGCCTACGCTGAGCGCGCCGAGTTGGACGTCGTGCGCGATTACTTGGACGTTGCGGTATCGGGTCGGCGCCAGGGGCGTCCCCAACTCGACGCGTTGATGAAAGATGCGCGCGATCGGGCCTTCGACTGCGTGCTAGTGCAACAGAGTGGAAATCCCGAGACTGTTTAATCATTCATGCTGCGAGCGGCTTTCCCTCATAGGTCCAGCGGAAGGGTTTGGCCAACGTGCGATTGAAGAAGTCGATGAAATCGCTGATGCGTTTCTGAAGGTCGTCGATGGAGGTGAAGTTGCCACGGCGCAGGACTTTGCGCGCCAGGATCGAGAACCACATCTCGATCTGAT
>NZ_NRRF01000069.1 GCF_016583565.1 Thiocystis violacea | reverse complement strand
ACGCGCGGGTCGTTAAGGGGGGCGAAATGATCGACAATACTGGCAGACATGGGAACCTCCTGAGGCTGTTTCCCGATAGACTGCCGCAACCGGTTCTTTTTGAAAAATATTATACGCGCTCGCCCTGCCGAGGCGCTGAATACCGATCAGGCAAGGGCGCGCCGCAGCGCTACTGGAGAAGACGCCCGCGAGCCTTCGAGGCGATCTGCCTCAGGCGCTCGCCCCATCATCCCGCTGATAGGCGCGATGGGGCCGAGCGTCGAACTGGCAGCCAGGACCTCAGTCCTTGGGCAATTTGATCGCGTAGAACATGCGGTTGTCGCCGCGCTGAACGAGGACGGCCACCGATCGACCTGGTAGCACGCCCTCCAGCACCCGATTGAAATCGGTCACGCTGGCCACCCCCTGGTTGTCGAACATGAGGATGACATCCCCGGCGTTGAGGCCGGCGTCGTCCGCTGGACCCGGGTCGATCGCCTCGATGAGCACACCGCCCTTCTCGACACCGAGTTGCTGGCGCTGATCGGCCGTGAGGTCACGCACCACCACGCCCAATCGGTTGGCCGTCTCCTTGTCGGACGGACGATCCGAACTCGCCAGCTCATCCTCGTCCGGCAGCTCCTCGATGGTGACCTCCAGCTGCACCTTTTCGCCATTGCGCAGCACCTCGACGCGCGCGGTCGCGCCGGCGGCTGTTTCCCCGACCAGCGGCGGCAGTGTGCTGGAGGTGACCACCTCGCGGCCGTTGTAGCTCAGAATCACGTCGCCCGGCCTGAGGTCGGCCGCGGCCGCCGGGCTCTCCGGGAGCACCTGAGCAACCAGCGCACCGCGCGGCTGGCTCAGACCAAAGGACTCGGCGAGCTCACGGGTCACGTCCTGAATGAGCACGCCCAACCAGCCGCGGCTCACACGGCCCTTGGTCTTGAGCTGGTTGACGACATCCATGGCCACGTCGATCGGGATGGCGAAGGACAGCCCCATGAAGCCGCCGGTCCGGCTGTAGATCTGGCTATTGACGCCGATCACCTCACCCTGCAGGTTGAACAGAGGACCGCCGGAGTTGCCCGGGTTGATGGCCACATCCGTCTGAATGAAGGGCACGTAGTTCTCCGTCGGAAGGCTGCGCCCTTTCGCGCTCACGATGCCGGCGGTGGCGGATGACTCGAAACCGAAGGGTGAGCCGATGGCAAGCACCCACTCGCCGACCTTCAAGTCTTTCGAGGAACCGATCTTGGCGGCCGGTAGACCCTGCCCCTCGACCTTGAGCAGCGCGATGTCGCTACGCTTGTCCGTCCCGACCAGGGTCGCGACGAACTCACGCCGATCGCTGGTGCGCACGATGATCTCGTCGGCGCCCTCGACCACGTGCGAGTTGGTCAAGACATAGCCATCCGGCGAAACGAAGAACCCCGAGCCGAGCGAGCGGGATTGGAAGCTATCGTCCGGCAGCTCGCCCTCTTCGCCGAAGAAGTGCCGAAAGAAATCCTGCAGCGGACTGTCCTCGGGTAGGTCCGGCACGGAAAAGCCGCGCGGGCGCTGCGCGACGGATGCTGACTGCTTGGTGCTGATGTTCACGACGGTCGGACCGTTTTCGGACACCAGTTCCGTGAAATCGGGGAGTTCGCGACTGAACGCCATGCCCGGGGCCAGTGCACAGCAGAGCAGTGCGGTCAAAGCGAACGACAGTTTGGATGTGGATCGCGCTGATGTGGATCGCATGGGTGCTCCAAATTAAAGCGAATCGCTCACACCCGGCGCGACGTCCGGCCCGGGCGTGGTGATCGAGTTCGGTGCGAGACGCCGCAAGACGCGCGGACGGCGGCCCGGATTACGCGCTGACACAACACTGTAGCCGCGAAGCCACAACAATGCCAGCACGAGACCGACCACGGCGCCGAGAAGGCTCATGGCCTCTCTGTGATCGCCACCATAGGCGTCGCCGACGACGGCACCACAGATCAGTGCGAGGACAGGCACCAGATAGGCCGCAACCGCGGCCTTGAGTAAACCTTGCTCGCTGATGCCGACCGCAACCCGATCACCGACGACCGCTTCCACCGGGTTCAAGGCGGTCAGCTCCACCGGCCGCCGTGCGAAAAAACGTTCGAGCAGTGAAGTCCCGCACGCCCCGCTGACCTCGCAATGGCCGCACGCACTCTGGCGCTGGGTCCTCACCCGCGCATAACCGCTCGAGACGGCGATGACGATACCTTGCTCCTCGATCACGGCCTTACTGGACCCGCGGGTCAGCCTCCGGCAGCAAGTGCGCGCCAGCGATGGCGGCCTGAACCGTCGTCGCCGGCACCTCGCCGACCGCGACCAGCTGATAGCCATCCAGGCTGCGGCCCGCCGCATGCACGGCGCCGATGCTCGCAACGCCCTCGAAACCGTTCTCGGTATCCTGGTCGATATAGACCGAATAGGCCGAAAGACGGTCGGTGAACATGAAATGCTCGATCGTGGAGCCGTCCGGTTGTTGCATGTCGTGGTGCATGACCAGCTCGAACCCGGGGGGCACGTCAGCGAAGCGCCAGCGGCTCGCCGGCGAGGTGGCAGGCGCACTGCGGATGGGCTGACCTTGCGGATCGGCGACATCGCCATCGGAGGGATGGAACTGGATCGACGTGAACATGAGCTGCTCCAATGGATCCTGGTTCTGGTCGATCAGATCGGACTTCAAGGGCAGCGCCGTCTCGCGATCGATGTGGAATCGGTACCCGTATCTGAGCGCATCGCGCGGAATGAGCCCGATGACATCGGCATCCCGACCAGCGATGCGGGCGGTGCCGAGCAGTTCGATGCGGTAATGATCCACCAACGCATCCGGATCGATCCCTTCGGCATCCAGAAAGCGGCTGCCGCCACGATCGACGGAAATGGGATGACCATCGGGAAGCACGCACATGACACGCTCCTGTGCGCTCACCACGGCGCGCACCGGACCGCTGAGCGAGATGAGTCGCTCCTGCACCTGTCCGCGGTCGATGCGGTGCTGGAGATTCATCGCCTCCAAGCGGTTCTCGTGCAGATAGACGAGCGTCCCCTCGTAGTCGAGGGATCTCACCGCATCGGCCATCCGCGACAGCAGAACGGCGATCTGGTGGGAGGTATCGGCCGCCTCTCCGGCCTCCGCCCCTGGCGGCTCGCCCGCATAGACGCCGTGGACCAGGCTCAGCCAGCAGCAGAAGACACCCAGCCAAGGGGTCAGGCAACGAGGCTTATCGAGCTGTTTCATAGCCGACGAGGGTCGCATATGGCAGCATGCCCTTGGCACCCGTCGCGGGAGCCGTTGCCTGGTGGGTCACCAGATAGAGATCCAGCTTGTTCGCGAGTTCCGGGCGCTCACGCTGCAGACGGCGCATCGGAATGGATTCTCGCTCGACGAGTCGCGGCGCGTCTGAGCGAACATCGGCAATGCGCGGGGCGGGATTCTGCGGGGCGGGATTCTGCCGGTCGGCAATCTGTGCGTCGGCATCGCTCGCGTCGGAATACTGAGGGTCGGGCGCGGATGTCGGCGACTGGAAGAGAACGGGGGCGCCAAGAAAGGCCGCCAAGGCGACCGAGGCGGCCATGGAGACACCCGCCAAGCGCTGCAAATTCCGCCGTTGCAACCGCCTCGGCCGCTGCGGCACCAGCAGCGTGGGCTCCGCGGTCAGTCGCGTCCTCACATCCACCGCGATCGCGCGATGGCTGATCGCGATCGGCTCGCGACGCAGTGCCTGGCCGATCAGGTGGTAACGCTCCCAGACCGCCTTCAGCCCTGAGTCATCCTCCAATGCATTCAACAACCGTGAGGCGGACCCGGAATCGAGTTCACCATCCACAAGTTGCGAAAGTCGCTGTCTATGCTCCTCGGTCATGATCTCACGCCTGAGCTGATTGAATCGATGGTCGATCGCGCATCTTGAGACTGCGCATCACGCACGTTTTCTCGCCACGCCGATTCCCTGGCGCCAAGTCCAATCTCCTCGCCGACGGCCACGCCCCTCACGAGTCATCGAGCAGCGGCCGAAGGCGTTTGTCGATCGCCTCCCTGGCGCGGAAGATCCGGGATCGGACGGTCCCGATCGGGCAGTCCATGGCCGTGGCGATCTCCTCGTAGCTCATCCCCTCGAGCTCACGCAGCACGATGGCGGTGCGCAGATCCTCGGGCAAGTCGTCGAGGGCGCCCTGAACCGTCATGGCGATCTCGTCGCGCAGGAGGTGACGCTCCGGCGTCGAGGTCTCCCGCAGACGCCCCCCCATGTCCATCTGCTCCGCCACCTCGGTCTCGATATCGTCTCCCGGCGGCCGGCGGCCGGCGGCCACGAGATGGTTCTTGACCGTATTGACGGCGATGCGATACAGCCAGGTATAGAAGGCGCTCTCGCCGCGAAATCCGGGCAATGCGCGATAGGCCTTCAAGAAGGCATCTTGCGCAACGTCCATGACCTCGCTCGGATCCCGCACGTAGCGGGCGATGAGATTGGACACCTTCTGCTGGTACTTGAGCACGAGCAGATCGAAGGCACGCTTGTCGCCCGACTGCGCGCGTTTCACCAATTCCTGATCGGCGTTGCGCTCAGACATGAGCACGCACCGCCGACCTTCTAGTCAGGGGCTCAGTTGGCATGGACAATTGACCGAATGGGAAGTTCTTGGCTGTCATCGAGACAGGCCCGGATTTTCCGACATAACGCATGAAACCTTGATCCAGGTCGCGAAATCGACGAGCTTAGGGACATCGGTGACCGACCAAGCGTATGGCTCCGGCATCGCGCCATACTGGGGCGGCGAGCACCAGGCAGCAACTGGAGAGACGAATCCGCACATGCCCGAGAATTGTTTCCGTCACGACGTTCTGATCCTCGGCAGCGGTGCTGCTGGTTTGAGTCTCGCCCTGAGGCTGAGAGACGACCTCTCCGTTGCCGTGGTCTCCAAGCGCGAGCTGATCGAGGGAAGCACCCTCTACGCGCAAGGCGGAATCTCGGCCGTTCTGGACGCCAAGGACTCCGTGGAATCGCACGTCCAGGATACCCTCAAGGCCGGAGCCGGCCTCTGCGACCGGGATGTGGTGCGGTTCGTCGTCGAGCGCGGCCCCGACAACATCCGCTGGCTGCTCGACCAAGGCGTCCAATTCACCCGTGCCGAGGAATACACCTCCGCGGGCGGCTACCATCTTACCCGAGAAGGCGGCCACACTCATCGCCGCGTCGTGCACGCCGCCGACGCCACGGGTCGCGCGGTCGAGACCACGCTGGAGGCGCAGGTGCGCGCCAGACCCAATGTCACGCTCTACGAGCAGCATATCGCGGTCGACCTCATCACCTCCAGACATCTCCCCCAAGCCAAGGATCACAGATGCCTGGGTGCCTACATCCTGGACAGGGGCAGCGGGCGCGTCGAGACCTTCCTCGCCCGCTTCGTGGTGCTTGCCACGGGCGGTGCCAACAAGGTCTACCTCTACACCAGCAACCCCGACGTCTCCACCGGCGACGGCATCGCCATGGCCTGGCGCGCCGGCTGCCGGGTCGCCAACATGGAGTTCATGCAGTTCCATCCGACCTGCCTCTACCATCCGCAGGCCAGGTCCTACCTCATCACCGAGGCACTGCGCGGTGAAGGCGCCCGCCTCCTGCTGGCGGACGGCGAGCGGTTCATGCCGAGATTCGATGCCCGCGCCGAGCTCGCCCCGCGGGATATCGTCGCGCGCGCCATCGACCACGAGATGAAACGGCTCGGCACCGACTGCGTCTATCTCGACATCTCCCACCGCCCCGCCGACTTCATCACCGAGCACTTCCCGACCATCCACAGCCGCTGCCTGGAGCTCGGCATCGACATCACGCGCGAGCCGATCCCGGTGGTGCCCGCCGCCCATTACACCTGCGGCGGCGTCATGGTCGACCGTCAGGCACGCACGGATCTTGCCGGGCTCTATGCCAGCGGCGAGACGGCCTACACGGGTCTACATGGGGCGAACAGGATGGCCAGCAACTCGCTACTCGAGTGCCTGGTCTATTCGGAATCGGCGGCGCAGGACATCGAGCGCCTCGCGGGCGAGTACGATCATCCGCCGGAGGCGCCGAGTTGGGACGAAAGCCGGGTCACGGAGCCGGACGAGGAGGTGGTCGTCACCCACAACTGGGAAGAGCTGCGCCGCTTCATGTGGGACTATGTCGGCATCGTGCGCACCAACAAGCGGCTACGCCGCGCCAAGCGCAGGGCGGATCTGTTGGCGCAAGAGGTGATCGAGTACTACAGCAACTTCAGGGTCAGCAACGACTTGATCGAGCTGCGCAATCTGCTCGAAGTGGCAGACCTCATCATTCAATCGGCGCTGCGCCGACGCGAGAGTCGCGGTCTGCATTACACGGTCGATCACCCCCTCAAGGACGCCAACCAACGCCTGCCAACGGTGTTGATCCCGGACAGCTATCAGCCGCGCCGGCAGGATTGAGGGGGCTGTAACGGAAGGCTCCGAGGCATCCGGATGCGTCGAGCCAACCGATCTCACAAGGCGTCAAAGCACCTTGCTGACCAGCTTGATCGCCAGATCCTGCGGATCGGTCTCGATGCGGAAGCCGAGCGACTTCACGAGCGCCAGCATCCGGCTGTTGGCCGTCAAGACCTCCCCCTCCATCATGCGGAAGCCGCGCAACCTGGCGTTCTGCATGAGCGAGCGCATCAGCCGGGCACCGATGCCGAGATTGCGCCAGGTATCCGAGACCACGATGGCGAACTCGCAGGCATCGCCACCCGGACGGGCCATGTAGCGCGCCACCCCGACCTCGGCCTCGGTGCCGCCGTGCTCGACGACCCCAATGAGGGCCATCTCGCGGTCGTAGTCGATCTGGGTGAAGCGCACCAGCATCTCCGGCGTCAGCTCCTTGATCGCCTGCATGAAGCGGAAGTACTTGGTCTGCTCGGAGAGTCCGCGCACGAACGTCTGCTCCATCTCGGCGTCTTCGGGGCGGATGGGGCGAATGACCAGATCCTTGCCGTCCGGGAGTTGTACCCTCTCGATGAGTTGACTCGGGTAAGGGTGAATCGCCATGTGGCCGTACGTCGGCTGTTGCGGTGGACGGTAGTCGACATCGATGCGCACATCCACGGCGATGACCTCCTTGTCGTTGCCGATCAGGGGGTTGATGTCCATGGCCAGAATCTCGGGCAGCTCGCAGACCATCTCGGAGACCCGCTGGAGGATCCTGGCGAGCGCGACCCGGTTCATCGGCGGCATGTGCTGGAAGGCGCCCATGAGACGGGCGATCCGGGTGTGGTCGATCATGGTCTCGATGATGAAGGCATTGAGCGGCGGCAGACCCAGTGCCCGGTCACCCAGCACCTCGACCTTGGTCCCGCCCGCGCCGAAGATGATCACGGGCCCGAAGATCTTGTCGCGGAAGACCCCGATCATCAGCTCCCGCGCCGATCGGGTCGAAACCATGTGCTCGACGGTGATGCCTTCCATCCGCGCATCGGGGCGCAGCCGTTTGGCCCGATCGACGATCTCGGTGAAGGTGCGACGAACGGATTGAGCGTCGTCGATATTGAGCTTGACCCCATCGACATCCGACTTGTGTTCCAGATCGGGCGAGTTGATCTTCATCACGACCGGAAACCCAAGCGCCTCCGCGGCCATCAGGGCCTCATTGGGCGTGCGCGCGAGTACCGCCTGCATGGTCGGGATGCGGAAGGCGGACAGGATCGCCTTGGCCTCGATGGTTCCCAGCACCTTGCGGCCTTCCGCCATCACCCCTTCGATGATGAGTCGTGCCCCCTCGACGTCCGGTGGATCCTCGTAGGACAAGGGCGCGGGCGATTGCATCAGCAGCTTTTGGTTGCGCTGATGGGTCGCCAGGAAGGAAAATGCCTCGACCGCCGCTTCCGGACTGTCGAAGTGCGGGACATCGTGTTCGGAGAGCAGGCATTGCGCCTCAGCCACATGGTGGCCGCCCATCCAGCAGGCGAGCACTGGCTTGCGGCTGCCCTTGCTCGCCTCGATCACCTGCTGGGCCGTCGCCACCGGGTCGCCGAAGACGAGCGGCGCCAGGATGCAGATCACGCCGTCGACTTCCGGATCGGCCAGGCACGCATCCAGGGCGATCCGGTAACGCTCCGGAGGGGCGTCGCCGATGATGTCCACGGGGTTGCCGTGGGACCAATAATCCGGAAGCGCCTGCTCCAGGGTTTGGCGCGTCGCGTCGCTGAACTGGGCCAGCGTCAGGCCCAGCTCGACGGCGCGATCCACCGCCAGCACGCCGGGGCCGCCGCCGTTGGTGATGATGGCGATGCGCTCCCCACTCAGCCGTCGCCGCGTGCCGAACACCTGAGCGGCGGCGAAGAGCTGATCCAGGTTCGCCACCTGGACCACGCCGGCGCGGTCCGTGACCGCGCGAAAGACATCGGCGGAGCCGACGAAGCCGCCGGTGTGAGACTTGATCGCGCGGGTCCCGGCCGGGTGGCGCCCCGCCTTCACGACCACGACGGGCTTCAAGCGCGCGGCGGCCCGCAGCCCGCTCATGAAATGCCGCGCGTTGCGGATGCCCTCCACATAGAGAAGGATGCACTGCGTCTGGGTGTCCAGGGCGAGATAGTCGAGGATATCGCCGAAGTCCAGATCGGCCGCCGCGCCCAGCGAGACCACGGCGGAGAAGCCAACGCGCCGCGGCTCCGACCAATCGATCATCGCGGTACAGATGGCCCCGGACTGCGAGACCAGGGCGACGTTGCCGCGGCGCGGCAGGTCCTCGCCAACGCTGGCATTGAGCCCATGCTGGGGCCGCATCACACCGAGACAGTTCGGTCCCAGGACGCGGATGCGATTGCGCCGCGCGGCCTCGACCATCTTTTCCTGCAGCGCGACACCCCGCTCGCCGTGCTCGCCGAAGCCGGCGGAATGCACGACCGCCGCCTTGACCCCAAAGCTGCCGCATTGATCCAGTATCGCGGGAACGCATTCGGCGGGCGTGGCGATCAAGGCCAGGTCGATCTGTTTGTCCAGGTCATTGAGCGAGCTGTAACAGGGCGCGCCCCCAACATGCTCGTACTTCGGATTGATGGCGTAGCACTGGCCCTTGTAGCCGCCCGCGAGCAGGTTGCGGAAGACCATGCCGCCGATCGAGCCCTCGTTGTCGCTCGCGCCGAAGACGGCCACGGCGCCTGGCGTGAAGAGTTGGTCAATGTCGGTCAAACGCATGGGGTCTGCCCTCTAAGGCGAAAAAGCGGTTTAATCTGTCGGTAGTGAGATCTGTCAGGAACCCGATCTGCCAGGAACCTGATCTGTCGACGTGCCGCAAACGTGCGAGACAGCGACCATTGGACGTCCATCTATACGAAAAGTCGCCAGAGATCCATTGAGCCCTCTGCCGCGATCGAGCCTTGAGGACCTTTCATGAACCTCGCCTTCATCTCCCATCAATCCTGTCGCGAGCACAAGATGGGCGCGCATCATCCCGAGTGCCCTGAGCGCCTCCACGCCATCCAGGACCGCATGATCGCCTCCGGCATGGAAATGCTGGTGACCCACTACGACGCGCCGCAGGCGACTGTCGAGCAGCTGGTGCGCGTCCACGACCCGGACTATGTTCAACGGATCTTCGCGTCAGCGCCGCACGCCAATGACGTGCTGGCCTGGATCGACGGCGATACGGCCATGAACAGCCACACCCTGGAGGCCGCGCTTCATTCGGCCGGAGCCGCCATTCTGGCGGTCGACCTGGTGATGAGCGACAAACATCATGCGGCCTTCTGCTGTGTGCGCCCACCGGGCCATCATGCCGGGCGGGCAAAGGCCGCCGGCTTCTGCATCTTCAACAACCTGGCCGTCGGCGCCGCCCATGCCCTTGAGCACCATGGGCTGGAGCGCATCGCCATCGTGGATTTCGACGTCCATCACGGCGACGGCACGGAGGAGATCTTCATCGGCGATGAGCGCGTGCTCTTCTGCTCCAGCTTTCAGCATCCCTTCTACCCCGGAACAGGCGCGGACACGGATGCCCCGAACGTCATCAATCTCCCCTTGCCGAAATTGACCGACGGCGAGGCCTACAAGAAGGCCGTCGAAGCCGCCTGGCTGCCGCGCCTGGACGCCTTCGCCCCCCAGTTGATCATGATCTCCGCCGGATTCGACGGCCACATCGAAGACGACATGGCCCATTTCAACCTGCGTGAGCCGGACTACGCCTGGATCACCCGCGAACTCCACAAGCTCTCCATCAAGCATAGTGGAGAACGCGTCGTTTCCTTTCTCGAAGGGGGTTACACCCTCTCAGCGCTCGGGCGCTGCGTCAGCACCCATATCGACGAGCTGATCGGACACCTCTAGGAGCATCGCTACCAGGAGCATCGCCACAGACGGCCGAGACGTTTCGCGCGCGCCAACCCGCTCGCCAGCGCCTGAAGCCTCGTGAGAATCGACAGCCTGACAGCTTGGCCGACGTGCAATCGCGCCCGCCCCGCAAACACCGCCCGCGGGCGGTCGCGCGATGCTGCACCGCAGCACAAGGATAGTCACAAGCCCAGCGCCGCGCAATCACGGACGCCATGAGTGTCGCGCGTCCCTGATGCCCATCCCAACCCCGCCAAGAGGATCTCAGATGACGGCCATTCTCTGGCTCCGGCGCGATCTGCGCTTGGACGACAACCCCGCGCTCATGGCCGCCTTGGACAGCGACCAAGGCGTCTTGCCGCTCTACATCCATGCCCCGAACGAGGAAGCGCCTTGGGCGCCGGGCGGCGCCAGCCAATGGTGGCTGCATGGGAGCCTGCGGTCGCTGGACGAGGCGCTGCGACAACGGGGCAGCCGTTTGAGGATCGAGCGCGGCGACAGCCTCGCGGTGCTGCGGCGCGTCATCGCCGAGTCAAGCGCCACCGAGGTGCATTGGAACCGGCTCTACGACCCTGAGGCGCGCGCCCGCGACGCCCGCATCAAGCAGGCCCTGCGCGCGGATGGCCTGCGTTGCGAGAGCCACAAGGCCAGCCTGCTCTTCGAGCCTTGGGAGATCACGAAGTCGGACGGGCAGCCCTACCGGGTCTTCAGCGCCTTCTGGCGCGCCTGCGTCAAGTCGCTGGCGCACCCCAGACCAGTGGCGGCGCCCGCCAGATTGCCCGCCACCGCGCCGCCCTCCGGCGCAATCGCCCTGGACGATCTGCAGCTCTTGCCGAGGATTCGCTGGGATCAGGGACTCCAGTCGAGCTGGCAACCCGGCGAGCCGGCGGCACTTGCGCTGGCGGAGCGCTTTCTGCACGCGCAGGTCGAAGACTACAAGGCGGCGCGTGACCTCCCCGGCGTGGTCGGAACCTCCAGGCTCTCGCCCTATCTGCACTTCGGCGAGATCAGCCCAAGGCGAATCCTCGCCCTGGTCATGGATGCCTTCGGGGACCCCACCTCCGAGCCCGTCGAGAGCTTCGTGCGCGAGATCGGTTGGCGCGAATTCGCGTATCACCTGCTCTATCACTTCCCCCAGACACCGACCGAGCCGCTGGAGGCGCGCTTCGCGGACTTTCCCTGGTCCAGCGCAGAGAACCAGGGCGCGCTGGATGCCTGGCAGCGGGGGCAGACCGGCATCCCCCTGGTCGATGCCGGCATGCGCGAGCTTTGGCACAGCGGTTGGATGCACAACAGGGTCAGGATGGTCGTCGCCTCACTGCTTACCAAGAATCTGCTGATCCCCTGGCAGGCGGGGGCGCGCTGGTTCTGGGATACACTCGTGGACGCCGATCTCGCCAGCAACACCCAGGGTTGGCAATGGACGGCCGGCTGCGGCGCCGACGCGGCCCCCTACTTCCGCGTCTTCAATCCCATCAGGCAGGGCGAGCGTTTCGACCCGCAGGGCAGCTATGTCCGCCGTTGGTGCCCGGAGCTCGCGCGGCTGCCGGACAGTCACATCCACCAGCCCTGGGCCGCGCCCCAGCCGACCCTGCGCGCCGCCGGCGTCAGCATCGGAGGCAACTACCCCGCCCCCATCGTGGATCTGGCCGCGTCGCGCCTGCGGGCGCTGGCGGCCTACGAGCGGATCAAGGGCTGAGGGCGCCGCGTCAGGCGAGCAGACGACGGATCGTCAATCCAGCCAGCATCAGCCCATAGAGGGACGGCATGTAGCTCAGGGTCCCATTGACGGCGCGGGGCCGTCCGCGCCCGGCCTCCTGCGGAGGCAGCGGCGGCAGCGGCGTCTCGTCCGACCAGACCACGGTGATGCCACGCCCGACACCGCGCCGCCGCAAGCGGCTACGCACCTCGCGCGCGAGGGCGCAGACGCGCGTATCCATCAAGTCGCCAACCTGGACCCGGGTCGGATCCAACCGCCCACCCGCACCCATGCTGCTGAGGATGGGGCGCCCGAGCCGCCAGCTGGTTTCGATCAGGGCCACCTTGCTCCTCAGGCTATCGATGGCGTCGACGACCTGATCGAAGGGCTCGGCGAGAAACGCCTCCATGCGATCCTCAGCGAGGAATTCAGGGATGGGCTCGACCCGGCAGCCGGGATTGATGTCCGCGATGCGCTCGGCCATGACATCCGTCTTGCGCCGGCCGACCGTCGAGCGCAAGGCGACGAGCTGGCGATTGAGGTTGGTGGGATCGACCCGGTCGTGATCGACCAGCGTGAGCGCGCCGACGCCGGCGCGTGCCAAGGCCTCGGCGACGAAGGAGCCCACGCCACCCAGTCCAGCGACCAGCACATGCGCCCGGCTCAGACGCGCAATGCCCTCGTCGCCGACCAGGATGCGGGTGCGGTCCCAGAGCGGATCATCTAGCGTCAGCGGTCCCTGAGTCATGCGAGCCCCAGCACCGCGCGGGCGTTAGCGGTCGTTCGAGCGGCGATCTCGGCGTGATCGACCGCGCGGATCTCGGCCAGCGCGGCGAGCACCTGAGGCAGATACTCCGGACTGTTGCGCTCCCCCTGGTGGCTCGCGACCGTCATGTCCGGGGCATCCGTTTCGAGCACGATCGCCTCCATGGGTAGCTGCGCCGCGAGCCTGCGCAGCTTGGTCGAGCGTTCGAAGGTCAGCATGCCACCGAATCCCAGCTTGAAACCAAGCTCAAGATACTGAGCCGCCTGCTGCAGACTGCCATTGAAGGCGTGCGCGATGCCGCCGCACACCGGGATCCGGCGCAGGGCCGCCAGAACCTCGTCATGCGCCTTGCGCACATGCAGGAGGACGGGGAGCCCGGCGTCTTGCGCGATGCCCAGCTGGGCCTCGAACAGCCGCTGCTGTCTCCCTGCATCCAACTCGCGCACGTAGAAATCCAGCCCGATCTCGCCGATGGCGAGCGGTCGGGAACGCTTGACCAGGCGCTCCAAGTCGACGAGATCCGCATCAGCGTGTTGCTCCAGGTAGACGGGATGCAGCCCAAGGGCCGGATAGAGCCTCGGCCGGCCCTTCGCGACGCACAGCTCCAGCAGGCCCGGCCAGCCTCGGGCATGAATGGCGGGGATCACCAGGGCCGTGAGACCGGCGTCCTTGCAGGCCGCGCGGACCGCGTCACGGTCGGCATCGAAGTCCGCCACGTCCAGATGGCAGTGCGTGTCGATCAGCTCCATGGATGGCTACCCCCTCGACGCATGGACGCCAGCGCGATGGATGCGCGCATGACTGTGCTAGTCTTTTGTCAGTCGAAATCGGACGACGCGACCGATTCGGCCAAACCGCAATGCCCGCAGGCCGCCTATTCGTCCTCCTCAGGATCGCTGAATGAAACAGGCACCCGGAAAGATCGTCATCTTCGGTCAGTACAAGAGCGGCACCACAGGTGTCTTCACCAAGATCCGCAACTCGCTTCCGGCGGACACCAGAACGCTGTTCGAGCCCCTGGCCTACAACGCGGAAGACCAGGACGCAAACCGCTGGGTCCTGGCGAAGACCATTCTCAAGTTCGTCGGGCATCCCGAGCCCGTGGACTATGACAGCTTCCTCGGTTTCGACCGGCGAATCTACCTGGTCCGCGACCCGCGCGACTGGCTGGTGAGCTTCACCCTGTTCCTGTGTCAGGAGAAACCGTCGATCTTCCAGGACGACGACGCCCTGCGCTGGGTCATGGACTACCTGAAACGCAAAGAGGCGCAGCCGCGGCAGCTCCCACTCAAAGCGCTGCTGGACTACCTCTTCGCCGCGCCACCCGCGATGACACTCGACTTCTTCGCAGAGCGCACGCGCGGCCTACAGGCCTTCTGCATGGGCTTCGAGGAGCGTCTGGGCGGAAACGCCGTGACACTCCGCTACGAAGATTTCGTCGATGGGCGGCTTGCACCCCTGAGCGACTATCTGGAGCTCGAGCTCGCCGGGGACGCCAAGGTCGACCGCCAATACGCGCATGTGCCACGCACCTGCGCCCATGGCGACTGGAAGAACTGGCTGACTGCCGAGGACGAGAGGGTCTTCCGCCCCTATTTCGACGACTACATCCGCCACTACGGCTATCAGGCCGATTGGCGGACCAACGACGCCCCCAGGATCGACCCCGCGCACGGCTCGGAGTACGTCGAGCGGGTCGTGCGGATGAAGCGGCAACGCCTCGCCGGGCAGGGCTAACCGGCGGCATCCCACCCGCAGGACAGCAGTCTCCGGCTAACGCCCATGCTGTGATCCCGGCATCCCGCGGAGCCTGGAGTCGCGGCGGGGCGCCGCTCCCACCAAGGCAAGCGGCTGGGGTGCTGTTGCGCGGCAACAGGGCGGTACCCTTCCCCACCCTTCGCGGGGCTCAAGCACCTGACGTCGTCTTGAGATCCCGCACATAGATCGCCTTCTGCGCACCGCGCCCGACGGCGCGCTCCTCGAGATCGAACATCTGGGTGGCCTTGAGCAGTCCGCTGAGCTTGGCATAGCCATAGTTGCGGGAATCGAACTCCGGGCTGCGCTTGGCGATGGCCGATCCCACCGGCCCGAGCGAGGCCCAACCCGTGTCGTCGGCCGCGCTGTCGACGGCGTGCCGCAGCAAGGTCACCAGCTTGATGTCGTGCTTCAACTCCTTGCCGCTCTTGCGTCGCGAGGAATCGTTGCCGGCATCTTCACGCAGCACCTCGGTGAAGACGAACTTGTCGCAGGCGGCGACGAAGGGCTCGGGTGTCTTCTGCTCGCCGAATCCATAGACGGTCATGCCCGACTCACGCAGCCGAGAGGCCAGCCGGGTGAAATCGCTGTCGCTGGAGACGATGCAGAACCCTTCGAAGTTGCGCGAATAGAGCAGGTCCATGGCGTCGATCATCATGGCCCCGTCGGTCGCGTTCTTGCCCTTGGTATAGCGAAACTGCTGGATCGGCTGGATCGAATGGCGCAGCAGGGTGTCCTTCCAGGGCGCCAGGTTCGGCAACGTCCAGTCGCCGTAGATGCGCTTGACGTGGGCTGTGCCGTATTTTGCGATCTCGGCCAACAGCCCTTCGACGATGCTGGCCTGGGCGTTGTCCGCATCGATCAGAACGGCGAGCTTGAGGTTGTTGGCTTCAGGCATGGTCATCGCTTCCCGCAGTCATATCGCTTCCCGCAGTCTTTCGGAATTGTCCGGCCGCACAGGGAGGCACTCCCTGTCCTGTCTTGCCGCTGTCACCAGATGAGGTCGTCTGGAACCTGGTAATCCGCGTAGGGATCATCGCCATCGGTGCGTTCCGTGGCCTGATTGAGTACCAGGATGAGGGAGGCGTCGCGCGCGCGCACGCGCTCGGCGATCTCCGCCGGGATGACCTCGTAGAAGGTGTCCTGACGCACGATGGCCAGGTTGCCGGCGACCAGCTTCGCATGCTGCTCCTTGTTGACATAGATGCGTTTGAGTGCGTTTCCGTCCGTGAAGTTGTAGGCCAGATCGCCCCCGTCCCGCACCACCCGATGCTTGTGGATGAGCTGGCGGACCTCGTTCTCGGCGGCGCGCAGCGTGGCCTCCTCCTGGCGCTGCCGATTGAGCTCGCGGTCGCGCGCCGCCTTCTCCGCCTGCGCCCGCTGAGCCGCCTGACGGGCCTGCTGCTCTTCCGGACTGATGCGCTTGCCGGTCTGCTTGGTCTGCTTGCGTTTCGAGGAGCGCGCCTGCTTGAGCTTCTGCTCATCGACCAGGCCGGCCTTGAGGAGCTGTTCTTGGAGTGAGTTTCCCACGCCGTGGTTCTCCGCAATGAATGAATGGGGACGACATCCTGTAAACCGGCAACGAGCCCGACGCGAGCGGCACCCCTCGCGGGGATCACTCCGCCGTTTGCGCGAGAGGATCCGACAGCGGCGGCCCGGAGGCAAGCCCGGGCTGAGAATGCACATTTTTGTCGCCGAGCACCCGAGATGGTTACAATCCGCGCCCGGAAGGACGCGACGCCCACCACCAGAAGCCCGAGCGAAGCACTGATTGGGCGCAATCTCGGCGCTCGGCCCAGGCACGAACCCCTGCGTGACGCGGGATCGGTCCTCCACTTTGCACCGGCTCAAAGACCCGGCCCCTTCTTCACACCACGGAGTGCGTTCATGACTCGTCTCTACCTGTTCGTCGCCCTGATGCTGTCCATCGCCCTGCCTGTCCAAGCGGCGAGCACCACGAGCGTTGGCTATGTCGATATGCAGAAGGTGCTCGAGGCGAGCACGCTTGGAAAGCGGTTGCAGGAGCAGCTGCGCAAGGACTTCGAGCCACGCGCCAAGGTCCTCGGGGAAAAAGAGCGCGATATTCAAAAAATGCAGCAGGAACTCGCGCGGGACAAGCCTCTGATGAGCAAGGATCAGGTCGCGAAGAAGGAAAAAGAGATCAAAAGCCAAATCGAGGCCTACCAGAAAGAGGCCATGCCCGTTCAGCAGGAACTCATGAAGGTCCAGCAAGAGAAGGGCCGAGAGATCATCGCGCCCGCCCGCAAGGCGGTGGACGCCGTCGCCAAGAAAAAGAAAATGGGCATGGTCCTCGAACGCGGTCTGGCCGGACTGCTCTATATCGACGAGTCGCTCGACATCACGGCCGATGTCATCAAGCAACTGGACGCGACCACCAAGTAGGCGCCCGCGCGCCCGCTCGCGACCTAGTCTTGACAACTCGGTGACTGGACTGTTTCAAGCAAAGCCGCTGGGGTATACTTTCGGGCGCTTTGGACATTCCGCTCTGCCGCTCAGAAGGGCGCTGAAAACGGCTTCGAACGACTCGATCGGGCTCACGCGAACCGCTCAGCGACAAACAGCTGCTCGGCGAGAAACTCGGGTCGCTCCATCGCCGCCCGCATTTGGCCTTGTGCACTCCGCGCTCGCGTGACAGTGGCCTGGTCAGCCTTGGCTGTAGCCGTTGCAGCCGTTGAGAGGCCGCAGCGGCGGCCCGCAGAGCCGGCGACAGGGGGTTGGTTGCCATCGTCCAGGCTGCGTCATTTGTGTTTTATTTGACCGCACGCGTCGGACGCGTGACGGACTCCGTCAAGAGGAGCGGACCCCAATGCTTGGTGAATCACACGACCTGCTTCACGAGTTCCCGGACTTGGAGGCGAAGATCGCGAACCTGCGCTCAGAGAACCCAGAGTTCGCGAGTCTCATGGACCAATACGACGGCCTCGACGCGCGCGTGCGCAATATCGAGGAGCTCGGCACGCCGGTGGCCGACGAGACCATCGAAGAGCTGAAAAAAGAACGGCTGCAACTCAAGGACACGCTCTACGCCATCCTGAGGGGCTAAGACCCTCGCGCGCGCCGGCCCCTGGAAGACTGAACGACAGCTGCACCGACCCGAACGACCCGGCGCCACTCACCCGATCCGAGCCCGCGGCGACACAGGACTCAAGAGCGAGCCTGTCTCGCCGGGTATGGAGATCGTGCGAGACAGGCTCGATCCTGCTGAGCGTGCCTTGCCAGCATCCAAATCGGCTCGACCGCGCTGGGTGGTCGCGCGACAGAGATGGGGCGAGCGGCGAGCCATCCTAAAGGTTCGGACGCGGGCACCGGCCTATCCGCCCCCGCGGCCGAGACTGAGGCGCAAGACCCACAAGCGCCTGACCTCCCGCGCAACCATCTGGAATCACCGTGGATTTCCGCATCCTCCCTGTCACCCCCTTTCAGCAGAACTGCACCCTCTTCTGGTGCGAAGAGACGCATCGGGCCGCCATCATCGACCCAGGTGGCGACGCGGCGCGCATCCAGGCCACGATCGAGACCCTTGGGCTGGTCCCCGAGCGTGTTCTTCTCACACACGGCCACATCGACCATGTCGGGTCGAGCGCGAGCATCGCGGCCCATTACGGCATTCCCATCCTTGGCCCGCACCCCGACGACGCCTTCCTGATCGAGGATCTAGCCTTGCAGAGCCGGATGTTCGGTTTTCCGCCCGTGCCGGCCTTTCAGCCTGACCAGTGGCTCCAATCCGGAGACGCCATCGAGATCGGCACCGCACGGTTGGAGGTGCTGCACTGCCCGGGACATACACCGGGCCACGTCGTCTTTCTCAACGCCCAGGATCGGCTGGCCCAGGTCGGCGACGTCCTCTTTCAAGGCTCCGTGGGGCGAACCGATTTCCCCCGGGGCAACCACGCGCAACTCATGGCGTCCATCAAGCAGGGACTCTTTCCACTGGGCGACGACATCCGCTTCATTCCCGGACACGGTCCGATGTCGACCTTCGGAGAAGAGCGCCTGACCAATCCATTCGTTCGTGGCTGAGCCACGCGCGGCGGAGCTGACATGCTATTCAAGCGATTCTTCGAACGACGCAGGCAGGCTTCCGAGCAGCCCAAAGAGCACGCCAAGCCAAGACATGAGGAGGCCCTGAAGCAGCAGGCGCTCGGGCATCCCGAGGCTGCGCGGCGTCTCGAGGCGCTGCATCAGCTGACCCACCTCGCAACCCTCCACCAGGCGCTGAGCGAAGATGCCGACACCGGCGTGCGTGAGACCGCCGCCGCGCGCCTCCATTCCCTGTTGTGCGATCCGCACTTGGAGGAGACGCCCTCGCCCGCTGTGTCGGCAGCCCTCACAGGGTTCGAGGGGCCGGCGGCGCGCGCGGACCTCGCCCTGCGCGGCCACCACCCGGAGGTACGCCGAACCGCCATCGAGCACCTCGAAGACGAATCCGTGCTGACGCAATGCGCAGTCGAGGATCGCCTCGCGGCGAACCGCAACCTCGCCGTCGAGCGTATCCAGGGCAAGGCAGCCCTCGAAGAGGTGGTGCGGCGCATCGGCAAGCGTGACAAGAACGTCTACCGCGCGGCACGCGAAAAGCTCCGCGTGATCCTGGAGCGGGAAGAGCGCCCGCACCTCGTCAACGCCCAGTGCGAAGACATTTGCGCCAAACTCGAGCGCCTCGGCCGGCTCGGTCGCTGGACACAGGACCGCGCCCTGCTCGAGCACCTGGACCGCCAGTGGGCCGAGTTCCAATCAGAGGTCGCACCGGTGCTGGCGTCGCGCTTCAACGCCGAACGCACGCGCTTTCTGGACGCCTACACCGCCTATTGCGAAGAAAACGCCACTCAACTCGCAGAGCAAACGGCTCGACGCGCTGAACAAACAGCTGAACGCGCTGAACAAGCAGCTCAACTCGCCGACCAAAGCGTTCAATCTGCGATTCATCGCGACGCGGATGCCCTGCTCGCCGAGCTCAGAGACCTGCCGAACGGCCTCGAAGAAGCCGCCTTGGCGAGCGAACTCGAGCGCATCGCCGAGGCCTGGCAGGCGCTGCCCCCGCTGCCGGAGCAGGCACAACGCGCCCTCGACACGCACTACGCCGCCCTCATGCAGGCGGCCAACCGCGACCGAGCGGATGAACCCAAGCCGGATGAACCCAAGCCGGATGAACGCGCACAATCCGAGCGACTCATCCAGACGGCCGCCAAGCTCGCACAGATGCTCGCCGAGCCCAAGGTGCTCGATGAAAAGCGCGCAAGGGCGCTTCTCGACGAAGGCGGAAGGCTCGCCGAGGCATTGCCCGGATCGGACGCCGCCACTGCCTTCCAGGAGGCGGCCGAGCCACTCGAGTCGCGCCTGAAACACCAACGTAAGCAGGCCGAGCAGAAGCTCGCTCGCTTCGATGAGCGACTCGAGGCGCTGGAAGCCCATCTCACTCAAGGCGAACTGAAGAAGGCCGACCCGCTTTACCAAAGCCTGCAGGCCGGGATCGATCTGGTTCAGGCCAGTGGCGTCGGTCGCGGCGAGGTCGCGCGCATCACGAAACGCCTGCGTGCATTGGCCCCGAGGCTACGGGAGCTGCAGAATTGGCGCCGCTGGGGCGCGGACCAGCATCGCGAAGGCCTCTGTGCCGCAATGGAGGAGTTGGTCGACAAGGAACAGCCCCTGGAAGCCCTCGCCGAACGGCTGCATGCGCTGCAGATGGACTGGAAGGGCCTCGACAAGACGGGGTCTCCCGCCAACCAGGCCCTCTGGGAGCGTTTTCATACCGCCTCAGCGTCCGTCTACGAGCGCTGCCGGCCGTTCATGGAGGCCCAGACCGCCGAGCGCGAGGCCAACCGTGCCGCGCGCGAGCGCGCCTGCGAGCAGCTCGATGCCTTCCTGGCCCAAGTGGACTGGGAGCGCGTGGACTGGAAAAAGACGCTGAAGGCCGAGCGTGAAATGCGCCAGGGCTGGGCCGCCATCGGTCCGACCGAGGGACGCCACCGCAAGGCGCTCGAACGCCGGTTCCACCAATCGCTGCGCCGGCTCGACCAACGCCTCGACGCCGAGCGCAAGCGCAACCAGGCACACAAGCAGGACCTGGTAGCGCAAGTGCAGGCGCTGATCGACCTCGCGGATCTGGATGCCGCCATCGAGCAGACGAAGGACCTGCAACGGGAATGGCACACCACCGTCCCGGCCCGCCAGAAGGACGAGAACAAACTCTGGCAGCGCTTCCGCGCGGCTTGTGATGCCGTTTTCGAGCGTCGCGCCGTCGTGCAGCAGGCACACGCCAATGAGCTCAAGGCGAACCTCGACACACGCGAGGCCATTTGCCAGGAAGCGCGGGACTCGGCCAGCCGCGAGCAGGATCCCAAGCGCCTCGCCTTCGCGCAGCGCGAGCTCATGGAGCGCTGGCGGGCCGCCGAGCATCTACCCGTGCCGCGCCAGGCGGCAGCGCAGCTCGCCCAGGCATGGAAGAAGGGCTACGCGGCGCTCGAAGAGCGTCGACGTGCTGGCGAGGAGCAGCAGCGGGTCGCCTCGCTGGACCTGCTGCAACGCCAATCCGACCTCTGCCAGCAGCTCGAGCACAGCGCCTTGGGAGACGCGGAGGGATCCGCCGCCAGCGCTCGGAACCTCCAAGCCCTGTGGTCGAGTCTCGGCGTGCATGAGGACGCCACGCTCCAGGCCGCCATGCAGAGACGCTTCGATCGCGCGCTGAAAGCCACCGAGGACCCGGCTGCGCGCACCCAACAAGAGGCGCAGATGGCAGCCAATGCCGAGCGTCTGCAGCAGATGTGCCTACAGCTCGAGATCGCCGCCGGCGTGGAGTCCCCGCCAGAGCTGGCACAGCAGCGCTTGGAGCTGCAGGTCGCGCGTCTGGCGGAACGCATGACCGAGGGGGAAGAAGACCCACTGCAGGGTGCCGCGCGCCTCCTGCACGATTGGTATCTGTGCGGTCCAGCAGCGCGGGATGACGCCCTGAACCAACGCTTCGCTCGGGTCCGCGCGTCCCTTACTCAAGGCGGCTCGGCAACCGTCGCAAACCTCTGAGGCCATGCCCGAAAAACACCTTCCCCGTAGGATGGGCAAAGCTTAGCGTGCCCATCTTGCCAGCGCCGCGCCTTGCAAGATGGGCACGTCCGGCAGGCGCCGCGGCTAAAGGTGACTCACGAGCACGGACTTTGCCCATCCTACCGAGCCGCGTCTTCCTGGGTCAGGTCATCGCCGGACTTTGGGCCTTGGTCATCGGTTGGTTGCGCCAGGCAAAGCCTGGAAGGAGAGGAAGATAGCGGACGGATAAGCGAATCGGAAACTCCTTGTTGCGGCCCACCGGGTGAAAGTCCCGAGCCGGTAAGGATTGGCCATCCACCGGAACCGAGTGTGGCGTGGTGCGGGAGTGATCCCGGCTGCGAAGCGAACACAGGGGGCGTGTAGGCTGTGTGATAGAGCCCCGAAACTGATGCCAGCGGAGCCGACGCATTCCAATCACCGGAAGGCAACAGTCTCGGCATTGTACTGGCCTGATGCCGAGACTCCGCCGGGGTCTGAGAGCAGGGCATGCACGCACGGGTCGCCCAGGAACCTGGGAGGGCTCAGTCG
>NZ_NRRF01000068.1 GCF_016583565.1 Thiocystis violacea | reverse complement strand
CCCGTGGCATCTGGTCATGGACAACCTCAACATCCATTGCTCCGAGGCGGTTGTGCGCCTCATCGCCGAGGCCATCGGTTTCGAGGGCGACCTCGGCGTGAAGGAGCGCTACGGCATCCTCAAATCCATGGCCACGCGCACCGCGTTCCTCAGCGATCCGAGCCATCGCATCGTCTTTCACTTCACCCCCAAGCACGCCTCGTGGCTCAATCAGATCGAGATGTGGTTCTCGATCCTGGCGCGCAAAGTCCTGCGCCGTGGCAACTTCACCTCCATCGACGACCTTCAGAAACGCATCAGCGATTTCATCGACTTCTTCAATCGCACGTTGGCCAAACCCTTCCGCTGGACCTATGAGGGAAAGCCGCTCGCAGCATGAATGATTAAACAGTCTCGGGATTTCCACTCTGTTGCACTAGACGGAACCCGTCTAAGAGTGAGGCGCCCAAGTCGATACTGGGCGAGCGCGGTCTGCGCGCAGTCGCGCTAGTTCTGGCAGGAGGCGGCGGCCAAGTGCGCCTTGAAGCGGCCGCCGGGGGCAACTTGAAACCCTGTGCGCAGCAGGATCCTCTGCGTAGCCTCGAAGAAGACGTCGGCTTGAGGGCGAATGACCACGGAGCCCGACGTCAATAACGACTGCTCGGAGCGGATCAGCGTCTCTCCGCCGAAGTCGCGATTCACGAGTGTCCTGGCGCCTGTCGCGCACTCCAGGCTGTCGTTGCTCAGGAAGTTCGCGGTCAAGGAGGCGGGCTTCAGAATCCTGAACCTGCATGTCCCAGATCCGCCGCAAGGTCCGCTCCAGCCGGCGAATGTCGAGCCGCTGTCGGCATCGGCTGCCAGGGCGAGTTCCGTCCCGCTGGCGTAGCCTTGGCTGCATTGTCTGCCGCAATCGATGCCGTTGCCCCTGATGCTGCCGGATCCGCTGCCGTGGTTTGCGACCGTCAGCAAGACCTGGTCTGGGGTTGGGCCGAGTTCCAGGGATTGACCCTGAATGGGTAGGGATTGCGCCGCTGGACTTGAGGCCGAGGGCGCTTGTTCCAGGGTCGTGCGCTCGCGCGCGAGGTCGATCGTGGCCTCTAGGCTGAGGTCGGCGACGACGCCGTCGGCGATGGGGGTATCGTTGAGCCCGTAGATCAGCAGTCGCATCCAGCCGGGCTCGACGATGCCGAAGTTCAGGCTCTTTCCGGCGGCACTGGCGGCCGAGCCAATGGTCGGCGCAATCTCTCGCAGCTTGGTCTCGTCATAGTAGAGGTCGATGATGAGTGCCGCGATGCGGTTGGCGCTTTCGCTCAGGGTCAAGTTCGTGGTGACCTGGCGACCGGAGATGCGAGGTTCGCCGAAGCCTATGACGGCCGTCGCCGCCGGTTGCGCAGCCCACCAGGCGTCGTCGCCCGAGGGCTCGCCCGTAAAGGCGGCGACGAGGTCGGGAACGGCGGGGGCCTCCCCCAGCCTGTGGATGAAGTTGTTCACCATCAGTTGCATGTCGGTGATGCCGACGCTCGACGTCCTCCCGTCGATCTTCATGCAGCGCGGCGCGGGATCGGTTGCGGCCGTCGCCGTCTGCGCCGCGACCTGGACTTCCGCGAGTTGCACGGTGCTGCTGCAGTCGCAGTCCCCGATGAGTCGGTTGCAGGGGCGCGTGATCAGGATGCCGCCCGAGGCCCCGACGATGCGCACCTCGCGGTTCGCTAGGTTCAGGGCCGTGGCCTCATGCTGCGTCAGGTTGAGCAGCTTGGATGGCTGCGGCGGGTTCTCCGCCGGATCGCCGACGCCGCGGATCTCGAACTGGACCTCGGCGAGTCTGACGCCATCGGCAATGGCGGTCGGTGTCGCGGCGCTCTGGTAGATGGCGAGGCTGAGTTCGCCGCGCGCGGCGCCATCGACCGCGAGGCCCACCGCGCTGGTCGGGTAGCTGGCGGCCGTGTCCGGATCCCAGGTCGTTCCTTCATAACGCAGCGCTTCGGGGTCGTACTCGATGAGCGTGGAGATCGCGCTGATATCGACCCCGGTCGTGGCGGGATTGTGCAGCACCAGGTCGAAGGTGACATGGGCGCCTGTCTGTTGGCTCGGGTCGAGCGGGTCGAAGTCCGCCTCCGGATAGTGGTCGTCGATGAAGCTCAGCTCGAGTGTGGGCAGCGTGGCGTCATAGAGGGTATCCGCGATGCGTGCGACGAACTGGTCCGTCTTGCCGGCCGGGTCCGGCTGCAGCACCCCCGCGCTGATCGGGAAGCCGAAGTCCGCGACGGCGTTCGTGTCTCCGGCGAGCAGAACGGAGCGGCTCCCGGCGGTCGGGAGGGTGCCCAAGGCCAGCACCTGGTCGTCGCTGGTGCCGCCGAAGAAGGAGGCGTAGACGACGCGCAGACCGCGGGGATCCAGCTTGACCACGAACCCGTCCTTGGCGCCGGCATGGTACCCCTGATAGGCATTGTCCGCCGGGAAGCTGTTGGATTCGGTCGTGCCGGCAAGGTAGATGTAGCGCAGACCCGTCGTGGGGTCGTCGTCGGAATCGAGGGCGACCGCTTGGGCGAGGTCATTGTTCTCGCCGCCGAGGTAGGACGCGAAGTGCAGGAAGCGTCCGGAGTGATCGAGCTTGGCCACGAAGGCATCGAGCTTGCCGGCCGAGGCGGGATAGAGGGCGTTGAGCACCGGAAAGTCCGTCGAGTCGGTGTAGCCCGCAAGGATCAGGTGATTGTCCTGGTCCAGCGCCATGTCGGTCATGGCGTCGGTGCCGGTCCCGCCGAGGTAGGTCGAGAAGACGATTTCATCGCCGGTCGGGGCGATATGGAGCAGGAAGCCGTCGGTCCCGCCGGCATTGGCGCTCTGAACCGCATTCTTGATCGGGAGATTCTTCGAGGCGGTGCTGCCGGCGAGATAAATGTCGCCCGCAGGCGTGACCCGGAGTGCCTCGACCTTGTCGATCCCCGACCCGCCGAAATAGGACAGCGAGCGCAACACTTGACCGTCCTGGCTGAGCTTGAGCAGGAAGCTGCTGGTGGCGCCGGGGAAGGTTGGGTAGAGCGCCTGATGTGTCGGCAGGTTGGTCGATGTGGTGTCGCCGGCCACGTGGACATCGGTGTCGTCGACGCCGATGGCGATGCCCGCGTCCGTGCCCGTGCCGCCCAGATAGGTGGCGAAGGCGAGTGTCGGCGGCGACGTGGCGGTGTCGAGCTTGGCAACGAAGGCGGCTTGCGCCGTTCCGCCTGGCAGGACTGGATAGAGCGCGGCGACGGTGGGGAAGTCCGCCGATTTGGTCTGTCCGGTGATGTAGACGTCGTCCCCATCCAGCGCGACGCCATTGATGCGATCGTCGGCGGAACCCCCCAGGATCGCGACATAGTCGAGCACCATTCCGCTGCTGCTCAGCCGATAGAGGAATGCGTCCTGCCGCCCGCGGGGTCCGATTTCCGGGTCGCCCGAGAAGGCGGTGGACGAGGTGGCGCCGACGACGACGGCTTCGCCGTTGGCGGTGACGGCCATGGCCTGGACCTGGTCGTCCGCCGCGCCGCCCACGAAGGTGGAGTAAGTCAGGGTCGGGTCGATGGTGAGCGCCGCGCTGCGATCATAGTCCGCTAGCCTGAAACCGAAGATGTGGCGATCGTGTCCCGGTTCGGAGTCCAAGAGGACGAAGCCGCCGTCGACGGGGATCCGTTCTCCACGGATGTCCTGGTAGATGACGGGCGCGCGCTGCCGCAGTTCGCTCCCATCCGGCAGCGTCATGACCATGACGTGATCCTGATCGAGCGTCAAACGCTTGACGCCACTGACCTCGAAGCGCACCTGACTCGGGTCTGCCCCGGGTGTCACCTCCAGGTCATAGGCCAAGCTGCCGTGATCGTTGCGAAAGACCAGATCGATTCCGGCATAGAGGCCGCGATAGCGGACGCTGTCGCGTGGAACTAGGCTCGGGCGCCAGCGTTCTGGGTCTTGCCCCAGGAAATAGCCGATGCGGGTCCGCAGCGCTTGGCCCGGTGTCAGCTGTGTGTCGGGCGAGGCCCCAAGGGGCCGCAGCCGGACGCTGGCCGCCGTCGCGCCCTCGCGGCGGAGCTGGATGTCGATGTCGTTGCGCGAGAACAGGACGTCAGCGCCTGGGGTCCTGGACAGGTAGGCCACAGGCGAGTCCCATTGGCCCTCATTGGGAATGAACATGAGCGGGAAGCCCGAAACGCGCGGAGGCGCTGGATCGCTGATTGCCGCTCCGGCCGTGTTCTGATGCGCTCCGGGAGCAACGGGGCTCGACGTCGCGGCGAGCGGATAGGCGCAGGCGGCGGTGCAGCAGAGCGTCAGTGCCCGAAGTACCGAGCGGGCTGATGGTGGCGCGGGGCGTGGCGCGGATCTTTGCATGATGGCCTCTCTTGCCATTGGCTGACAGGATGTTCTCTCCGAATCCTGATTGGGCTCAACGCAAGAAGAGGGCCATGATTTCGATGACCGGGGAGGGTGGCGCCTAGTCCGTCGGTGCGCGCAACCTCCAGAGGGGCGGGGTATCGCGTTTGCGAGTCTGCCTGCAAAGGGGCCGGTGGCCGCGGCGGCTATTTGACCTTCATCCCCGGCTCGGCGCCCGAGTCCGGGCTCAGAATGAAGAGATCCTTGCCGCCCGGTCCGGCTGCCAGGACCATCCCCTCCGAGACCCCGAAGCGCATCTTGCGCGGGGCCAGGTTGGCGACCATGACCGTCAGCCGTCCTTCCAGATCCTTGGGGTCGTAGGCCGAGCGGATGCCGGCGAAGACGTTGCGCGTCTCGCCGCCCAGGTCGAGTGTCAGCTGTAGCAGCTTGTCCGCGCCCTCCACCAGACGCGCCTCGCGAATCAGTGCGACGCGCAGGTCCGTCCGGGCGAAGGTCTCGAAGTCGACCGTCTCTGCGATGGGGTCGCGCGCGAGATGCGGATTGGGTGGCGGTGATTGGGCGTCGGTCGTGGCGGTCGCGCCGAGGTCTTCCTTCGATGCCTCCAGCATGGCCTCGATCTGCTTGGGGTCGACCCGGGTCATCAGGGCTTTGAAGGGGGCGATCTCATGGTTGAGGAGTGGCTGGGCGATGGCGTCCCAGCTCAGGGCGTCGATCCGCAGGAAGGCCTCCGAGTCGGCGGCCGTGCCCGGCAGGATGGGGCGCAGATAGCCGATGAGCAGGCGGAAGAGGTTGATGCCCATGGAGCAGATGTCCTGCAGCTCCGCGTCGCGGCCTTCCGCCTTCGCGACGACCCAGGGTGCCTTCTCGTCGATGTACTGATTGGCGCGGTCGGCCAGCGCCATGATCTCGCGCACCGCGCGGCTGAATTCACGACGCTCGTAGGCGCTGGCGATGGAGTCGCCGGCCTCCACCATGGCTTCGAAGAGCGCGGGCTCGGACAGCTGGGCGGAGAGCCGGCCGGCGAAGCGCTTGCCGATGAAACCGGCGCAGCGGCTCGCGATATTGACGACCTTGCCGACCAGGTCGGCGTTCACGCGTGCCGTGAAGTCCTCCAGGTTGAGGTCGATGTCATCGACGCCCGCGCCGAGCTTGGCGGCGAAGTAGTAGCGCAGATACTCGGGGTTGAGATGGTCGAGATAGGTGCGCGCCTTGATGAAGGTGCCGCGCGACTTGGACATCTTCTGGCCGTCCACCGTCAGGAAGCCGTGCGCGAAGATGGCGCTCGGCGTGCGGAAGTCCGCGCCCCGAAGCGTGGCCGGGAAGAAGAGGGCGTGGAAGTAGATGATGTCCTTGCCGATGAAGTGGTATAGCTCGGCGGTCGAGTCCTTGCCCCAGAAGTGGTCGAAGTCCAGACCCTCGGTGCGGTCGCAGAGGTTCTGGAAGCTGGCCATGTAGCCGATGGGGGCGTCCAGCCAGACGTAGAAGAACTTGCCCGGGTGATCCGGGATCTCGAAGCCGAAGTAGGGCGCGTCGCGCGAGATGTCCCACTCCTGCAGCCCCGCCGCGAACCACTCGTCGAGCTTATTGGCCACCTCCTTCTGCAGGCTGCCGCCGCGCGTCCAGCCCTTCAGCATCTCCTCGAAGTCGCCGAGCCGGAAGAAGTAGTGATCGGACTCGCGCTGCTCGGGCACCGCGCCGGAGACGGCCGAGCGTGGGTTCTTGAGGTCGGCCGGGGAGTAGCTGGCGCCGCAGGCCTCGCAGTTGTCGCCGTACTGATCGGGCGCGCCGCACTTGGGGCATTCGCCCTTGATGAAGCGGTCCGGCAGGAACATCTGTTCGACCGGGTCATAGGCCTGGGTGATGGTGCGCCGGGCGATGTGTCCCGCGTCGCGATTGCGTTCGTAGATCAGGTTCGCGTAGTGCTGATTCTCCGGCGAATGGGTCGAGTGGTAGTTGTCGAAGCCGACGCGGAAGGCGGCGAAATCGGCCTGGTGCTCCTCGGCCACGCGCGCGATCAGCGTCTCCGGGGCGATGCCTTCCTGACGCGCGCGCAGCATGATCGGCGTTCCGTGCGCGTCGTCGGCGCAGACGTACCAGCAGTTGTGGCCGCGCATCTTCTGGAATCTGGCCCAGATGTCCGTCTGGATGTACTCGACCAGATGCCCGATGTGGATGGGGCCATTGGCGTAGGGGAGGGCGCTGGTGATGAGGATGTCGCGGGGCTTGCTCATGGGGAAGGCTCGGTTCGGCTCGACGAAATCCGCGAAGTATCGCACGAGCGCTGTCGGCGCGACCACGGAACCTCGCCGTGCCGCTGCGCGCGCTCGCGGCTATGCACGTCCGTGCGTCCCTGGTTATTCTTCCGAGGCGCTCGCCATGACGAGCGGCGGTGACATCACGGGAATCACGAACGAGGTACCAGGCGCGTGGCAGCAAACGAACGACAGAGACAGAAGAAGCTCGAGAAGAAGAACAAGAAGCGGCAGATCGCCAAGAAGGCGGTCGCCTCCCTGCTCCCCGCGAGCAGGAAGGCAAGCGCCTACGTCGATTTCCCGATTCACGAATGTCTGGTGCCGAGCGGACTCTTCGAGACCGGTATCGGCTCCATCCTGGTCAGCCGCCGTCTGCGCAACGGTGACATCGCGGTCAGCGCCTTCGTGCTCGATACCTTCTGTCTCGGGGTCAAGAACGCCTTTTTCAGTCTCCTGAGCGAGGACAGGTACGAGCTGGAACTCAAGGCATCCATGCTCGCCACCCACGAAGGTCAGCACTTCGAGCGCTTGCATCCGGCCTGCATGAAGAAGCTCATCACCGGCGCCGTCCACTATGCGGAGGATTTGGGGTTTCAGCCGCACCGCGACTACAAGGGCGCCGTGGCCTTGTTGAACGGCATCGATGCACTGGTTTGCCCGACGCGCTTCGACTTCGGCTCCGAGGGCAAGCCCTTCTACATTCGCGGGCCGAATGAGTCGATTCCCCAGGCGAAACGGATCGTCGAGCGGCTGGAGGCACGCTGTGGCCATGGCAACTACCACTTCATGATTGGTTTGGATCCCTCCAGCACGGAGTCCGATTGAGCAACCGGCGGCGAGCCTCGGCTCCGCGGCGGAGCCTAGCGTGCAAGGCGCGCGAGCCGCCCCTGATAACGGCGCATCACGAGCCAGTGACCCAGGGCCTGTGTGGGGAGATAGAGGTACCAGGGGAGGGCGGGGGCATAGTCGTGAATGGCCGTCATGGTGTAGCGGCCATTCAACAGGGTTTGAAACTCGAACCGTGCCCGGCCGGCACCCGGGCGCGCCAGCGCCCCGCCCTGGATCTCGTACACCTGACGGGATGGCGTGCTCTCGTCCGCCCGGTAGCGCAGCGCGAGCAGCTTCAGCCGCGGGACGCTCGCCCACACCTCCACATTGCCCGCCGCATCGATGCGGCTGCGCACCAGCGGCCAACAGCAGCGTCCCAGCCAGCGGAAGTAGTTGCCGCCGATCCAGGCGGCGTCTTGTCCTGGGGGCAGGATGACGCGCTGGATGGAGCGCACCAGGGATTGACTGCGCAAGCGGGCGCGCTCCTGTCGTGCGAGCGGCTGCCGCGGCTTGGGTCGCCGCCGTTTCGTCGCCGGATCGATACAGTCCACCAGTGCCTCGCGGAAGCTCAGAGCCTTGGGCGCGATGGCCTCCTGCACCGCATTGCCTTGCATGCGCGTGTCTTGCGGCAGGCTCTCGACGATGGCGCCGACCATGGCGGCGGGCGCGCCGCTTGCCAGGCGTGCCGTCAGTGACACCAGCGGTATGGGCAGAACGGCGAGGCGCAGGATCCGCCGCCGCAGTCCGAGCACATCCGCGGTTTGCCGGACCATCTCCTCGTAGCTCAGCGTGCTCGCCCCGCCGATGTCGAAGGCCCCATTGAAACGCTCGGGCTGGCCGAGACAGAGGCGGATGGCGCGCACCAGATCGGCCAGGGCGATCGGTCGGGTCAGTGAGCTGGCCGCGTCCGGGAGCAGCAGGAGCGGGAGCCGTCTGACCAGGTCGATCAAGAGGCTTGGACCGGTTCCGCCGGGTCCGACCACCAGGCTCGGCCGCAGCGCCGTGAGCGGCGTGCCGTGGGAGGCGAGCACCATCTCCACCTCGCGCCGGCTCCACAGCAAGGGCGAGAAGCGGTAGCTCTGCGGCATGACCCCGCTGACGAAGAGGATCTGGCGGACCCCGTTGGCCGCCGCTGCGCGCGCGAAGTTGTCCGCCAGCACCAGGTCCATGTCGCGCGGGCGCGCCTGCGTCAGCCGCGAGGACGGCGCCAGCGAATGCACCAGGTAGACGGCGTAGTGGCTCCCGGCCAGGGCGGTCTCGACCTCCCTGGCACAGAAGAGGTCGCAATGGCGCCAGCTGACGCCGGGTGTCGGGTGTGGTGTCGCGGCGCGCGCCGGCGAACGCGTCAGCGCGGTCACCTCGAACCGGTCCGCGAGCGCCGGCGCCAGCGCGGTACCGATGAAGCCGCTCGCACCAGCGATGGCGACCCGCATCCTCTCCACAGGCGTCTCCTTCATGCTGGATTCAGAGGCCGTGGGCCGAGCGGCGGATCAGGCGCGCCTTCCGATGGCATCGCGCTGGCCGTGTGGGACCGCACACCGGGCTCATGGGTCTCCCACCTCGGCCTGGGCGATGACCTGGAGGACCTGCTCCAGCACCGCCAGCGCCTGGTTGGTCGCCGGGAGTCCGGCATAGGTTCCGATCTGAAACAGGGCTTCCGTCAGGGTGGCGCGATCGACGCCGGCCTTGAGCGCCACCCAGAGGTGGACGCGCAGCTCCTCGGGGTCACGCAAGGCCGCCAGGGCGGAGACCGCGATCAGCTGGCGCGTGGCGAGGGGGATGCGCTGGCGCCCGTAGAGGGTGTCGAAGACATGCCGCGAGAGCGTCGTGGCCAGTTCGGGGTCCGCCGAGCGCCAGCGCGCGCTCGGGCGCTGCCAGGGGAAGTCCGCCAGCAAGGCCGCGAAGTCCTCGCCCGCGGCCGGCCCGCTGTCGGCCTCCTCGGCCCGCGGTGATCGCTCCATGCCCAAGATCCTCGGAACTCAGCCGGCTGCCTTGATGGGGGCGACATTGTCCGCGACCGCCTCGGGCTTTGGTGTCGCCAGGGCCTCTGGCTCGGGCGCCTTGCCCTTGAGTGCCCGCTCCACATTGCGCGCATTGCGGGCGAGGTAGATGGTCAGCTCTTCGAGGTCCGCGTCGGGCAGCGTCGGCAGAATCTTGTCCGCGCGCAGCATCTGCGCCAGGCGGTCGGCATTGTCCAGCACCCGGTCATAGGCGTCGGCGGCCTTCTTGTCGGTCGTTCGCAATCTCTCGACTCCATTGCTGTCTTTCACGATGTATTGGATTTCGATCATGTTCCAGGGTCTCCGGAGTTGCGCGGTCGCTGCAGTGGCCCGCGCAGTATAACGGCCAGCCCGATCATGCTCGACCGCATCGGGCGCGCACTGAGGTGGCGGCGGATGCGCGCGTCGAGCGGGGCGGATAGCGGTCGTCGTCAGCGCCAGGGGCTATGCTCTGTGGGATCGTCCACGGGGCACACCCAGCCGCGGCGCTGGGCGCACAGGGCATTGCATGGGGTTTTCGATGAAACAACTGCTTTTTCTTTGTACGGGGAACTACTACCGCAGCCGTTTTGCGGAGGTCTATTTCAATCACCACGCGGGTTCGCGCGGGTTGCGCTGGAGGGCGGACTCGCGGGCGCTGGCGCGCGATCTGGCGGCGACCGGCACTCAGGGACCCATTTCGCGCTTTGCGCTGGCGGCCTGCGGCGAGCATGGCATCCCCATGCTCGTGCCGCCGCGCTATCCCATCATGGCGGAAGACGGGGATTTCGCCGCCGCGGACCGGATCATCGCGCTGAGCCGCCTGGAGCATGAACCCATGGTCTGTGCGCATTTCCCCGCGGTGCTGGAGCGCGTCGAGTTCCTGGAGATCGGCGACATCGACATCGAGCAGCCGTCCGCCGCCATCGCGCGGCTGGCGCGGCATCTGGACGACATCATCATGGGATTGGGCGAGACGGCCTAGCTGCCCGCGGCGCGCCGCCTCTTCAGTCAGGGCTGGGGCGGGCTCAGCGCCAAGGCGTTCAGGACACGCTCGCAGAGTTCCGTGGGGGTGCGCGAGATCAGCTCCTCCGGGATGCCGGCCTTCTGCGTCAGATGCTGTCTGTCCTCGAAGCCGTAGGACACGATGAAGGGGTGCATGCCGGACGCGATCGCCGCGCGGAAGTCCTTGCGTTCGTCGCCGCAGATGTAGGCCCTGGCGGGGTTGATCGCGAAGTGCTCCCGCGTGGCGCGGAAGTGCTCGGTTTTTTCGCGCCGCAGCGGCACGTGGATGAGGAAGTCCAGCTCTCCCGTGTCGATGCCGTGCCGCGCGAATAGGCAGCGCAGCGTCTCGGCCGGGTGATGCGTGATGTTGCGGGTGACCAGCCCGACCTTCACGCCAGGCGCCGCGATGAGTGTCCGGACGAGGTCGGCGATCCCAGGGAACAGGGCCGCCTCTTCCCGATAGACCTGGGTCAGGGTGTCGATGAGCGCGCCGCGCTTGCCCTTGTCGAGCTGTCTGCGCAGGTTGTTGGGGAGTTCTTTGACACCGCCCAGGTACTTGAAGATGTGTCGGCGCTTCTGGAACTTGGCCAGATCGCCGATGCGCATGTCGTGGCGCGAGAAGGTCTCGGCGATGGCCGCGAAGGCGTCGACCGTGGTGCCGTCGGCGTCCAGAATGATCAGACGCTCCGGACTATACTTGCCGCCGGTCCCGTGCCGGACCTCGGGCGACTGTCGGACTGTGGGTCGATGTTTCGTCATGCTTGGGCGCGTTCGCTCGGCGTATTCCAGGCTTCCGCAGGCGGGTCCTCGCAGGTGACCGGCTGGCGTTGCCCCGACCGGAGCTTCACCCGAACTTCACGCCCTGCTTATACGCCGACGGCGGCAGATTTCGCAACGTTGGTAGTGGCCTCCGTCCTCCGCCGGCTCGGCCGCTCCCACCTCGATGCGCCTGAGTGGCGAGCGATTCGAACCCCCAGCGAGGACTTCGCCTATCCTCACTGACAACTGCTGAACATCCGCGGTTGAACGCGGCCCGATACAGACATCATGACCACCGAAGCTTCCAGCACGCCCCATCAGCCCGCCTTCTCCGCGCGCTCGGCCGAGACCGACCGGCTCCTACGCCTCGCCACCTATGCATCTGTGGCCACGGCCTGCCTGCTGATCCTTGCCAAATTCGCCGCCTGGCTGCTGACCGGCTCGGTCAGCGTGCTCGCCTCGCTGGTGGACTCGACCATGGACGCCGGTGCCTCGCTGGTCAACCTCCTGGCGGTGCGCTGGTCCTTGGCCCCGCCGGATGCCGAACACCGCTTCGGCCACGGCAAGGCCCAGGCGCTCGCGGCCCTGGCGCAGGCCACCTTCATCGCCGGATCCGCCGGATTCCTCGCCCTGGAGGCGATCGACCGACTCCTGCACCCGCGCCCTGTCACCGAGATCGGCGTCGGCGTCGCCGTCATCGGCTTCGCGATCGTCCTCACGCTCGGCCTGCTGGCCATCCAGCGCCACGTCATCCGCCGCACCAACTCACCCGCCATTCGCGCGGACGCGCTCCACTATGCGACGGATCTTGCGACCAATACGGCCACCCTGGTCGCCCTCGGCTTCGCCTGGCTCGGGTGGTCCGGCACGGACCCCTTGTTCGGCCTGGCCATTGGCGCCTACATCTTCTACAGCGCCGGTCGCATCGGCCTCGAAGCGGTCCAGCTCCTCATGGACCATGAGATCCCGGAGGCCCAGCGCCAGCATATCCTGGAGCTGGCGCGCGCGATCCCGGGCGCGCTCGGCACGCATGACCTGCGCACCCGTCAGTCGGGTCAATCACTCATCATCCAATTCCATCTCGAAATCGATGCCCAACTGGCCCTGAAGGATGCGCACCGCATCGGACAGGCGGTGGAAGACGCCATCCGCGTCCACTACCCCGATTCGGACATCATCATTCATCAAGATCCGGTGGAGGTCTGACGGGAGGCGCGGGCCGTCCAGGCCTCGACAAAGTTGTCGAGCCGAGCGGCAATCGTCGAGCCGAGCCTTCAGCCGGGAGGCTAACCCTATGATTCTACGTTGGTCGATTCCTGGTGCAGGATGTGCTTTAACGCTCATGACACCTTTGTCATCAGGTCACCCAACAGGAGCGCGTCATGAGCAGCACGATCAAACTTCTTCCAATCGCCCTGAGCGGACTCCTGGTCGCAACCGCGGCCATGGGCGCAGGTCCGCGCGGCAACCAGCCCGCCACGCCCGTTTCGAGCGGCCTCGGTGCCGCTGAAGAGCAAACGCTGCTCTTCATGCGAGAGGAGGAAAAGGTGGCGCGGGACGTCTACATCGGATTGAACGCTGCCTGGGGTTCGCAATCCCCCGTGTTCGCGAACATCGCCGAGGCCGAGCAGTCGCACATGGACGCCCTGAAGCGGCTGGTGGAGCAATACGGACTGTCTGATCCGGTCGACGAGGCCGAGGTGGTCGGTGACTTCACCGACGTCGATCTGGGAGCGCTCTACGCGGAGCAGCTCGAGAACGGACAAGTCTCCTACGAGGCTGCGCTCAGGGTCGGCGGCCTGATCGAAGAGGTCGACATTGCCGATCTCGACGAGGCCATTGCCGAAACCGACAAGCAGGATCTCAAGACCGTCTACGAAAACCTGCGGAACGGCTCCTACAACCACTTGCGCGCCTTCGTCGCCCAGCTCGCGCAGATCGGTGTCCCCTATGAGAATCTGGTCCTCGGCGACGACGAATACGACCTCATCATCGCCGGCGACAGGCAGACGGGCAGCCAAGGTGCTGGCACCGGCGCGGCGGGCAATGGCGGACGAGGTGGTCGCCGCTAAGGCACGGCCGCAACGGTCGCCCAACGAAGGTGATTTCCGGGAAACAACAGACCCGCGGTTCCGATCCGGTAGGATGGGCAAAGCCCTGGCGATGCGCTGCTTTCGGAGTGCCGAGGGTTTAGGGGCGTGCCCATCATCCCAGCTCGGCGGCTTGAACGATGGGCACGTCCGTCTGGCGTCGAGGTTGGGCGCGAGCCCAGAGCACGGACTTTGCCCATCCTACCGATCCGGGTCTATTTGGCTAAGGTCATTCCCGGAAACCGCCTAAACCAAGCCTCGAGCGCTGGTCGGACGGACGCTGCCTGACCCAGTGTCCACCTGGGCTCGCCCCGATCGCCCGATCGGGTTCTTCAATCCGCGCGCCTGCGGATCCCGTACTTCCCCATCTTGTAGCGCGCACCCGCTCGCTGATGCCGAGCCGGTCGGCGGCGCGGGTCTGGATCCAATCGGCCTGCTCAAGCGCCGCGATCAGTATCTCGCGCTCCATGCCGTCGAGTCGCTCCTGCAGGGCACCCAGTGCCCGCGGCCCGCCGTGACGCAGATCCTCCGGCAGATTCTTAGGCTGAACCACCGAGCCGCGCGCCAGGGTGAGGCAGCGTTGGATAATGTGCTCCAGCTCGCGCACATTGTCCGGGTAGTCATAGCGCATCAGTATGTCCATGGCCTCGGGGGTCAGGCGCGTGGGACGGCGCGCGTAGCCTTTGACGAAGTGCGCGACCAGGGCCGGGATGTCCTCGCGCCGCCGCCGCAAGGGTGGCACAAGGATGTCCAGCACCTTGAGACGGAAAAAGAGATCCTCGCGAAAGGCGCCCGTCTCCGCCATGGCGCGCAGGTCGCGGTTGGTCGCGGCGACCACGCGCGTCTCCACCGCGATGTCCTGCTCGCCGCCCACCCGATTGATGCGCTTTTCCTGCAGGGCGCGCAGCAGCTCGGATTGCAGCAGCGGCGGCAGCTCGCCCACCTCGTCCAGGAAAAGCCTGCCGCCGCGCGCCAGCTCGAAGCGGCCGCGCCGCTGCCGGTCGGCACCCGTAAAGGCGCCTTTCTCGTGCCCGAACAGCTCGCTCTCGAAGAGGTTTTCCGGGATGGCGGCGCAGTTGACTTCGATGAAGGGTGCCTCGGGGGCCGGTCCCATCAGATGAATGAGGCGCGCGATCAGCTCCTTGCCGGTGCCGGTCTCACCCTGGATGAGGACGCTCTAGGGGCTGTCGGCCACGCGGCGCGCGAGCGACAGGCTCTCCCGCATGGCCGGACTGGAGCCGATGATCGCGATCGGCAGTGGGCCGGCGTCGAGCGCCTCGACCACCTCGGCGACGTCGTCGGCGACATCGAGTAAGAGCGTCAATGCCTCCTCACCGTCCTCGGCCGCCACAACCGCGTATCCCTGTTTGACGAGAAACCCCGCCAGCAGCTCGCGCTGCATGGGATCGTCGTCGGCAATCAGGATATTCATGCAACCCCCGTTTCAGCAGGCTAGGTGTGATGGCAGAAGAACGCGCACGCTCAGCCAACCGGGCCGAGGAACCTCCAGGCTCAGGCTGCCGCCCAGTGCGCTCAGGATGCGCTGGCAAATCGCGAGCCCGAGTCCCGCGCCGCTGGGCTTGGGTGTGCCCGCTCGTCCCGAATGAGCCTGTCGAGCCGACCGCAATCCAACGGCTCCTCCGGCTGCCAGTCGCTCGGACCCTGCACGACGCCGTCCGGCCGATGAATGCGGATGACGGACAGCCCTGTCTCCTCCGCGAAGGAGGCCAGCTCATCGGAGCGGAAAGGTGCGATACCGTCGAGATAATCCACAAAGCGGGCGGAACTCCCGAGGAACTTCGTCAGGATGGTCGCCGTGGCCTCCTCGGCCAGCTGTGCGCCGCGGGCGTTGAGGATGACGGCATCGGTCAGCAGACGGGCGTGCTCGCTAGCATCCTCCAGAAAGAGGCGCTGTGCCTGACGGGTCTGGAAGACGAACCAGGCCAGGACCAGCGCGGCCAGCAGGCCGAAGACCAGTAAATGTCCCACCCAGGGTGAGGGCAGGCGTCGACGCACGGTCTCAACGGCCACCGCGCCCCCCACCGAAGCCGCGCTCCGCGCCATACATGAGCCGCGCGCGGACGCCGGTGCGGTCCGGCACGCTCATGTCCCGCTCCAACAGCGTCAGGCGCGCGCCGATCGTCGACGCATCCGACCCGGACGCCGGATGCTGACCACACCCGCACGAGACTGCCTGGCGCGATGCCTGCCGGAAGCGCTGTCATCGATCCGAACGATGATCGGCTCGGCCGCAACGCCAGCGCGCTCGGCGGGCGTCAGGGTGACCTGGTTGGGCGCGATCGCCAGCACCCTGGCCAGGAAGGGCACGACCGCATCGGCGGTTACTGCCACGAGCCACAGGAGCACGGCCAACACCCGCACGGAACGCGTTTCAGTAGGACCACGCAAATCCACAAGTGGTCACCTGTTGTTGAAAAGCCGCCGGCTCGAACGTGGAGTCGCTGCCGAGCCAGTCCAGACTGCAGAACCATTCCCCCTGACCGACCGCTCGGCGTACCGCGAGACCGGCGTTGAGCTGGTCGTCCCTGCGCTGGATCCGGCGCGGCGCCCGATCGAACTGCGTGCGCGCCCACCCCAGCCCCAGCTCTAGCCGCCAGTTCGGCTCAGGTACCCACCGAACCAGGAGCGCCGTGCCGCCACGCCAATAGGCATCGGCGGGCACCGGAGATTCGCAACGTGCGCCGCTCAGTGTCACGAGGGTGGAGAGATCGGCAGACCAGGCGAAGGACAGATCGAGACCCAACCCCCAGAGGTCGTCGTCCCGGCGCGTCGCCACGGCGTTGCCCGCGCCGGATGTCCGACCCGAGCCATACCCGCCATCGCCGGATCCGGGCCGACCCGACCAGGGCAGCGAGGCGTTGCGATAGGCGAGCCGACGCACCTCGCCGCTCAGGCCGAATGCCCCTCTGGGGCTCAGGATCCGCTAGTAGCGCAGCCCGAGCGCTGCCTCGTTACGCGCGTCCGCGGGAACCAGCGCAGCCACGAGCAGCACAAGCGGGAGAACCCGCCAACCGCGCGCGCGATCCCCAGGTCGGCTGGGGCGAGACACGAGGTCCAACGATGCGGAAACGGCTCGGACTGCGAGGGTCGATCCAAACTGGGGGGCGTTTCATCTTCCGGGATGTCGACATGCCGCCATGATCCTAGATCCGGCCGTTGACCGCTACGTGCCGCATGCGGTGCCTTCATGGCTCCAAAGGAACTGTCCATCGTCGACGTCCCGATTCGAGGCTGGTGACGAAGCTCTGCTTCGCGAACTCGCGGATCAGCGCCTGGATCGACCCAATCAAGGGCCGGAAGCCGCCGAAGTCGTGAAGCAGAGCTTCATCGCTGAGGTCTCGAAGCTAGGGCTTCGCGACCAGAAAAAGCGCCGACCTGGCGGCGATCTCGGGGCCTTGGTCTTCACGCGGGTTACTTGGCTGGATGGGGCGCGCCGATCATCCCGCCGATCTGATGGCGTTGGACGGTGACATCGATGCAAATGGCTTTAGCGAGTCGCTGGCGTCCGACAGCGTTGCCAATAAAGAACCCCCGAGGTCCGGGGGTAGGGGCCTCGGGGGAACGCTCCCCCGGCTTTGGATGACCGGGGATGGGGCTGCATCCAGGGGGAAGATGGACAGCCCCGCTTCGCTCAGTATCTATGACGCTTAATGATTGACGAAGTTCCCGCGGCAATTAGTGCGCTGCGTCCCAGTTTTCGCCCGTGCCGATGTCGACGATGAGGGGGACGGCGAGCTCGGCGGCGGATTCCATGGCCGTGCGAATCCGTGCGCTCGCCTCCCCCAGCGCGCCGTCCGCGACCTCGAAGACGAGCTCATCGTGCACCTGCATGATCATGCGCACCTGTGGGCGTTCCTCGCGCAGCCATTGGTCCACGGCGATCATGGCGCGTTTGATGATGTCCGCGGCCGTGCCCTGCAGGGGGGCATTGATGGCGGTGCGCTCGGCCGCGGCGCGGCGGTTCTGGTTGCTGTGGTCGATGTCCGTGAGATAGAGCCGCCGGCCGAAGAGCGTCTCGACGTACTTGTCGTCGTGCGCCTGACCCCGGGTGCGCTCCATGAAGTCCTTGACGCCCGGATAGCGCTGGAAATAGCGCTCCACGTAGTCCTGCGCCTCGCCGCGCTCGATGCCTAGCTGGCGGGCGAGCCCGAAGGCGGACATGCCGTAGATGAGCCCGAAGTTGATCGCCTTGGCCGAACGGCGTTGATCGCTCGAAACCTCTTCCGGACGCAGGCCGAGGATCTCGGCGGCGGTTGCGCGATGGATGTCCTGACCGGTGGCGAAGGCGTCGAGCAGGCGCGCATCGCCGGAGAGGTGCGCCATGATGCGCAGCTCGATCTGCGAATAGTCGGCGGCGAGCAGCAGGTGACCCGGCTCGGCGACGAAGGCGCGGCGGATGCGGCGGCCTTCCTCGGTGCGGATGGGGATGTTCTGCAGATTGGGATCGCTGGAGGACAGGCGCCCCGTGGCCGCGACCGCCTGGTGATAAGAGGTGTGCACCCGCCCGGTCTCGGGATTGATCATCTGGCGCAGCTTGTCGGTGTAGGTCGACTTGAGCTTGGACAGCCCCCGGTGCTGGAGGATGAGGTCCGGCAGGGCATGGCCCTGGGCGGCGAGCTGCTCAAGCACGTCCTCCGAGGTCGAGGGCGCGCCCTTGGGTGTCTTGGCGACGACCGGCAGGCCCAGTTCCTCGAAGAAGATGGCCGCGATCTGCTTGGGCGAGCCCATGTTGAAGCGGTGGCCCGCGACCTCATAGGCCTGGCCCTCCAGTTCCAGGATGCGCTCGGCCAGCTCCTGACTCTGCTGGGCGAGCAGTTGGCTGTCGATGCGCACCCCGGTGCGCTCCATGCGCGAGAGGATGCCCACCAGCGGCATCTCGATGTGCTGGTAGAGGGCGGCGAGCGAGGGTGTGGCCTCCAGCTGGGGCCAGAAGCGGCGATGCAGGCGCAGCGTGACGTCCGCGTCCTCGGCCGCGTAGTGCCCGGCCTGGTCCAGGTCGATCTGGTCGAAGGTGAGCTGTTTGGCGCCCTTGCCCGCAACGTCCTCGAAGTGGACGGTGTCGTAGTCCAGGTATTTCTTGGCGAGCGAGTCCATGTCATGCCGCGTCGCCGTGCTGTCCAGCACATAGCTCTGCAGCATGGTGTCGTGCGCGATGCCCCGCATCTCGATGGCGTAGCGGGCGAGCACGCTCATGTCGTACTTGAGGTTTTGCCCGACCTTGGCCCGGCCGGGATCCTCCAGCAGCGGTTTGAGGTGGGCGAGCACGGCGTCGCGGTCGAGCTGCCGCGGGGCGCCGGGATAGCTGTGCGCGACCGGCACATAGGCCGCCTCGCCCGGCTCGACGGCGAAGGAGAGCCCGACCAGCTCGGCGCGCATGTAGTCGAGGTCGGTCGTCTCCGTATCGAAGGCGAAGAGGTCGGCGGACTCCAGGCGCGCGACCCAGCGCTCCAGTGCCTCCTGGGTCACAACCAGGTCGTAGCTGGCGCTGGCGGGCGCGGGCGTTGCGGCCTCGGCGCCTGGGCGGGCGTCGCCGGCGACCGCGGAGCCGTCCAGTGTCCCCAGCAGGCGGCGCGACTCGATCCGCTGGTACCAGTCGCGCAGGGTCTCGACGTCCGGCGGCGAGGGCTGGAGATCGGTCGGACTCAGACCGAGCGCGACGTCCCTCTTGATCGTCGTCAGCTGGCGCGCGAGGGGCAGTTGGTCGAGCGCGGCGCGCAGGTACTCGCCGACCTTGCCCTTGACGGCGTCGGCATTGGCGATGACGCCGTCCAGATCCCCGTATTCCATGATCCACTTGGCCGCCGTCTTGGGTCCGCACTTGGGCACGCCTGGGACGTTGTCGACGCTGTCGCCCATGAGGCTCAGATAATCGACGATGCGCTCGGGTGGGACGCCGAACTTCTCTTTGACGCCGTCCGGATCCAGCACCGTTTCGCTCATGGTGTTGACCAGGGTGACGTGCTCGCCGACCAGCTGCGCCATGTCCTTGTCGCCGGTGGAGATGAGCGTCGCCAGACCCTGCGCGGCGGCCTGGCTGGCGAGCGTGCCGATCACGTCGTCGGCCTCGACATCCGGCACCACCAGCAGGGGCAGGCCCATGGCCTGGATGATGTCCTGTAGGGGCTGGATCTGCTGACGCAGATCGTCCGGCATGGGGGGGCGGTTGGCCTTGTAGTCGGCGTAGAGCGCGTTGCGGAAGCTGGTGCCCGCGGCGTCGAAGACCACCCCGATGTAGTGTGGCTGGTGCGCGTCGATCAGCTTGCGCAGCATGTTGAGCACGCCCACCAGGGCGCCGGTCGGCTCGCCCCTGGAGTTGGTCAGCTTGGGCAGGGCGTGGTAGGCACGGAAGAGATAGCCTGAGGCATCGACCAGGATGAATGGGTAGGTTGTCGCCATTGTGGGTCTCTTCGGTTGTGATGGGGTGTCTTTGGCGGGGCGCCGCCGCCTCCGCGCAGGAGGACGACGGAGGATCCGAGCGGCGTGTCCGGTGCGCGCGCGGACCCTCCTGTCCGCGCTCTAGGAGCCTTTGGTCAAGGCCGTGATGCGGTTGCGCATCTCTTTGATGAAGCCTTGCGGATCGACCGCGCGCTTGATCAGCGCGAGACGCTCCCGCTCTCTGGCGGTCTCGCTGACGGCCTCGAGCTGGCCGATAAAGCTCTGCGCGGCGTCCTGGTCGCCCTTGGCGGCGTGCAACTGGGCGTAGGTCCCATAGAGCGCGAAGAATTCGTCGATGTGCAGACGCTCGTGGTCCATCCCGAAGGCGAGGAGCTCCTGGGCTTCGTCGAGGTTGCCGTCGCGAATCAGCATGGTGGCCAGATTGGTGCGGGCAAACAGATAGTCCGGGCTGGTCGCGAGGATCTTGCGCAGGATGGCGCGCGAGTCCTCTCGGCGTCCCTGTTGGTGGCGAACGGAGGCGAGATTGCCGAGCGCGACCGGGTGCTCCGGCAGCCGTTCGAGGATCTTGTTCAGCCGTTGCTCCGCTGCGTCCAGCTCGCCATCGTGGTAGAGCTCGATCGACGTATTGAGCAGCTCCAGAAGGTCGTCCGGGAGGTCGCTGTCCGCTGGCTCGCGATAGACCTCCGTGTTGATGATCTTGACCTCGGTGCACTCCGTTTCAGCCTCATTGAGGCACTCGACGGGCTCCTCGGCGGCGATGTGGCCTTTCCGCCGCAGGAAATAGAGAAGGTCGAAGCGCTCTTTACCGGTGCCGATCGGCAGGCGGGCGAAGCCCTTGAGGCAGGCTGCCGCCTCTGCGTCACCCTTGTCGACGCGATCTTTCAGAAGGATGCGGATGAGTGATCGAAGGGTCTCCTCGCCGCTGAGGTAATAGGCCTCCAGGTAGGCCGTCGAGGCGTTCAAGGCGTCCATCGCCGCCTCGGCCTCCGCCTCCGCGCCGGCGGAGAGGCTGCGCAGCTTGGTGATCCGCGTCAACGGGAGCGCCTGCGCGAGATCGAGCATCATGGGGCGCCGCAGTGTCCTGCCAGGCCGACGCAGCGCGGCGAGATTGGCCGTCGCCAGTGGGTAGTTGTTGCGCGTCGCCGCGGCGCGTTGCCACAGCCGTTCGGCCTCGTCTCGTCGCCCGACGCGGCAGGCGGCGCAGGCGCCGAGGTGGAGCAGCATCGCGTTGCTGATGACGGGGCCGAGACTCGGGCCGAACCACTCGGCGTCGCCGATCCGCTCGAAGGCTTCCGAGGCGGCCTGGTCCCGCTGAAACAAGAGCAGGGTGCCGACCTGAATGATGGCGTCATCCGCGCGGCGTGCCGTGGCAAGGGCGAGCGGGGTGCAGAGGCCCTGGGCGCCGGTCTCGTCGCCCAGATAGAGCCGCAGTCGAGCCGCCCAGCCGAGGGCGAGCAGGTTGTCCGGATCCGCTTCCCAAGCGGCCAGAAAGGCGGGCAGCGCCTCCTCGATGCGTCCCAGATGGAAGAGGGCGATCGCCCTGTTGTTGCGGGCCGCGAAGATGTCTACTTGGTCGAGCCGACGCTCCGCGATGTCGAATTCCTGGGCGTCCAGATAGAGCTTGCCGATATCGAAGTGCTCCAGCGCCTCGACACTGGGTCGCGAGCCATCCGGCATCTGCAGAAAACGCTCGATCAGCGCAGCGGGCAGTGGGTAGCCCGGAGTCGCCCCGCCCAGCGCGCGTACCTGGCGCGCGACACGATCCGCCAGCAGGCTCAGCCCGCCGAGGGTCAGGTAGCTGAGTAGCGTCTCCTGGGCCTGGAGGCTGTTCGGCCGCGCCTCGGCCCACTCGAATGCCGCCAGTGCTGCCTTGGCGGCGCCTTCCGCGCACTCAAGCGCCGCGACCAGGGCGCGCCGCGCGCCGCTGTGCGCGGGGAACCGCTCCACCAGGGCCTTCGCCTTGATGGCGGCCTGGTCACAGGTGCCTTTTTGGATCAGACGCTCGACGGCTTTGAGTTGATCAGGGGTTGGCTTTGCCGTGCTGGGCGATTTCCTGCTGCGTGTCTTGCTGGCCAAGTCTAGGCTCCTCGCCTGGTTGGGATGGATGAGGGTGGGGTTCGACTCCGATGTGCGCCGATACACCAGCATTCTATCCGAGGCACTCGGCAACCCCGCAGCAATTCGAGACGTGCTGTCGCTGTCGACCTGAGTCGTGAGCGGCTGGCGGCTGCGCGCCGCGTTCGGGCGCGCTTCGAGCAGGATATCGGCCTTGGTCATCGGTTGGTTGCGCCAGGCAAAGCCTGGAAGGAGAGGAAGATAGCGGACGGATAAGCGAATCGGAAACTCCTTGTTGCGGCCCACCGGGTGAAAGTCCCGAGCCGGTAAGGATTGGCCATCCACCGGAACCGAGTGTGGCGTGGTTCGGGAGTGATCCCGGCTGCGAAGCGAACACAGGGGGCGTGTAGGCTGTGTGATAGAGCCCCGAAACTGATGCCAGCGGAGCCGACGCATTCCAATCACCGGAAGGCAACAGTCTCGGCATTGTACTGGCCTGATGCCGAGACTCCGCCGGGGTCTGAGAGCAGGGCATGCACGCACGGGTCGCCCAGGAACCTGGGAGGGCTCAGTCG
>NZ_NRRF01000067.1 GCF_016583565.1 Thiocystis violacea | reverse complement strand
TCCTCAGCGATCCGAGCCATCGCATCGTCTTTCACTTCACCCCCAAGCACGCCTCGTGGCTCAATCAGATCGAGATGTGGTTCTCGATCCTGGCGCGCAAAGTCCTGCGCCGTGGCAACTTCACCTCCATCGACGACCTTCAGAAACGCATCAGCGATTTCATCGACTTCTTCAATCGCACGTTGGCCAAACCCTTCCGCTGGACCTATGAGGGAAAGCCGCTCGCAGCATGAATGATTAAACAGTCTCGGGATTTCCACTCTGTTGCACTAGGAGGGGAGCTGGAGCACTTCGACCGGGTTGATGCGCCAGTCCTTCGGTGATTCGGCATTGAGGATGCGCTCTTCCGAGCCTTTGCCGAGACGCGACAGATCCACATCCTGGACCTTGATGTAGCTGCGGCGGTTGGCGTCCATGACGACGCGCACCACGGGGTGGAAGAGCCCCTTGCGGCCAGTCTCGACGACGACTCCAAGCCGGCCGCTGCGCAATCGCACCAGGGTGCCTAGCGGGTAGATGCCGACACAACGGATGAACTGCTGGACCAGCTCCGGGTTGAAGTGATAGGCGCTCCATTCCAGCAGCTTGCGCAGCGCCTCGTGCGGCTCCAGCGCCTTGTTGTAGACCCGGTCCGAGGTGATGGCGTCATAGACATCGACGATGCCCGCCATCTGCCCGTAGCGCGTGATTTCGCTACCCTTCCTCTGGCGCGGATAGCCGCTGCCGTCCATGCGCTCGTGGTGCTCGGCGATGATCGCGAGTGCGATCTTGGGGACGTCAGGCATCTGGGAGGCAATCCGAAAGCCGTCGGCGACGTGCTGGCGCATTCTGCCGAATTCCTCCTCCGTGAGCTGACCGGGCTTGTTGAGAATGGAGGCGGGCAGAAAGGCCTTGCCGATATCGTGCAGCAGTCCGCCCATGGCAAGGCCGCGGATGCTGTCGCGGTCGAGTCCGAGCGTTTGTCCAAAGGCCACGAGGAGGCTGGAGACGTTGACCCCGTGCTCGAGCTGATAGCGCCCGAGCCGGCGAACGCGGGAGAATCCCATGAGGGCGTCGGGGTTGCGCAAGACCGAGGCGACCATGTCGTCGACCAGCGGGTCGAGATGCTCCAAGCTGACAGGGCGATTGTGCCGGATGTCCTCGCTCAGGCTGTTGAGGAGTCCCAATGCCTCGTTGTGGATGCGCCGCGCGTGGATGCGCTCCTCCGCGAGCGAGGTCTCATGCTGCTCGGGCTTGTCTTTCTCGGCGGCGACCTGGACCAGGTCCTGCTCGAGCGCCTCTTCCACCTCCATCTCGGTCGGCGCCTGGGAGACGTCGAGCCCCTTGTCCGTGTCGATGTAGAGCTCGTGGATGCCCAGCTCGCGGATCCTGACGAGATTGGCCTCGGCCTTGAGCATGAACCGGTTGCGCAGAAAGCCATGCTCCATCCACCCGCAGTTGAGGTCGTGGATGAACATGCCGATCTGAAGCTCATCGATGGTGATCTTCTTGATCATGTCGCCGGATCCTCTCGGTGGCCTGCCGGCGTGGCGCGCTGATGGCGTGGGCTCATTGCGCCCATCCCAGCATCTCGCTGGCGTGGTCGCGGGTCTTGGCGGTGATCTCGGTGCCGCCGAGCATGCGGGCGATTTCATCGACCCGTGCGTGGTCGTCGAGCGGCTCGATGCGGGTGTAGGTCTGGCCGTCGATGGCCTCCTTGCGCACGCGCAGCTGCTGGTGGGCTTGCGCCGCGACCTGGGGCAGGTGGGTGACGCAGAGCACCTGGCGCGACTCGCCGAGGCGGCGCAGCAGGCGGCCGACGATCTCGGCGACCCCGCCGCCGATGCCGACGTCGACCTCGTCGAAGACGAGCGTGGGCACGCTGCCGCACTCCGAGGTCGCGACCTGGATCGCGAGACTGATGCGCGAGAGCTCGCCGCCGGACGCCACCTTGGCCAAGGGCTGCACGGGCTGGCCGGGGTTGGCGCTGACCAGGAACTCGATCCGCTCCAGCCCGCTCGCGCCGATGCGGTCTTGCGCGAGCGGCTCGATCTGAATGCTGAAGCGCCCGCCGGCCATGCCGAGTTGCTGCATGGCCTCGGTCACCGTCTCCGCGAGGCGCTCGGCGGCGGCCTGACGATCTCGCGTCAGGTGTTCGGCCTGCCCCACGAAGACCTGCCAGGCCGCCGCGCGGCGCTCGCGCAGGTCGTCGAGGGCGATATCGGCCTGCTCCAGGGTCTGCAGCTCGGCTTGGCGTTGTGCGAGCAGCTCCGGCAGCTGAACTGGAAAGACGCGGTGCTTCCTGGCCAGGTCATGAACCTGCGCGACGCGTGCCTCGACATCCTGGAGCGCGGAGGGATCCAGTTCGAGTCCGTCGAGGTAGTGGCGCAGCCCCGTGGCGGCCTCGCCGATATGGATCGCGGCGGTCTCGAGCAGATCCCGGCTCTCGGCCAGTCCGGGATCGATTGCCGCCATCTCTTCGAGATCGCTGGTGGCGATCCTGAGCTGGTCGGCGATGGACGGCTCGCCCTCCGAGAGCAGCTGCACCGCACGCCCCGCGGTCTCCTGCAAGCGGCCGAGGTGACTGAGGCGGCGCTGTTCCTGATCGAGCTGCTCGATGTCGTCGGTACTCATTCCGAGTGCGCCCAGCTCCTGGACCTGGAAGCGCAGCAGATCCAAGCGGGCCGCCCGGTCCTGGCTGGCGCTCTCCAGCTCACTGAGGCGCTGATCCAGGGTGCGATAGGCGCGGAAGGCGGCGGCGGTGGACGCGGCCCGATCCACATGCCCGCCATAGGCGTCGAGGAGGTCGCGCTGCGCATTGGCACGCAGCAGGGACTGATGGGCATGCTGGCCGTGGATGTCGACCAAGAGGTCGCCGAGGTCACGCAGCTGGGCGCCAGAGGCGGTGCGGCCGTTGATGAAGGCGCGCGAGCGCCCCTCGCGCACGATGAGGCGGCGGATGACGCAGAGGTCATCGTCGTCAAGCCCCTGTCCGACCAGCCAGTCGCGCGCGGCCGGAGCCGCCCCGACATCGATCTCGCAGAGGATTTCGGCGCGTTCCGCGCCACTGCGGATGAGGGACATGTCTGCCTTGTCGCCGAGCACGAGGCCCAGGGCGTCGATGAGGATGGACTTGCCCGCGCCCGTCTCGCCGGTCAGGGCGGTCATGCCGGGGCGGCAATCCAGCTCGAGTTGACTGACGATGGCCAGATCCCTGACCTGCAGCTGTGTCAGCATGACTTGGCTCGCAATGATGTGGCTCGCATCGAGTGGTGACCACCCCAGTGCAGTTTGGCACGCAGGATTTCGTAGTGGTCGTGTCCTTTGGGGTGCAGCAACCGGACCCGGTCCGGATGGCGGGCGATGCGCACGTGTTCGTCGGCCGCGAGGCGGATGTCGGTCTGCCCATCGCAGGTGATCTGGACGTGAACGTAGTCCTGACCGCGCACGCGCACCTCGATCTGGCGATCGCCGGGCACGACCAATGGCCGATTGCTCAAATCATGCGGGCAGATGGGTACGAGCAGGATGGCATCCAAGGCGGGGTCGACCAGCGGACCTCCGCCGGAGAGGGCGTAGGCCGTGGAGCCGGTCGGTGTCGCGACAATGAGTCCATCGGACCGCTGGGCGTTGACGAAGACGCCATCGATATAGGTTTCGAACTCGATCATGCGCGCCGTGTTCCATTTGTGGATGGCCACGTCGTTGAGGGCCGCGTGGCTCTGACCGACACCCTGCTCGCCGACGATGTGCGCGCTCAGCATGGAGCGCGTGTCCGAGATCAGCGTGCCCGCCAGGATCTGATCGACCGCGGACTCGATGTCCTCGGGCGAGACGTCCACCAGAAAGCCGAGCCGACCGAGATTGATGCCCATGAGCGGGACGCCGAAGGAGGCCATGTTGCGTGCCGCATGCAGCAGGGTGCCGTCGCCTCCCACCACGATGATGAGGTCGCAACGCTCGCCGATGCGCTCGATCGGCTCTCCCACGCCGATGGCCGCGTCCAGGAGGTGCGCGCTTTCGGCATCCAGGAGGACGTCGATCTGGCGGGCACGCAGATGGGCGCTGAGCTGCTGCAGGGTGCCGCGCACGCGTTCAGGGTCACCTTGCTTGGCGATGATGCCGACGGTCGAAAAAGGCGGCATGGAGTCTTCTTGCTATGAAATGAGGCCGACGGCGTTAACGCCCGAACGTTAGCATGGGCGTTCAGGCGCGCCAATACCAAGCCCGCGATCGGGCGTGACCAGAGGTGATGCGCGCACCCCGCCCGAGCCTCCGCCTTGACAGCCCTGGGTAGAATCCCTAAATTCATGTGTTAGCACTCTATGTTGGTGAGTGCTAACATAGGCGGACGTGGCGTTAACCTGAGCCTTTGACCCGATTGGGCCTTTGATCCTATAACCACTGTGGGCACGAACAAAAAGAAAGCGGCGAGTGACTCCCTGCATGCCGGCACCCTCGCCAGCGAGCGGGCACTGCATTTCCTGAAGGCCCTGGTGGAGCGCTATATCAAGGAGGGGCAGCCGGTCGGCTCCCGAACCCTGGCCAAGGATACCGGGCTCGACCTGAGTCCGGCGACCGTGCGCAACGTCATGGCGGATCTCGAGGATCTGGGGCTCATCGTCTCGCCGCACACCTCGGCGGGACGTGTCCCGACGGCGGCCGGATACCGCGTGTTCGTCGACTCGCTGCTCACGGTGCGACCGCCGTCGGATCGCGACATCGATTCCCTGCGCACGCGCTTCGATGTGTGCATGGATCCCAAGTCGCTGATCGAGACGGCGTCCAATCTATTGTCCGGCATCACGCACCTGGCGGGCGTCGTGATGATGCCGCGTCATGAGCGCCACGTCTTTCGCCAGATCGAGCTGCTACCCTTGTCGGACAAGCGGGTGCTGGCCATCCTGGTGACCAGCCAGGGCGAGGTCCACAACCGGATCGTCACCACCGACCGGAATTTCACCCCGTCGCAGCTCGAACAGGCCGCCAACTACCTGACGCAGATCTTCAGCGGTCAGGGGATCGACGAGGTGCGCAAGCGCCTGCTCGACGATCTCAAGCGGACGCATGCCCACATGGACCAGGTCATGATGCAGGCGCTCGCCATCGCCCAGGGCATGGTCGAGACCGCCGAGGCCAAGGACGACTGCTTCATCGCCGGGCAGACCAATCTCATGGAGTTCGGCGAGCTGGCAAGCATGGACAGGCTCAAGCAACTCTTCGAGGCCTTCAATCAGAAGCGCGAGATTCTGCACATCCTCGACCGCTGCATTGCGGCGGACGGCGTGCAGATCTTCATCGGAGAGGAGTCCGGCTACGACTTGCTCGGCGACTGCAGCGTGGTGACGACCACCTATCGGGTCGAGGACCGGGTGGTCGGCGTGCTGGGTGTCATCGGTCCGACGCGCATGGATTATCAGCGCATCATCCCGATCGTCGATGTCACCGGGCGGCTGCTGGCCGCCGCGTTGAGGCAATAGGCATCGGACAGATTCCCACTGGCCCGGCGGCGGTGCGTCCATCCGCGGCGTCGTGGCCGGTCCAATCGAAACGAACCGGAGGTTATTGATGAGCATGGATCCACAAAACGTGGAGCCCACGGAGCAGGAAGCCCCTTCATCAGAAGATGCGGCCATGCGTGCCGCCGTGGACGCCTATCTGGAGGCAAACGCGGCGGAGAAGGGGGCTGCGCAGACGGACGTGGAAGGCACCCCGGCTGATGCCGGCGAGATGCGGGAGTCGCCAGAGGCGCTGCGCGCGGCGCTCGAGGCGGCGCGCTCCGAGGCGGATGAGCAGCGCGGCCAGGTGCTGCGGGTGCGAGCCGATCTCGAGAACATCAAGCGACGCCATGCCGCCGAGCTGGAGAAGGCGCACAAGTTCGCGCTCGACGGCTTCGTGCGCGAGCTGCTGCAGGTGCGCGACAGCCTAGAGCTCGGACACGGCGCGGCGCTTGAGCAGGGTGCCGATGTGGAGAAGCTGCGCGAGGGCACCGAGCTGACGCTCAAGCTCCTCGGCAACGTGATGGACAAGTTCGGCGTCGCCGTGGTGGACCCCATGGAGCAGCCGTTCGATCCGGAGTTCCATCAGGCGATGTCCATGCAGCCGCGCGGCGACGTGCCCCCGAATACGGTGGTCGCCGTCATTCAGAAGGGTTACACGCTCAACGGGCGTTTGGTGCGGCCGGCCCTGGTCATGGTGTCTCAGCAGGGCACCTGAGAACAGGCTTGAACGGCTCGGGGTTTTCCCCCAACTGATCGGATAACTTGGCGCCGCTGCGCCAAAAAAAGCTATTTCGGAGAAGCATCCATGGGAAAAATCATCGGCATCGATCTCGGCACCACCAACTCCTGCGTGGCCGTGATGGAAGGCGACAATGTGAAGGTCATCGAGAACGCGGAGGGTGATCGCACCACCCCCTCGATCATCGCCTACACGGGCGATGGCGAGGTACTGGTCGGCCAGTCCGCCAAACGTCAGGCTGTCACCAATCCGTCCAACACCTTGTTCGCGATCAAGCGACTCATCGGTCGTCGTTTCGAGGACCAAGTCGTCGGCAAGGACAAGGACATGGTCCCCTACAAGATCGTCAAGGCGGACAATGGCGACGCCTGGGTCGAGGTCAACGGCAAGAAGATGGCCCCACCGGAGATCTCGGCCAAGGTCCTTCAGAAGATGAAGAAGACCGCCGAGGACTATCTGGGCACCACGGTCACCGAGGCCGTCATCACCGTCCCGGCCTACTTCAACGATTCTCAACGCCAGGCGACCAAGGACGCCGGGCGCATCGCCGGGCTCGAGGTCAAGCGCATCATCAACGAGCCGACCGCGGCCGCGCTCGCCTACGGCATGGACAAGAAGCGCGGCGATCAGAAGATCGCCGTCTACGACCTCGGTGGCGGCACCTTCGACGTCTCCATCATCGAGATCGCCGAGATCGAGGGCGAGCACCAGTTCGAGGTGCTGTCGACCAACGGCGACACCTTCCTGGGTGGCGAAGACTTCGACATGCGGATCATCGACCACCTGGTCGAGACCTTCAAGAAGGAGCAGGGCTTCGACCTGCGCAACGATCCGCTGGCCCTGCAGCGCCTCAAGGAGGGCGCCGAGAAGGCCAAGATCGAGCTCTCATCGAGCCAGCAGACGGATATCAATCTGCCCTACATCACGGCCGATCAGACCGGCCCGAAGCACCTCAATGTCAAGCTGACCCGCTCCAAGCTGGAGTCGCTGGTCGAGGAGCTGATCGAGCGCACCATGGAGCCCTGCCGCGTCGCCCTCAAGGATGCCGGGCTCACCGCGGGTGAGATCAACGAGGTTATCCTGGTCGGCGGTCAGACCCGCATGCCCAAGGTGCAGGAGAAGGTCGAGAAGTTCTTCGGCAAGGCCCCGCGCAAGGACGTCAACCCGGACGAGGCGGTCGCCATCGGCGCCTCCATCCAAGGCGGCGTGCTCGGCGGCGAGGTCAAGGACGTGCTGCTGCTCGACGTCACGCCGCTCTCGCTCGGCATCGAGACCCTGGGCGGTGTCATGACCAAGCTGATCGAGAAGAACACCACCATCCCGACCTCGGCCCAGCAGGTGTTCTCGACGGCTGACGACAACCAGACCGCCGTGACCGTACACGTCCTTCAGGGTGAGCGCGAGCGCGCGGCCAGCAACAAGTCGCTCGGCCGCTTCGATCTGAGCGACATCCCGCCGGCGCCGCGCGGCGTGCCGCAGGTCGAGGTCAAGTTCGACATCGACGCCAACGGCATCCTGAACGTCTCCGCGAAAGATAAGGCGACCGGCAAGGAGCAGTCGATCATCATCAAGGCGTCCTCCGGTCTGTCGGACCAGGAGATCGCACAGATGGTGAAGGATGCCGAGGCCCACGCGGAAGACGACCGTCACTTCCATGAACTGGTCGCCGCGCGCAACCAGGCCGACAGCATGATCCACGCGACCCGCAAGTCGATGGACCAGTTGGGCGAAAAGATGGAGAGCGGCGAGAAAGAGTCCATCGAATCCGCCGTCAAGGCGCTCGAGGAGGCGATGAAGGGTGAGGACAAGGACAAGATCGAGTCCTTGACCAAGAGTCTCGGCGAGATTTCTGGCAAGATGGCCGAGCGCCTCTACGCCAATGCCGGGGGCGAGGCCGGTGCGGCGTCCGCCGATCAGGGTGAGCCCCAGGGCGGGCAAGGCCGGGCGGGCGGCGACGATGTCGTCGACGCGGAGTTCGAAGAAGTCAAAGACGACAAGAAATAAGGTGATGGGCTAGCCGCAGGGAATCCTGTCGCGGCAACGAAAGCGTACTGGCGCGCATCGCGCCTGTGCGCTTTCTATTTTAGTTGGGGCCGGACGAGCTCGGTGGCTGGAGGCTGGAAGTAGAACACATGGCAAAGCGCGACTATTACGAAGTTCTGGGGGTTCAACGCAACGCGAGCGAAGGCGATATCAAGAAAGCCTTCCGGCGTTTGGCGATGAAGCATCACCCCGACCGCAACACGGGTGACGCCGAGGCCGAGACCAAGTTCAAGGAAGCCAAGCTCGCATACGACGTGCTGAGCGATCCCAAGAAGCGCTCGGCCTACGATCAATTCGGGCATGCCGGTGTGGAGGCGGGCGCGGGAGGTTTCGGCGGCTTCGGTAGCGGCGACTTCTCGGGGGCGGGCTCCTTCTCGGATGTCTTCGGCGACGTCTTCGGCGACATCTTTGGCGGCCGTGCCGGCGGGCGGCGCACCCAGCGCGGCGTGGATCTGCGCTACGACCTCTCGCTGACGCTGGAAGAAGCGGTTGCGGGCAAAGAGGTCAAGATCCGCATCCCGACCCAGGTGGAGTGCCAGTTCTGCGGTGGCACGGGCGCCAAGCCAGGCACCAAGCCCAAGCAGTGTACGACCTGTGGCGGCATGGGGCAGGTGCGCATGCAGCAGGGCTTTTTCTCGATTCAGCAGACGTGCCCGGAGTGCCGTGGCTCCGGCAACGTGATCGAGGAGGCCTGTAGCCATTGTCGCGGGCGTGGCCGTATCCAGGAGGAGAAGACCCTCTCGGTCAAGGTTCCGGCCGGTGTCGACACGGGCGACCGCATCCGGCTCGCGGGCGAGGGTGAGCGGGGTGAGCAGGGCGGACCGCCGGGCGATCTCTACGTCCAGGTCCAGGTGATGGATCACCCGATCTTCACCCGCGAGGACAGCAACCTCTACTGCCAGGTGCCGATCAGCTTCGTGACGGCGGCCCTCGGCGGCGAGCTGGAGGTGCCGACGCTCGACGGCAAGGTGATGCTCAAGATCCCTGCCGGGACTCAGACGGGCAAGATGTTCCGCGTGCGCAACAAGGGCGTGAAGCCCGTTCGCGGTGGTGTGGTCGGCGACCTCATCTGTCGCGTGACGCTGGAGACACCGGTGAATCTCACCGACAAACAGAAGGCGCTGCTGAACGAGTTCGAGTCGAGCGTCCAGGAGGGTGGCTCGCGCCACAATCCGCAGTCCCATTCCTGGCTGGATGGCGTCAAGAGCTTCTTCGAAAAGATGGGGCTTTGAGGGTCGTCCCTCGCAATAGCCCGCAGGCGCTCCCCGGAGCGTAGGCACCATCAAGGTTTTCTAGGACACCACGCATGACCGATATCCGAATTGCAATAGCCGGCGCGGGTGGGCGCATGGGGCGCACCCTGGTGCAGGCCGTGACGGAGTCCGAGGGGCTGCGGCTGGGCGCCGCAACCGAGCGGGCTGGAAGTTCCTTGATCGGTACCGATGCCGGCGAACTGGCCGGGGTCGGCGAGCTTGGCGTTGCGTTGGTCGCCAATTTGGCCGATGTCATACCGCATTTCGATGTGCTCATCGACTTCACCGCCCCGGCGGCGACCCTGGCCAATCTGGAGCTGTGCCGATCGGCGGGGAAGCGGATGGTGATCGGCACCACTGGGCTGGACGCGACGCAGCGCGCCGTGATCGCCGCGGCCGGCGAGGAGATCGGCATCGTCTTTGCCCCAAATATGAGCGTCGGCGTCAACCTCTGCTTCAAGCTCCTGGACATCGCCGCCCGCGTGCTGGGCGACGAGGTCGACATCGAGATCATCGAGGCGCACCACCGCCACAAGGTCGACGCGCCCTCGGGCACCGCCTTGCGCATGGGCGAGGTGATCGCCGACGCGCTGGGGAGAGACCTGAAAGAGGTCGCCGTCTACGGACGGGAAGGGCACACGGGTGCGCGCGAGCGCCAGACCATCGGGTTCGAGACCATCCGGGCTGGCGATGTCGTCGGCGAGCACAGTGTCTGGTTTGCCGCGGAAGGCGAGCGGGTCGAGATCGCCCACAAGGCATCGAGCCGCATGACCTTCGCGCGGGGCGCGGCGCGCGCCGCGCGCTGGATCGCCGAGCGGGACAGCGGTCAGTTCGACATGCAGGACGTCTTGGGACTCACGGCGTACTGAGGTTCCGTTTGCCTCGGCGCGGCTAGTCCTGGCAGGAATAGCCGTGCGCGATGAGTCCTTCCTCCAAGTGGTCCGAGACCATGGGGTGCGACAGCAGATAGCCAGCCGCGTTGAGTGAATAATCGCCGATGGCATCGTCCACGGCGGTTTCCCACTCCTCGAGACTGTAGTCGCCGCGCCCGACCCACATGAGCGCGACGAGTTCGGCGCGCTGGCGCTCGCTCATCTCGCCGATGGCGCGCGTCAACTCCTGCAGGCTGTAGTCTTCGCTATGATCCGCCAGGACCTGGAGCGCCCAGTCCTCGGTGGGACTGGCCGGCGAGTCCGGCAGCACCACCTCCTCCTTGGCCTGGAACTCGCGGGCCTTGTCGATGATGTAGCACATGGAATCGAGCGGGATGTGAAGCATCATCTTCGATTTCCTCCCCTTTTGCGGCTGCCCTGGGATCACCGCGGAGTGCGGCTTCTGCCGGGGTACCCTCTGTCTGTCCAGTCTACTCCTTTCACCCGTTCCTTCAGGGTGGGGCTCGGTCACATTTTCGCCTGGCCGAGATCACGGGGCAGGGCACGGCGTTCGAGCCTGCCTCCGCAGTCCAAGGCGCTGAACTCTCAGCGCCGACGCCTGAGGGCGACCGTGAAATCGTCCGGGAGATAGTCGTCCGTGATTGCTATCTCGGCCTCCAGATGCGCGGTCCAGGCGCGCACCTCCTCCGGCAAGCACAGGTTGTAGCTGTGCGGTGCGTCGCGTCCCTGGAGCAGATTGAACACGAAGCCCTCGGTGCAGGCCATGAAGCAGCGCTCGATGAAGGTTCGCGTCTCCTCCCGGGTCAGGGTGTTCATGGCACCACTGCAGACGTAGTAGTCCGCCGGGGGCAGTGGATCGTGAAGGACATCGAGGAGGAGGATCTCAGCGTCGCTGTGCAGCCGGGCCGCCTCCACCATGGGCTCCACCACGTCGAGGCCGAGATAGCGTCCGGGACGCTCCCCGCGGGTCTCGAGAAAACGGTGGAAATCCCCGAGTCCGCAGCCCGCGTCGACGAGGCTCAGGGTCGAGAGATCCTCTGGCAGACACCGCCGCAGGGCCTCGAAGCGTGCGAATTGGCTGTCGGTGGAGTGCCACTGCACGCCCTTGGCGGTGTGGCCGTATTGCTCAAGTGAGTAACGGTAGAAGCGATCGGTATCGACTCTGGGCATGGCGGATGGCGTGATCGGGCAGGTGATCTTGGAGATAGGCTGCGTCAGTACGACGCAGAGACCCCGCCATCATAATGGAAATCGCATCGCCTTTCTCTGATGGCAAGCTGGTCTCTGGCCCATCTCTGCCCTCCGGCGCGCGGCATCCACAGGGATGCCTCAGGCGATGTCCGGAAATGACCGTACCCAAATAGACCCGGATCGGTAGGATGGGCAAAGTCCGCGCTCCGGGCTCGAGCCCAACCTCGACGCCAGACGGACGTGCCCATCTTGCACGACGCTGAGCTGGGATGATGGGCACGCCCCGCGACCCTCGGCGCTCCGAAAGACACGCATCACCAGGGCTTTGCCCATCCTACGCGATCGGGACTGCGGATCTGTTGTTTCCCGGAAATCGCCTCAGTCGTCGCTGCCCATGATGCCAAGCAACTGCAGCAGGCTGATGAAGATGTTGAAGATGCTCAGGTAGATCCCGTAGGTCGCCATGATGTAGTTGGTCTCTTCGCCGCGCGCGATCCGGCTGGTATCGAAGAGGATGAAGCCGCTCATCAAGAGAATGATGGCCGACGAGATGGCCAATGCGAGCGCCGGCATCTGCAGGAAGAGGTTGGCGATGACGGCGATCATGACGACCATCATGCCGGCGAAGATGAAACCGCCCATGAAGCTGAAGTCACGCTTGCTGGTCAGCGCATAGCCGGACAGCCCGAGGAAGATCGTCGCCGTGCCGCCGAAGGCGAGACCGACCGTCTGCGGACCATTGGGCAGGGCCAGATACTGACTGAGAATGGCGCCGAGGCCGAATCCGAGCAGTCCCGTGATGAGGAAGATGACGCCGATGCCGGAGGCGGAGTTGGCCGTTCTCGGCAGCACGAAGATGCCGAGCACCATGGCGACGATGACCGAGGCGAGGTAGGTCCAGGATGGCACGGCAAGCGCAATCGACAGCAGGGCCGTCAAGGCACTGAAGCCCAAGGTTGCTGCCAGCAAGAGATAGGTATTCTTGAGGACCTTGTTGGCCGTGATGGCCGCTTGGCCATCGCGGAGTACGGCGATCTGGGGATGAGTCATTGGTCGTGAATCCTCTTGAACGGTGATCTTGAACGGCGATCTTGAACGGTGATGGAGGTCAGGGACCGGCTTCGCCGCGCGCCGCGACATCCAGCGCGCGTGCGCGATCGGCTCAGGCCAGCTCGAACTCCGCCGGATCCAGCCCAAGCTCCATCGCCAGCTTGCGCGCGACGCGTTTCTCACTGTCATCGACCTGGGCGTCCGCGGCCGCGATGGCCAGGATCAGACGCAGGATGAGCCGCGCGGCGGCCTCGTTGCCCTTGATCTTGCGCACCGCCTCGTAGGCTTTCGCCTCGCCCAGGTCGCGATCGAATTCGATCTGGCTCAGGGTGCTCTGGAAGGACGCGATCACCTCCTCGGGCGGAAAGACCGAGAGCGGCTCGTAATGTTCGATGAACCGCAGCATCTTCTGCTTCTCATCGGCCGCGATGACCCCGTCGGCCATGGCGATCAGCACGGACCCGCTCACGGCGGCGTGCATGAAGTCCTTGTTCTTGAATTTGAGCGCCTCGTTCTTCAGGTCGGACGCCTTCTGTTTGAGCTGACTGACGATGTCTTGGAAACTCATGTGTACCCTTCGAGCCTGTTGGTGATGGATGGAGCGGATACCCCGAACGTCCTCCTCCAACGCTCGGAGGAGGCGACAGGGATCACAGCTGGGGAAGGATCTGCGGCAGCAATTGCTCGAAGGTCCGTCCCTGGCCGTTCTCGCCGATGGCGTGCAGCTTCCACTCATCCTGGTGGCGATAGACCTTGGCCATGATCATGGCGGTCTGCGGCCCCTGGCAGCTCAGGTCATAGCGTGCGATCTCCTGGTGATCGACGCCGTTGACGAGGCGGCAATAGGCGTTCGCCACCTTCGAGAAGTCCTGCCCCGTGTAATTGCTGACTGTGAACACCAGGCTCTTCACGCTCGCGGGCAGGACCGTCAGATCGACGCGAATCTGCTCGTCGTCGCCCGCGCCCTCGCCGGTCCGGTTGTCCCCGGAGTGCTGGACGCTGCCATCGCGGCTCTGGAGCTGGCGGAACCACACCACATCGAGCAGTTGGGACTGCTCGTCGAACAGCAGGCAGGCGGCATCGAGATCGATGTCCTGTCCGCCTCCGCCGAAGAGTCCGCCCAGTCCGCCCTTGGCCTTCACAGCGTCCCAGCCCAGCCCCATCACCAGGTGGGTCAAGGTGGTGCCGGCTTCCTTTGCGAGCGAGATCTTCTGACCTTTCTGTAAACTGATCGCCATCTGTCCTGTCCTCAGTGCCGCGGGTGGTTGATGGTTAGCCGAGATGCACGCCATGCGAAGCGGCCAGCGCCTGCAGACCGCCGCCAAAGCCCTGTCCGACCGCCTTGAACTTCCATTCCGCCCCGTGGCGGTAGATCTCCCCGAACACCATGGCCGTTTCGATCGAGTAGTCCTCGGACAGATCGAAGCGCGCCAGCTCGGTCTCGGACTCCTCGTTGAGCACCCGCATGAAGGCGTTGCGGACCATGCCGAAATTCTGTCGACGGCTCTCGGCCTCGTGGATGGTCACGGCGAAGACGATGCGCTGCACATTCGGGTCGACCGTCGGCAGATGGATCGACACCGTTTCGTCGTCACCGGCCCCGGCGCCCGTGAGGTTGTCGCCGGAATGGACCACGGCCCCATCGGGCGAGGTCTTCTGGTTGTAGAAGACGAAATGCGCGTCCGACAGCGCCTGACCGTCCTCGCCGGCCAGGAAGACACTGGTGTCGAGGTCGAACGCGGCGCCGTCGGTGGTGCGGGCATCCCATCCCAGGCCGATGCGCGCCTTGCTCAGCCCCGGATCGGTTTTGGTGAGACTGACGTTACCGCCTTTTTGCAAACTGATCGCCATGTCAGGCGTTCTCCTCAAGTGATGATGACGCGCTCCGGGCCGCGGAGCCCCTGGGGCCGACCACGCGGTCGGCATGGTTCAGCGGCATGGAGCATGGACAGGGGGCAGTGTATGCCTGGGCGTTTGACAATATAATTCGAATGTTTCTTATCATTTGTTCGATCTAATCGAAGTGAGCGGTCGATGCGAGGCAGCAGCTACAACCATCTCTACTACTTCTGGACGGTGGCGCGGGAGGGTGGCGTGGCGCGTGCCGCGGAGGCGCTGCATCTCACGCCCCAAACCATCAGCAGCCAGCTCAAGATCCTTGAGGACAGTCTCGGCGTGGCGCTGTTCGAGCGCTCCGGGCGCAAGCTCGTCCTGACCGACGCCGGGCGTCTGGCCTTGAGCTTTGCCGACGAGATCTTTCGGCTTGGAACCGAGATGAGCGAGGCCTTGAAGGGGCGTCCGAGCGGTCGCCCGCTGCAGCTCTCGGTCGGGGTGCTCGACGTGGTGCCGAAGCTCGTGGCCTACCGGCTCCTGGAGCCGGCGCTGCATCTGGATGAGCCGGTGCGCATCCTCTGCCGCGAGGGCAAGCTCGAGAGCCTGCTGGCCGATCTCGCCCTGCACAAGCTCGACATGGTGCTGGCGGACACGCCGCTGGGGGGCGCGGTCAGCCTGCGCGCCTTCAACCATCCGCTCGGGGAGTGCGGCCTCACCTTCTTCGCGGCCCAACCGCTCGCCGCGCGTTACCGTCCTGGCTTCCCGCACTCCCTGCATGAGGCCCCGATACTGCTCCCCGCCGAGGGCAGCGCCCTGCGCGGCGCCCTCATGCACTGGCTCGACCGGCTCGGGCTTCGCCCCCGGATCGTCGGCGAGTTCGAGGACCAGGCCCTGATGCAGGCCTTCGGCCAGTCTGGCGTGGGTGTCTTCATGGCGCCGAGCGTGATCGAGGCCGAGATCGCCAAACAGCACGGCGTGGAGGCCATCGGCGCCACCACCGATGTCCGTGAGCGCTATTACGTGATCTCCACCGAGCGGCGCCTGCGTCATCCCGGCGTCGTGGCGGTGAGCCAGGCGGCGCGCTCCGAGCTGTTCGCGGCCACATGATCGAACAGGCTGCGTGAGGAGAAGGGCGAAGGAGCGCGGGGCGAGCACGAGATTTCCAGGAACGCGCGGGGCCAAGGCCAATCCATCGTTTGACGCCTCGGATTGATCCGGTGACACTTGAGGCCAGGCTCTGTCCCCTTGGGTGCGCGAGACATACCGCTTGGGACAGATCGCCTCGATGATTCTTTCGGTGCCGCGCGGTCGCGGTTTCGGCGTCGGGTAGAATGCGAAGCGGCTCCACCCCGTCCGCTCAACGGTCGCATGGGTCCGACCTGATCTCGGAAGGTGTCTGAAAACAGCGCGTCCCGGACGCATCGGCTTGATCCGTCATCAGCGCGTGGAGGCCCATGGCTCTCAGGTTCATTGCATTGCTGCTGGTCTGCCAGCTCGCCGGTGAGGCATTCGTCCTCTGGACCGGTCTGCCCGTGCCAGGTCCTGTCCTCGGCATGGCGCTGCTCTTCGCCGGCCTCATGCTGCGTGGCGGTGTGCCCGAGGGTCTGGGTCGCGTCGTCGACACGCTGCTCGCCCATTTGTCGCTACTCTTCGTGCCCGCCGGCGTGGGCGTCATGCTCCACATCGCCATGCTGCGCGAAGAATGGCTCGCGGTGACCGCCGCCCTGGTGCTCAGCACACTGCTGACGCTTGTGGTCACCGGGCTGGTCATGACCGGACTGATTCGCTGGCTCGACAGCCGGCAGATCGGCGATTGAGCGATGGAGTCCGACCGCGCCCTGGGTGATATCTGGGTCTATCTCTCGACCAGCCCGCTGCTGCACCTGACGCTGACCGTGCTCGCCTACCTGGCCGCCGACTGGCTGTTCCAACGCAGCGGGCGCAAGGCACTGCTCAACCCGGTCCTGCTCGCCATCCTGATGCTCGTCACGCTCCTGACCCTGACCGGCACCCGCTACGAGACCTACTTCGCGGGCGCGCAGTTCGTCCACTTCATGCTCGGACCCGCGACCGTCGCCTTGGCGATCCCGCTCTACCGGCACCTGGACCTGATCCGCCGCCTCTGGCTCCCCATCCTGGTGTCGATCGTCACGGGCGCCACCGTCTCCGCGACCAGCGCCGTGCTCATCGCCCAATGGCTTGGCGCCTCGCGCCAGACGCTGATCTCCCTGGCGCCCAAATCGGTCACGGCGCCCGTCGCCATGGGCATCACCGAGAAGGTCGGCGGTCTGCCGTCGCTGACGGCCGCGCTGGTCGTGCTGACCGGGGTTCTCGGTGCCGTCATCGGTCCGGCCGTGCTGGCGCTCGTGCGCGTGCGTGACGATCGCGCGCGCGGCTTGGCGCTGGGCGTGACCTCCCACGGCATCGGCACCGCCAGAGCCTTTCAGATCAGCAGCCTCACCGGGGCCTTCTCGGCACTGGCCATGGGGCTGATGGCGCTGGCCTCGGCCTTCGTGCTGCCCGCCGTCCTGCGCTGGGTCTTCGGCGGCTGAACCCGCTACGCCGATCTGGCACCCTGCCTGAGCGGGAGGCATATGCGGGCGTTTTCCGCGATGCCGCTGACCCGAGGTGCTCGCCGCTTGTGCAATGATGCGCTGACCCTATTGGCTTTGGCTGTTCCGATGAGGTTGATTGTCTTGGGCGTGTTGTCACGCCAGTCCGCGCGGGTCTTGGGCTACTTCGACCTCACCCAGGTCCAGCACCGTTCTCAGCCGCGCCAATGTTCTCAGCTCTTCTGTTGATTGGATGTCAGGATAATCTGGATTCGCCGCTCGGAGCAGGTACTGGCCACTCGCAGCCTTGGTTACACGTCGGAGCAAATACTGGTCGTCCCCGCTGGCATCCTGGCGTTCGATCACGATGAGACTGCCATTGATGGATCCGGCCCGGCTGGAGTCGATCAATTCCAGCAGCAGATAGTCTCCGTCGCGGATCGGGTTCTTACCGCCATTCATGGAGTCGCCGACGGCTCGGGCGACGAAGTGCCTTGTTGGATCGAGCCGACCGTTGCCCGCGCCAATCCGGCAGGTCGTCGCGAGATCGGTGCGACCGCTGCGGAAGTGGCCGCAGGCGATGCGCAGGTTTGGGAAGTAGGGCAGCTCGATGCTCCCATCGTCTTTCGCTGGGGGCTGGCGGAAGGGCAGGATGTCGGCGCCTTGCTCGGTCTGCTCTGCCGGCGGGGTTGGTGCTGATTCAGCGAGGCGCGGCTCGTAGGCGGCAAGTCGGTAGTCGACCAGCTCTTGGACCATCGCTTGGAAGGTCGCCATCTCAGTGTCACTCACCTGGAAGGTCGGGCGGAAATTGCCATCGCGCAGTTCGAACCATCGTGTGACGCCGTTCTTCTTATTGCCGCCGATCCAGGCGTTGATGGGATTGCCCTTCCAGTAGCTCAGCCACTTTCGGGGATCGATCGAGTCGATCTGTTGGAGATCCTGCCGAATGTCTGGAATGAAGCGGCGGCGACGCCGAAAGACACCCAGTGCTTGGGTCGCCAGTTCCTCGATTCGGAGCGGTCGGCGGAAGCCGTCGTTATCCAAGAGGGATTCCAGTAGGACCGCCTTGAAACTCTTCGTCATGTTGGACGTCTCGACCTCGCGCAAGAACGCTTCATGTTTGGCGAGACACTCCGTTTCCTCTGATGTCAGATCCCCCTGGTCACGCACCAAGGCCCACCATTGGCCGTGCTGGCAGCGCAGGTCTGGGAGGTTGGCATCGCTGCGATAAAACTCGCTCAGGGTCGGGCGTCGGCCCAATGAGTCCCGCAGCGCCTGATAGTGTGCGGCTGGCCCTCGACCCTGGAGACGGATCAGGAACTCGATCACAGCCAGGTCATAGTTGGCGAAACAGCCTGCGGGCAGCTTCAGCTCCCCATCGCGCGCGCGGCGCCCGAAGGCGGCAAGCTCGCGATAGCTGCTGCCGACCTCGAACAGGGCCTGGGGTTTGTTCAGAAAGCCTCGGTGATTGCCGATGAAGTCGAGCACGACCAGATGCTCCTTAGCTGGGTGGCGGCGCAGTCCGCGTCCGAGCTGCTGAAGAAAGAGCACCTTGGATTCGGTCGGGCGCAGCATCAGGACTGTGTCGATCACGGGCAGGTCGACACCCTCATTGAAGAGGTCGACCGAGAAGATGACCTGCAGATCGCCGCGCTCCAGCTGCTCCAGGGCGGCGCTGCGGTCGAGCGCAGAACCCTGGTAGACGGCCGCGGCGCGAATTCCCTCGGCCTGGAAGCGCCCCGCCATGAAGTCGGCATGTCGGCGCGAGACGCAAAAGGCCAGCGTGCGTGTCTGGCCCTTTTCGCTCCAGTGGCGCAAGGCGTGGCGGGCGCGGCCGAGGGTCGCGAGCTTGTTCGACAAGGCTTCGGGATCGAAGCGGCCGTTGCGCCAGGGTATCTCCTGATAGTCGACCGTCTCGTCATAGATGCCGTAGTAGTGAAAGGGACTCAGCAGGCCGAGATCGACCCCATCGAACAGATGCCGGCTAAAGACCAGGTTGTCGTCGCACAGGCTGAGGATGTCGGATTGGTCGGTGCGCTCGGGGGTGGCGGTGAGTCCGAGCAGGAAGCGTGGGCGAAAGTGCTGGAGTAAGCGACGATAGGTGGGTGCGGCGGCATGGTGGAATTCGTCGACTATGACATAGTCGAAATGGGTTGGCTCGAAACGCTCCAGATGTCGCGTCTGGCCGAGCGTTTGCAATGAGGCGAACAGCAGATCCACGTCATCGTTTTTCTGCGCACCCGCGTAGCGTCCGATGCGCGCGCTTGGTCGCACCTGCTGAAAGCTGTCCTCCGCCTGTAACAGGATCTCCTCGCGATGCGCGACGAAGAGGACGCGCCTGGCGGCCATTCGCTGGCTGTCGAAGGCGGCGAGATAGGTTTTGCCCAAGCCGGTTGCCATGACCACCAGCCCGCGTCGGTAGCCCGCCGCGCGGGTCTCATGCAAGGCGCTGAGTGCGGCCGCTTGCACGCTCGTCGGCTGCGGCGGCTCCTCGGGCTCGTCGCCGTCGGGTACGACGGGGAGACGCTGAACGATCTGGCGGCGTTGCTCATAGGCGTCGATCCAGTCGTGGTCGAGCGGACGGACGCGCGGGTGGTCGAGAAGGCTCTGGTACTCCGCGCAAATCTCGTCGAAGCGCGCCCGCGTCGGGTCGTCTGGGTCATTGGACTGATCGATGCGGACGTTCCATTCGAGGCCATCGGTCAAGGCGGTGCGGCTGATGTTGCTGGAGCCAACGAAGGCGGTTCCCCACAGCGTCTCGCCCGCGTCACAGTGCACGCAGATGTACGCCTTGAGATGGAAGCTCTGTCCGCTCGACTCGAATAAGCGGACATCGGCGCCGCGCTCGGACAACAGCATGAGCCGGCGTAACGCCTGCGGGTCGGTGACGTCGAGATAGTCGCTGGTCAGTACCCGCAGCCGAGCGGCACGTGTGTCGACCGCATCCACGAGCGTGGGGTAGAGCAGGGCGAGTCCGCTGGTCTTGATGAATGAGACCGCGAGGTCGATCGTGTTCGCGCGACGGATGGCGTCCAGCAGGCGCGGGAGAAACGGATCGCGCGCCCCGCCTGTCGTCAGATACTGACCCATGGCTCAATCGGCCTTGCGCAGCAGGGCGTTCAGCCAGCGCTCGGCTTCGCGGCCGGGGCGCAGATCGCCCGTGGTCCAGGTTTTCAAGACTTTCAGATTCGGCACGGCTTCGAGCAGTTCGGCGAGAGTCGACTCGTCCAGGTCGGTGAACCGGCGTCCCTTGTGCTCGCGCTCGCCGCGACCGTATTTGAAGGAGACATAGAGCGCGCCCGCGGGTCTAAGGGCATCCGAGAGGCGAGAGAGGGCGTCTGTTAGCTCGGCATGGGGGACATGCAGCAGGCTGGCGCAGGCCCAGATGCCATCGAAGTGGTCTTTCCAGCGCACGTCCTGAAAGCGCAGGAGTTGGACCGGGGCGTCGAGATGGCGCGCGGCGGCCTCGACCATCGCGGGGGAGGCATCGAAGGCGCTCACGCGGTAGCCCAGGTCGCGGAAGGCGCGTGCGTCGCGTCCGGAGCCGCAGCCTGCGTCGAGGATCGGACCTCCGGCTGGAATCAGCGGCAGGAAGCGCTCATACAAAGGGGTCATGTCGACCCCAAGCGTCTCTTCAACGAACTGAGGAGCATGCCGATCGTAGTATGCGGTGGTGTCTTTCATAGGGGCAGATTCTACCGGCTTGAGACATGACTTGGCCGGATGATCGCGTTTTCAGGAGCGGTCGAGGATCCCGTCCGGATCGCGCAAGGCTGGTGGGGGCCGTCGGCGGGATTATGCCGAGATGGAGGGCAGGTGCGCCGTATCCGTCCGATGGTCTTGACACCATCCCAATCCCTGAAGGGATTGGGATGGCTGATTGCGCTAGTACCCGAAAGACGAGGGAATGTTTCTTGGCTCCGGTTTCGGTCTAGACGCTGCGATGTATTTGGCGTCTTTTCTTGAAATCGCGTTGGAGATCTCAGGGCTGCTTTGGTAGGACTGATGGTTTTTGAGGCGCGGATCGTTCTCAGCTACAGCCACATATTCAGTTCGATACTCAATGATTCGCTCGGGTCTGGTTGGTCTATATTCAACTGCGGGCTCAGATCTTCTTGAAACTTTTCCAGAAAAATATTCGTCTTTCTCCAAGACTGCAAAAACTCTTTCTGGGGTTAAGTCATACATGGCGCCAGAGCCTGCGTCTACAGCCATCCCGATGATTCCACCTACAAGGATGTTTCCGGCTAGGCCAGCTGTCCCACCACTACTGACGTGAGGTGTCAGAATGGCCGAATGATCTTTGTATCCATCTTTGCTAATTTTGACCGTCAATGGTGCGTTACGCGCGGCCTTGACGCTCATTGGTGTGACGCCTCCCATCCCATTGGATGCTTGCACCACGGCGCCTTGTGGCGAGCTATCGATAGCGATGTCTTGCGTTGTTCCTCTTGTGATCGTTCCGCATCCAGATGTCATTGTGATGATTGTCAGCAATGCAAAGGCGGTGTGGGCTCTTTTGTGACACGAATTAGCGATAGTTTCTATCATTACGATTCCCTGTGAGTATTGATCTAACTACGATCGCCAACAGGAAGGTACACAAGAAATTGGCGCAATAAGTTGACCCTTGTCACATGGCGGAAAATCAGCTGTCGCATTGCTGAGTGCTTGTGGATTCTTGCGAGGATATACGCTCTTTTCTGCGCGCATTATTCCATTTGTCTGCACCCGCGATGAGCGCGAGGGGTGCCCTGGCGGCTCAGTGCGGATTGTCAAAGTCCTGTGGGACGAGCAATTCAGCGGTGATCGTCAATTGGCCTTCAAGGATGTCGAGCGCGAGCCCCGTCTGCTGTCGCTGCTCGGTTGGAGCGATGCTCAGGCCATGCGCTGGCTGGACTGGATGGCCTACAAGGGACTGGTGCAGATCGACCGCTATACCGGCGACGCGGTGCTGCTGCGCCTGCGGGAGACCGGGAAGGTTGTGGACGCGCTTTATAGCGAATTGGTTTGATCAGGAAAGATGACGGTGACTGCCGTGGGTCGGGTTAGCGCAGCGTAGCCCGACATTCCGGGGCTCAATGTCGGGTTACGGCGGGCTCTCCCGGATCTCCTGGGGTTGTGATATGGCTCTCCCGGATCTCCTGGGGTTGTGATATCTTATAAAACAGTGGCTTGAGAGCCAGTTTCCGTCAAAACCCAATTCGAACGCTGTTGATTATGATGCTTGACAAAGAGACCATCCGGGTGCTGTTGAACCTACCCGATATCGCCATTGATCGGATTGTGGTGGAAGGGGCCAGAACGCTCAAGATCTTTGTTCATAGCATCCTGGAAGGCACGCACTGTCACCGTTGCGGAAAGCCCATTGATCATCCTTACGGGTTGAGTCAAGAGATAACGCTGCGCCATGTGTCCTTGGGTGAATACACCATTTTGATTGTCTTGCGCCCCAAGCGCTACCAAT
>NZ_NRRF01000066.1 GCF_016583565.1 Thiocystis violacea | reverse complement strand
TTGACATCCGCCAGCATGGCGATGCGCACCTCCCCGCCGCGTTCGATCAAGCCGAAGATCGGTGGCTTGTACTTTGCCAAGGTGCCTCGTCCGGGAGCCCCCTTGTGCCGCCGACGGCGTGGTGAGCATCCCACGATACGATCCGCACGCCCCTTGTGTCTGGCCACGATGTACCCCCCGACGGCGCTTGACGATCCCCTTACGCAGTTGCTCCGCCATCCACTGACCATCGCTTTCATTCTGGCCAAGCTCCTCGGCGATCTGAAGGTTCGACTGGTTCAGCCCCATCAAGTACAGAGAGGAAACCACACCGACAGCGGCGGATGGCGTCCCATGAAAATCGTCGCCGTCAGGTCATCGAAGCATTTCGCGCGGTTTCGGCAGGTGTAGCGGCGACAGGCCCTGTGCCGGTAGTTGCGGCCACGCTTGACGACTTTGTTGGACCCGCAACGTGGACAATCCGTCCCGTGGGGCCAACGCATCCGTCGGACTTCTTCGTGGCATTTCTCTCCGCCGATCAGGTCGTTGAGGCGGCTCATCGGTCCTCATCGGGGTATCGGGTGTCGAGGAAAACGCAAAACTCTAACATGTCCTCAAAACCCACAATGAGCCTGAGAAGTTACTTTCCGTCTGTCTTGCTTGGCCAATCCGTCGGGGGGGCAGCAGTCTTTGGGACCAACACCTAACGCACACACAGCCTTTTGTGAACGACTTTTTCGTGGCATTTCGTGACAGATACACCCTTGATTTCCAGCATTTCCCCGCTCGAATGCGATAAATATCTAATTTATAATCAGTATATTGAAAAGATTCCTGCCACGTGGCAACATTTTTCCCTGAGGTGTTAGCACGATCAGGATCATCTGGCGAAATTGAGTCTGTGGACGCCCAGCCGACACCCGATGCGTTTCACAAGACACACGATTAAGATTCCGCGATTACGGTGTCTGGGCATGGCGCTTGAGAAAGCGTCTCTGAGTGTGCTGAGTGTGAGAATCGGCCAGACGCCGCGCGAAATCTGGCGCCGTGGCTCGGGCAAGCAATGAAGCGGCGGAAGCCCCCCTCCTAGGCTCGAGTGAATCCTCGCCACACAGGTGTGGTTGGCGAAAGTTACTCGGCAACCGATTGCTGCCGAAGCGACGGAGCCTCGGTAACAACTCCGAGGTTGAGATTTGCGCGCACCGACTCGACGATGCCCATCAGGCGAACAGAATGGGTGGGCGCCTCGGAGACGGTTAGCCGCGTCCCACTCGCTATTCGCGAGCTCACTTTCCAGATCAGCGATGACGGAGGTCGCTTTGCAAACCGCAGAACTGTGTCGCGCAGGCCAATCCGACCGGTGGAAGGGGGTTCGATGGAAGCAATCCAGCAGATACGCGTAGAGGAGATCCAGATCCCAGACTACTGGCGCAGACCACGGCGGCACACTCCCGAAGCGCAAGCGCTTGAGGCCGCCGAGGCCGGTGCTCCGTTGCAGGCGGTCACTCTGCGGTCCGTTGGGAATCCCGGTTTCCCTTGCTATCACCTCCTCGCCGGGCGCGACACCTATGAGATCGCTCGCTATTTGTTCGAACCACGTGTGCCCGCCATCGTGCTCGGGCGCATGTCGCAAACCGAGGCGCTTCGGATCCATCTTGAGCGCGAGCCAGCGCGAGAGTCTGATTCTGCTCCTTCCCCCGATCGGAACTGCAGCGGCACGCGCGATTTGCTTCGGCTCGTCGACGTCATTCAGGAAAAGATGAATGCCCTGCGCTCGCGCCAGCACCGCTACACCTGGGCTGACGCCGCCAAAGAATATGAGATCCCCTTAGACCGTCTGCGGCACGCCAAGCGGCTCGCTGAGCGGCTCCACCCGGAAGTGCGCAGAGCTTTTGAGCAGGGCAGGATTTCATTCGGCCATGCAAAGGTTATGACGCGTTTTAAGGTCCGGCAGCAGTCCGCAGTGCTCGCCAAGATTTTTGCTAAGAAGCTTTCCGTAAGGGCCCTTGAAGCGTCCGTCAGAGACGCAAAGTTAAACAAGGAAGATAGCGCTACGCGGGGGATATTGGATCGGCCGAGCTACTTAGTTCATCTCGAAGAGGCCATCAGAGTGCAATGCCACCTGGATGCGAGCCTTGGATTCGATGAAGCGACAAAGGAAGGCCGGATCACGTTCCAGTTTGCTACGCGCGATCAGTTTGACCAATTCCTGATTCGTCTCGGCGTCGACGTCAATCGCACATGGGACTGACGCTTCAATCGCCGCAAAGGCCGAAGGGTGTCTGTCCCGCCTAGGATGTGCTGCCGGACACCAAGTTGCCCCACTACCCTCGCGACGAGACAGCCTCTTGTGCCTGCGTTCGCCCCACACGCCCCCCTCCGACACCGCGGCCATACGCCCGCGTGCACACTACGCGGACCCCTCGGCGTCGTGCCCCACGGGATCGCGCTTTCGCTGCCTCTCCTGCAATGGCCCCTACGAACCGGCTAGCCTTGCCCATTTCCGCGAGGTGCCACTAACACCGCCGACGCTATGCTGTGCTGCCCCGGCGAAAGATCGCCCAGTCTGTGATCGAGCACAGTCGGCAGGATCTTTTCACTCAATCTTCGAGTTTCTAGATTCGACACTGGTGTTCAGTCGACACTAGGCGTATGCCTCCGCGGCACGGTGGCGCAGCGACGGTGTCGAGGCTTGCCGACCCAGGTCAGGCCCACTCATGTGCTTCTTCGATGGAGTCAGAGGACATGCCGTTTTTGATGGTCTCGGCGAGTTGCTCAAGGTGGGCGGTGGGATCCTTAGCGGCTAACAGCCCTCGGAACATGTCCATCAAGGCCTCGGCTGCCCACGGTGCACGCGGGTGCCTTGAGGCGGGTTCGTTGCTCGGGGTGAAGGAGGAGGGTGTAGTCGAGCAGCATACTCAGGGTTAGGCTTCGGCTTGACCCCTCTTCGTCGGGCTGTTTGGCCAGTTGCCTCCATCCTTCATTGAGCGTCCAAGCCTCCAGAAACACTTCGATCAGCCATCACAGCGTATCGACTTGGACGATGTCGAGGGTCCGCCAGCTCAGGTCGGTGGCCACCAGATAGCGGAAGTCGGTTTCGCCGCCGGGGTATTTTGAGCGCGATGACGAAGCGCTTCTTGCCATGGGCGCATACATGCACCCGCGCGCTGCTGACGGTAACCGTGATCTCGGCGTCGCCGCGCACGCGGATGCGCTGCGTGACCCCTCAATCAGCTCCAACACCAGCTGGGTCTTGCTGGGATACGCCCAGTCGGCTGGCGGTTGGGGCGCACGCTCGGCTTTCGCCACCTTCAAGCGCTTCAGGCGCGGCGGCCCCTCCTCAGAGTTGAGCGGATATCTTCGCGCTTTTTATCAAGCAGGAGAAACTCGAATATCGATTTTCATCGCCACGGACAATCAGCCGACACTGGCCGCCGACATCCGTCGGCACTGCGCCGAACGGGGCGAGCCGAACTCGCACGCGTACGCCCTTAGCAAGGAACACTGGAAGTCCGCACGATCTGTCTCTGCCGCGATCAACGACCACCTCACCTCCCTCACGTCGGGCAGTTCACCAGCCTCCGAGGTGTCGGATTATCCGCTGGAGTCGGCCTTGGCCTCCATACCTTGACCGCACTGCGTAAATGGCGACAAGTTCTGTGGCTGGGCGGGGGCGTCCCGCTCAGGGGCGCGGCTGCGACACACCAGGCACTTTGCCTCGACCCCGACGAAGACTTGACCCGATGCGCGGCGAGCCCCCTCGTTCAGGGCGGGTAAGGATAGCGCTGGGTGCGTATTCGGGACCCGGGCCGGTCCCGTCTTAGTGCGACGTTTGCTGTTGTTCGATGTACTGGGGCACGATGGAAATCGGGGCAGAACCGCAGGACGCGGTGAAGTAGGAGGGCGACCAGAGCATCCCCTTCCAATAGCGCCGCTGTATGTCTGGCCGCTCTTGTCGTAGCAACCGGCTGGATACGCCCTTGAGGCTGTTCACCGAGGCCGAGACAGCGACCTTGGGCGGGTACTCGACCAGCAGGTAAACGTGATCGTACTCGCCATCCATCTCGACCAACATCGCCACGAAGTCGGTGCCGACCTTGACGAAGATCGCATGAAGGCACGCTGGCGGTCGACTCGCCATCGAAGACCTTGCGGCGGTATTTCGCCATGAAGACCAAGTGGCCGCGCATCGCAAAAACGCAGTGCCGACCGTGTGCTTTCTCGTTGTCGTTATCGTTGCTCATAGAGCAAACGATGGTATGGACATGCAACGTCTCCAAGCCCTCAAGTTCGAGTCGATGTCCGACGGCGATTAGGCGCGCGACATGCGCAGCTTCGACGGATCGTGCCGCTTTGTCTTCAACCGAGAGCTGGCGATGAAACAGGCGTTGCCGAGGAGGGGGCGAAAAAGCTCGGATATCCGGCGCTGTGCAAGTGCCTCACCGAGTGGCGCAACAGTCCGGAAACCGCCTGGCTTGCAGATGCCCCAGTGCATCCGTTGCAGCAAACCCTCAAGGACCTGGAGCCGGCCTATGCCAACTTCTTCGCCAAGCGCGCCGACGTTCCCCGCTTCAAGAAGAAAGGCCGGTCCCGCAACAGCTTCCGCTACCCAGACCCGAAACAGGTCAAGCTCGACCAGGCCAACAGCCGCCTGTCTCCGCCCAAGCTGGGTTGGCTGCGTTACCGCAAGAGCGGCGATGTGCTCGGGACGGTGAAGAACATCACCGTCAGCCAGTCGGGCGACAAGGGGTCCGTGTCGATACAGACCGAGCGCGAGGCCTAATACCGCTTCACCAGGACACGGCCGTTGGGATCGACATGGACATTGTCCGCTTCGCCACCTTGAGCGACGGCGCGATGTTCGAGCCCCTCAACAGCTTCAAGCGCCAGGAACAGCGCTTGTAAAGGCCCAGCGTGCCATGAGCCGCAAAGCCTAGTTCAGCAACAACTTGAAGAAGGCGAAAGCCCACGTCTAGCGCATCCATGCCCACATCGGCAACGCCCGCCGCGACTACCTGCACAAGACCACGACCACGACCACGACCACGATCAGCAGAAACCACGCGATGGTGAATATCGAGGGCTTGCCGGTTCGCAACATGTCCGCGTCGGCGGCCGGGAGGATCGAAGCACCGGGCACCAACGTTCGGGCCAAGTCTGGCCTGAACAAAGTCATTCTCGACCAAGGTTGGTTCGAGTTCCGGCGGCAACTGGACTATAAGACGGCGTGGAACGGCGGGCACCTGGTCGCGGTGCCCCCGCACAACACTAGCCGGGCCTGTCCGTGCTGCGGGCATATCGCCAAGGAGAACCGTCAGACTCAGGCCCAGTTCGCGTGTGCGGAGTGCGGTTTCGAGGAAAACGCCGATTTGGTCGGCGCGATCAATGTTCTAAGGACGGGACACGCCCGGTTAGCCTGCGGAGATGCTTCGTCCATTGGGACGTCGGCCCAGGAACCCGCCGAAGCGACTATTCGCCAGCTTGCTTACGCGTAGCACCGTTCCTTAGGTCGGCGAGGATGTCAAGTCTGCGGCGATTGCACGCCCCTTGCACCCTGCCTGCGCGGCCACGCCCGGGAGCCTCACCTATCCGCAACGACTGGCCTCGCGCTCGCACTCGATGGCCAGCAGCGCGCGCCATCCCATTGAGCAGAAGACTGGCAAGCACTCCGCCGACGTCGTCTAGGACCTGACCGATCACCCCCCGCAAGGCGCTAGACATCCAGTACATGCTCGCCTTTAACCTGCCTCTGCCAGGGAGAGCGAAGCGAACCAATAGTCCGGGGCAGAGCCGCAGCCGAGTCCTGGAGCGGGTAGAACCTGGGTTACGTCGGTTGCCGCCGCGCACGTGTCCGGTCGGCGAGGGATCGGCCCTACGAGTATCACGAGAGCGCACGCGACACTCCCGCGCCACTGGGGTATCAAGACCCATCACGACCTCAGTGACTCGAACTCAGACGCTGATCGCCGCCGACTACGCACCGGTTACGGCCCGGAAAACAAAAAGCCTGGCGAGTACAACCAGTTCAACGCGGGCGTCGTACGCAACTTGCCGCAAGCTGATATCGCTGTCGTCATATCTTCCGCTAGGCTGGCTACTGATAACCCGAGGAAAGGTGGCGACTATCAGTATCGGAGTGGGCAGGAGCTAAGGTTGCGATGAAGGCCCGCTTAGATAGATCGCCGTTGAAGCGGTGCAAGGGGACTAGCTTCCGACGGAACTTGGTCGGTACAACCCTATATCTTGAAGCTGTCCGGAATCGGTTGCCGGGTGCTTCACGGCGCCTTGCCGAGGCTCGAGCCCGTTGCGGGGACACTCGTACACCGGTTTCTTAGGGGGCCGGATGGCGGGAACGTCATCCGGCTACCCGACTCAAGTCATTCGAGGAGGCGTAGCGACGGCGCTTCTGTGCCGAAGTCTGCGAAGCAGAACGTGATGCATTGTGGCGATTTGGAGTCCCGCATCCCATCCTGAGCGGTGATGACAGTCCGGTGTTTCATCCGCTGCACGAGCTGATCGAGGCGATCACAGCTGGATGTAACAGCTTGTGGAAGGCCAAAGCAATGACATATGACGCAACACCCCGGCGGGATTATGAGGCTACTGGATACTGTCACCGCAGTTGACTGGGGATTTATTTGAAAAACCGCAGACACTCTTTCTTTTTTAGGATCAGTCGCTTACAGGCGCTATTCCGCAGCCGGTCTGCAAGACCGTTCAAGCCGCAATCGCACCGCGGCTCTCAACACCTGCGATTGCACACCTTCTGCAAGCGGATCTTGTCGCCGCACTCTAGAGACCAACTTCTCGAGGAGCTCTAAGGCGCTGTCTGACAGCTGAACCTGCTCCACACACTCCGGAACGAAGTCATGTTCTCCAAGACCGACAGTTGTTAGTGCGGGATCTTCCTCGGCAAGCTTTTCTAGTGCATCCCTCACCCACCGACTCTTTCCTTTTCCCCCGTAGGCTCTTCTCGCTGCATCTCGCAACTCCATCTGCATCGCGTACGTCATACGCACCGAAGTCTTCACAGAGACTCCTCCAGTTTTCGGAGGAAGTCCTTCCATGCTTTGCTCACCGCTCCGTAATCATTCCAGTCCAGGTTAGGTATCCCCTCATCTCCCAATACTCGCTCCATCACCGTGCGCACCACCACGACGTTCGCCGTCGTCCCCAATGTCACTTTGGTCGCTGGCCTTCCGCGTGCCTTCCCCGCTGACGCGTTGACGGCCCTTTCCGCTTCCGCTTGTGCATTCTTGAGAGTCTTCCCGGCGGCGAGCGCACGCAGCACCACGGCGCGCTTCTCGGCATCCTCTATCCCTGCGACGGTCGCCGCGACCAAGAGATCTCTGATACCACGATCCTCCACAACAGCGTCCAGCACTTCCCTCGGCCCTTTCGCAACCTGCAAATACCGGCGTGCTTGCCGGTCGCTCATGCCGACAAGCTTCGCCAAAAGCTGACCACTCACGTCTCCCTCACACTCAATCTCCTCCATCATCGCGAGGACGCTTCGCATCCTCCCGCTCAGATCAAGGTCTTCCCGCTGCAGATTCTCGACCAACTGCAGCGTTCGCAAATTCGTCGGGCGCTGAAAATGAACTCGGGCCGGTATCTCCGTAAGATTCGCTAACCGCGCGCCCCAGTACCGTCGTTCCCCGAACGCAATGCGATATCCGGACCCGTACCGATACACTCGAATCGCTTGCAGCACCCCGCTAGCCGGCATCGAGTCGGCGAGCTCTCTTAGCCCTAAGAGGACCGCCACACGCTTATCCCCGCCGTCGTCCTCTCGCTTTCCGCTCACCCAGTCCGGATCCTGCAGATGCTCAAACTCTTCGTCCGTCAGCATCAACCGCCGCGGATTGTCCGGATCCGGCGAAACCTTTGAGATCTCAATCAAATGCTCTTGCGCATCATCCTCCGCCCCGGATTCATCTCGTAGCAGCTCGCCCATCGCCGATGCGGCCGGTGAGCCTCCGAATCTCAACTTCTTGCTAGTAGCCACGCCCCCTCCTTACTTCCGCCACTGACTTTCAATGTGTTGACAGAACGAAATGACTTCCCGTCGCGCCGGATTGCGCGATGCCAGATCAAAAAGGCTTGTCGGCTTGGCCTCTGGATGATCCGTTTCCGCAAACGCCACTCGCTGGTGCAGGATCACTGGCGACAGCATTGATGCTAGCGCCTCATCCCTCTGAAGGGACTCCAAAGTTCCCTCATGCAAAGCCACGCCTTGTCTGACCATGTTCGGTTGAATCGCAGCGATCCTCAGTGGCCGTGCAGGATCTCTGGTGTTCTGCTCCCTACGCCACAGTTGCAACATTCCATATAAACCTTCTACCGGCTGCGGCTCTAGCGTTGTCGGGATTATCAGATCCGTTGCCGCGCGCACGGCGCTAACCGTCAGCGGCCCTTTCGCCGGCGCGGTATCCACAAGCACCAGATCAAACGCTTCTTGAACCTCCCCGAGACTGAGAAATTCCCTCAACCGGTTGTGCACACTGCTACGCACCTCATCCGCTCTTACTAGCTCTATCTGCCGAAGTTTCGGTCCATGCCCTGGTAACGCCAGGAGTGTTTCCCAAGAAGTCGGGTAGGGATAACACTCGCCATCAAAATAGATGTCCGCACTCGAACTTCGTCCAGACCATTGACTATTCTCCTTCTCGTCGAAGTCTGGATGCGTCGGCGGCAGCACCCCATCTGGATCCGATCGGTCGTACTCCATGCATACGAAACGCCGTGACAAGTTGCATTGCGCGTCGAGATCGATAGCAAGCACACGCCAACCCTCCCGTGCGAAATATTCCGCCAATATCTTGGTGATAGTGGTCTTGCCCACCCCTCCTTTGTTCTGGACTATTGCTGCCACTCTCATGTTGCCCTCCAAAACCATACCGTATGCGTTATGCTCAAAGTATCACGGTATTGCTTTCTGTTCCAAGCCGGTCTATCTTCTTACAGCATCGGCTGCATTTAACCCTTTTGTTGTCTGATTTTTGAGAGGTTTTAGGCGTAACCTTCATCTGTGATCAGATCGCCGACAGACAATTGCACCTCTCCCTCAATGACAGACTGCAGCCAGACACGTGGCTTCGTTTTCGATGTGATGCGGGGTTTCGCTGCCTCTCCTGCGTTCCAGTACGGATACCTTTGACGGATCGTTCACCCTGACATGGTTGATACACCTAAGCCGGATCCGAGCGTTGATTCGCCCGACGATGACGAATGCCACGATTCTGGCGTGACGGCGGCGCTGGCGAGTCTCGAGAAGACCATTGCAAGTAAGAAACCATCGTCCTTTCCTAAACGTGCTCTCAGTAACCTTTCCCCAAACGTTGTCCAGTTACCTTTGTGGCCGGATATTCAACGAGGTGTCCCCAATCACTTGGTTCGCGGCGCGCTTTTTACGATAGGCAATCACCGAACACCACGGGCTTACCGGAAAGGGATGCTCATTGACACGCTGAACGGAGTCGAGATCATCTACACAGGGGAGGAACTTCGCCAATCCGACGAAGATGTCTTCCTTCAAGTCGTCCATCTCGGCCGCCTCTGTCCTCTCGGTGCACCAATCATGTTTACCGCGCACTCCCTATTGAAGGCACTATGCTGGCCTTCCAACTCCCGGTCCTATTTGCGCCTTCGGGAAAGTCTCGCTCGACTACAAGCATCGGCCCTTGAGGTTCGCACTCAAAACGGAGGCTATTCCGGGTCCTTGATCCGCGACTTTGTCTGGAAAAATGACAACGACACGGGCGAATCCGACCGACATTGGATCGTGCGGCTCGAACCGCGTATTGCTGCGTTGTTTGACCATATGTCCTACACGCAGATTGATTGGGAGCAACGCCTAAAACTCGGAGTTCTCGCGAAATGGCTACATGCCTTCTATTACACGCACCGCACGCCTTACGCATTAAAGACCGAGACGATCCGGCGGTTGTCCGGCTCCACGACTAGAGACCTTTCCAAGTTCCGTCAACTCCTAAGGAAGGCCCTCGCCGAACTCGTCGAAGTAGGTTTTCTTCGCTCGCAAAGCATCTGCATCCAGACGGACCTTGTCTATGTCCAACGCGCGCCATCAGTGAAAACATCTGTCATCGAAAAGAACACAGAAAGTAGCGGCAACGCCTGATGAGTCCCTTTGTTCTGAACGCTTCGACTCTGCAACCTATAACGCCGAGCGGTCCTAGGTCGGTGTAGGCACGGACGTCGCGCAGCCGTGACGATAGGAGATTGAGCCCGAAGCCGCGAAGGGAATATGCAAACGCATGCGAGTCACTGCCGAGTCATCTCCCGCAGGGGTGGCACGGCCGCACAGAGCCGAAGCCCGCCCCGTAGTCGAACCCGTCGGACCAACCGCCTGTCTCGGCGCGAGGGCGTCGGGATGACTTAGGCGTCCTGCGGCACAGCCTCTATAGAGTTGATTAAAGTCGTCTAATCGAGGAGAGGTCGAAAATCTTGATCGTGTGAACAGGCAGGGCACAGATCACCCACCGACCCGCTGTTACCAACTTGATTTCACGAAAACATCTTAGGCAATTTCCGGAAATGATCTTACCCACATAGATCCGGATCGGTAGGATGGGCAAAGTCCGCGCTCTGGGCTCGCGCCCAACCTCGACGCCAGACGGACGTGCCCATCTTGCAAGACGCCGAACTGGGATGATGGGCATGCCCCGCGACCCTCGGCACTCCGAAAGCAGCGCATCGCCAGGGCTTTGCCCATCCTGCGGGATCGGAACCGCGGGGCTGTTTTTTTCCCGGAAATCGCCTTAGTTGCCGAGGACACTCTGCCTCTCCTGTGCCATTCGTGCATTGAGGTAGGCATCGCCGCCAGCCTTCCAGTCCGTGTCACTCGTGCATTGAGGTAGATTGGTCTCATCCCGGCGATGCGCTCACCAACCTACGACCGTCCTGCTGATCTCTCGCCGCTTGCATTCGTGCATTGAGGTAGCGCCCCCCCTACAACACGGCCATAACCTCCGCCCGGTCCAATCGCTTGCACCGAACTTCGTGCATTGAGGTAGACGTGAGCAAGCAAAGTCGTGCATTGAGGTAGATGTCAGTCACGAAAACCACCCATCGACCCAAGCCGTCCGACAAAGGTGTGGCTAGACATCCTGCTTGTCTCTGGAACTCAATAGGTTAGGCTTGAAAGCCACCGAGAAAATATTCTCCGTGGCTCTTTTGCATGCAACCTATTGTTTTACAGGGGTATCCAGCGGGCTTCGCAACACCTATACCGAACGGCTTGCCATCGACCCAGTCTGTCGTCATTTCTCACCTCTGCCATTCGTGCATTGAGGTAGGCGCCACCGCCAGCCTTCCAGTCGTATCACTTGTGCACTGACGTAGATTGGTCTCATCCCGGCGATGCACTCACCAGCCTGCGACCGTCCTGCTGATCTCTCGCCGCTTGCATGCATGGCTATGTCTGCGTTACCTGTTGAAGAGCGATAACCCGTTGAATCGGCTCAGCCGCTACATCTCTCATGTGAAACAAAACCAGACGGTTGCGTCGCTCCGGAAACAATCCAACACCTAACGCAGACATAGGCTCGTGCATTGAGGTAGACGTGAACAAGCAAAGTCGTGCATTGAGGTAGATGTCAATCACGAAAACCACCCATCGACCCAGTCTGTCGTCATTTCTCACCGCTGCCATTCGTGCATTGAGGTAGGCGCCGCCGCCAGCCTTCCAGTCCGTATCACTCGTGCACTGAGGTAGATTGGCTCATCCCGGCGGTGTATAGCCACCCGGTCTGATATCCATACATGCCCCTTCGGTCGACCCCTGGAAACACTGGCTAGAATCAAGGAGCCAGTACGAGTATCACGCAGAATGGCTATACTCGCGAACCTGCGACCGTCCTACTGATCTCTCGCCGCTTGCATTCATGCATTGAGGTAGAGCCCCCCCCCTGCAACACGGCCATAACCTCCGCCCGGTCCAATCGCTTGGACCGAACTTCGTGCATTGAGGTAGGTGCCGCCAGCCTTCCCACCAGGGTCAAGAGAGGAAGGCGCAATGAAACGCCAGTGAGTCTCAAAGACGTTCTGCCCACACAGCGACAACAACACAACGTTCGTGCTGGGCGGGCTTACAACGCGCCGGAGCCTGGAACTCAGGACAACCAAATCTGCCCGGCCAACGAGGACTTCGGTGGCCCGCAACCACCAGCCACAGGAGGACGCGCCAATCCGGTACTGATCGGCTGTGATCAAATCGATTTCACAAAGCCCCCATCCTTCGACGACTTAGCACTCTGCTTCACGCATCGATTCGTGCATTGAGGTAGGTCGTTCGGTCGTTGAAGTAGGGCAGGTCGGGCGCAGAGGTAGGCTCGTACGGGCGTTGAGGTAGACGCACTTATGCATTGAGGTAGACAGTTTTCGAAGATAACAGCGTAACTCTTTGCTTATATTGTTTTTTTTTAAGTCGTCAAATGATATAATCAGATTTTAATAATTCTTAAATCTTTACCTAAAACACCTTTCCAAGCATTTTTCAGATAAGAGTTCGACTTCAATTCTCCTCTCAACCAAGACTTCAAGCCCCTTCGACGACTTAGACCATCTGGCTGAGGTATCTTGCTAATCAGGTTCGGAGAAGCGCAGCCAGTACCAGGTGGAGCTGTTCCAGGATCTACTCAGCGACCGGACGCTTGTCCCGTGATGGGGAGGATTGCATACGTGGAGCGCACAGATGCACATCCGCGCGGTCCCGAGTGAACAGGGCGGACAAGGGCAGATCGAGGCGATTGGCAAGCGCCGATGCCAACGCGGCTAAGTTGCATCCCATCAATAAGAGCGTGGATCGCACAGCGTCAAGTATCTGGACGACATCGGGAGATCTGATCAAGCCCATCAATGTGGCCAGTGCGCTCCCCACGATCAGGACAGCCCTGGCGCGCGGGTGAAAGCCGAGAACTGGCACAACAGAAGGAGCGCCTGATCGATGCGGTCGGAACCGGTCGTGTGGTTAACGTCGCCATCGGAATTCTCATGGAGAGACACCGCATAGAACACCAGGAGGCGTTCGACGTGACGCGCGAGGGATCGTGCAGAGAGCGCCGTAAGGTACGCGAGATCGCCAGTGACATTTTTTGATGCCTGGTGGCTTCTCAACGCGCTCGGTCTACGCGACGTCCTAGACGCTCGCGATGCGGCGGCACGCACGCCACAGGCCAAGCGCATGCCAGGCCTATCGGGATAGTGCAGAAGGAGAGCCGGCCGGACTGTGGTGGATACTCGCCGTCGAGTAGTTCGTAAAATGCGCCGATGGGTCTGGTGGTATCCGCAAAGGATTTCCAGAGACGTTTGAAAAACCCCTACCGATCTCCAGCCTGAATCGCATCTCAGAAGATCAGATCGAAGCGCCGGAGATCCAGCGCTCGCCAATTATGCGATGCCGATCACGGTATCGCAGATGCGCGCTGGAAGAAGACAACACTTCGCGTTACCAATACTCGCCATTGCGTATCCGGCTTGTTTCTGCAATGCCGGCCACGGATTCGAACAGCGAGTCCTCGCAATATCCTTCGGTACCCCTTTTCCCCGGGAGCAAACCGTTCCAACGACCCCCCGACCTCTGCGGACAACGATGCGTTTTGCAGACGGCGTGCATGACGCCAGCGAACGCACCCGCCAATTGGCCGAGGATGCCGAGAACATCCGCTCGATCGTCGACGTGATCAGGGGCATTGCCAAGCAGATCCACCTCTTGGCCCTCAATGCGGCCATCGAGGCCGCGCGGGCCGGCGAGGGTGGCCGGGGATTCGCGATCGTCGCAAATGAAGTCCGCACGCTGGCCGAGCGCACTCAGGCATCCACCGATGAGATCCAGCAACGTATCGAGCAGCTGAATCGCGGGGTTCACCAGGTGCTCGAAGTCATGCAGACGTGCATCGATCGAGCCGACCGAGCGCCTTGGAGACACGCGAGGTACTACTGGAAGCCATCACGACTGCTGCAACGACAATCAGCGAGTTCAACGGCCAAATCGCCAGTGCAGCCCTTGAGCAGAGCATGGTCTGCGAAGACATCAACAGAAATATCGTCAACACCCTGTTTGAGCGACGTCTCAAGCGATCAGTGACGGCTCTCGCCACGGCGGCGCAAACCCCATTCTCGAGCACGATCAATCTCAAACATGGACAACGGGCATGACGCCAGACCTCCCGGAATCGCGCGCAAAAACCGCCAATATTTTGGAGATTTTTGACCCCGATTGCCGGTTCTGATTGAACAGCTTGCATTAAAAAACAAATGCTTACCGAGCGCTGTCATCGGCAAAATGTCCAAAAATCGGAATCGATTAATAAAGTCAAACTGGTACGGTATTTTTGGATGGCCTATCCGGGATGTCTGGACGCAGGCGATTGCTGCCGTCTTCGAGCGTGCGAGCGAGGATTTCCTGCACTTCGTCGCCTCACTCAGAGATGCGCAAAACCAGCGTGCCATCGGGACATTTCTCGTCCTTGACCGCTAACCGAAAAATCCGGCATGGCGACCTTGTTCGTAAATTCCCCCCCATTGATGGCGTTCCGCGCGGGAAGGCGGAAAACGGCACGAGCCTCGATTCGAAAGCGATATCAATCAATCAAGACAGGAACACCATGAACAAAAGACGTTTCACCTTCAAGAACGTGACGATTGCGGCGAAGCTTTGGATCGGTATCGGCATCATTCTTGGCTGCAGCGCGATCGCGATTGGAGCCATGGCGGTCGGGATGGATGCGGTGAAAGCGCGCTTTGACACCTTTATCGAGCGCGACCAGAAGCTCGCCGAAGGTTACTCCGGGATGTATGCCCAGGGTCTGCAGATGGGACAGGCGCTGCGCAACGTCATACTGAATCCGGAGAATCCGAAGGCCTGGGTAAATCTTGATACAGCCAGAAACGACTTCCAGTCCCTCTTAGCACAATCCCGCTCTGTGATGGACGAAGGAAATCCGGCGATCGAGGGGTTGAAGGAGATCAGCTCGCTCGCGGACACGCAAAGCGCACTGCATGGTCAGATCCTTGCCGCGGTCAAGGCGGGAGACACGTCTGGCGCCAAGCAACTGCTCAACAGCGAGGAAACGCCGGTCTGGCGCGCGATCAAGAAAATCCTCCTGGAGAGCGGGAAGGAGTTCAAGGCACAGTCCCAGGCTGGCAGTCTGGACGTTGCCCGACGCGTCCAAGCCGCGGAGCGCGTGGCATTGATCGGGAGCGTCCTCGGCGTCATCACCATCTTGCTCTTGGCCCGTGTCCTCACGCGCGCCATCGTCCTACCTCTGAGGCAGGCCATTGGCGTAGCGGAGCGGATTGCCGCCGGTCATCTGGACAACCTGATCGAAGCTGACGGCCGAGATGAGACCAGTCAGCTGTTGAAGTCCCTGCTTCAGATGCAGAAGAACCTCAAAGCCACGGCCGACGCCGATCAGCGCGCATCGGCGGAAGTCCTGCGGATCAAGAGCGCCCTCGACAAGGCCTCGACCAACATCATGGTAGCCGACGATGCCGGGACGCTGATCTATCTCAACGAGGCATTCGAAACCATGATCCATGAGGCCGAAGCGGACATCCGCCAAGCGCTGCCGGCCTTCAGCGCTGCGGGGCTGCTCGGGCGCAGCTTTGCTGACTTCCATAAGAATCCCGCGCACCAAAAGAGTCTGCTGGAGGGGCTGAAAGGCACCTTCGTTTCCCAGATGCGCGTCGGCGATCGCAGCTTCAAGCTGATCGCCAATCCGGTGCTGGACGCCGAGGGCGTCCGCCTCGGGACGGTCGTGGAGTGGATCGACCGCACCGCCGAGGTCGCCGCCGAGGCTGAGCTGGACGCACTGCTAGATGCGGTCGCCCATGGCGACTTCAGCCAGCGTCTGAGCATCGAGGGCAAGGTCGGCTTCTTCCGCGACCTGGCCGAAGGCATGAACCACCTCAGCGAGATCGTCGCCAAGGCGCTCGACGAGCTGGCTACGGTCCTCAAGGCCGTCGCCCAAGCCGATCTGACCAAGACCATCGAGTCGCGCCAAAAGGGACGCTTTGCCGACCTAAAGAACGACACCAATACCACGGTCGCGCAATTGGAGCACATGGTCGGGCAGATCAAGGAAGCGACGGACGCGATCAACACCGCCGCGGCCGAGATCGCCGCCGGCAATGCCGACCTCTCCGAGCGCACGGAAGCGCAGGCGAGCAGCCTGGAGGAAACGGCCAGCGCCATGGAGCAGTTCAACGCCACGATCCAGCAGAACGCGCAGAACGCCGCGAGTGCGCAGGAACTCGCGCGGCTTTCCAACGACCGCGCCGTCGCCGGGGGCGCCCTGGTCAAGCGCGTGGTCGACACCATGAGCGGTATCCAGGCCGCCAGCCGGCAGATTGCCGACATCATCGGCGTGATCGACAGCATCGCCTTTCAGACCAACATCCTCGCCCTCAATGCCGCGGTCGAAGCCGCCCGCGCTGGCGAGCAGGGGCGCGGCTTCGCCGTGGTCGCCGCGGAGGTGCGCCATCTCGCCCAGCGCAGCGCCCAGGCCGCCAAGGAGATCAAGGAGCTGATCAGCGCTTCCGTCGCGCGTATCGACGATGGCGCCGCTCTGGTGACGGAGACCGGCACGACCATGGACGTGATCGTCGGCTCCTTCGAGAAGGTCGTGACCCTGGTGAGCGAGATCGCGGACGCCAGCCGAGAGCAGGGGTCCGGGGTTGGTCAGGTCACGCAGGCGATCGCCCAGATGGACGAGACCACACAGCGCAATGCGGCCCTGGTGGAAGAGGCCGCCGCAGCCGCCGAGAGCCTGGAAGAGCAAGCCCGAGCCCTGAGCACCACGGTCTCGGTGTTCAAGATCGACCACCGCCACCAGGGCGCGCGGGCGCAGGGGCGCTGTGGGAATGAGGAGACCGATTTCGATGAGTTCGTCTACGTCCACAAGCAATGGTCGAAGAAGCTGCGGCGCGTGGTCGAGGGCCGCGGCGAGCCACAGGATCCGGACAGCGTCGCTTGCGACGACCGCTGCAGCCTCGGCGCCTGGATCTATGGGGCCGGCAAGCAACTGCAGAGCGTCCCCGCCTACGAGACCTTGCGCGAGAAGCATGCGCAGTTCCATCAGTGCGCCGGCAGTGTGCTCCGCCACGTCATCGTCGGGGAGCGCAAGCAGGCCAATGAGATCCTCTCCACGCGTTTCGGACCACTCTCCGAGGAGACCATCGGACAGATCCACCGGCTCGAACAGCACTGCACCTCGGGTGCTCCCGAGCCTGACGTCGCGCTGCGACTTGTGAGCCGAGCGCCGACGCGCGGTTAGGGGCGCGATACCCCGTCGGCGGTGGGCCTGGCGCTGGGTACTCTCGGCATCAGTGCCCGCGCTGCTCTGCCATCAGCCGTCGATCGCTTGGGTGCCGTGGCTCGACGCGTGCCTGACTCACCGGAAAGCGTCGTGCCCGCAGCACGGACCATCCGGGGAGCGCCGTAAGCACCCTTGAATTCAGCATGAATGGCTTCGATCAGGGTCAGCAGTTGTGAATCTGTCAGCCCCTGACGATTGGCGCTGCCGCTGCGCTTCCAGGCCCGATTGCCGCTGACGCTGACCTTCAACACGCGGTAGAGGGCATTCAGGGCAAACTGATCACGATACGTATCCATCCAGGCGTACTTCACAGCGCATCCCTCGCGAAGTACGCCGTCGCTTTTCGCAGGATGGCGTTCTCCTGCTTCAGGCGTGCAACCTCTGCACGCAGGCGCGAGACCTCCATCGCCTCGGGCCTCACCTGCACCACGCCCGCGCCGTTGAGGGTACCCGCCTTGACCCAATTACGAACCGTCTGCTCGGCCAGCCCCATTTCCTTGGCCACGCCTCGCATGCTCTTGCCTTTCTGAACGCGTTTTACCACCTGCTCCCTGAACTCAGCGGTGCACTCCTGCTTGGGAATTTTCTGCATCTTCGTCTCCAATGTGGACGTCAGTTAACGTCACTCTTGAAAGACGACATTCCGGGGAAACCTCACAACGAGGCGCTGCGCCTGATCGCCCGCCAGAGCGGCCTTCCCGAACCAGATCAGTCACTGACAATTTCGTCCTCCAGTGCGACATCTCACCATATTCAAGTGCGCCTCTGTTTGTAGTTAAGTGCCGCGAGCGATATCCATCGGCGCAAATCCAAGCACCAAGTGAAAAGGCTATGGCGAAAAAACGATCGAATGATCTCGATTATGAGTCGTCATTGCCGAAAGATGTCGGTCCGAATTGACCCGATCAGTCCAGGATGAATCGATATCCGGATTGGGCGATCTCCGACTCATGCTCACTAAGTATTTATAAATCAGGCTCTTGCAAAATTGGCGTGCTTTCTGCGTTAAGCTGATTGGCAGAGGCGGGAAAGGGTGAATTTCACAGAACCCATGAAACGCTCTCGGCACTCGAAACGACGCATACCGTTCCAGACGCGGTGTAGCAACCATCTTGGCTCTAAATAAGGAGAACGCAATATGAAGAAACAGTATCGATCAGCCGCGCTCGCCGCGTCGGCACTGACAATCGCGATGACCATGGGGCATTCGGCAGTTGCTTTGGAGCAAGGCGGCTATGTCTATAACCATGGCGAGGATCGTTTTGTCGACAACGTCTACAACTTCCTCAAGCACTTTAGCTACGAGCAGTATTATTGGGCGGATGCATTCGAATTCACGACCGCCAACAACAGCTATGTCGATGCGATGGACTTCGCCTATTACTCTGGGCATGGCAACAACTATTACTTGGGAATGGGGCCGGGTGCCTCTGTATCCGGCGTCAACCTTGATACGAACGCCTCTGCCCGCTGGGGTGACTTAGACCTCGAATTCGTTGTCTTTCAATCCTGCACGGTGATCCCCTCCGCGGCCGACCGCGCGGATTGGGCTGACGCCTGGGTGCCAAACGGTGTGTTTCAGGGACTCCATCAAGCGATCGGCTACCGCACGCTGAGCTATTCCGGCAACGGGATCTCCAACAATTTCGGGGATCGTATCAGCGATGGCGAAAGTGTCTGGCAGGCGTGGTTCGCCGCCGTGAACGATGAGCGCAGTTGGTGGCGTGGTCAGGATTACCCCGGTCTCGCCTCGGCGGTCATGCACCCGAGCACCCAGAACGACACACACTCCAACTTCGTTGCCGATCCACCCGCCGGCCACACGGCCCTAACCAACTGGTATCAGCACTGGTAGTCGCCGTCCGACCACGAGCAATACGCCGCCTTATCCTCGATACACTTCCGGAGACATTCTATGTTCGCTACCAACCACACGAAGCGGTTGCTGTCCGCTGCGGTGTCCTCTCTCGTCCTGCTGACCCTGCCAGCCATGGCGGTCGAATCGAAGGGAGAGATCGCGCCGGAGATCACCATGGCGCGCGGCAGCCTGGAGCTTGCCGAAACCCTGGGCGTCAATCGCATCTTTCGATCAGAAGAAGGATTCCCAGGCTTCACCGCAGCCAACGATGTCGCAAAATCACTGCTGCGAGAATCCGGCCTCAAGGCTGACCTCGAGCTCAAGTACAACGAATCCGGAAGCGCCCTCTATGCGACGCTGAAGGAGGATCCGAGCGCCTATTTCCGCATGGACACGCGCACCGGCGATTTCAGCTTCAGCAAGGGCTTGGCAAAGTACTCAGACCCGAGTGACACCAAGGGGCTCCCGGGCAAGGATGAGGCGATCGATCTTGCCCTCGCGCACCTCGAGCGCCTTGGGCTGATGCCCAAGGACGGCGATCAACTGGTCGTCCAGGGCGTCGGTGGCGTCGGCATGAGCGCACAAGATGAAAAGGGCATCGTGCGTGATTTCGAAAAGCTGACCTCCGTGCACTTCGGACGCCAGATCGACGGTATCAAGGTTGGCGGACCTGGCTCGAAGATCGTCGTGCATCTCGGGCAGGATGGCGAGTTGGTTGGGTTGCACAAGCGCTGGATCGAGCTGCAGGCGATGGAGAAGGTCTCGCGTGAATCCTTCCTCAAGGAAGCGGAGATCAAAGAGCGTGCCCTGAAGCATCTCCAGACGGAGTGGAACAAGGCTTCCAAGATCGTCACCGTGCTGCCCGAGCCGGGCTACTTCGATGATGGCAAAGGTCACATCGAGCCTGTCTACTTCGTGCAAGCTACGATTCAGCACGAGCTGGAGGGTGGCGCGCGTGATGCGGACAACCAGAACCCAGCGCCTTATCTCGGCGTCATCCCCGCACTACGCTACTCGGTCGCGGACCTACGCCAGCTCGCGCCTGCCACCAAGGCACCGGACATCGACGCCGGACCCAACGCAAAGGTCCGTCGCGACAATAGCGACGAGTAAGTAGCCCTCCGAAAATGGCCCACCGGGCGGTGGGCCATTCCAAAAAGGGGTTTTGGCCCAAACCCCCGAAAATATGCAGTCGGCATCGATGCAACGTCGAACAGGCTTTTCGGCTCCGAGATTCGGCATCATCACTCAACAACCCGTAACCTACAAGGTCAATCCAGTCCTTTGCCGCAACGCTGGATCTGGCCGCTGCGCGGTCTGGGCCTCGAAAGAATAGCCGAAGGTCTTGGCCACCAGGAAGGCACAGCCGCGGTTGAGGAGGAACCCGACCATGGCGGGCAGGATCAGGAACTCGATGGCCAAGGCGTCGGCGTGCGCTTGGACACCCAGTGCTTCGGGGAGTGACCACCGCAGTGCACACAGATACACCAGGGCCAAGAACAGGCTGGCCGAGTCGAAGAGCACCGCCAACAGGATGGACCACAGCGAGCAGCCGGCCGCCAGCGTCAGCACCAGGCCCGACACGAAGCCGCTCACCGCGAGGCTGGTCAGGGCAATGCGTGTCTGACCGGTATGCCAGTAGAACCAATGACTCTTGAATCGTTGCATCACGCTGGGTAATCGTAAGATAGAGGCCTTGATCAAGATCGCGGCGGGGTCAGTGACCTTACCGGCGCTCTGTGTGCGCACGCCCGCGGCCGGTAAGCGCTTCATCGCGTTCTTCACCGCCAATATCCGCAATGCGAATACCCGGCGCGCCTACACGCGGGCAACGGTCGACTTCGCCGCCTGGTGCGACCAGGCTAGGCTCACCGCCCTCGAGGACATCGAGCCGGTGCATGTGGCGGCCTATATCGAGACGCTGCAGACACGGCTCTCGGCACCTTCGGTCAAACAGTACCTGGCGGCGATCCGCATGCTCTTCGATTGGCTGGTCGTTGGCCAGCAGCGCGCGGTCAATCCGGCCGCTGCGGTGCGTGGTCCCAAGCACAGCGTCATCGGGCTGCGCGACCACGCCCTGATCAGCGTGATGGTCTACACCTTCGCGCGTGTCGGCGCGGCGATCAAGATGCGCGTCGAGGACGTCTACATTCAGGGGCTGCGCACCTGGGGGCGACTGCATGAGAAAGGCGGCAAGCGCCATGAGATGCCTTGTCACCATACCCTCGAGGCGTCGCTGGAGCGCTATCTGGACCTGACCGGGTTACGCGGCCAGGCGAAGGCAGTGCTCTTCCCCAACGCCCCGGGCAAGCGCGGCGAGCTCACCGAGCGCCCCCTGCAGCAGAACGAGGTCTACCGCATGATCCGCCGGCGCCTCCTGGCCGCCGGGATCGCCACCGCGGCGGGCTGCCACACCTTTCGGGCCACTGGCATTACGGAGTATCTCCGCAACGGCGGCAAGCTCGAAGTGGCCCAGCAGATGGCCAACCATGAGAGTTCGCGGACCACCGGTCTCTATGGCCGGCGCAACGATCAGGGGTTGTAAGCTCAAACCCTTGAAAATTCTGTCAGCCCATATCCGACCCTGCTGGGATCGCTTCCAACCCAGGGGGCTGTCCGCGAAATGGCCTTCTCAATCGTACCTGACGTTTTTGAAACGGTCTGACGCCAACTCGGTGTAGCGGGTGGTGTGCTGGATGTTGCGGTGGCCGAGGTAATGCTGAATGCCCCGCGTGTCCTGGCCGTCGTTCGCCAGCTTGTAGCCGGTGGCATGGCGCAGCATGTGCTGTTGGACTGGGAACGCGATGCAGGCGTGGCGAACGGCCCGCCGCACGATCTTGCGGATGGCATCGGTTGTCAAGGGCGCTTTGCGCTCGCTGTTTTCTGCTCGCTAGTCACTTGCTCTGCCGCATTTCCAGGGTCTCTGGTCCCTGGCCCACTGACGACTGCCTGTCGTTCAGGCTGGTGTTCAGTCAGTAAATATGGATGACCCTGATCGGCATCGGTTACCTGTCGAGGCCAAATGTCACTAGTTCTACTTATGTTAGATTAGAATCTTTCCGATGTATTTGATCTATAAAGGTTAATCTAGATCGCTCGCCTGTTCATTGGGGTCGTAGTGCGTGCAAAAGAGGCGTTTGCGCCACCGGGAGCAGACGGATTGCCTGGTCACACAGAGTGACCTTCGCTAAATCAGGCGCATAAAGGTAACAAAGTAGTACTATACCTCATATAGCCACCCGGTCTAATATCCATACATGCCCCTTCGGTCGACCCCTGGAAACACTGGCTAGAATCAAGGGGCCAGTACGAGTATCACGCAGAATGGCTATATAGGCACAAAGTCGTATTTCTTGAATGTCTGAAAGTTCAGCGTGAGCAAAGAGTCCAGCTCCTTCTTGTGCGTTGTGTGGGTTTGGCAGGGCTGTGAAGGTCACAAAAAGTGAACGCAACGACTCCTGCCGGTCGCCCGCCCTCGACGCAGCTGAATCGCCCGAGCAGCGCGAGTCGCGCGTCCTCGGTACAATCGCGCCCTTTTGTAACCAGCGGGCTGTTGACGATGTTGCTGAATCCACTGCTTGAGCGCTTTGCCGAGCATTTCCCCATCCCCACCATGGCGCGCGCGGTGTTGGAGCGCAGCTTCCATCCGGACCAGCTCAACGCCTGGTTTGAGCAGACGGCGCAAAGCCAGTACACCCGTCATCTGTTGTTCTCGACGCTGTTCGATCTGATGATGCAGGTGGTCACCCGCCAGCAACCGTCGATCCATGCGGCCTATCAAGGGGCGCGCGAGGAAATCCCCGTCACGCGCAGAGCGGTGTACGACAAGCTCAATGGACTGGAGCCGGAGATCTCGGCCGCGCTGGTGGGCTATAGCGCCGAGCAGGCGGGTCGGGTGATCACCTCGCTCGCGGCCACCCGCACGCCGTTGCTGCGCGAT
>NZ_NRRF01000065.1 GCF_016583565.1 Thiocystis violacea | reverse complement strand
GGGCGGCGGTGGCGGCAGGAGTCCGCCATCGGCGACCCAGACGGCCGCTGCGGCCAGCGCGAAGGCGAAGAGGAATGCGATCAAGCCGCCGCCCGTGGCCGACGCCGCCGCGGAGTCGCTGAGCGTCTTGTAGCCGCTGACCATGGGGCGGATCATGTTGTCCTTGCGAATCAAGGTATAGAAGAGGGTCGCGCAGATGTGGAGAATCACCAGGGCGCCGACGACCCAGATGAGCTGACGATGCAGCCGTGCCGCCCAATCCGCGGTATCCATCGAAACGGCGGCGTAGAGCGGTCCCTTGAAGGCGATGTCGTCGGTGGCGAACAGCCCAAGCAGGCTTTGTGTCAGCAGCAGCCCGAGCAGGGCGAGCACAGAAAGTGCACCCAATGGGTTGTGGCCGACGCCGTGCCAACGTCCGCGCAGATAGGCGACAATGCTGCCCGGTCCGCGCACGAATTGACTGAAGCGCGCATAGGTCGAGCCGACCAATCCCCACGCCAGCCTGAAGGTCAGCAGACCGAGAATGGCGAGTCCGATCCGGCCGTGCCAGACCATCCAGTTTCCACCCGTGAGCCCGGTTGCGAAGGCGAGTGCCACCAGCACCGCTAGCAGCCAGTGGTGAATCCGGGTGGGGAGATCCCAGAGCTTGATTCGATTCATTGTCATCGTCTGAAGCCTGATTTCGTTTGATTGATATCTTGGGGCCAGTTTCGCCCAGTGCGAGTCCCGACGGCAAGTCGCTGCGCTGAGGCTGGCCCAAGAGGATGAGGAATCTTCATGACGCCTGCTGTAGTGCTCCTGAGCGGCGGTCTCGACTCCACGACGACCCTGGCGATTGCGAAGTCTCAGGGCTTCGACCCCTACGCGCTTTCGTTCCGCTATGGTCAGCGGCACGCGATCGAACTCGCGTCTGCCGCGCGGGTGGCGGAGGCGCTGGGGGTCGCGGAGCATGTGATCGCCGACATCGATCTGCGGCGCTTCGGCGGCTCGGCGCTGACGGGCGATGTCGCCGTGCCCAAGGGCCGCGCCCCGGCCGCCATGGCCGAGGGTATCCCGGTCACCTATGTCCCGGCGCGCAACACCGTCTTCCTTTCCTTCGCCCTGGCCTGGGCGGAGGTGTTGGGCGCGAGCGACATCTTCATTGGGGTCAACGCCCTGGATTACTCGGGCTACCCCGATTGCCGGCCGGAGTACATCGCGGCTTACGAGCGCATGGCGAACCTGGCGACCGCGGCGGGTGTCGAGGGCCGCCAGTCATTCAAGGTGCACACCCCGCTCATCGAGCTGAGCAAGGCCGAGATCATTCGCAAGGGGCTGGCGCTGGGCGTCGACTATGGCCTCACCAGCAGTTGCTATGACCCCGCCGAGGACGGGCGGCCCTGCGGGCAGTGCGATTCCTGCCTGTTGCGCGCCAAGGGCTTTGCCGAGGCCGGGGTGGCTGACCCGCTCCTGGCGCGATTCGGAGACGACCAATGACAGAGCGGCTCTTTCATCTCGCGGCCGCCCCGTTCGAGGCGGCCCGGCGCGTCGCCATCCTGCCGGAGGGGCACCCCTGCCGGCGTCTGCATGGTCACAGCTTCGTCGCCCGTGTGCGCGCGGAGCTGGCGCCGGGTTGGGCTGGGTTTCGTGGCGGGGAGAGCAGCGCACTGTGCGAGGCGCTCAAGACCTGCGTCGCTCCCCTGGACTACCAGGATCTCAATGCGGTGCTCCCGGTCCCGACGGATGAGAACCTCGCGCGCTGGGTGCGGGATCGACTCGGCCTGAACGCGCTCGCCTCGGTCGGCATCCAGAGCACGCGCGATCAGGGCGCGGACCTCGATGGCTCGGATCAGGTCCATGTCTGGCGGCGCTTCCGCTTCGAGGCCGCCCACCGTCTGCCGCGGGTGCCCGAGGGCCATCAGTGCGGGCGCATGCACGGTCACGGCTTCGAGGTGATCCTGCATGCCAATCAGGATCTCGCGGGGCAAGACATGGGGGTCGACTTCGACCTGCTCGCCAGGGTTTGGGAACCCTTGCGGGATGCGCTGCACCACAGCTGCCTCAATGAGATCCCCGGACTCGAGAATCCCACCAGCGAGATGCTCTCGGCCTGGATCTGGCAGCGTCTCAAGCCCCAGCTGCCCCATCTGTCCTGGGTGACCGTCTATGAGACGGCCACGGCCGGCTGTCACTACGACGGATGCCACTACCGTATCTGGAAGGAACAGCGCTTCGAAAGCGCGCTCAGGCTGACCGCCGCGCCGGAGGGCGACTCGCGGCGGCGTTTGCACGGCCACAGCTATCTGCTGCGCTTGCATCTCACCGCTCCGCTGGACGAGGTCCTGGGCTGGACGGTCGACTACGGCGACGTCAAGGCGCTCTTCAAGCCACTCTATCAGCGTCTCGACCACCATCGGCTCGATGAGCTGCCGCATCTGTCCTCGGCCGATCCCGGCACCCTGGCGCTCTGGCTGCGTGAGGCGGTCGCCGCCGAGCTGCCGCAGCTGGATCGGATCGACCTGCAGGAGACGCCCGGCTGCGGTGCCTCGCTCTGCTGGGGCGAGCTGGGGCCGGCGCTGCCGACATGAGCTACTGGGTCAAGGAGATCTTCTACAGCCTGCAGGGCGAAGGGGCTCAAGCGGGCCGCCCGGCGGTCTTCTGCCGGTTCGCCGGCTGCAATCTCTGGTCTGGGCGCGAGGTCGATCGCGGCGGGGCCATGTGTCGATTCTGCGATACCGATTTTCGCGGCACCGACGGCGAGGGCGGTGGTCGCTACCCGGATGCCGATCGCCTTGCCGACCGGCTCTGCGCGACTTGGCCGCGGGCCGGCGATGGCGCTGTGCGGCCCTATGTCGTTTGTACGGGCGGCGAGCCCCTGTTGCAGTTGGACTCCGCCCTGATCGAGGCGCTGCACGCGCGCGGCTGCGAGGTCGCCGTCGAAACCAATGGAACCCGCGAGGTGCCGCCTGGCCTCGACTGGCTGTGCGTCAGCCCCAAGGCGGGGGCGCGGCTGGTCGTGACCTCGGGCGACGAATTGAAGCTCGTCTACCCGCAGCTAGGCGCGGATCCTGAGTCCTTCGCCGCGCTCGGCTTCCGCCATTTCTTCCTGCAGCCGATGGACGGGCCTGCGCTGGCGGCCAATACGGCGCGCGCGGTCGATTTCTGCAAGACCCATCCACGCTGGCGCTTGAGTCTGCAGCTCCACAAGTGGCTGGGTATTCCGTGAGCCGGTGAGTACCTGGTTTTCACGCCAAGACGGCAGATGAGCCGCGATTCTTCGAGACCATGCCTGCTGCGCGCCCGTGCTGAGGCGATGTTCCTTTTTCAAAGATCATCCGCTTGTTTTTCATGTTTTTATTTCGATGGTGTCGAATCGGATGCCGCTTGCCGCCTGGGGCGCGCGGGTGTTCGACTTGTCCTGGCTCAACTCTTATTTGTAAATCCGTATTGACAATACCGGGTGTCAAGTTAAGATGACAGCCAGGTTCGCTACAGCGGGTTCCCTGAATCAGCCGCACCTGATTAGGTTTGACGCTGCCGCCCGCGGCAGACGCCACTGCGCCGAGCTAGAGCGCGAGCCGACGAAACACCGTTTTTGTTCTGACGAGTCATATCAATGGCTGAATCGAAAACTCCCGCAGCCCGCACGAAGGGTGGCGGAATTGGCAAACCAAGCATGGAGACCAAGCCGATGGCTGGACCGAGTCTTTCCGGGCTGACCGAGCAGCAAGCTAAAGAATTTCACGAGCAGTTCAAGGTGACCTACACCGCGTTCGTCGGCCTGGCCGCACTTGCGCACCTGTTTGTCATCGCCGCCAATCCCTGGTTCTGAAACGAGTCATTTAAGAGGCCAATCTTATGAACAAGCCCAACAACCCAGCTGACGATTGGAAAATCTGGCTCGTCGTCAACCCTTCGACCTGGCTGATGCCCATCTTCTACGCGCTGCTGGTCCTCGCGATCGCCGTCCACGCTGTCGTGTTCGCGGTCGGTCTGGGCTGGCAGTAAGCTGCTCGTAGCCTTCGGCGCGGCTCGGCGAAGAATGGTGCCGGGCTAGACGAAGTAGAGTCTCCAGCGCAGTGCGCAGAGGCTCGCAGTTGCTTCGGTCGAAGCGCGCGTGTAGATGCTGATTCAGTGCGGCGCTGGTAGCCATAGGCTACCGGCGCCGTCTGCGTTTTGGCGGGTAGGCGTTTAAATGTCTGTAGCGATGGGATTCCGGGGCGTTTGCGCGCCAAGGCTCATCGATGCGTCCGAGGCGTTGTGCTGCTTGGTCGAAAAGGGGCGGCGATTCGGGTGTCTGCGCGCCGCGCTCGAGCCCCGGCATTCTGGCGCCTGTCGCGGGTTCTTCGGCGGCTAGGCCGAAGTCTGTGGTTGGGGCGTGTTGACTGGTGGCGGCCTTGAGTGGCGCGCTTCTGGAGTGGCGGGCATGAAAAAAGCGCCGCGCCCGGAAGGGCGAAGGCGCTTGATTCAGGAGATGGTACTCTCTAGGGGATTCGAACCCCTGTTACCGGCGTGAGAGGCCAGCGTCCTAACCACTAGACGAAGAGAGCAGTATTGCTGTCAGGAATCGCGTATTATACTCGCGAAAATTTGTTTAACAAGTGGCAGTGACTGCCACCCTGGCAATCGGCTGTTCCGAGCTCTGCTGGCGGGTTATGGATTAGCTCCCCCCAGGCTCGCCCCGCCGCTTCAGGCTGAAGGAACCTCCAACGAATACGGTCATGCAGGAATCCGACCCTCTCTCCGATACGACACCCATCGCGAGCCCCGTCATCGTGCCCCGTCCAGAGCACAGCATCTCTCGGGCGAACATCAGCGAGAACGCCCTGAAGGTCCTCTACCGGCTTCGGCAGGAGAGCTTCAAGGCGCATCTCGTCGGTGGTGGCGTGCGCGATTTGCTACTTGGGCACGAGCCGAAGGACTTCGACATCGCAACCGACGCGACCCCCGAGCAGGTGCGCCAGGTCTTTCGCAACTGTCGGCTGATCGGGCGACGGTTCAGGCTTGCGCACGTTCATTTCGGGCGTGACATCATCGAGGTGGCAACCTTCCGCGGCAGCGGCGCGGACGACGCTCCGGCGGATCGATGCCTCGAAAACGGCATGATCGTGCGGGACAACAGCTATGGCACGATCGAGGAAGACGCGCTGCGGCGGGATTTCACCATCAATGCGCTCTACTACGACATCGAGGATTTCTCGCTGATCGACTACGCCAATGGTCTGGAGGACATCCAGGCGGGGCGAATCCGCATGATCGGCGATCCCGAGCAGCGCTACCGCGAGGATCCGGTCCGGATGCTGCGTGCCGTGCGCTTTGCCTGCAAGCTGGGCTTCACGATCGATCCGGCGACGGAGCAGCCGCTGTTCGCGCTGGGGCGTCTGCTGGAGGACATTCCCGCCGCCCGTCTGTTCGATGAACTGCTCAAGCTGTTTCAATCCGGCTATGGGCTGGAGGTCTTCGAGAAGCTGCGCCACTACGGGCTCTTCGGTCAGCTCTTTCCGGCGACCGAGGAATGCCTGAAGCTTGAGGATCAGGCATTCCCCATCACCTTCGTGAGCCGCGGGCTTGCGAACACCGACAAGCGCATGCAGGAGTCCAAGCCTGTCACGCCGGCGTTCCTGTTCGCCGTTCTGCTCTGGGAGCCCGTGCGGCAGCGCTTCAATCAACTCCAGACCGGCGAGGGCATGTCGGCCAACGAGGCCATGCTGGTCGCCTCGTCCGAGATCAGCTCCCAGCAGCAGCCGCTGGTCGCCATTCCCAAGCGCTACTCGCTGCCGATGCGCGAGATCTGGGCGTTGCAGCCGAGGCTGGAGCAGTGCGACGGCAAACGTCCCTATCGTCTCCTGACCCATCCCAGGTTCCGGGCGGCCTATGACTTCCTGGTCTTGCGTGCCGAGGCTGGCGAGGCCGATCCGGAGTTGGCCGCCTGGTGGACGCGTTTCCAAGACGCGAGCAGCCAGGAGCGGGCCAGCATGACGGATTCCGCGCGGCGGCGTCGCCCGCGCCGGCGTCGGAAATCGGCCAAGTCAGGTAATGATCACCAGTCAGGTAATGAGCTGAGCGGCTGAGCGCCGCTGTCGGCGGCCTGTCCATGCAGGTTGTCGCGCCTCCTTCGCGCCACCCCGATCCGCTGTCGTCAGCTGTCCCCGAGGTCAGCGTGGTGCGCTAGCACCATCTGGCGGCGGCGACTATCCTCCAGCTAGTTTTCTCCCCACCGGAGCCCTTGATGTCCGCTGCCCCCGTTTCCGTCGCGACCCTCGCCGCCATGAAGGCGCGCGGGGAGCGCATCGCCTCATTGACCTGCTATGACGCCAGCTTCGCCCGCCTGCTCGATGCGGCCGGGGTGGATGTGATGCTGGTGGGCGATTCGCTCGGCATGGTCTTGCAAGGCCATGAGACGACCGTGCCGGTGACCATGGAGCACATGGTCTATCATACCGCCTCCGTGGCCAGGGCTCGGGGACGTGCGCTGGTAGTCGGCGATCTGCCGTTCCTCGCCTGCGCGACACCCGAGCGCGCCCTGGACAACGCGGCCCGACTCATGCAGGACGGCGGTGCTCAGGTCGTCAAGCTGGAGGGCGGGGCGCCCATGCTGGAGACCGTGCGCCGTTTGTCGGAGCAGGGTATCCCGGTCTGTGCGCATCTGGGACTCCTGCCGCAATCCGTGAACCGGATCGGCGGCTATCGTTTCCAGGGTCGGGATCACGCCTCGGCCGAGGCGATTCGCCATGACGCGCTGGCCATGCAGGACGCCGGCGCTAGTCTCCTGGTGCTGGAATGCGTGCCGGCGGCCCTGGCCGGCGAGATCAGTCGCACCCTGTCTATTCCCGTCATCGGCATCGGCGCGGGGGCGGCATGCGATGGGCAGGTCCTGGTCCTCTACGACATGCTCGGCCTCAACACTCGCCGCCCGCCGAGCTTCAGCCGCGACTTTCTCGGTGAATGCGGCTCCATCGGGTCGGCCGTGCGTGGCTATGTCGAGGCCGTCCGCAGCGGCGCCTTCCCCGCCGAGGCCGAGACACCCTATTGAAGACGAACGCGGAAGCGATGAAGACGAACGCAGAGACTGAAGGACGAGCTGAATGGATCGAGTAGCGCGTATTGAAGACCTCAGAGAGCGGGTCGCGATCTGGCGCTCGGCGGGTGAGCGGGTGGCCTTGGTTGCGACCATGGGCAATCTCCACCGCGGTCATCTGGTGCTGGTGAGCGAGGCGCGCAAGTGTGCGGATCGTGTCGTCGCCAGTGTCTTCGTCAACCCGCTGCAGTTCGGCGCCAACGAAGATCTGGACGCCTATCCGCGCACGCTCGAGGAAGATCAACGTCTGCTGACGGCCGAGGGCTGCGATCTGCTCTTCACGCCGACGCCGAGCCTGGTCTATCCACGCGGTCAGGAGGCGCAGACGCGGGTCGAGGTGCCGGGTCTGTCGACGATCCTCTGCGGGGCGAGCCGGCCAGGGCACTTCGTCGGCGTCGCGACGGTCGTCTGTAAGCTGCTCAACATGGTGCAGCCGGAGGTGGCGCTCTTTGGCGAAAAGGACTTCCAGCAGCTCATGGTGATCCGCCGGATGGTCGAGGACCTGGACATGCCGGTCGAGGTCATCGGCGTCCCCACGGTGCGCGAGGCGGATGGTCTCGCGATGAGCTCGCGTAACGGCTATCTGACGCCCGAGGAGCGCGCGCGTGCGCCGGCGTTGAATCGCGTGTTGATCGAGGCCGCGGCGGCGCTGCAAGCCGGCGAGGAGCCGGACGCCGTTGAGACCGCGGCGCGGAGGGCGCTGTCGCGGGCCGGCTTGCGGCCGGACTATGTGAGCGTCCGATCGGCCGCGGATCTGAGCCAGGCCGCCCCCGCGGACGACGCGCTCGTGATCCTCGCGGCCGCCTATCTAGGGCGCGCGCGCCTGATCGATAATCTGCGGGTTACGCGCGCGCGGCCCTGAATCATGGCTCGCGCTGCTTGGGCATGGGCTCCAAGGGCTGACGCTTTTGTGATGGATCGGGCGCTTGGATAACCAAGTGCTGCGTTGCAGCAAAGGCTGCGGTAGACTTGGCGCCAGCTGAAATGAAATAGTCTTCATAGGCGAGTCTCAAGAACCTGGCTTGAAGACGTGGCCTGCGTGGCCAGAGAGAGGAATGAATCCATGCATTTGACCTTGCTGAAGTGCAAGCTGCATCGTGCGTGCGTAACGCATGCCGAAGTCGACTACGAAGGCTCCTGCGCCATCGACGACGAATTGCTGGCGCTTGCGGGTATTCGCGAGTACGAGCAGATCCAGATCTACAATGTGACCAATGGCGAGCGTTTCACCACCTATGCGATTCGCGCGGAGGGTGGGTCACGGGTGATCTCGGTGAATGGTGCCGCGGCGCACAAGGCCGCGCCCGGTGACCGCGTCATCATCTGCGCCTACGCGGGTATGAGCGAAGCGGAGGCGGACAGCTTCAAGCCGTCCCTGGTCTACCTCAACGAGCAGAATCGCGTCATTCGCACGGGCAACGCCATCCCCGCACAGGCCGCCTGATCAGGGTTGGCGAGCCCGCTGTCACGCCGCATGGTGGTTTGCTCCACCATGCGGTGTTTTGCGTTCTGGAGGTCGATGCGGCCTCAGGCCAGCGCCGTGGCGGCCTGCGATTGCCGTTCGGCGATGGCGTCCGCATAGAGCTGGAGATATTGGTTGGCGCTCGCTTCCCAGCTCAGGTCGAGCGACATGCCGGTGGTTGCGAGCCGGCGCCAGCCCTGCGGGTGCTCGCGATAGAGATGCATGGCTTGCCGGACGGCGTGGAGCAGGGATTCGGGCTTGGGCTCGTCGAAGAGGAAGCCCGTTGCCGTGCCGTTCCCCAGGCGCTCTGGCGTTGCGGGCGTGACCGTGTCCGCCAGTCCGCCCGTGCGGTGGACGATCGGCGGCGTGCCGTAGCGCAGACTGTAGATCTGATTCAGGCCGCAGGGCTCGAAACGCGAGGGCATGAGGAAGGCGTCGCAGCCCGCCTCGATGCGATGGGCACGCACCTCGTCGTAACCGATGAAGACGCCGATCTGACGCGGATTCTCCTCGGCGATCTTGACTAGCGCCTGCTCTGTCTTGCGGTCTCCGGACGCCACGACCAGCAGCTGGACTCTGGGATCCCGCAGCAGCTCGGGCAGGATCGCGAGGATGAGATCCACGCCCTTTTGCTCGACCAGCCGTCCGATGTAGCCCAGCACGAAGGCGTCCTCGCTGCGCGGCAGACCAAACTCGCGCTGGACGTCGAGCTTGTTTTCCGCCTTCATCTCGAAACGCTCCGCGTCGTAGGTCTGTAGGATCAAGGGATCCGACGCGGGGTCCCACACCTGGTAGTCGATGCCATTGAGGATGCCGCTGAAGCGGTTGCCGATTTGGCGCAGCAGACCATCCAGGCCGCAGCCGAAACGGGGCGTGCGCACCTCTTCCGCATAGGTCGGACTCACGGTATTGACCCGATCGGAGAAGATGATGCCGCCCTTGATGAAGGACATCCGTTGGTGGAACTCGATGCCCGCCAGGCTCCACAGCGAAGGGGGCAGATTGAGCCGATCGAACGTCGCCCGATCGAAGAGTCCCTGGTAGGCGAGATTGTGGATGGTGAAGATGCGCGCGGGATGCTCCGGCAGCCCGTGCATCAGGGCTGGCGCAAGGCCTGTCTGCCAGTCGTTGCAATGCAGGACGTCCGGCCGCCAGCCGAGTGCGGGGAGCCCCTGGGCGAGCTCCACGATGGCTCGGCAGAAGAGCATGAAGCGCTCGGCGTTGTCGCCCCAGTCGCGACCCGTGAGATCCGTGTAGGGATTGCCTTCGCGGGTGAAGTGCTCGGGCGCGTCGACCAAATACACGGGTAGATCGTGATCGGGGTGCCGCCCCTCGACGATGCCGATCTGGGCGCGGCAGCCGGGCAGTGCGAGCGTGCACAGCGGCTTGGGCTCGCGGACCTGGCGCATGGCCTTGGGGTAGGCGGGCATCACCAGGCGGGCATCATGGCCGAGCTGGCGCAGCGCGATGGGTAGGCTCGAGGCGACATCGGCGAGACCGCCGGTCTTGACCAGGGGATGTGCCTCGCTGCAGGCCATGAGCACGCGCAGACGGCTCGGCTCCAGGGTTGGGACGTCGGAAGGGGGGGGTGACTGCGCCATTCTATCGGGGTCTCGAATTCCAGGCGCTTGGGCCTGTCAGATGTTCGGTGGGAGGATGGAAACACTATGACGGACTTCACGTTAGCACACTTGACCTAGAGGGAGGTAACCGGCCATGCAGGAGTCCTGCAGCCTGATCATCTTCGGCTCGACTGGGAATCTGGCGACCTACAAGCTACTACCGGCGCTCTACCACATCGAGGCCGCCCAGCGGCTCGATCCGGCGAGCAGGATCCTCGGTTTTGGCCGGCGCCAGTGGTCGGATGAGGACTGGCGGGGCGAGGTGCGCGCCAGTCTGGGCGAGCGACTCGGGAGCACGCTGGACGAGGACGCGCTGGCTCGGCTCCTGAGCCGCCTGCGCTTCGTCTCGGGCGATCTGGAGCGGCCCGAGGACTTCGTGCGACTGGCCGAACGGCTGAGAAGCGACGACGACCTGCCGGACAATCTCATGTCCTACCTCGCCGTCGCCCCCAGGCACTATGGGCACATCGTCGACCAGCTCGCCGCCAATGGGCTGAATGCCCAAGCGTCCGGCTGGTCGCGTCTGGTCGTGGAGAAACCCTTCGGCTTCGATCTCGAGAGCGCCAGCATCCTGGATCAGCGGCTGCAGCGCTGCTTCAGCGAGGATCAGATCTACCGGATCGACCACTACCTCGGCAAGAGCACGGTCCAGAACATCCTCGTCTTCCGCTTCGCCAACCTCATCCTGGAGCCGCTCTGGAATCGCAACTACATCGATCATGTCCAGATCTCCCACGCCGAGTCGCGCGGCATCGAGGAACGCGCCGGCTTCTACGATGGCGTGGGGGCCATGCGCGACATGATCCAGAGCCATCTGTTGCAGATGCTCACCCTGGTCGCCATGGAGCCGCCGCCCAGTCTGGACGCCGAGGCGTTGCGGGACGAAAAGGTCAAGGTGCTGCGTTCGATTCGGGCGATTCCGCGCGAGGCCGTCCACGCCCAGGCGTTCAGAGCACAGTACGGGCCGGGGCGCTCGGGCGATACCAAGCTGGCCGGATACCGAGATGAGCCCGGCGTGGGGCACAACAGCACGACGGAGACCTATGCCGCGCTCAAGCTCTACATCGACAACTGGCGCTGGCGCAACGTGCCCTTCTACCTGCGCACCGGCAAGCGGCTCGGTCAGACCAATTCGCTGATCGCCATCCGCTTCAAGCACCCGCCCCAGCAGCTCTTCCGCGCGACGGCCATCGAACAGCTCAAGCCCAACTGGCTCCTGCTCAACATCCAGCCGAACGAGTGCATGCGCATCGAGATCCAGGTCAAGCAGCCTGGGCTGGAGATGCGCGCCCAGACCGAGCGTCTGGATGCCAGCAGCTGCACCCTGCCGCCCGAGCACATCGACGCCTACGAGGCGCTGATCCTCGACGTCATCGAGGGCGACCACACCCACTTCCTGCGCTATGACGAAGTGAATTGGGCCTGGCGCGTCGTCGACCCGATCCTCAAGCTATGGGCCACCGAGCGCGACTTCATCCATACCTATCCGGCCGGCTCCTGGGGGCCGGTGGAGGCCAATCGGCTGTTCGATCGGGAGGATCAGGAGTGGCGCAATGCGATGTGAATCGGAACGCGTCACGCGCGCATCTGGGGCTGCTGGCTGGGGGCCGGGCCATCGCCCAAGCCCCGCGAGTATGTTCCAATGCGCCCCCAGTCGAGCACCCGAATTCAGTCTTATCGAACCGAGGAGATGCGCACTATGTCGCTCGTGAGCCAGACCCCGCAATGGCAGGCCCTGCAAGGGCACTGGAACGAGATGAAGGCCGTCCGGATGGCGGACCTCTTCGCCGCCGATCCCGGCCGCGCCCAGGCCATGAGCCTCTCCGCGGCCGGACTCTACCTGGACTACTCCAAGAATATCCTCACGCGCGACAGCCTCGACAAGCTCCTCGACCTCGCCGAGGCGGTTGATCTCAAGGGCTGGACGCGGCGCATGTTCGACGGCGTGCCCATCAACAACACGGAGGATCGCGCGGTGCTGCACATTGCGCTGCGCAATCGCTCCAACCGGCCGATCCTGGTCGACGGCAAGGATGTGATGCCCGGAATCAATGCCGTGCTGGCCCGCATGGAGGCCTTTGTCGGCCGGGTGCGCTCGGGCGAGTGGACGGGCCACACCGGCAAACGCATCACGGACGTCGTCAACATCGGCATCGGCGGCTCGAATCTTGGGCCGAAGATGGTCTGCGCGGCGCTGGCGCCCTATCAGAGCGAGAGCCTGCGGGTGCACTTCGTCTCCAACGTGGACGGCACCCACCTGGTCGAGACCGTGCGTCGCTTGGATCCGGAAACGACCCTCTTCATCGTCGCCTCCAAGACCTTCACGACCCAGGAGACCATGACCAACGCGACCAGCGCGCGGGACTGGCTGCGCGCCGCGCTGGGGGATTCGGCGGCGGTCGCCAGACACTTCGTGGCCGTTTCCACCAATGCCGGGAAGGTCGCCGCCTTCGGCATCGATACCGCCAACATGTTCGGCTTCTGGGACTGGGTCGGCGGGCGCTACTCGCTGTGGTCGTCCATCGGCCTGCCGATCGCGCTCGCCGTCGGCTTCGAGCGTTTCGTCGAGCTGCTGGAAGGCGCGCACGCCATGGACGAGCACTTCCGCACGGCCCCGCTCAAGGAGAACATGCCGGCGCTGCTCGGTCTGATCGGGGTCTGGTACGCGAATTTTGCCGGTGCCCGCACGCACGCCGTGCTGCCCTACGACCAGTCGCTGCGCTTCCTGCCGGCCTATCTGCAGCAGGGAGACATGGAGAGCAACGGCAAGAGGGTCACCCGCGAGGGCGTGGCGATCGACTACGCCACGGGGCCGGTCGTCTGGGGCGAGCCGGGCACCGATGGTCAGCACGCCTTCTATCAGCTCATCCACCAAGGCACCCAGATGATCCCGGCCGACTTCATCGGGGCGATTCACAGCCACAATGAGCTGGGCGACCACCATCCCAAGTTCATGGCCAACTTCTTCGCCCAGACCGAGGCGCTGATGCGCGGACGCAGCTTCGACGAGGCGCTGGCCGAGACGCAGGCCGCCGGCGTGGCGGACGGGCAGGCGCGCTTGCTGGCGCATCACCGCACCTTCCCCGGCAACCGCCCGACCAACAGCCTCCTCATGGAGCGCTTGACGCCGCGGACCCTCGGCGCCCTGATCGCGCTCTACGAGCACCGCATCTTCACCCAAGGCGTCGTCTGGGGCATCAACTCCTTCGATCAATGGGGCGTGGAGCTTGGAAAGAAGCTCGCCAACGTCATCCTCGCCGAGATCGAGGGCGGCAAGGTCACCGCGAAGCATGACGCCTCGACCAAGGCCCTGCTGGAGCGCTTCATCCAGCATCGCCGTCGCTGATTGAGGGTGAAGTGAATCTGCGCGACGCCCTCGAGGCGCAAACCGTCGATCAGCTCAAGGCGCGGCTGAAGCTCATCCACACGGACCAGCGCCCGACCCGCAAGGGGGATCTCGTCGCGGTCATCGCCCATGCGCTGCTGGAGGGTGACTTGGCGCCGATCTGGAAGGCGCTGAGCGATCTGGATGTCAAGGCGATCTCCGAGGCGGTGCATGCCTGGTCGGGTCGCTTCGACCGCGCGCGCTTCCGGGTCAAGTACGGTGCCTTGCCCGCCCACTATGAATCCGACCCCTACCGCTACGGATACGGCCGCCGGGATCGCCAGGTGGAGCCCAGCTATCTGCCGCTCTTCTTCTACCCGGATGAGATGCCGTCCGATCTGCGTGCGCGCCTCGCCGAGATGGCGCCGAGACCAGAGGCCAATCGGATCGAGACGACGCCGCAGGCGGCCGTGCCCGAGACCTTTCGGTTGGACGATGAGGACACCCAAGGCTATGCCGTCTGGCGCCAGAGCACCGAGCCGCTCGTCCGCCAGGATCTCCCCGCCCTGCTCAGGTTGATCGAGACGGGGCGCGTCAGTGTCGGACCCAAGACAGGCGTCGCCAGTGCCGCCTCACTCAAGCTGATCGAAGGCCTTCTGGTCGGCGGGGATTGGTACCGGCCGGAGGACGACGAGGAGCGGCGGCGCTGGGCCGGCGGGCCGATCCGCCCGATCAAGCCCTACGCCTGGCCGCTGCTGCTGCAGGCCGGTGGGCTGGCCAAGATCGACGGCAGCAAGCTGGCGCTCACGCCCAAGGGTCGCAAGGCGCTCGGCGAGCCGCTGGAGTCGACCGTCAAGCTGCTCTTCGAGCGCTGGCAGACCAAGGGGTCGCCGGACGAGCTGCGGCGCGTCGATCTCATCAAGGGCCAGACCAGCAAGGGCGCGCGCCTCACCGCGGTCGCCGGTCGCCGCCGCGCCATCGCCGACATGCTCGCCGCCTGCCCGCCCGGGGAGTGGATCCATCTCGATCACTTCTTCCGCTACATGCGCCTGGAGGGCTACGACTTCGCGGTGACCGACAACCCCTGGAAGCTCTACTTCGTCGATGCCAACTACGGCAGTCTGGGCTACGAGGGCTCCGCGAGCTTCGACATCCTGCAGGCCAGGTATGCGCTGGCGTACCTCTTCGAGTACCTCGCCACCCTTGGCCTGATCGATGTCGTCTACACGCTGCCCGATCACGTGCGCGGTGGGTTCGGTCACTGCTGGGGCACCGATGAGTTCGCCTTCCTGAGCCGCTACGACGGTCTGCTCTATCTGCGGCTCAATGCGCTCGGCGCCTTCTGTCTGGGCCTGTCGGACAGCTATGTCCCCATGCTGGACGCTGTCGCGCCGCTCCTGCGGGCGCATCCCGACCTGACGCTGACCCTGCTGCGCGAGCCCTTCGCGGCGGAGGAACTGGTGCTCGCCCAATATGCCGAGCCGCGCGCCGACGGCCGCTGGCAGCTGCGCCCGGAGGCGGCCGTCGCATCGGCTGCCCGCGTCGAGGAGCGCGGGCGGTTGCGCGACTTCCTGGTCCAGTCGCTCGACGGCGCGCTTCCAGACGCGCTCGCGCACTTCCTTGCCGTGGCCGAGGAACGGGCCGACGCCCTGCGCGACGGCGGTGCCGCGCGACTCTTCAACTGCCGGGATGCCGCCTTTGCCGCCATGCTCTGCACGGATGCGGCGACCGCGGCCTATTGTCTGCGCGCGGGCGAGCGTCTGATCGTCGTCCCGCAGGCCAAGCTCAACGCCTTCCAAAAGGCCCTCTCGAAACTGGGCTATGTGCTGCCCGAGACCCTGATCCCCTCATGACCGATCCACGTGAATCCTGCCAAGCGCTGAGCGCCGACGAGCGCCGCATCCTACACGTCCTGTCCGTCGTCTACGAGCCCCTCACTCAGACGACGCTGCAGCGGATTCTGAGGGGCTTGAGTTGGAAGGGTGAGAGCGGACGGCCGCTCGTGGAGCTGGTGGTGGGGCCATTGCGCGAGCGCCTGATTGCGGCTGGCTGCCTCCTCGACACCAAGGGTGGCTGGGGCTGCGCCCCCGAGTTGGTCGAGCTCCTGACCCGCGAGACGGTGAGGGAAGGGCACTTCGAGCAGATCGTCGCGGCGGCGGAGGCGGTGGTGAGCGCCAAGCCGCTCAACAGCTGGCAGAAGGAGCCTCCCAGCCGACTGACACGGCGTCTGCGCAACGCGCTCTACGCGGGGCGCGAGGACGAGGTGCTGCGCATCGTCGGCGCCCCTGCGGGCAAACCCGGCGAGCCCATTCCGTACCAATCCGTTGAGATCCTGAGCCAGGTCTGCACGACGCCTCCAGACGCGGAGTGGCTCGCGACCCTGGCGCCGCGCCTGCGCCTCCTGGCGCTGGCCCCGGCGCTGGTCGAAGGCGGTTATCGGCTCACGCCCAGCTCAGACCTGGAGACCATCGCCCGGCAAACCCTGACGCCATTGATGGATGAGCAGCCGCAGGCGGCGATGGCGCTCGCCGAGCGCGCCCTGCTCGACGGTCGGCCGGACCAGGCCGGCCCCATTCTCGCCGAGCGGGTCACGCCCGAGGCCTTGCCCCTGATCGGCTGGCTGCATTTCGTGCAGGGCCGCTACGAGGAGGCGATTGGCGTTTTCGACCTCCACCTCACCACCCAGCGGCGCCAGACGCGCAAGCGCAATCTCTATATCCCTGGTTTGCCGGGGCTGCTGCATCTGCTTGCCTTGCTGCGGCGTGGCACGGCGGCAGACCTGGAGACTGTCCAGCGTCAGACCGGTATTGCCTTACGCGCCCCGGTGACGGATCGCTTCGAGCACACGTTTCGGCTGCTCGATGACCTGGTCAATGTGCTGAGTGGGCGCCAGCGTCTCCACGAGTCCGTCTGGATTCGCCGCTCGCAGCGCACCGGTCGGCCCTACGAGCGCCTGTTCCAGGCTCTGGCGCTGCACTGGCTCGGCGAACGGCCCAAGGAGGAGGCGCTGATCGATCTGGCGTCCCAGCATGAGGCCGCCGTGCAGGCGGGTGTCCTCTGGTACGCCTGGGAGAGCGCGGAGCTGCTGCGCGCGCTGGGCGGATCCCTGGATAAGGAGTTGCTCGGCGCGCGACCCGAGGGCATGGTGAGCCTGGTCGGGCTGCTGGCCCCCAAGTCCGAGTGGGAGATCGCCCTGGAGGCGCTCAAGGGACTGGGCGCCGGCGACGAGGGCAAGGCGACGGGCGATGTCCCAGGTGCCGACCGGCGCATGGCCTGGGTGCTGAGCCTCTACGGCGGTGAGGGCCAGCTGGAGCCGCGCGAGCAGAAGCGCAACAAGCGCGGGAGCTGGACCGCCGGGCGGCCGGTGGCCCTGGCGCGCCTGGCCGAGTCGCCCGAGGAATTCGACTATCTGACGGACGCGGACCGGCGCATCCTCGCCGCCATCAGCCAGGAGCAAGAGCAGGGCTGGTACGGCAACTACGGGCGTGTCTACTACCGTCTCGACTCGGATCGGGCCTTGCTCGCCGCCGTCGGGCATCCCAGGATCTTCCGTCCGGGTGTCATGGATGCCCCGCTCGAGCTGGTGCCTGCCGGCCCCGCCCTGGAGGTCACGACGCTCAAGGGCCGCATCCTGGTGCGTATCAACCCCTTCCCGCCGGAGGGGGCGAACCTGCTGATCCAAGAGGATGGGCCGCAGCGTCTGCGGCTCGTGCGTTTCGATGCCTCGCATCGGCGGATCGCCAAGCTCCTCGGCGAGGACGGTCTGCAGGTCCCGGAGCGCGGCAAGGACAAGGTCCTCGAAGGCATCGCCGCCCTCGCGCCGCTGCTCACCGTGCATTCCGCCATTGGCGGGACCGAGCATCTGGCCGAGACCCAGGACGCCGACACGCGCCCCTATGTTCACCTCAATCCGGTCGATGAGGGTCTCGCCCTGGAGCTCTTCATGCAGCCGCTGGGCGAGAAGGGACCGCGGCTGCATCCGGGGCAAGGCATGGCGACCCTCTTCGCGGAGGTCGAGGGGCGTGCCGTGCAGACCACGCGGAATCTGACCGGCGAGCGCCGCGCGGCGCAGGCGGTGCTGGATGCCTGCCCGGCCCTGGCCGGCAACGAGCACTGGGTCTGGGTGCTGGAGTCGACGGAGGAGGCCCTGACCGCCCTGGAGCAGCTGCATGCGCTTGAAGACGCCGTGGTGCTGCAATGGCCGGAGGGCAAGCGCATCGGGCTGACCTCCGAGGTCCAGGCCGGGCGCATGCGCGTGAGTGTGAACAAGCAGCGCGACTGGCTTGGCCTGGAGGGCGAGCTGGCCCTGGACGATGGGCGGGTGGTGGGGATGCAACAGCTGCTGGAGCTGGTCCAGGCGTCGCCGGGGCGCTTCATCCGCCTCGGCGAGCGCGAGTTCCTGGCGCTGAGCGACGCCCTGCGCCGACGCCTGGAGAGCCTCGCCGGACTGACCGACCGCGGCCGCTTCCACCCCTTGGCCGCCGCCGCGATCGACGAGAGCCTGGAGGGCATGGAGGTCAAGCGCAGCGCCCACTGGCAGGCGACCCTGAAACACCTGGCCGAGGTCCGCGAGCTGGAGCCGGCACTGCCCTCGACCCTGCAGGCCGAGCTGCGCGACTACCAGGTCGAGGGTTTCCGCTGGCTGGCGCGGCTCGCCCATTGGGGCGCCGGCGCCTGTCTGGCCGACGACATGGGGCTCGGCAAGACGCTCCAGGCCTTGGCGCTCATCCTCTCGCGCGCGACCGAGGGTCCGACGCTGGTGCTGGCGCCCATGTCCGTCTGCGCCAACTGGATGACGGAGGCCAGGCGTTTCGCGCCGACGCTCCAGCCCAAGCGCTTCGGCGCCGGGGATCGCGAACAGATGCTGAAAGAAGCCGGTCCCTTCGATCTCATCGTCAGCAGCTACGGGCTGCTCCAGAGCGAGTCCGAGCGGCTTGCGGGCGTACGCTGGGCGACCGTGGTGGCGGATGAGGCGCAGGCCTTCAAGAACGCCACTACCAAGCGCTCCCAGGCGATCATGAAGCTTGACGCCGGCTTTCGCATGATCACCACTGGCACCCCGATCGAGAACCACCTGGGCGAGCTGTGGAACCTCTTCCGCTTCATCAATCCGGGCCTGCTCGGCTCGCTGGAGACCTTCAACCAACGCTTCGCCATCCCCATCGAGCAGCATCAGGACTCGGGTGCCCGCAAGCGGTTGCGTCAGCTCTTGCGGCCTTTCATCCTGCGCCGCCTCAAGAGCGAGGTTCTGAGCGAGCTGCCGCCGCGCACCGAGATCACCCTGGAGCTGGAACTCGGCTCCGCCGAGGCTTCACTCTACGAGGCGCTCAGGCGGCAGGCGATGGAGCGCCTGGAGGAGAGCGACGAGGTCAACCCTGGCCAGAAGCGCCTGCGACTCCTCGCCGAGATCATGCGGCTGCGCCGCGCCTGCTGCCATCCCAAGCTGGTCCTGCCGGACAGCGATCTCGCCAGCGCCAAGCTCGACGCCTTCGGCGACATCCTCGACGATCTGCTCGACAACCGCCACAAGGCGCTGGTCTTCAGTCAGTTCGTCGACCACCTGAGCCTCATTCGCGCCTATCTCGATCGGCGTGGGATCAGCTATCAGTACCTAGACGGCTCGACCTCGGAGAACAAGCGCAAGGCCGCCGTCGCGGCCTTCCAGGCGGGCGAGGGCGACCTCTTCCTCATCAGCCTGCGCGCCGGCGGTTCCGGGCTCAATCTCACCGCGGCGGACTATGTCATCCACATGGACCCCTGGTGGAATCCGGCGGTCGAGGACCAGGCCAGCGACCGTGCCCACCGCATCGGCCAGGAGCGCCCGGTCACCATCTACCGGCTGGTCACCAAGGGCACCATCGAAGAGAAGATCCTCGCGCTCCACGCCAGCAAGCGCGACCTGGCCAACGACCTGTTGGAGGGCACGGGCGACAGCGGCCGCATCGGCTATGAGGAGATGCTCGCCTTGATCAGCGATCCCGCGCATTGAGCGCCGCCGATCGATCCCCGGTTTGCCCGCCCGCGCTTCTTTGCAGCGTCCCTTCGGGGCCGCTATCGTTCGCGGCATCGAGCCGCATTGCGAGGTGGAGATGACTGACGACAGTGTGAGCGAGCCTGAATCGACGATCTGGGAACGGCACGAGACGCTCTTCCTCGACCTCTTGGAGGGCTTCCTGAACCGCGACGACTTCAGCGAGTGCGGCGCCTTCCGGCATACCCCCGAGAAGTTCGTCCGCAGCCGCGCGCGGATCTACCAGGGCGAGAAGCTCGATCGGGTGATGATCAACCGCTACTCCCTGCGCCGGGGCCGCGCCGGGCTCGTCATCTTCGCCTACCCGCGGGTGCAGTACGACATCCCGGCCCTTCTGCTGCACGTCGGCGGCCATCCGCCTGACAAGACCCTCTTGACCCTGGATCTGGCGCCTTGCTCCGCGGGCATGGACATGACCCCCTTCGAGGCCGTCGCGCGGACGCATCGGCCTCTGATGGACCTCCCGGACACCCCGCTCGAATGGCTGGCCGCCGTCACCTCGCCGCACCTCATGCACTGCGCCTTCAAAGCCATCGCGCCGGAGCGCTTCCTCGGTGCGCTCCAGGCCACCATCGAGACCTGGCGGGATGCCTACATCGCGCCGGCCCGGCGCGACGAGGACGCGACCTTGGTCCAGGCGCGGCGCGAGCGGCTCATGGAGATGAAGAAGGTCATCTTCCAGAACGATCCCGCGTTTCCCGTCTTCACGCGCGCCTTCGGCCGATCCATGTCCGACGTCCTCGCCGAGGCGGCGTTCGGCGGCGATCCCGGCCTCTCCATCGCCGAGGCGACCGAGCCGCCGCCGGCACCCGGAAGTTGGTTCAACAAGAAGCTGGGTGTCGGCTGGCACGCGGACGCCCAGGAGCGCGTGCACGAGGCACCGGCCTTCCTGCGCCCCATGATTCGCCGCATCATCGAGAAGGAGGCCGCCAAGGAGGGCGCGGCGCAGGTCTCGATGGAGATGGTTCTGCAGTGCGAGAAGAAGTATCGGGGGAATATGGAGTTGTAGACTTGGCGTCAGTTGTCAGTTGTCAGCGGCGTAGGTTGGGCCGAGGGACGAGGCCCAACGAAACGGCGCACGGTACCACGCGCTCCCCGGCGCTCCGCGCCTCGCGGAGCCCGCTGCCGCCCAACCTAGCCGAGGTCCGATGTCCCTCCAGTCGATGTCCCTCCAGTCGAGATACATCCTGATCGTCGAGGACGAGCAGGCCATCGCCGATACCCTCATCTATGCCCTGCGCACGGAGGGGTTCGAGACCGTCCATTGCCTGCTCGGGCGCGAGGGGCTCGCCCGCGCGCTCGAGGGCGGTGTCGATCTCATGGTGCTGGATGTCGGTCTGCCGGACCTCAACGGCTTCGAGGTCTGCCGCGAGCTGCGCCGTGCCAGCGAGCTGCCGGTGCTCTTCCTGACCGCGCGTGGCGATGAGATCGACCGCATCGTCGGACTCGAACTGGGCGCGGACGACTATGTGGTCAAGCCCTTCAGTCCGCGCGAGGTGGCGGTGCGGGTGCGCAGGATCCTGCGGCGGCTCGCCCCGGAGATGCCGGTCGTGGCCGCGTCCACTGGCGGCCCCTTCGCGATCGACGCGGCCCGCCGGAGCATCCGCTATCACGGCGTCGAGCTGGATCTCACCCGCTATGAATACGAGCTGCTGGCGACCTTGGTCGGCGCGCCCGCCCGTGTCTTCAGCCGCGCCCAGCTCATGCAGCGCGTCTGGACCCATCCGGATCACAGCCTGGAGCGCACCGTCGACACCCACATCAAGACCCTGCGCGCCAAGCTGCGCGAGGTGCGCTCGGACGCCGATCCCATCCGCACCCATCGCGGCCTCGGCTATGCGCTGGAGATCCAGCCGTGAGGGTCTCGCTCCAGCTCGCGGCCGGTTACTTTCTCATCGTCGGCCTGGCCGCCTGGTTCGTGCTGGAGGTCTTCGTCGAGGAGGTCAAGCCGGGCGTGCGCGACGCCATGGAAGACACCCTGGTCGACAGCGCCAACCTCATCGCCGAGCTGGCGGCGCCCGCGCTGAGTGGCGCGCCGGAGCGCCGGGCCGAGGCCGGGCAGAGGATCGGCGCGGCCCTGGAGCGCTACCGCTGGCGCACGGTCGACGCCAGCATCTGGCGGCACAGCAAGCGCAGTCTGGATCTGCGGATCTATGTCACGGATGCCACGGGGCAGGTGCTCTACTCGACCGAGCCGGACCAGATCGGCCAAGACTACTCGCGTTGGAACGACGTCTATCTCACCCTGACGGGACGCTATGGCGCGCGCTCGACACGCACGCGGCCAGGCGACGACAGTTCCTCCGTCATGCATGTCGCCGCCCCGGTGCTGGACGGTGAGCGTGTCATCGGCGTGGTCAGCGTTGGCAAGCCCGGCAACAGCGTCGCCCCCATCGTCGAGGGCAGCAAGGCCAAGATCCGCGAGCGCGGTTTAGTCCTGCTCGCCATCACGGGGCTCATCGGCGCGCTCTTCACCTGGCATCTGACCCGCGCCATCGGGCGCCTGCGCCGCTACGCGCGCGAGGTCACCGCGGGCGGTCGCAGCACACCGCCCAAATCAAGGGCGCGCGAGCTGGCGGATCTGGCCGACGCCTTGGGCGAGATGCGCGAGCGCCTGGAGGGCAAACAGTATGTCGAGCGCTACCTGCATACCCTGACGCACGAGCTGAAGAGCCCCCTAGCCGCCATTCGCGGCGCGGCCGAGCTGCTCGGTGAGCCGGACATGCCCGAGGCGGAGCGCCAGCGCTTCCTTGCCAACATCCGCGAGCAGTCGGACCGCCTCGCGCAAGTGGCCGAGCGCCTGTTGGAGCTCGCCCGCGTCGAGCAGCAGCAGGCCCTGGCCCAGTCCGAAACCATCGATCTTGCAGCACTGATCCAGGACGGCGTCACCGCGCTCGCCCCCCTGGCAACCCCACGCGGTATCCGTTTCGAGGTCCAGGCCGATGGCCCGCTGCTGGTCCAGGGCGATGCCTTCCTGCTCGCGCGCGCATTCGCCAACCTGCTCGACAACGCCGTCGGATTCTCGCCGGACGGCGGGCGCGTCCTGGTCGAACTGCGCGAGCTGGAGCGCGGTAAGGGCCGCGACGAGCCGCCGAGGCTGGAGGTCGACATCAGCGACCAGGGGTCCGGTATTCCCGACTACGCCCGGGAGAAGATCTTCGAGCGTTTCTTCTCGCTGCCGCGCCCGTCAGCGGGCCGCAAAGGCACCGGGCTTGGCCTGAGCTTCGTGCGCGAAGTCGCCGAGCTGCACGGCGGCTCCATCCTGCTCGCGAATCTTGAGCCCGAGGGCGTCCAGGCCCGGTTGACCTTGCCCCGGGCGGTCAGTTGATCCGCCGGCAAGCGACAGTCCTGGCCCGGGTGACGCTGATTAGGCGATTTCCGGGGAACAACATACCCACGGTTCCGATCCCGTAGGATGGGCAAAGCCCTGGCGATACGCTGCTTTCGGAGTGCCGAGGGTCGCGGGGCGTGCCCATCCTCCCAGCTCGGCGTCTTGCAAGATGGGCACGTCCGCCCGGCGTCGAGGCTGGGCTCGAGCCCAGGGCGCGGACGTTGCCCATCCGATCCGGATCTATGTGGGTAACTCACGTTTCGGAGTTGAAATTCGCCATAGTGACGGTCTCATGCCTCCATAGAATCAGGCTCTGCGCCCTCCAACTGGAGGGTGAAGTCATCGAGTTGTAATGCCTGGACAAAGAAGCGCTGCACCT
>NZ_NRRF01000064.1 GCF_016583565.1 Thiocystis violacea | reverse complement strand
ATCAGATCGAGATGTGGTTCTCGATCCTGGCGCGCAAAGTCCTGCGCCGTGGCAACTTCACCTCCATCGACGACCTTCAGAAACGCATCAGCGATTTCATCGACTTCTTCAATCGCACGTTGGCCAAACCCTTCCGCTGGACCTATGAGGGAAAGCCGCTCGCAGCATGAATGATTAAACAGTCTCGGGATTTCCACTCTGTTGCACTAGTTCGAGCACAATATTTTGCCGAGCTCGGTATGCTTGCTCATCTGGGTGACCCACCCTATAGCCTACGTCGTCAGGGGTCGCGAGGACCAGGGCTGTGAAGGTCACGAAAAGTGTAGAAACGTAACCGATTGATTTACCTGCTTTGCGCTGCCTCAAATCCGATGCTAACCACCGGAGCACCGCCTAGGTGCCTGCGTAAGATGCTGATTATACAAGTTGTATTTTCGCACCTTCAAAGCTCTGGTCGCGAGGACTACGACGAAGTGGCAATCTGCCGTGTGCTTTTCTAATTTTTCGATGATCGTTTTATTTTCTGATGGAAGCTGATCCAAGATCAAGGGTTCTAATCCCCACCTTCTTAACATTGCGTCTAGGCTTGTTCTCGCTTGCTGCTGGTGTCCATAAACAACGAAGATTTTGTTGTTCGTTCCTGGTGCGACCGCGCGCATTGAACTTCCCTACTTATTTCCAGGTGAGAGGTCGAGAATTTCTTTAACAAGTTCGATGTCTTTGCCTTGTGGGGTAACCGTTCCTTTATCAAAGACGTTTATTAATCGACTTTGGCCATTATGGGGCTCTCGCAGTGAGCTAAGAGCTTGAAACTCCGTTGAGGCGCCCCCGCCACCGTCGACCGACGGCTTCGGGCCTCCGCCACCTCCGCGATATCGACAGACCGAGGGTGACGAGCCGACTCGTCCGATCGACGGATTCAGACCTGCGCCGCCCTTCCTCGGGCTCGGTCGGCCGACGGCCATCTTCGATGCCGGTGGCAGGCAGATCGCCGGGGCACTGCTCGTCGAGCATGCCGCCGCAACGCTCCGCGTCCCCGTGCTCTTGCGAGGGACACAGGTCGGCGAGCTGAGGAGTCTCCCGCGACGTCGCTTCGAGACTGCTCAGGCGACGGCCTTCGCTCGGCAGCAACTGAACGCAAGCATCGTGATCGGTCTGGTGTCTCTGCTGTTGGCGGCGGCGCTCTCCCTGCTGCTTGCGCGCGCCTTGCTCGCCCCGCTGCGACGGGTGATCGCCAGTGTGACGCGACTGTCGAACGGGGGCTATGGGATTCGCCTGAATGCGACCCGCACGGACGAGCTGGGCCAGCTCACGGAGGGTCTCGACCGCTTGGCGGGCACCTTATTCGAGGATTGCCTGAAGCAGGCCATCGGCACCATGGGCCAGCGCGCGGGACTCTGGATCAATGCCGATGCCACGCGCCTGGATCAGTTGTTGACGAACCTCATCGAAAACGCGCTGGCCTATACCGAGGCACCTGGCCGGATCGAGATCACCGCATCCCGCCTTGCAGAGCGCACCCTGAGCGAGATCTCAGGACACCGCGCCGGGCCTCGACCTGGCCGAGCGCGAGCGCCTGTTCGAGGCGCCCTATCGCCAGGACGCCTCGCGCAGCCGCCGCACCGCCGGCGCGGGTCTGAGGTTGGCGATCTGCCGCCGGATCGTCGAGGCGCACCCTGGCATCATCACCGCCACCCCCTCGGCACTCGGCGGACGCTGCATTCGCATCGAGCTGCCGGCCTTGAGCGAGACCCGAACACGAACGGATCCCGAGATCATCGTCATCTACGTCTGCAAGCCGTTCAGCGTCAGGGAAGTGGTCGCGCGCGTTCACAATCTCCTGCGGCGCATCCAGCAGCGGATCCAGGAGGCCGAAGAAACCGCGCTGGAGTATGCCGGTGTCAGCCTCTACCTCGACCGCTTTCTCTGCCTGGTCGCGGGGCGGCGCATCGAACTCACGCCCGTCGAGTTCCGCCTGCTGTGAGCCTTGATGTCCCATCCGTGGCGGATGGGCAAAGCCCGCGCTCGGTGGCTTCATCGGAGCACTGGCGTTGGACGGGCGTGCCCATCGTTCACACCGCGGTGCTGGCAAGATGGGCACGCTTTGCCCATCCGACGGGGGCGGTGTTTTTCGGACATGGCCCAACCGCTCGGTTGGTGGGAGCGGCGCCCCGCCGCGACCGGCGCCCGTCGCGCCGAGGGTGGTGCTCCCAGGTTGGAGGCATGCGCGGTGTCGGCCACTGGCCGACATCTCGGTCATGCCGACAGCGACAGCAACGCTGATGCCTCGTTGGATTGCTCGGCCGATCCATAGGTGCGCATCAACTGCATGATCGTGTTCATCACGGCGTCGCTGGTTGTCGTGCTATCGGTTGTCGTGCTATCGGTACTGGCTGCCGTCGATGTCGAGGATGACTCGGATGGCGGCGGCGGTGGCGGGGGCCTTCCGCCCGGGCCACCCGGACCACCACCCGGACCACCCGATTCTTGAGAGAGCCCGAGACTTTCGGCCGTCGTCCGAAAGCTATCCGCCAGCTCGGTCGAGGTGACCTTGCCATCCCCGTCGCTATCCAGCGCGGAAAAGACCTCTTCGGCGCTGGCGACCGAGGAACGCTCGTCGGTGGTGGACAGCTGATCGATTGCCGACTGGATGTCCGACGCCTCGAGATAGCCCTTGCCGCTGGTGTCGAGCTTGGAAACCAGTTGTTCCGCCATCTGCGTTGGATCGGGTGGTGGCCGGTTTCCCATGGCCCCGATGCCATTCATCATCGACGACATACCGCCGAGACCGCTAATCGCACTACTCATGGCAACCTCCGATCATCGCGCACTAGGCGCACCGTGTTGTAGATCCGGATCGCGTCACCCTGAGGGCCGCGACCGGTGGGAAAATCGGCCGGATCGCCGGCCTTCGGATCACTGCGCTGCGCGCCCGCGCCGTGAATGTCGACCCATTGTCCATCGATGAACCCCAGCGCGCGACCGAAGGCGACATAGGCACCCGCGGAGCCGGGGTTGCCCGTCCAGTTGGCGTGGGTCGTGCTGCTCCAGTAGAAGGGGAAGTCTGCCTGGCCCGCTTCGTTGGTGATGGCGGTGGCGTTGAAGCGCGAATCGATGGCGGCGCTCGCGGTGGTCTCCGGCGCGCGACCATAGTCCACGAGCCCTTGCAGCTCCTTGACGTTGGGCAGGCGCCAATCGCTGTAGCCCAGATACCGAGCCGTGTTCCGCGACTCGACCCAGGCAAGGGCCTGTTCCCAGTTGAGTCCGCTCGGGACGTCACTGCCACTGTCGTTGCGTGCCCACATAAGGCCGGTGGCGCGGTCGCTGATGGTGCCGTCGCCATTGTCGACGAAGTCGTTGTGTCCGTAGTCTTCATTGCCGCGCACGCAGATGACCGGGAAGGTCTTTTCCCGCCCGAACAGGTTGAGGCCATAGCCCTTGATCCGCCCGTCGGCGAAGTTCACGCCGAACAGGAGGTCTCCGCCGACGTACAGCGTGCTGGAGGCATATTGGGCGTCGATGATGCGCTCCCCGGCGCTGGTGTCGCCGTAGGCAAAATCGAAATAGCTGGTGTCGATGAAGGGGATCAGGCCGGCGGTATCGGTCTCCTCGTAACCGCTCGGATCCCGGCCGCGGAAGTCCATCAGCGAATAGAGCGTCTTGATATCGGGCAGTCGCCAGTCGTCATGATCGGCCAGGCTCAAGTTCTCGCAATAGGTCAGCGCCTGGGGATAGCTGAGCTTGTCGGCGACGTTCAGGACGCCGTCGCCATTGCTGTCGGTGCTCCGCTGCCAGATGAGGCCGGTGACCCTGTCGGTGACAGTGCCATCGCCGTTGTCGGCGAAATTGGGCATCTTGCCCTGGTGCTGGGCATCCTGACCGGAGAAGGCGCGGCCCGTGGCTGGACAGGCGATGGCGTCGCCGCTGTCGGCGTAGCAGGCACTTTGCCCGGTGTCGACGATGGGATAGGCGCTGGTCGGCGCCGAACGGCTGGGCGCGCAGATCAATGGGCCGGGTCCGCGTGGGGGCTGGATGCAGATCCCTGTCACCGCACCCCAGGGGCCGAAGAATTGACAGGTGTCTGGTTCGCCAAGGCCGACGCAGGCATCGATCGCTTCCGGCGGTGGAGGTCCGTGGCGCTCGCCGCCGTGGTTGCCACAGTCAGGGCTGCCCCCGCCATGGTGATCGCCGGGTTGGGCGCCGGCGAAGGGTGCGGAGGCGCCAATGGTGAAGAGGAGCGCGATGGCCGCCGTTTGCGGGGGACTGGTCAGTGACATGAGCGGTTTCCTGATCCTTGTGCTGTTCCAAAACGTCTCGCGAACAAAAAGAGTCTGGCGAGCAGGAAGAGTCTGGCGAACAAAAAAGGGGAGACGCGGTGGAAATTGTGTGGAAATCGTGGGTTTCTCGTGCGGCGGGTGATGGCCCCTTGGTTTGCCCGCCCCAGGCCGATCTGAGATCATCCCGCCCAGCTTGCTGTTCTCAGCGGGTGGATGGTCTCGCCACGCTGGCGCCCACCCGGATTCGCGCACGCACCCAAGGTAGTCGCCGATGCCTCCATTCAAGCTCAAGCTCCACTGGCAGATCCTCATTGCGCTGGTCCTGGCCATCCTGGTCGGACTCGCCGTCGGGCGCGAGGCCGGACTCTTCGGCGTCAGCTTCTACGCCATCTTCGATTTCGTCGGGAAGCTCTTCCTCAACGCCCTCAAGATGCTGATCGTGCCTCTGATCGTCTCCTCGATCATCGTCGGCGTGGCGGGACTGGGCGGGTCGGACAATCTCGGGCGGCTGGGCGGTAAGACGCTTGGCTACTACGCCACGACCAGTCTCTTCGCCATCCTGGTCGGCCTGCTGATGGTGAACCTCATCCAGCCCGGCGTCGTGAACGGCGATCCGAAGGAGATCTTCGGCTTCCACGCGGACGTGGCGGCGCTGGAGGAGACGGTTGGCGGCAAGGACAGCAGCGACGTGGTCGCGGTCTTCCTGCGCATGATCCCGACCAACGTGGTCGAGGCCGCGGCGCAGGGCCAGATGCTCGGGCTCATCTTCTTCAGCCTGCTCTACGGCTTCTTCATCAGCCGCATCTCCGAGTCCTACGGCCGGGTGCAGCGCGGCTTCTTCGAGGGCATGTTCGAGATCATGATGCGCGTCACCGATCTCATCATGCGCTTCGCGCCCCTCGGCGTCTTCGCCCTGGTGGCCAAGACGGTCGCGGACACCGGCCTCGAGGCCTTCGGTCCGCTGGCGCTCTTCTTCTCCACCGTGGTGCTCGCGCTGGGCATCCACTTCTTCGTCGTCCTGCCGCTGCTGCTCTATTTCGTCGGCGGCGTCAGTCCGCTGCGGCATTATTCGGCGATGGGCGCGGCCTTGCTGACCGCATTCTCGACGGCCTCATCCTCGGCGACCCTGCCCATCACCATGGAGTGCGTCGAGAAGAACGCCGGCGTTTCCAACCGCACGACCAGCTTCGTCCTACCCTTGGGGGCCACCGTCAACATGGACGGCACCGCGCTCTACGAGTGCGTGGCGGCCCTCTTCATCGCCCAGGCGTATGGGCTTGAGCTGACCTTCGCGACCCAGTTCCTGGTCGTCATGCTCGCGCTGCTCACCTCGATTGGCGTCGCCGGCATCCCGGCGGCGAGCCTGGTCGCTATCTCCATCATCCTGGCTGCCATCGGCCTGCCGCTGGAAGGCATCGGGCTCATCCTCGCCGTCGACCGCATCCTCGACATGCTGCGCACCGCCGTGAACGTCTTCAGCGACTCCTGCGGTGCCGTCATCATCGCCCGCAGCGAGGGGGAGACCAACGTCCTGCGGCCGGAGCCGAGCGCCGCTCATGTTTGAGACGACGCCGTTCAGGAGGGGCTGCGCACCGGCCTGACGCCGCAGCGCTGGCCGAGGTCGGCGGCATCATGCCCGACCCGCGTCGGGCGCTGCGGGGTCTGAAGCCGCGGCATCATCATCTCGGGCGTCTGCACCAGCTCGACCCTGGGGCGCGGATCGGTCGCCGTTTGCGGCTTCGGCGGGAAACGGACGAGGCGATGCTCGAATCCAGGCCCGGACAGAACGAACTCCCGCCCCGCGAAGCGATCGATCAGATCGGCCAAGCCCAGCGCCCCCAGGTAGCCGAGCCGCTGGTCGTTCGTCGAGATCAGCCACTCCAGGATGGTCGCGAGCAGGATGAGGACGAGCAGCTTGGCGGCGCGATCCACGCCGGCGAGGAGGGGGTAACGCTGACGCCGGACGGCGTCCTTGCGGTGAGGTCTTTTCATGAGGCGGGGTGCGGAGATGGGTCGTGTCTTGCCTCATTCCGCGTCTGGTTGGGACGAAGTCCGCGCTCTTTGCCCGAGTGAAATCTCGACGCCAGACGGACGTGCCCATTTTGCAAGGTGCGGAGCTTGGATGATGGACGCGCCCGTCGACCCTCGGCGCTCCGAACGCATCGCGCGGGCTTTGCTCCTCTACGGGATCGGGACTCCAGGTCTGCAGCCTACGCTGGCGCCTGGGTGATCCGTCGGCCGCGGATCGGGGAGGTGTAGCGGGGGATGGCGTGGCGGCGGGCGGGGTGCCCGCCGGACGTTTGCAGGATCAGGCGCGGCTGTACTCGGTCTTGGAGCCGGTGAGATCCCAGGCGAAGGTGCAGTCGAGGTGGGAGAGCACCGAGATCAGGCCGCTCTCGCCGTCCTCGACCATGACGGCGACGGGCGCGCGTCTGCCGAACTGCTTGTTGGCGCGGCGGACCCATAGATGGCGCATCTCGGCGTTTCGCGGGAAGTAGGTGTTCAGGGCCTCGTCGATCCGGGAGAGATAGGCGACGCGGCGGTTCACCTTGGGATCGTCCGGAAAGGCCTCCTGGTCGCGGAAGCGCACCAGGTGACGAGGCTTGACCGTGTCGGGCAGCTGCAGCAGCTCGGCGATCTCACGGGACGCCAGGCCCCAGCCCTCCAATAGCTCCATGGTGTGTCGGGTCAGGGACAGGCGCGCGTCTGACGTGAGGTCGGTCATCTGGATACTCCCGAGACTCGCCGTCGCACCGAGCGCCGGCTTCTTGGACAGGAGATGGCGCCGAGGGGCGCGGGTTCCAAGGTCAGGAGCGGGTCACTCGGGTGATGCGGTTGATCAAGGGGATGAGACGCAGGCGCCGCATGATGCGGGCAAGGTGGGCGCGGCTGCGGACCTGAAGCTGGAAGTCGATGTCGGTCATCATGCCGTCCTTTTCCAGGGTCTGGACGTTGTCGATGTTCGACCCCTGCTCGGCGATCGCGCCTGCAACCACCGCCAGCGCGCCACGGCGATTGCTGATCTCGACGCGGATCTCGGTGGCGAACTCGCCCTCGGGCTCGTTCGACCACTCGACGTTGAGCCGCTTGTCGCGCTTGCTCTCCAGGCTGCCCAGATTACGGCACTCGGTGCGGTGGACCACGATGCCGCGACCGGGGCTGAAGACGGCGGTGATGTCGTCGCCGGGGATGGGGCGGCAGCAGCGCGCAAAATTGACGACCATGCCCTCGGTGCCACGGATGGCGAGCCGATGCGGGTGGATGTCGTTGCTGCCGATGGGGCTGCTGGGCGCCTCCTCGCCTTCCACGCCGACGAGCCGGCGGGCCACCAGGGTCGCGAGCTGGTTCCCCAGGCCGATGTCGTCGAACAGCTCGTCCACGTCGCGCAGCTTGGCGTCCTCCAGATAGGTCGCCAGCCGGATGGGGTCGACGCCATCGATATCGATGCTGAAGGTCGAAAGCTCCGCGTTCAGGAGACGCTTGCCGAAGACGCGCGCCTCGCGTGACTTGACGTTCTTGAGGTGACCACGGATGTTGACACGCGCCTTGGCGGTCACCACGAAGGTCAGCCAGCCCGGGTTTGGCCGGGCCCCTGGCGCGGTGATGATCTCCACCGTCTGACCGCTGCGCAGTGGCGTGCTCAATGGGGCCATGCGGCGGTCGATACGGGCCGCAACACAGCGGTTGCCGACGTCCGAATGGATGGCGTAGGCGAAATCCACCACGGTGGCGCCGCGCTTGAGCGAGAGGATGCGGCCCTTGGGCGTGAAGACGTAGACCTCGCCGGGGAAGAGGTCGACCTTGACGTGCTCGAGGAATTCGACGGAATTGCCCGCCTGACGCTGCATCTCGAGCAGGTTCTGCAACCAGTCGGCGGCCAGCGCCGTGGGGCTGGACCCGTGCTGACTTCCGCTCTTGTACATCCAGTGCGCCGCGATGCCGGACTCGGCCATCCGCTGCATGTCCTCGGTGCGGATCTGGATTTCGATCTGGATGCCCTGCGGACCCACGAGCGCGGTGTGCAGGGACTGATAGCCGTTGGCCTTGGGGATGGCGATGTAGTCCTTGAAGCGGCCGGGCACGGGCTTGTAGAGATTGTGCACCAGGCCCAGCACCCGATAGCAGGTGTCGACCCGGTCGACCGTGACGCGGAAGGCGAAGACGTCCAGCAACTCCGAGAAGCCGCGCGACTTGTCGCGCATCTTGCGATAGATGCCGTAGAGATGCTTGCGGCGCCCCTCCACCTGGCCTTCGATGTCTTCCTGCTGCAGAACCCGCTTGAGCGCCGTCGCGACCATGCCGACCATCTCGACGCGGGCGCCGGTGGTCTTGTGGACGGCGCGCTGGATGACCTGGCGGCGCCAGGGCCAATAGTGCGCGAAGCCCAGCTCTTCGAGCTCGACGCGAATCGAGTTGATCCCCAGACGGTTGGCGATGGGGGCGAAGATGTCCAGCGTCTCGCGCGAGATGCGCCGGCACGCCTCCGGGCTCATCGCGTCCAGGGTGCGCATGTTGTGCAGCCGGTCCGCCAGCTTGATGAGGATGACGCGAATGTCGCGTGTCATGGCCAGCAGCATCTTCTGCAGGCTGGCGGCTTGCGCCTCGGCGCGGGATTTGAAGTCGATCTGGGTGAGCTTGCTCACCCCGTCGACGAGCTCGGCGACCTCCTGACTGAAGGTCAGGGCGACCTGCTCCTTGGCGATCTGGGTATCTTCGATGACGTCGTGCAGCAGTGCCGCGATGAGGCACTGGTGGTCCATGCGCATCTCCGCGAGGATGCGCGTCACGGCGATCGGGTGGTAGATGTAGGGCTCGCCAGACTTGCGCTTCTGTCCTTCGTGCGCCTCGGCGCCGAAAAGATAGGCGCGGTAGCACTCGGCGACCTGCTCCGGCGGCAGGTAGCTGTCCAGATAGCTGCAGAGATCGCCCATCAGGTAGCGCGTCTCTCCGTGCGCGGATGCCTGGACGTCGACGGCTGGCTGCCGCGACTCAGTGCTGGGCTCGGCGCCGATCTCCAACGGGGCCACGGCCGCGCTGGTCATCTGGGCCTCAGCCGTGGCGGCGTCGAGACGCGCGGGGGCATGGCCGCCAGGCGCGTCCGCGCGGGGCGGCGTGGCGGGGTCCGGCTGGAGTGCGGCCTTTTCAGTCCTGTGCATCCCGCGGCGGTTCCGGATCGGCGGCCGGTTCGGCCGCGAATTCCTCGGCCAGCGCCTGCTCTAGCGCCGCCGCCGTTTCGTCCATTTCGCGCTGGGCCGCCTGGACCATCGCGTTGCTGATGTGCCCGGCGGCGATCTCGCGCAGGGCCATGACCGTGGGTTTGTCGTTCTCCCAGGGCAGGGTCGGCTCGACACCGTTGGCGAGTTGGCGCGCGCGCTTGGTCGAGAGCAGGACGAGGTCAAAGCGATTGTCGACGTGATCGAGGCAATCCTCGACGGTTATTCGAGCCATGGTGGTCTCCGGTTCAGTGGTCTTGATTTAGTGGTTTTGATGCGGTGGTCTTGATTCAGTGCCCTTGATTCAGTTGGTTCGAATCAATGGTTTCAATTCAAGGGGGCCAGCAGGCGCGCCAGACGCGGGCTCTGACAGCGCAGACGCTGGCGCTCGGCCGTGACGATTGCGGCGAGGGCGTCGAGCGCGGTCTCGAAGCAATCGTTGACGACCAGATAGTCGTATTCGTCATAGTGCCGCATCTCGTCGCGCGCCTGGGTCATGCGGCCGGCGATGATGTCGTCGGTGTCGGTGCCCCGCCCGCGCAACCTGCGCTCGAGTTCCTCGATGCTCGGCGGCAACACGAAGATGCTGATGGAGCTGGGAAAGCGCTCCCGGACCTGTCGCGCGCCCTGCCAGTCGATCTCGAGCATGAGGTCGTTGCCGGCCGCGATGCAGTCGCGCACGTCAGCCTCGCGGGTGCCGTAGAAATTGCCGAACACCTCGGCATGCTCCAGGAAGGCGCCCTGTGCGATCTCCTGACGAAATTGGTCCGGATCCAGGAAATGATAGTGGATGCCGTCCTGCTCCCCGGTGCGCGCGGCGCGGGTTGTGCAGGACACGGACAGTGACAAGGCCGGGTCGCGCGCCAGCAGCGCCTTGACCAGGCTGGTCTTGCCGGCGCCGGAAGGGGCCGACACGATAAAGAGGATGCCATCGCCCATGCTGTGCCCTGCTCGTGATGTGGTCTGCTCGTGATCGGCCGCGGCGGTGCCCTGAGCGCTGCCGCCCTCGTCTATCCAGGCTCTGGTCTACTCCAGGTTCTGGACCTGTTCGCGCATCTGCTCGATCAGAACCTTCATCTCGACCGCCTCGCGGGTGACGGTGACGTCGGACGACTTGGAGCCGAGGGTGTTGGCCTCGCGGTTGAGTTCCTGCATGAGGAAATCGAGCCGTCGCCCGACCGGCTCGTCGCGAGCCAGCACCTCGAGGACCTCGGCCACATGGGCCTCGAGCCTGTCCATTTCCTCGTCGACATCGAGCTTGGCGGCGATGAGTGCGATCTCCTGCTCCAGGCGCATGGGATCGAGCTCGTTGCGCAGCTCGGCGAGGCGCTCGGCGATGCGCGTTCGGATCCCGGCGATGACCTCCGGCATGCGCGCACGGACGCGGACGACGGATTCCTGAAGGCGTGAACAGCGATCCCGCAGCAACGCCTCCAGGCGCTCGCCTTCGCGCGCGCGGGTGGCGAGCAGCGAGTCGATGGCGGCGTCCAGGACGGCGAGTGCCTCGGCGGTCAAGCGGTCCAGGTCCGGTTCCTGCTCCTGGAGGACGCCGGGCCAGCGCAGCAGCTCGAAGGACGAGGGCTCATAGGGCCGGCCGGTGATGCCGGCGATCTCCTTGCCCGCCACGAGGAGCTGCTCGACGAAGGATGTGTTAATCCGCAGCGCGCCGCAGGCGCCGACAGCGGGGCTGTAGCGCAGGCTGCAGTCGACCTTGCCGCGCTGCAGGCTGGCCATCAAGCGCGCCCGAACCTGGACCTCGAGCGCCCGCAGCTCTTCCGGCAGCCGGATGTGCGGCTCCAGGAATCTGTGATTGACGGTCCGCAGCTCCCAGGTCAGCTCTCCGAGATCGCTATTGCGCGTCTCGCGGGCGAAGGCCGTCATACTCTTGATCATGATACGGGGTATCTCATAACGAGGGGTGTCTCTCGGTCGGAAAAGGCGAGGAAAAGATACAAAGCGGCGGAAATTCCGCGGGCGATCGTTCTATTATACCGGCTGTCGTCAGCCAAGGTTCGCCCGGAAATCCTCACCCCATCATGGCAGCCGCAAGAGAGACACTTCCGCAAGGCACCCAGGTCGGGAGCTACCGGATCAGCAAGGCCATCGCCAAGGGAGGCTTCAGTCTCATCTATCTGGCCACCGACGACGACAACGGTGACGAGGTGGTGATCAAGGAATACATGCCGAAGAAGATCGCGCGCCGCGACGCCGATCAGCGCATCGTCCCCATCAGCGCCGACTATACCGAAAATCTTCACCACGGCCGCAAGCTCTTCTTCCAGGAAGTGAAGGCCTTGGCATCCTTGAACCACCCCAACATCGTGCGGGTCACCGCCTTTCTCCTGGCCAACGAGACGGGCTATCTGGTCATGCCCAACGAGCGCGGGCGCAACCTCGGCTCCTATCTGCACGAGCGCAAGGGCAAGCTCAGCACCACCTTCATCCTGGAGGTCTTCGTCCCCATCCTGGACGCGCTGGCCTTGCTGCACCGCAAGTCGATGCTGCATCTGGACGTCAAGCCGGGCAACATCCACCTGCGCCACGGCAATCAGCCGCTGCTGCTCGATCTGGGCGCGGTCCACCCGCTCAACCGCGGGCGCTCGCGCGGCGGTCAGGTCATCACGGCCGGCTACTCGCCGGTCGAGCAGTATTTCAGGGCTGGACAGGTCGGGCCCTGGACCGATGTCTATGCCGTCGGCGCGAGCATCCGCACCTGCATGGAGGGGCGCACGCCGCAGCCCGCGCCCGATCGCCAGAAGGACGACAAGGTGATCCCCGCCACGGAGGCGCTGAAGGACCGCTATCCCGCGTTCCTGCTCGAGGCCGTGGATTGGGCGCTGTCGATGGACGCGGCCAAGCGCCCGCAGGATGCGGCCGAGCTGCTGAATGTCCTGGCGCCCCACCTCGATGACCCTCAATTCTCGCGCATCAGGGAGACGACCTCCGAGCTTGCCAGCGAAAGCCGCTTGATCTGAGAAGCCGCGCCATCCGAGCCAATCGGGAACCCGACCGTTGCGGCGGCCTCATCGCATTGAGCGCCCGACTCATCCATACTCCGACCCCATCGCAGACCAGAGTCCATCCCGAGCTGACCGGAGCTATCCCCGGATCATGAGACCTTACAGAGCCAAGAAACCTTCCCAGCCATGAGACCTTCCCCGCCATGAGACCTTCACAACGTCGCGCCGACGAGCTGCGCCCCCTGCGCTTCACCCGCGGCTTCACCCGCCACGCCGAAGGCTCCGTGCTCGTTGAATTCGGCGACACCCGCGTCCTCTGCACCGCCAGCCTGGAGCCGCGCGTGCCCCCCTTCCTGAAAGGCCAGGGCAAGGGTTGGATCACCGCCGAGTACGGCATGCTGCCCCGCGCAACCAATGAGCGCATGGCGCGCGAGGCGGCGCGTGGCAAGCAGGGCGGTCGCACGCTCGAGATCCAGCGCCTCATCGGTCGCTCGCTGCGCGCCGCGGCGAATTTGCAGCTCCTGGGTGAGCGCAGCATCACCCTGGATTGCGACGTCCTCCAGGCCGACGGCGGCACCCGCACGGCCGCGATCACGGGTGCCTGGGTCGCGCTGCGCGATGCCATCGACGGGCTGCTGGCCAAGGGCGAACTCAAGGCGGATCCCATCCACAGCCAGATCGCCGCCGTGTCCGTCGGTGTCTATCAGGGCACGCCCGTGCTGGACCTGGACTATGCCGAGGACTGCACCGCGGAGACCGACATGAACCTGGTCATGGACGGCGAAGGCCGCTTCATCGAGGTGCAGGGGACCGCCGAGGGTGCGCCCTTCAGCCGCGCCGAGCTGGACGCCCTGCTTGAGCTGGGCGCGGCCGGTATCCGCGACATCCAGGCCGCGCAGCGGGCCGCCTTGGCGGGCGGTTGAGCCGGTGCGCGGTCGAACGTCCCGAGCCACGAGGAGACCCACATGACGCAATCCCATAGCGGCGAGCAGATCGTCCTGGCGAGCAACAACGCGGGCAAGGTGCGCGAGATCGGTCAGCTGCTCGCCGGGGCGCGGATCCAGATCCGGCCTCAGGGCGATTTCCAGGTGCCGGAGGTCGAGGAGACGGGTCTGACCTTCGTCGAGAACGCCATCATCAAGGCCAGAAACGCCGCCACCTACAGCGGTCTGGCCGCCATCGCCGACGACTCCGGGATCGAGGTGGACGCACTGCGCGGCGCGCCCGGCATCTATTCGGCCCGCTATGCGGGCGTGGGCGCCTCGGACGAGGCGAACCTCGACAAGCTGCTCGAGGACCTCGCCGAGGTGCCGGAGGCGGAGCGCACCGCCCGCTTCCAATGCGTCTTGGTCTATCTGCGCCATCCCGGTGATCCCACGCCCTTGATCTGCCAAGGAACCTGGGAAGGCCGTCTGTTGACCGAGCCCAGGGGCGAGAACGGCTTCGGCTACGATCCCATCTTCTTCGTGCCGAGCCAGGGCTGCAGCTCGGCGGAGCTGGACCCCGAGACCAAGAATCGCCTCAGTCATCGCGGCCAGGCGCTCCGGCAGCTCCAGCGGCTGTTGGAGCCATGACGGACACCGGCATCGCCTCCCGCCTCCATCAGGTCATGGCGCGCATCCGCGCGGCCGCCGAGCGGGCCGGGCGCCCACCAGCGCAGGTCGCGCTCATCGCAGTCAGCAAGAAGCAGCCCGCCGAGGCCATCCGCGCCGCCTATGCCGCGGGTCAACGCGCCTTTGGGGAGAGCTACCTGCGGGAGGCGCTCGACAAGATCGAGCAGCTCCGGGATCTGGACATCGAGTGGCACTTCATCGGTCGCGTCCAGTCGAACAAGACGCGCCAGATCGCGGCCAATTTCGCCTGGGTGCACGGGGTCTCAGACCCGGCGCATGCCCATCGGCTGAGCGAGCAGCGACCTGCCGGCGCGCCGCCGCTGAACGTCTGCCTCCAGATCAATCTGAGCGGCGAGGACAGCAAGGGCGGGGTCGAGCCCTCGGCGGCATCGGAGCTGCTGAGGACTTGCAACGCCCTGCCTGGTCTGCGCGTGCGCGGTTTCATGACATTGCCGGCGCCCGCCGACGACGAGGCCGCGCAGCGCGCGCCCTTCGCCGCGCTGCGCCACCTGCGCGATCGGCTCGCGACGCCGGGGCATCCCTTGCCCTGCCTCTCCATGGGGATGTCGGACGATCTCGAGGCGGCCATTCTCGAGGGCGCGACGCACGTCCGCATCGGTACGGCGGTCTTCGGCCCACGCCCGTATAATTGAGATCGCAGGCGCCGGCGAACGGCGGGCGCCGACCTTCATCTCCAGCTTTTCCGGGGTAGACATGAGCAAAGCCAAGATCACCTTCATTGGTGGCGGCAACATGGCCACCAGCCTGATCGCCGGCCTGGTCGCGGACGGTTACGCCTTGCATGACATTCGGGTCGTCGAGCCGAATCCGGAGCGGCGCAACGCGCTGCAGGCGCGCTACGGCGTGCGCGCCTTCGCCGAGGGCGCGGAGGCACTGGCCGACGCCGATACCCTGGTGCTCTGCGTCAAGCCCCAGGTCGCTCGCGAGGTCTGCACCGGCATCGCCCCGGCGCTTCCGGCGCGGGCGCCGCTCGTCGTCTCGGTGATGGCTGGCGTGCCCGAGCGGACTCTCCAGGGCTGGCTGGGATCGCGCCTGCCGATCGTGCGCGCCATGCCCAACACGCCCGCCATGGTCCAGACCGGGGCCATCGGCCTGCATGCGAGCCCGGAGGTCGATGCCGAAGGGCGCAATCGCGCCGAGACCATCCTGCGTGCCGCCGGACTCATCCGCTGGGTGGAGGATGAGGGCAAGATCGACGCCGTCACCGCCATTTCGGGCAGTGGTCCCGCCTACTTCTTCCTCTTCATGGAGGCCATGGAGGACGCCGGCGTCGCGCTTGGACTGGATCCCCAGACCGCCCGTCTGCTCACCATCCAGACCGCGCTGGGCGCGGCCAAGATGGCGATGGAGAGCGACGCGCCGCCGTCACGCCTGCGCGAGCAAGTCACCTCGCCGGGCGGAACCACCGAGCGCGCCCTAGCGGTCTTCGCTGATGCGGACCTGCGCGGCTTGGTCGCGCGCGCCACCGCGGCGGCGCGCGACCGCGCCACCGAGTTGTCCCAGACCCTTTCCCTGGAGGCCCCATGACGGATTCCTATCTCCTCAATCCAGTCGTCTTCCTGATCCAGACCCTCTTTGGTCTCTACATCGGTGTCGTGGCGATCCGTTTTCTGCTCCAAGGGGTCAGGGCGGACTTCTACAACCCCATCTCGCAGTTCGTGGTCAAGGTGACCTCTCCCGTGCTCCGCCCGCTGCGCCGCGTCATCCCTGGCTACGGCGGCATGGACCTCGCCGCGCTTGTGCTCGCCTGGCTGCTGTCGGCGTTGGAGCTGGCCATCTTGGTGCTGCTGATGGGCGTGGATCGCTCGCCCTTCGGGGCGCTCGGCTGGGCCATTCCCAGCCTGGTCGAACTCTTCATCAACATCTTTCTCTTCGCCGTCCTCATCCGCGTCGTCCTGAGCTGGGTGAGTCCGGATCCCTACAATCCGGCGGTGGCGCTCGTGTCGCGGATCACGGATCCACTGATGCGCCCGGCGCAGCGCCTGATCCGGCCGATCGGCGGGATCGATCTCTCTCCCATGCTCGTCATGATCGGGCTGGTGCTCCTCAATATGCTGCTGATCCCACCGCTCAAGTGGCTCGTCGCCAGCCCCTTCTGAGCTGGCCCGCGCATGAGCTGGTATCGCTGGTCGGGCACTGACCTGGAGTTGTCGGTGCGCGTGCAGCCACGCGCGCCCAAGGATGCCTGGCAGGGGCCGGATCCGGGCGGCGAGCACTACCGGGTGCGCATCAAGGCGCCGCCCGTCGACGGCAAGGGCAACGAGGCGCTCAGGCGTTTCGTCGCCGACGCCTTCGGGGTGGCGCCGTCCAAGGTCGAGATCCTGGGCGGGGAGCATGCCAGGTACAAGCGGTTGCGCATTCAAGATCCGCGCGCCTTTCCGATCCCTGTCGGGCGTGACTGAGCCGCGCTCTCAGGTCGCTCCATGGTGCTCCGCGCCACCACGAGGGTCCGGATCCTTCGCGACGCCAGATCCATGCGGCGATCAGGCGGCGAATCCAAGCTGCCAGAGCGCGTAGACGCCGAACCCCATGACCAAGGCGCCCGCGGCCTGCCGCGCCCAGGCCCGCTCGGCGATGCGCGCCGCCGCGCCGGCAAGCAGGGCGATACCTAGAAGATTCGGCAAGGTCCCCAGACCGAAGACCAGCATGACGAGCGCACCCTCGACGGGATTGCCGGTCGCCACCGCGGTGATGAGCACGCTGTAGACCAGGCCGCAGGGAATCCAGGCCCAAATGAATCCGATGATGGCCGCCTGACGCCAGCTCCGCACCGGGAGAAACCGGCGCGAGATGGGCTCCAGACGGCGCCAGAGCCGCAGCCCCTGGCGCTCGACGACGGCGAGCAGACGCCACCAGCCCGCGAGGTAGAGTCCCAGAAGGACCATCATGATTCCGGCGAGGGCATAGAGCAGGCGCTGCATGATCTGGAGCGAATCGAGCTGCAGCAGGATGGCGCCCAAGCCGCCGACGAGGGCGCCCGCGACCAGGTATCCGGCGATTCGGCCCAGGTTGTAGATCACCTGATAGGGAAGCATGCGCCATGGATCGCGGCGCATCTCGGCGTCCAATCCCAGCGTCAGGGAGCTGACCAGCCCCCCGCACATGGTCAGGCAGTGCACGCCGCCGAGCAGTCCGACTAAGAGTGCTGTGAGGTAAACTCCGGCCTGTGATGTGAGCATGACTCCAACTCTGGCGAAGGGGCCTGAATCCAGGCCCGGCGACTGGTATTCTCGGTCGATCCGAGCGGCGCCGCGGCAAGACCCGTGGCCGCTGGCGTCACTTCTTATTCGTTCGCAGGAAACCCTTGATGCACGATTACCAACGTGAACTCTTGAGCTTCGCCACCGAGATCGGCGCCCTGAAATTCGGGGATTTCACGCTCAAGTCCGGCCGACAGAGCCCCTATTTCTTCAACGCCGGACTCTTCAACACGGGCGGACGGCTCGCGCGGCTCGCGCAAGCCTACGCGCAATCCATCGTCGCGTCCGGCATCGAGTTCGACATCCTCTACGGCCCGGCCTACAAAGGCATCCCCCTGGCTGCCGCGACCGCGCTCACCCTGGCGACGCAGCATGGCCGCGACACCCCCTATGCCTTCAATCGCAAGGAGGCGAAGGACCATGGCGAAGGTGGCGCCATCGTTGGCACCCCGCTCCAGGGCCGCGTCCTCATCATCGATGATGTCATTACCGCTGGCACCTCGGTGCGCGAATCCGTCGATATCATCCGGGCCGCGGGCGCGCAGCCCGTCGGCGTCCTCATCGCCCTGGATCGCGAAGAGCGTGGACAGGACGCTCGCTCGGCCGTGCAGGAGGTTGCGGACACCTTCGCCATCCCGGTCACCAGCATTCTGACCCTCACGGACCTGATCGCCTACCTTGCCGAGGGCTCGCGGGAGCCTCTGGCGGAGGCGATGAGGGACTACAGATCAAGATATGGAGTCTGACATGACACGCTTTTCTCGATCGACGCGGCGCGCGCACTTGACGGCGCGTCTTGCCATCGCAACCACGCTCGGTTTGGCCATGGTCATCGGGCTCGGCACGGCGCAGGCCCAGCAGCTGTACCGCTGGGTCGACGACAATGGCGAGGTCCACTACACGGACCAAGTGCCGGCCTCGCAGGCCGACAAGGCAAGGGCGCGGATCTCGGAGGAAGGCATCCACGTCGAAGAGGTGCCGCGGGCGCCGACCGAGGAAGAGATCCAGCAGGCAAAGGCGCTGGAACTCCAGAAAAAGGAGGAAGAAAAGCGCCGCGCGGAGCAGCAGGCGGCCGACGAGAAGCTGCTGCGGACCTACCGCAACATCGACGAGCTGGAGCTGGCGCGCAACGGCAAGATCGCCGCGGTCGAGGCCGTGATCCAGATGAAGCGCGACGGGGTTCGGGTGGAAACCCGGAATCTGCTGGACCTCAACGCTCAAGTGAATGCGTTGGAGAAGGCCAAGAAGCCGGTCCCGGTCGAGCTCGCGGACCAAATCGACACGGCCGCTCTGCAGATTCGCAAGGGCTATGCGGAGGTGGTCGAGAACGAATACCGCAAACAGGAGATCCGCAACGAGTTCCGCGACATCGTCGCTCACTACCGCAAGCTCAAGAGGCTCCCGGAGCCTGATGTCTCCACTGAGCCCGGGGAATCCGAGCTGAGGCTGTCGATCCTGGTCGCCTGCAGGGGCGAAACGCAGTGCCACAAGTACTGGGAGCGTGCCAACGACTACGTTCGCGTCAATTCCAATGTCAAGACCGAGGTCGCCGGGCCAGGTCTGCTGATCGGCTTTCAGCAGGACGATCGCGAGGATCGCAGCCTGACGCTCTCCTGGACCCAAACGGCGGCGGACAAGCCCGTCCATCTCTACCTGGACGTGCAATGCAAGAATCGGCTGACGGCCAGCCTCTACTGCACCAACCCGACGATCCCGCAGATCCGCGACGGCTTCCAGACCGCCATCGTCCGCGCGGACGACCCGGAGTAGCCGCCCGCCGCTGAGATCGCCGGGCGCCGGCCTGGATCAGCGCGCCCGGATCAGCGTCCCGACGCCGGTGTCCGTGAAGAGGTCGAGCATCACCGCGTGCTCGACCCGGCCATCGATGATGTGGGCGGTCTTGACACCGGATTTCACCGCGTCGATGGCGCAGCCGATCTTCGGCAGCATGCCGCCGCTGATCACGCCCTCATCGATCAACTCCTGGACCCGACCGACTTCCAGCTCCGCGATCAGCTTGCCCTCGGCATCGAGCAGGCCGGCGGTGTTGGTCAACAGCAGGAGCTTTTCCGCCTTGAGTACCTCCGCCATCTTGCCGGCGACCAGGTCCGCGTTGATGTTGTAGGAGCGCCCGTCCGCCCCGACGCCGATCGGCGCAATCACCGGGATGAAGTTGCTGTTGACCAGCATGTGGACGATGCTGGGGTCGATGCTTTCGACCTCGCCGACGTGCCCGATGTCGATGATTTCCGGCGCCTTCAGCTCAGGGGCGTCGCGCTTGAGGAACATCTTGCGGGCGCGGATCAAGTCGCCGTCCTTGCCCGTCAAGCCCACGGCGGCGCCGCCGTGCTGATTGATGAAGTTGACGATCTCCTTGTTGACCAGCCCGCCGAGGACCATCTCGACGACGTCCATGGTCTCGGCGTCCGTGACCCGCATCCCCTGCACGAACTCGCTCGCCTTGCCGAGCCGCTTGAGCAGTGAGCCGATCTGAGGTCCGCCGCCATGCACGATCACCGGGTTGATCCCGACCAGCTTCATCAGGACCACGTCGCGGGCGAAGCCCTGCTTCAGGGGCTCGTCGACCATGGCGTTGCCGCCGTACTTGATCACCATGGTCTTGCCCTGGAAGCGTTTGATGTAGGGCAGTGCCTCGATGAGGACTTTGGCGATGGTCTGGGCGCGTTCGCTGGGCAGTGACATGGGGAAGTGGCTCTCCGGGTTGATCGATGCGGACCTTGTCCGCCAATGCTGAATTCGAGCCGTGGGGCGAGGAGGCCGCGCAGACCTTCAGGCCGCCGCTGGGCGGCGCCAGGCGAATCGCTGCTCGAATCCAGTCCGTTCGGGTGGCGCGAGTCCGCCTCTCTGGCTCGTCGAGCATTCTAGCGCAGCCGGCGGGGAGGTGATCGCGAGGCGAGGGCGTTGGCGCAGAGCGCCGGGATTGGCGTCACGCCGCGGAGCGGTGACGAGCGCGCTATCGGATATGGCGCACGCACATCTCGCGCCGCCGCTCCGCGGTGTCGCGTCCCTCTTGGCGCTCCGCGCCTTGCCGGCGGCGACGAGACGCGGGACGGTGCGGCGGCTTCCTGGGGCCGGCCGGGGCTAGCGCGTGCCCGTATGTCCGAAACCGCCGGTTCCCCGGCTGGACGACTCGAATGCTTCAACGATCACGAAGTCGGCCCGCAGGATGGGGACCAGCATCAATTGGGCGATGCGCTCGCCGACGTCGATACGGAAGGTCGCGTTGCCGCGATTCCAGCAGGACACCAGCAGGGGACCCTGGTAGTCGGAGTCGATCAAGCCGACGAGATTGCCAAGCACGATGCCGTGGCGGTGTCCGAGCCCCGAGCGCGGGAGGATCATGCCGGCGACGCCGGGCTCCGCGATATGGACCGACATGCCGGTTGGCAGCAGCTCGCTGCAGCCCGGCGGCAGATCCAGCGGTGCCTCCAGCATGGCCCGCAGGTCGAGCCCGGCCGAGCCCTCGGTCGCGTAGGCGGGCATCGGAAAGTCGCGGCCAAGCCGCGCGTCCAGGATTTTGACTTCAAGTCGATGCAGCATGGTGCTCCTTATAGCGATCGGCGATGAGCGCGGCCAGCTCGCGGGCGAGCTGGGCCTTGCTCATCATGGGCAACGCGCGACTCCCGCCGTCCCAGAGGACGGTGAGGGCGTTCTCGGCGCGTTCGAATCCGCCGCGCTCGCCACCGACATGATTGGCCGCAATCATGCTCAGCCGCTTCTTTTCGAGCTTCCCGCGCGCGTACTCGATGACGTGGTCGGTCTCGGCGGCGAAACCGACGCTGAAGGGCGCCGGACTCAGGGCCGCGACCTCCGCCAGGATGTCCGGATTGCGCACCAGCCCGAGGGTCAGCTCCTCCGCGTCCTTCTTGATCTTGGAACGCGCGGGCGCGACAGGGCGATAGTCGGCGACGGCGGCGGTCCCGACGAAGATGCCGCAGCCGGCCGCGCGCGCCATGACCGCGGCATGCATCTCCAGGGCCGATTCCACCCGGATCAGCTCGCTGACGCCCGGCGGGGGTAGGGCGGTCGGTCCCGTCACCAGGGCTACCTCGGCCCCCAGCTCGGTCAGGGCCTCCGCGAGCGCGTAGCCCATGCGCCCGGAGCTGCGATTGCCGAGGAAGCGCACGGGGTCCAGCGGCTCGCGTGTCGGCCCTGCGGTCAGGAGCACGGGCACGCCGGCCAACGGCCGAGCCGCGGACGCGCGCAGGGCCTCGGCGATCTCCAGGGGCTCGAGCATCCGTCCGGGACCCACCTCGCCACAGGCCTGCTGACCCTCGCCTGGACCCAGGATGCATGCGCCGCGGCCGCGCAGCGTCTCCAGATTGGCCTGGGTCGCGGGGTGGCGCCACATCACCTGATTCATCGCCGGGGCCAGCGTCAGCTTCGCCTCGGTTGCCAGGGCCAGCGTGGTCAAGAGGTCATCCGCGATGCCAGCGGCGAGCCGCGCCATGAGGTCGGCGGTCGCGGGTGCGATCAGGAGGCGTTCCGCCCAGCGTGCCAGCTCGATGTGGTCCATGCCGGCCTCGGCCGCGGGGTCGAGCAGCGTGGTCCGCACCGGATGGCCGGAGACCGCCTGGAAGGTGAGCGGTGTCACGAATCCGGTGGCCGCCTTGGTCATGACGACCCGCACCTCGCACCCGCGCTCCTTGAGGCGTCGCACGAGATCGACCGATTTGTAGGCGGCGATGCCCCCGCCGACCCCGAGCAAGACGCGCAATGCGTGCTGATGCATCATGAGCGAATCGTGTATCTTTGTGGTTCAGTCTGGCCGTGATCTTACCCGAATCACGGTCTTGCGGTCCGCGTGCGGAGGAGCCCCATGACGATCAAGGACTGGCCGGAGGACGAGCGTCCTCGTGAGAAACTGCTGGAGCGTGGCGCGACGGCGCTCTCGGATGCCGAACTCTTGGCGATCTTCCTCAGAACCGGCGTCCCGGGCCGCAGCGCGGTCGATCTCGCCCGCGATCTGCTCACCAGCTTCGACGGCCTGGCCGGGCTGCTCGCCGCGGACCAGCGCCGCTTTTGCAAGGAAAAGGGGCTCGGAACCGCGAAGTTCGCACAGTTGCAGGCCGTGCTGGAGCTGAGCCGCCGTTATCTGCTCACCCGCATCAGCGGCCAAGACGTGCTCACCAGCCCCGAGGCGACGCGCGACTATCTCAAGATGCGTCTCTACGGCTCGCCGCAGGAGATCTTCGCCTGCCTCTTCCTGGACAATCGCCATCGGGTCATTCGCTACGACGAGCTCTTCCATGGCACCATCGACGGCGCCAGCGTCCACCCGCGCGAGGTGGTGCGCCGCGTCATGGAGACCAACGCCGCGGCGGTGATCTTCGCGCACAACCACCCCTCGGGCGTCGCCGAGCCCAGCCAGGCGGACGTGCGGATCACGCAGCGGTTGAAGGAGGCGCTCGCCCTGATCGAAGTGCGCGTGCTCGACCACATCATCGTCGGCGACGGCGATGGCACCTCATTCGCGGAGCGGGGACTGCTGTGATCAGGAAATGGAACAGAATTCAGGACTTGCGCGCGCCGCTGTCGGCGTGCTAGGCTTCCGCTTCTTTATCTACCGAAACACACGCCGACTTGTAGGGATTCCCGCCATGTCCAAGGTATGTCAGGTTACCGGTAAACGCCCCCTCACCGGCAACAACGTCTCACACGCGAACAACAAGACCAAGCGCCGTTTTCTCCCCAATCTTCACGAGAAGAGATTCTGGGTCGAGGCCGAAAAGCGCTGGGTGAAGCTGCGTCTGTCCACCAAGGGCATGCGCATCATCGACAAGAACGGCATCGACGCTGTGCTCGGCGATCTCCGTGCACGCGGCGAAAAGGTCTAACAGGAGGATCCGTCAATGGCAAAGGCAGCACGTGAAAAGATCCGTCTGAACTCGAGCGCCGGGACTGGTCACTTCTACACCACGACCAAGAACAAGCGCAATCAACCTGGCAAGATGGAGATCAAGAAGTTCGATCCCGTCGTCCGCCAGCACGTCATGTACAAGGAAGGCAAGATCAAGTAAGCCGACTTGGTTCGGCACGCATCGCCGGACAGCGTACATGGCACCCCAACAAAGCCCGCCTTCGTGCGGGCTTTGTCGTTTGCGTCGAAATCACGGCCTTGGTCATCGGTTGGTTGCGCCAGGCAAAGCCTGGAAGGAGAGGAAGATAGCGGACGGATAAGCGAATCGGAAACTCCTTGTTGCGGCCCACCGGGTGAAAGTCCCGAGCCGGTAAGGATTGGCCATCCACCGGAACCGAGTGTGGCGTGGTGCGGGAGTGATCCCGGCTGCGAAGCGAACACAGGGGGCGTGTAGGCTGTGTGATAGAGCCCCGAAACTGATGCCAGCGGAGCCGACGCATTCCAATCACCGGAAGGCAACAGTCTCGGCATTGTACTGGCCTGATGCCGAGACTCCGCCGGGGTCTGAGAGCAGGGCATGCACGCACGGGTCGCCCAGGAACCTGGGAGGGCTCAGTCG
>NZ_NRRF01000063.1 GCF_016583565.1 Thiocystis violacea | reverse complement strand
GCCGCCACCACCCAGACCGCCCTTGCCGCCTGGCCAGGAGCCGCCGCTGCCGCCCAGCAAGACCGCGGCACCGCGATAGGCGGAAGCAGGAGCAGGAGCAGGAGCAGGAGCAGGAGCAGGAGCAGGAGCAGGAGCAGGAGCAGGAGCAGGGTGTTGAGCCTTGTTCAATCCGTTTTGTCGCTTGGCAGAGGTGTGCCTCAGAACTGCTTCCCGAAGCGGCAGAGAACCAAGAGCCGAGAAATAGTGCGTCCCCCATCCTGAGTCGCTCGAACACCGAGTGACCCGAGAAGGATCCGTGCGACTGGTCGAACGCGCTGGCGGCTCGCGTCAGCGTGCGGCGGCAACCCGGCATGAGACGTCTCGACCGACCCTAAACCGCTCGCCAGTCGTCATCGATCCTGCCGTCGACGATCCCAATGCGCCGATCCGCCGCAGCGGCAAAGGACGCATCGTGCGTCACCGCGACCACCGTCTTGCCCATCTCGTGCGCCAGATCCTGGAGGATTTGCCGCACGGTACCACCCGCGGCCGAATCCAGATTGCCGGTCGGCTCGTCAGCGAGGAGGATCAGCGGGTCATTGGCCAGGGCGCGGGCGATGGCGACGCGCTGGCGCTGCCCGCCCGAGAGTTGGTGCGGGTACTTGGCGCTCTGCTCGACGACGCCCAGCCGGTCCAGCAACTCCAGACCGCGCGCGCGGGCGGCGGCGGCATCGAGCCGGCCGAGGCGGCGGATCGGCAGAACGACATTGTCGATCACCGAGAACTCGGCGAGCAGGAAATGGAACTGGAACACGAACCCGAGCTTCGAAAGCCGGCGGTTCGCCAGGTCGTCCTCGCCATAGCGCGAGGTCTCCTCGCCGTCGAGCCAGACCCGCCCCGAGGTCGGCACATCGAGCAGACCCAGCAGATAGAGCAGCGAGGACTTGCCCGACCCGGACGGACCCATGATGCAAATGAACTCGCCGCGCTCGATGGCGAGACTGACGTCGTTGACCAACGTCACCGGCACCTCGCCGGGCAGGATGCGGACCAGATGCTCCGCGCGCAGCACCGGGCTCACGCCGCGCCCCGCGGGATCTCTATCGGATGCAGGATGGTCGCAAGGCTGTTGCATAAGGAAGGATCCATTGGCCAACTCCAGCAGTCATCATCCCCCGGCAAGCCGAGAGCCTTAGGCGCCGTCCATCGTCTACTTCCCGCTCTGACTCTGGTGACGAAGCTCCTGCTTCGGCCCCCGCGAGACGAAGCTCTGCTTCATGAATCCTCAGGCTGCGCCGACGCTTCGTGAAGCGGAGCTTCATCGCATGGGTCACGCAGCTGGAGCTGCGTGACCAGAAACCGGGAGGCAATTGATAGACGGCTACTGAGATTCATGAGCCCTTTACGCCGAGCGGGTCTAACATGACCCCAGGATGTCAGCAACCTGCGCGCCGCCGAGGCCCCTCATGCACCGCCGTCGACTGCCGATCGGAATCCAGACCTTTGCCAAGATCCGGGAAGCGGATCATTACTATGTCGACAAGACCGGTTTCATACCGACGGTTGATCGACGAGGGTGGCCAGTATTTCCTCTCGCGCCCGCGCCGCTTCGGCAAGTCGCTGCTCATCGACACCATCGCTGAACTCTTCGCCGGCAACGAGCCCCTGTTTCGCGGGTTGCTGATCCATCCGGGTTGGGACTGGACGACCCGCTATCCAGGCTCGCGCATCTGCGGGCCGACGAGGCGCTCTTGTCGGCCTTCGACGTCGATCATCTGGCCCCCGAGGCGCGGCTGTGGCAGACGGGCTATTTGACCTTCACCGGGTCGCGACAGATCGGCGCGCGGCGCGAATACACCTTGGGTTATCCGAACCTGGAGGTCGAAAGCGCGCTCAACGACAGCCTGGCCAAGGCCCTGATCGGTGAACCGGGACAGGTCAGCGAACTGACAAGCCGGCTCTACGACCTGCTGGTGGCCGGCGACTTCGATGCCCTGCGTCTGCATGTCGAATCCTTCTTCGCCGCCATCCCGCATCAGTGGCATACCGCCAACCCCATCGCCCACTACGAGGGCTACTATGCCAGCGTCTTCTACAGCCATCTCGCCGCACTGGGCCTGGACCTGGCGGCCGAGGACGCCACCCAACTCGGGCGTATCGATCTGAGGCTCAAGTTCAACGCGCGGATCTGGCTGTTCGAATTCAAAGTCGTCGAGCTGGCGCCCGAGGGCCGGGCACTGCAACAGATCAAGGATCGCGGCTATGCGGACAAGTATCGCGCGCTCGGCCAACCCATCCATCTCATCGGGATCGAATTCAGCCGTGAGCGGCGCACTATCGTCGGCTTCGAGACCGAGACCCTGTAATCAGATTCTCCGCGCGCTACCCGGCTGCCGTCGACAGCGGATGCTAGGGTAATGGGAGTGAACCCCAGCATTGCCACCAAACTTGCCGCCATGCCGCCTATGGCGTCTCGGCGAGTGCCTTCAGTTGGATCAGCAACGCGGGAATCTCCATCGTCGCAGCCACCCAGAGAATCTCGGCATCCACGTCGAAGTAGGCATGTATCAGACGATTGCGCATCACAACGATGGCCTTCCAGGGAATGCCCGCATCGACGCTGCGGGTTTCATCCGACACCTTGCTGGCCGCCTCGCCGATGATTTCGACAGCACGAACCAGCGCAAACAGCAGCATCCGGTCGGTGTCCAGTTCCGACCGCTGGCGCCCGGCGACGAACCGTTGCACATCCTCCGCCGCATCGATCATATGACGCAGACGGACGCGATCATGACCGAGCATATTGCACCTCGGCCGTGCGCAATACCTCGTCCCGGAAATAGTGCGACAGATCGCCCGCCGTGCGCAGATCGACCTCCCGGCCACCCAGCATCTCCGATAATTCGATTTCCATGCCGGCAATTCCGAGCAGGCCCGGAATGGACTCCGGCTCGAATTCGACCAACAGATCCAGGTCGCTCTCTGGCCGAGCCGCTCCCTTCAAATGCGAGCCGAACAGCGACAATCGGCGAATGCGATGCCGTTTGCAGAAGTCAGAGAGTGTGTCTTCGTCGAGATTCAAGGCTACATGCATTGTTTGCGCTCTTAATGAGGGTTGCCGCGATATCAAACCGAGAATTGCTGGCTCCAGCATGAGAGTGTCGTGCGAACGCTCCACCTCTCGACGCAAAGCGCCAGAGACTACGTGACACCACAGTGCCATCGGTTGGGTTGGCGAAGACAACTTAACGCAAGTCAGAAGATCGTGGGTGACCAAAAGCAGCAACCCAACCGGCACCGCTTTGTCAGATTCCGTAGGGTACGCATCGCGTACCGTTGCGCCGATGTACAAAAAACCGCCGCGTTTCCGAGGAGTCGCGGCGGTTCAATCAAGCGTTCGCCCCATACCCCATTCATCGGCATCCGTGCCGATTGCAAGGGTGTCAGGTACGCGATGCGTACCCTACCCGGCTTCGAGACCGAGACCCTGTAACCAGGTTCTCTGCGCTCACGCCGCGCCCCGCAGGATCTCCACCGGATGCACCCGCCCCGCGCGGCGCGCCGGGAGCCAGGCGGCGAGGATGCAGGACGCCATGGCAAAGGCCGTGGCCAGGGCGAATTGCTGCGCACCCCACCAGATCGGCAAAAAGACCTGCTCCGAGACGCCCGGCGGCTTGATCTGCACCAGCGACAGGACGTGCATGAGTCCGACCCCCATGACCAGGCCGAAGAGGCTGCCGATCAGGCCGATGACGACCCCTTCGAACAGAAAGATGAGCCGCACGTCGCGCGCGTGAAAGCCCATGGATTTGAGGATCGCGATGTCGTGGGTCTTCTCCAGCACGATGGTCGAGAGGGTGTTGTAGATGCCGAAGGAGGCGACGACCAGGATCGCCGCCACCACGCTGTACATGATGATGTTGCGCACCACCAGCACGCTCAGGATGTCCTCCGACGCCTCGACCCAGGAGACCGACTTGTCGCCGGTGGCGTCCTCGATGCGTTGGGCGACGGTGCGCGCGGCGTAGGCGTCGTCGAGCTGGATCAGGAAGCGATTGACCCGGTTGGGCCGCGCGAACAAGACCTGCGCGCGCTTGAGCAGCGTAAAGGTCTGGGTCTCGTCGACCGAGGCATTGCCGGTGCGAAAGAGGCCGACCACCTTCATGGCGCGACTGGCGCCGCTCGCGGCCACCAGGGTCAGGTTGCGGCCGAGCCCGAGGTCGAATTTCTCGGCCAGCCCGGTGCCGATGACGATGCCATTGGGGTTGACGTCGAGCGCGTCGAGCGATCCCGCGATCATCTTGTCCTGGATGGTGGACACCGTCTTCATGGTTTTCGGCACGATGCCCGAGAGGGTGACACCCTCCTCGCGGCCGGCGAAGGTGAGCACCGCCGAGCCGACCAGCACGGGCGCGACCCGCAGCCCCGGAATCGCCTCGATGAGCGCGAGCTTCTCGCGGTAGCCGCGGATGCCGCGCGTCTCGGTCTGCGGCTTGAGGCTGCGGATCTTGACCGCCCCGCTCGCCCAGCGCCGCTCGGCCGGCTGGGTGCGCGGCCGGCGCACCTCGTCCGAGACGGTGATGTGCGGACTGTTGTCGACCAGACGCGTGATGAAGTCCTGCTCGGAGCCGCGCATCAGGGACGACACCGCCAGAAAGAAGGCGACCCCGAGCACCACGCCGGTGAGCGAGACCAGCGTCTGGCGCCGACGCCCGGTGAGATGGGTAAGCGCGACCTGGAGTTGGATGCGCATCAGGGCTGGGGCCTGGTGTCGGGTGGGCGGATGCGCACGGCGGCGCCGTCGCGCAGGTCTTCGGCGGGCATGGCGACGACCTGGCCATCCGGCGGCAAGCCGTCGAGGATCTCGGTGCGCTGGGCGCCGGCCACGCCGGTGCGCACCGGCTGGCGATGCAGTCGGCCGTCCGCCACCAGCCAGAGCGCGCCTTTCTGCAGGGCGGTGGACGGCACCAGCAGGGCGTCCTGTCGCTCGGTCACGATCAGGTTGGCGTCGACCGTCATGCCGATCCGCAAGCCCGCCGGATCGGCGAGCCGGATGCGCACCCGAAAGGTGCGCGCGACCGGGTCGCCCTTGGGGGTGATCTGACTGACGGTGCCATCGAACACCTTTTCCGGCAGGGCGTCCGCATGCAGGACGACTTTCTGCCCGACGCGGACCCGTGGGATGTCCTCCTCATCCACATCGGCCGTGACCCGCAGCGGCGCGCAGCAGGAAAGATAGAACACGGCCTGCCCCGCCGGGATGAACTGACCGACCTCGCCGTCGCGGCGGATGATGAGACCATCGGCGGGCGCCCTGAGCGTCATGAAACCGCGCTGCGCCTTGGCGCGTCTCAGCACCGCCTCGGCCGCATCCAGGTCGGCGCGCGCCTGATCGACTTCGACAGTGGCGACGACCTTGCGCCGCGCCAGTTCCTGCATGCGCTGGAGATTCAGACGCGCCAGACGTGCTCGCGCGTCGAGCTCCTGCACCGTGTTGGTCAGGTCCGCGTCATCGAGCCGGGCCAGGGTCTGTCCCTTGCTGACGTGGTCGCCCTCATCGACATCGAGTTCGACCAGATCCCCCGCCGCCCGCGAGGCGATCGGCAGCATGACCCCGGGCTCCACGCTGCCGGTCGCGTAGATCGCCTCGACGGCGGGGCCGCGTGTTGGCGCGACGACGGTGACGGCGATCGGGGACTCACGCCACCAGAGCCAGCCGCCGGCGGCCAGCAGCACGATGACAAACATCAACAGCCATTCTTTGCGCATGATTCAGATGGATCGGCGTATTCCTGGGCGCAGTCAACCTAGATCCGGTGCGGCTCGTCGAACCGGGGGCGATGTCCTATCCCTTGGTGATCGCTCCGGATGCGGCGGCTGGCGCGATCTCGGTCCGGTTGCGGCCCGATCGTTTCGCGCGATACAGGGCCGCGTCGGCCTGCTCGATCAGCGCGTCCGGGGTTTGGGCGTGATCGGGATAACTGGCGAGGCCAATGGAGAGCGTGGCCTGGATCTTGGTGTCGGCGCACTCCAGCGCGCTGTCGGCAAAATCAAGGCGCAACCTCTCGGCGCGCTCGAAGGCGATCTCCTGGGCGATATGCGGCAGCACCAGCAGGAATTCCTCGCCGCCATAGCGACAGACGATATCGCCCTCGCGCACCCCCTCGCTCAGGCGCTGGGCCAATGCCTTGAGGATCTCATCACCGGCCGGATGCCCCCAGGTGTCGTTGATGCGCTTGAAGAAATCCACGTCGAGCATGGCGACGGTCAGTGAGTAGCCCTCGTGCTTGGCGCGGGCGAATTCGCGCGGCAGGGTCTCGTCGAGGTAGCGCCGGTTATACAGGCCGGTGAGCGGATCGCGGATTGCCTGCTCGGCGAGGACGACCTGCAAGCGGCCGATCTTCTCCAGGTTTTCCTGAAGTTCCTGGTTCGCGGCCTGCAAAGCGCGCTCCATGGCCCGTTGTTCGCTGATATCGCGCTTGATGGCGACGAAACACTCGATCTCGCCGTGATCCTTCTTGACCGGCGAGATGGTCATTTCCTCCTCATAGAACTCACCGTTCTTGCGACGATTGATCAGCTCGCCACGCCAGATCTGGCCGGCCAGAGCGGTCTGCCAGAGCTGCGCATAGAATTCCCTGGGGTGTTTTCCGCTGTTGAGAATCCGGGAATGCTGGCCCTTGACGGACTCCAGGTCGTAGCCGGTTTGCAGGGTGAAGGCCGGATTGGCATAGAGCAGGTAGCCCTGGGTGTCGGTGATGACGATGGCGTCGGCCGCGGCCTCGATGGCGGCGACGCGGGTGCGCAACTCAGCCTCCAGGGCCTTGCGCTGAGAGATATCGCGCGTGACGCCGAGGATCTTGACGGGCCGCCCGGCCTCGTCCATCAGATAGGTCGTCACCACCTCGGTCGGCACGATGCCGCCGTTGCGGTGTGGTTGGTCGACCTCGGCGGTGACGTAGCCTGCATCGGTGTCGCCGGCCAACAGGCGTTCGAGCGTCTCGCCGATGAGGGCCGCGACCTTTTTCGCCGATTGCGGGGTGAGCGCCTTCTCCAGGGGTTGCGCCATCACCTCCTCGGGCGTGAATCCACGCAGGCGCTGGACCGAGGGGCTGACATAGTCGAACCGCCGACTGACCAGGTCGAGCATCCAGATGACATCGCCGCTGTTCTCGGTGAGCAGGCGGTGCAGTGCCTCGCTCTCGGCGAGCTTATGATGAGCCGCTTTACGTTGCGCGATCTCCCCGCGCAGACGCCGGTTGAGACCATCAACGCGCCAGCTCAGCAAGCCCAGCATCAGCGCCACCGCCAAAGCCAGGGCCAGCGCGACGAGCAGGCGTGGATCGAACCTGGGCATCTTGATCGCGTAGAGAAACCCATCCAGCGGGAAATGCTCGGGCAGCATGCCCAGCGCGGCATAGGTGTCGGCGATATGACGCCAGCGTCCGGGATTGACATGCCCGATCACGACCAGATCCGGCTGCATCAGACTCCGAGTTTCCTCGGCCTCGAAGCGATAGTGCGCGCGAGTGCGGTCTTGGCTGTTGTACTTGGCCATGATGAGATCGATGCTTTCATCGATGTGCGCCATGGCGTATTGCCAGCCCTCTAGGCTGGCAGCGAGAAAGGCCCGCGCTCGCTCGGGGTGCGACTTCAGCTCGGACTCGGTGGTAAAGAGGATGTCGCCGTAGAAATCGATGCCGCCCGCGCGGGCCGAGAATTCGTTGTAGTCAAGGTCAGCCTGTCTTAAGAGATAGGGCTCCGTGGTGGAATAGGCTGAAATCGCGGCCACCTGGTTATGCAGCAGCGCATCGACCCCCAGGCTGTGGAGATGGATGACGAGTTTGTCGCGCTCGACGCCCTCCTTCTGGAACAGGGCCAGGATCTCGGCCGCGCCGGCCTCCAGCATGATGGGCTGTCCGACCAGTTCATGGAGATTGCTCGCGCGGTCGGCGCGGACCAGGAGTTCGAACGGCGAGTGCTGGAAGATGGGGGCCAGCGCGACGACGGGGTACGTCTGGCGTGACAGCAGGAGTTCGCTGCTGCCGATCCCGAACTGCGCCGCGCCCGAGATCACTTCGGCGACGGGATCGGTGTTCGGTCCGGCCTCAAGAAAGCGGACATCCAGCCCCGCGTCACGGTAATAGCCCTTTTCCAGGGCCATGTAGTAGCCGGCGAACTGAAACTGGTGACGCCATTTGAGTTGCAGGGTCACGCTGTCCAGGGCAAGCGCCGGTGCTGCGGCGCAGAGTGCGACGCAAAGCAGGGTCAGATGCGCAAGGACAGCGCCGCACCCGGTGTGTGTCGCGCTCTGGGCTCGCCCCCTGGCCGCGCCGACAACCGTTTTCCTCATGAAGCTCCGTTGGCTGCGCCGAAAGCGCGATGATAGCCCCTAAACCGCGCCCATGACGGGATGCTTGGGGGTGGTGGCTAGCGCTCTGCTGCGCGCTCGGGGGGGCGTTTGCCGGCCCCGCCAGCGCCGGGCGGATTCTGGTGCTGGTGCACGGCCACCTCGGAGACTCAGCTTCGTGGCATCAGAGCGGCGTACTACCGGTGTTGGAGCAGGCTGGCTGGACGCTCGCCGGCAACTGGCAGTGGACCCGGTCTGGGGTGCGGTCGGAGCCGGTCGGACCACCGGCGGGGGAATTCGCGATCGACACATGAGCGCGTGACCTGTCGATAACTATCGGAAAGCACCGAGCGCCGTCCAGGGAGGCTTCGCCTCAGACCGACGAGTCATGCCATCGGGATCGCTATCGTCGGCTCGATACCGATACCGACGGCCTTGTATGGTCGGACGCTTCATCGAAATTTGACTCATCTGCAAGCATTTTACGCCCTCAAGAATTCTAGGGGGCGATGGCGGCAAACAGCGTGATCGCGGTGGCGCCGCGGCTCAGAACGCCACCTCGATGCCGCCGCTGACCATGATGTCGTTACCGCCGTCGCGGGCAAACGTCGTCGCCGCCGTGACGTTGGCGCTCACGTTGCCGGTCAGCACGGCGGCGACCCCGACCGCTACCTTGCCGTAGGTGCGGTCGTCTTCGGGCACTGGAGTCAGCACCGGCAACAGCGGCGTCGTCACCTGGGTGGTCGTCAGGGTCCGGCCGGAGCCGAGGAAGTCGTGCTCGGCCGTGACGTTGAAGAACGGGCTGTAGAGGCCGCTCGAGAGCTGGACCGGAACCCGCACCTGCAGGCCGGCACTGCCCGTCAGGGCGTCGAGTGACTGCTGGTCGACCCGCATGGTGAGCAGGCTGTCGCCGGTCTCGGTGTAGGCGTCGATCACGGCGCGCGTGTAGGCGATGCCGGCGATCGGTCCGGCACGGACCGGTCCGACGTCGACCAGGTAACCGCCCTTGGCTGCCACTGCGAGGGTGTCGGCGCTGGTGCTGCCGTGGACGACGTCGATCACGCCGGAGCGGTCGAGCGAAAAGTCCTGGCGCCCATAGGCGAACAATGCGTCGGCGAACCAGTTGACGTCGGTGAACGAGCCGTAGCCGGCGATCTGGTACGCCTGGATGTCGTTGCTGGTGTTCTGGACGTCGAGGTCGACCTTGGGTTCGGAGTAGCCGAACACCGCGCCGAGCCGTACCCGTGGATCGAGCCGAACCTCGACCCCGAGGGTGCCGCCGATCGCGTGCCAGTCGGCGCCCGCCGCATAGAACTCCCGGTCGGTGCTGCCGCTGGGGTAACTGGCATCGACGAAAACCGACCACCGGCTCTGCGGCGCGAACGCCACCGGCGTCGTGGTCGCCATCGCATTGGTTCCGGCGAAGGTCTCGGCGATCGCAGAACCGACCCCGTAGTTCTGAAACGTCCGATAGGCGTCGAGTCGGCCGAACACCGAGTCGACGAAGGTCGCGGCAACGCCGGTCGCGATGCTGCCCTGCGGCATGACGGTGGTCGGTGCGTCGATCTGGTTCGCCATGTAGGCGCCAACCACCGCCATCGCGGCACCGGTCGGATGCACCGAGTTCTCGTAGAAGCAGCCGGCGACGTTCAACGGCACGCCTTCCCCGATCGGCCCGGCTTCGCACTGCGTTCCGCTAAAACCGTACCGGCCCGGATCGGCGGCGACACGCGCCTGCAGGATGCCGAAGTCGAGCATGAAGATGCGGATACCGGCTTGGGCCAGCGGCCGCAGCGCCACCTGGGTCTCGTACAGATAGGTGGCCGCCCACGCGTCGCGCTGCGCCGTGGTCAACGCAACCCCGACGGGTTCGGGCTGGGGAAAATATTTCGAGTTGCCTGACCCTAGCCAGGCGATGTTGCGGGCACCGGCCGCCACCAACTGCTGGACGCCCCCGGTGACGAAGCCATCGACCGCGATGCCGCCGTAAACCGCGTTGTGCGCCGCCAGCGTCGCACGCGCGTTGACGGTCGCGAGCGTGTCGCCGCTGGTCATGTACGACTCGTCGTTGCCGCCGATGGACAGCGTGACGAAGTCGCGCTCGCCGAAGCGCGTCCCGTTCAGGGCGAGCTGTCGAAGCTGGTAGGGGAAGCCGAAATCGCTTCCCAGCTGCCCGATCGTGTTGGAGTTGTCGGTGCGGGCGCCGCCGATCGCATAGTTGGTCAAACCCGGCAGGCCGGAGAGCGACTGCAGCGTGTCGTTGAAGTTCGTACTGCCGGTGAACCGGCAGCTCGCCAGCGGGGCCACGCAAGGATAGACGCCGGGAATGTCCAGCACGGTTCCCAGGATGCGGAACGCCCCGCCCGGAGCCGCACCCGTATCCGCGTAGCTGTCGCCGAAGGCCGTCAGGCTGGCGAACTGCGCCTGGGCCGGGAAGACGCTGGCGGCCAGCGCGGCGACCGCGACCGTGATGGTCGCCACTTCATAGAGTCCGGCGCGCCCGAGACGACGGGCTCTGGGCAAAAGGGCCAACCGATCCTGGTCGCCAGCAGCGAACATCAATGAACGACAACCCTGAACGGCATGCTTCGACAGCTCCGACATGGCGACTCACCTTGTTTGCGGCCTCTTTCCCGTGTCTGCGTCGGCCGAAATAGCAAACAACTTGGGGCTCCTCCAAAAGTGTCTTCGCGTTTCAGTGTCGGAGTTGCGAACCCGCCCGCACTTTCTGAAGCTCGCTTGCCAGACGCACCGCCCGAGGCTGCGATCTCGCCGTGCAACCACAGGAAACAGCCGCGCGCGAACGTGACTGATCTCGCAACGAGTACATGACCATTTGACGTACCCTGCACGGTGGCCTCCCCTCAATCATCATTGGTGTTCTTCGGTGGGACCTACACTCTCGACATGCTGACGCAAGGGCTTTGAATGAACATCAAACGTCGCCGGATGACCTTGGGATTGTCGTCCAAGTTGTTCCTCGCCATGCTGCTGATGAACCTGCTGACCTCGGTCGCGTTCACGCTGTACACCTATGTCAGCGAAAAGAGCAGCATCATGCAGGGGATCGACAAGACCTTGCTGGCCACGGCCGAGGGCGTGCGACTGGTGGGGGACGCGTTCCACACGCGGCCCGCTCAGTCCGGCTCGATCGCGCCCGAGACCTATACCGCCTTCATCGATGCCCTGACCGCGTTCGCCGACAAGGCTCAAGTCCAATACATCTACACCACGATCAAGCGGGGCGATCGCATCCTCTTTACGTCCTCAAGCTATACCCAAGAAGAGAAGGCATCGGGCGATTTCACAGCGTTTTTCGACCCCTATGACGACGCCAGCGAGGGGTTACGTGCCGCCTCCGCCGACGGGCGACTCCATTACGACCAGTACAGCGACCAATGGGGCAGGTTCCGCTCGATCTTCGTGCCCGCCAGATCGTCCGATGGTGTCGACTACGTCATCGGTGTCGATGTGTCGATGGCCGGCATCGATGAGACCTTGCGGGCCACCTTGCTGCGCTGTCTCCTGATTGCCGCGGCGGTGTTCGGTGCCGGGTTGCCGCTGCTCTGGCTGATGACGCGGCGCATGATCGCCAGTCCCTTGCGGCAGGTGATTGGCGTCTTCAACCGGATCGGTAACGGCGACTATCACAACTGCGTCGAGAGCTCGCGCCGCGATGAAATCGGGTCGCTATTCAGCGGCCTCGCGCGGATGCAGGACAACCTCGCCGAACGCGCAGCGGCGGACAAAGGTGTCGCCGACGAGATGCGGCGCCTCACGAGCGCACTCGACACCGCCTCCACCAACATGATGGTGGTCGACAACGCGGGCACGCTGATCTATCTCAACGACGCCTTCAACCGGATGATCCGCGATGCCGAGGCCGATATTCGCCGCGATCTGCCGACGTTCCAGGCTGACGAAATGCTCGGGCGCTGCTTCACCGAATTCCACCGCCATCCGGACCATCAGTACCAGCTCTTGGCGGAGCTCAAAGGCACCCATACCAGTCAGATGAACGTCGGCGGGCGGACCTTCAGACTCATCGCCAATCCGGTGCTCGACGACCAGGGCGAGCGCCTCGGCTCAGTGCTGGAATGGATCGATCGGACCGCCGAGGTCGCCGCCGAAGGCGAGTTGGATGCGCTGCTCAAGGCCGTTGCCTGCGGTGATTTCACACAACGGTTGAGCAGCGACGGCAAACACGGCTTTTTCCGTGACCTGGCCGAGGGAATGAATCACCTGACCACAGTTGTTGCCGGGGTCCTGGATGATCTGGCGAGCGTGCTGCACGCCTTGGCGCAAGGGGATCTCACGCAGACGATCGAGACCCGCTACGAGGGGCGGTTCGCCGAACTGAAACAGGACACGAATACGACGGTGGAGCACTTGCGCACCCTGGTCGGGCAGATCCGGGACGCAACCGATGCCGTTCATACCGCGGCCAGCGAGATCGCCCGGGGAAATGCGGACATCGCCGAGCGAACCGAGGAACAGGCGAGCAGTCTTGAGGCGATGGCGAATGCCATGGGGGTATTCCAGTCCGCGATTCGGCGCAACGACGACCACGCCAGCAGTGCCAACGCACTGGCGCATCGAGCCAATGAGCAAGCGATCGCTGGCGGCCAACTGGTCCAGCAGGTCATCGCCACCATGGGGACGATCCAGGCGTCCAGCCGGGACATCGCCGACATCATCGGCGTGATCGAAGGCATCGCCTTCCAGACCAATATCCTCGCCCTCAATGCCGCGGTCGAGGCGGCTCGGGCCGGCGAACAGGGACGCGGGTTCGCCGTCGTCGCCGCCGAGGTTCGGCAGCTCGCGCAACGCAGCGCGCAGGCGGCAAAAGAGATCACTGGATTGATTGGCACCTCCGTCACGCAGGTCAATGACGGCGCCAAGCAGGCGGCGTCGGCCGGACACACGATGGACGCGATCGTGACGTCGTTCCGGCAGGTCGTCGGGCTGGTCAGCGAGATCGCCGATGCCAGCGTGGCGCAGGGCGCGGGGATCCAGCAGGTGACACACGCCATTGGCCAGCTGGATGAGATGACCCAGCGCAACGCGGCCTTGGTCGAGCAGGCCGCCGCGGCGGCGGAGAGCCTGCAGGATCAATCCAGGGGGTTGAGCGACAAGGTCGCCACCTTCAGGATGGCGCGCACAAGCCTTCAGGCGAGCGCCGTCAACGGCACCCTGGCGGTGCGCCGTCGCTGAGCGAACCCCCGCGCCGGTCCGTCTTCTGCCCGGCGCGTTTCCTGACTGAACGCTTCCGACCGGATTGCCACGAGCGCGCGCGTCGAGGTCGAAGGCTGCGTGCGGTAGCGCACAGATGCCATGGCGCTGCTGCGCTAGGTTGAGCAAGAGGAGCCCAATGGCCTCGCGACACCAGCGCACGCCAAGTAGCCGTCTATCAAGTGCGTCCCGGTTTCTGGTCACGCAGCTCCAACTGCGTGACCATGCGATGAAGCTCCGCTTCACGAACCGTTAGCGCAGCCTGAGGATTCATGAAGCATGAGCTTCGTCGCCAGAGTCAGATCGGGAGCTTGCTGATTTCTACTTGGGCGCATGGGCCGTCGCAAGTCGCGACCGGATGCCAAGCGCCGCCAGCGGGAGGGTTGATGGGAACTCCGGTGACAGTATACGTAACTTTCAGCAAGCCCCAGGGCGTCCCAGAAGCCTACTAGAGACGAATTTCGCCGATAGCCGTACTGGCAGTCGGGCGGCTCCCGACGGCCGGAGTAGCGAACCATCAGGCATGCGCTTGGTGTTCCTGGATGCCCGCCAAGTCGCTGAGCGCGGACTTGGCGAAGCTGATCCTGGCAGCACATATGCCGCTAGCCCAAGCCGAATCTAGCCTTGGCCTCGGAGAGGGAAACTTCGCGGCCTGCGTCCAAGTCGGCCAATCCCGCGACCACGGCACGCACGAAGGCGCGCTCCTCCGCAGCCTGCTGGTCGTCAGCCACGGACTGCTTCGGAGAATTTCACGCTCATGGACGCCTATCTCAGGGCTTGTTCGGTGCAGAGATCGCGTTCGGTGAGGCTGCGTTTCTCCATGCCGGTCAGTCGCCCCCAGCATGTTGCCACGGGTCGATGACTGCGATGCCGCAGCCCTCGAAGTCGCTGACGTTGCGGGTGGCCATGGCGGCGCCGTGCGCACGGGCGATGGCGGCGATCTGGCAATCGAACTGGCTGAGGGGTCGTCCCACGGCCCGCCGTTTCGCCCCGATGCTGGCGTATTCGAGGGCAGCGGCGCTGTCGAAGGGCAGGATGCGGTCGCGGAAGTCCTCCCGCAGCATTCCGTTCACAGCCTCGGCCAGCGCCTCCCGCCGCTTGCCCTTCGCCAGGACGGCCACGCCGTAACGCAGCTCCGCCTCGCTGATCGCGGTGAGAAAGACGTCCGCACCGTTCTGGCCGGCGAGCCAGGCCTCGACCCTTGGTGCCGGTTTGGCGCGCAGGATTTCGGAGACGACATTGGTGTCGAGGATGATCATCGCGGCATCAATCCAGCACCGGCGGTTCGTGCATCGGCTCGCGGGGCGGAAGGTCGAGGTCTGCCCCCCCGAAGCCGGCGACGCGCGCGCGGATCGCCGCCGCGATGTTGACGGGCGGCGCAGGTTCGCCCACGACGAGGCGCAGGATTTCCCGTGCCTCCTCTTCCATCGAACGTCCATGCTCGGCCGCGCGTATGCGCAGACGGCGCTTCAAGGTGTCATCGAGATTGCGGATCGTAATGCTGGCCATCGTGCCCTCCATCGGCTCCATGCAAAGTTAGGCAATGATCGCAGTGCAATCAAGTTGCCAGATCAATCGCCTGGCCCACCACGACCGCCTGGACCTGGCCGAGCTGCTCGACACCCAGCGCGTTGATCACTCGCCGAGGCGACCGTGATGACGCGCTTCCAGTCGCTGACCGCCTTCATCCAGTTCTTGGTCTGGAGTCCTGTATTCGATCGGATGTGGTGAGCGATCGCGAACCGCATCTCTCGCGATTGAAGCGGTTCGTCCCTCGCCACGACCTACGCGGGCTTCGAACCCCACAGAATGCGTTCGATAGCATACAGACGGCATGGCGCTGGTCGGCTAGGCTTGAAAAGGATGATTCGAGACCAGGCAAAGCCACCAGCGGGAGGGTTGATGGAATTTAAGGACTACTACGCCGTGCTCGGACTGGAGCGCACGGTCGCGCAGGATGAGATCAAGCGTGCCTACCGCAAGCTGGCGCGCAAATACCACCCGGACGTCAGCAAGGAGCCGGATGCAGAGGTGCGCTTCAAGGAAGTGGCCGAGGCATACGAGGCACTGAAAGACGTCGAGAAGCGGGCTGCCTACGATGAGGTGGCGAACCGCTACAAACGCGGTCAGGACTTCAATCCGCCTCCGGGATGGAATAGCGGCTTCGAGTTCACTGGCGGCCCCGAAGGCGACAGCCAGGACTTCAGTCACAGCGACTTCTTCGAATCGCTCTTCGGGTACCGGGCCGCGGGCGCGCGCGGCGCGCATGGGCGAGGCCACCGGGCCGGTGAGGACCATCACGCCAAGGTGCAGATCGACCTGCAGGACGCCTATCGCGGGGGGCGCCGCAGCATCTCGCTGCGCGTCCCGCGGATCGATGCGAGCGGACGCCCGATCATCGAGGAGCGGCACCTGGAGGTGAACATCCCCAAAGGCATCCGCGATGGACAACACCTGCGACTCGCCGGCCAAGGCGGTCCGGGGCAGGGTGACGCGCCGGCGGGTGACCTCTACCTTGAGATCGCGTTCGCGCCGCACCCGCATTTTCGTGTCGATGGCCGCGATGTCTACCTCGACCTGCCAGTCGCGCCCTGGGAAGCGGCCCTCGGCGCCGGCGTCACCGTCAAGACCCCCGACGGCAGCGTGCAACTGACGGTGCCGCCCGGCTCGTCGGCGGGCCGCAAGCTGCGCCTCAAGGGCCGAGGGCTTCCCAGCGCGCCACCCGGCGATCTCTATGCGGTGCTGTCGATTCGCTTGCCGCCGGCCGACACGCCGACGGCGCAGGATGCCTATCGCCGGATGGCCGAGGCGTTCGGCGACTTCCAACCGCGACCTGCCTTGGAGGCGTGATGCCAATGAACACGATCAACAGGACCGTGACGCCGTGCGTCGTTGTCGAGGAGGAGGTCCAGTTCACGCTCGTCGAGTTGAGCCGGGCGTGCCGGACTGACGTCGATCAACTGGTGGCATTGGTCATGGAAGGCGTATTGACGCCGAGCGGCGAAGCCCCAGAGCGGTGGCGTTTCGGCGGGACGACGCTCAGACGGGCGCGGGTGGCGTTGCGCCTGACCCGCGATCTGGAGTTGAACGCGGCCAGCACGGCGCTTGTGCTCGACCTGCTCGATGAGATCGATGCGCTCCGATCACGGCTGCGGCGCCTCGGCGGCGACTGAACCACCGCCCGAAGCATCTCCGCGGGCAATGCTGACGATCTTGTGCGCGATCGCTTCCGGCGAGAGCACGAAATCGATACAGCCGCTCGCGATAGCGCTCGCGGGCATGTCCGGCTGAGCGGCGGTGTCGAGCGCCTGCGCGATGGTGATGCCGCCCACGTCCTTGATCCCACAGAGCGCCTCGGCGCCATCACCGTCGTAGCCGGAGACGATGACGGCGATCAGTTGGCCGCCCCAGTTCTGGGTGAGGGAACGCAGAAAGACGGTGATCACGTCCGGCCATCCCCTCGGCTTTGAGATGGGCTTCAACCGGAACTCGCCATTGAAGACGTGAAGATCACGCTGCGCCGGGATGATGAACACCTGGTTCGGCCGGATGAGCAGGCGTTCCGTGATCAGCTCGACCGGCATCGTCGTGGCGCTCGGGAGAATCTCGTGGAGATGGGTCGCGACGGTCCGCAGATGATTCACGATGACGATCGCAACCCCCATGTCGTTCGGCAAATGGCGCAGCAACCGGGTATAGGCATCGAGACCACCTGCCGAACCGCCGACACAGACGATCGGGAAATCGGTCGTGGCAGGCTTGGCGTCCATGGGCGATCCTCTGTTTTGGGTGGGTTCGATTGACGTGCGATTCGCGATCTTCGTCGCGCCGATTCCGGGCATCCGAAGGGCTGGCAACAAGGCACCTCTCGGCAGCCGCTCAACACACAGCGTTGCGGTCTCGCCGCATTCACCAGCCGGAGCCTCCGATGCGATCCAGTGCCCCTCTTCTTACAATACTCGCGACCTGCGCCTGTTTGGCTGTCCTGGGTATGCCGGTGGTGCGGGGCGACACCACATCCGGCGAGGTTCTGTCCGCCTACAGCATTCTCGCACCCACCAGCCGCGGCGGTCAGGTCACCATCGCCCGGGTGATTCTGCAAGGGGCTGCGTCGGCGTGTCCCAAGCTGGTGCCCGCAATCGGGGACGGAGCGGCCATTCCCACGCAAGCGCGCGCGAATCCGGACCCCGCTCATTTCGATATCCAGGTCTGCGAGGCGGTCGTGACCACCGCGATGCAGGTCCAAGGCCGTGATCGACGGCTGCCCGGCCCACCCGACGCGGCAGCGCATCTGGCGGTCATCGGCGATTCCGGGTGTCGCCCTGGATCCCAAGGGGGATGTCAGCCAGGGAGTTCGGCCTGGCCCCTGCTCGACATTGCCAACGCTGCCGCGCGCGCGGATCCAGATATCGTGCTCCACATGGGGGACTACAACTATCGAGGAACCCCCGGCAAGGTCGCGATCAACGGCAAGCGGGGGCACGTCTACGATGCCGGAGACAACACCGACTCCGTCGGTTGCACGCTGGCAGGACCCTACCTTGGCCAGAATAGTCCCGGCAGCGACCAGCCGGACCAATGGATGAACTGGTGGCTGGATTTCTTCCAGCCCGCGACGGAGTTGCTGGCCGCGGCGCCGTGGATCGTCGCCCGAGGCAATCACGAGCTGTGCAGCCGAGCGGGACCGGGCTGGTTCTATCTGCTCGATCCGGGCTCCGACCTGCCGGGCGTCGCCACCGGGCAAGGCGCCTGCCCGCCGGCGGAGAGCGCCGAGCCCCACGTCTTCGGCCGTCCCTATCGCTTGGATCTGGCCGGGCTCTCCATCGTCGTCATGGACTCCGCCAATGCCTGTGACCGAGGTTCCCTGCACCAGGGGCATTTCGACCGCCAGTTCCAGGCGCTCCGCACCCTCGTGGATGCCACCCCTGCGCAGTCCCCGCGCTGGCTGCTGACGCATCGGCCGATCTGGGCGGTGCGCGCCGCGGACGCCTCGACCGCTCCCAGCACGACCGACCCCTCCGGCCAGTTTGCGCTCATTAACCAGACCTTGCAGACGTCCGATCAGCGACACCCCGTCGCGGGCGCGTTCGACCTGGTTCTCTCGGGTCACTTGCACACCTTTGAGGCCATCGGACGCACGCGCGACGGCCTGCCCGCCGGTCCCGATCAACTCATCATCGGCAATAGCGGGATCGAACTCGATCCGGGCCAGGACAGGATGCCCTTCTCCTTTGCCGTCGGTCAGACCGGCTGGGCCGGCTTGGGTCTACACGCCTTTGGCTACATGGAGCTCCGACCGCGCGGTGAAGCCGGCTGGACGGGACGCTTGCTGGATCCCGAAGGCAAGACGTTGGCCACCTGCGGCAGTGATCATCCAGCGCGGAAGGCAGGACCTTGCGCGCCGGCGGACTGACGCTGGTGCGGTCGGAGGGGTTGGATGTGTGCAGGGGCTGCCCATCTCCGGCGGTCACGACGACGCGCCACGCATGGCGGATCCCGTCGGCGGGATCGCTCGAGCGACTGGCGCGGGTCACCGAGGACTTGGCGCCACCTGGCGTGGGGGAGGCGCGCGTGCGCGTCGAGGCCATCGGCCTCAACTTCGCCGACGTCTTCGCCTGCCTGGGTCTTTACTCGGCGACGCCACCGGGCGCCTTCGTCCCAGGGCTTGAGTGCGCGGGCGTCGTCGAGGCGCTGGGGCCACCGCGCGCGAGCGGCGAATCCACCGTCGCTCCGGGCGATCACGTCATGGTGCTCACGCGTTTCGGTGGATACGCGACCGCGCTGAACGCCGACACGCGCTACCTCGTGCCACTGCCGGAGACCTGGACGATGGCGCAGGGGGCGGCGTACCTGGTGCAGGCGCTGACCGCGTGGCACGGCCTCGTGCACCTCGGCGCGCTCGCGCCAGGCCAGGTCGCGCTCGTCCATTCAGCCGCGGGCGGGGTCGGCCTGCACGCGCTGGCCATGGCGCGCGCGATTGGCGCCACGGTGATCGGGACCGTCGGACACGGCGACAAGATCCCGTTGCTCGAAGCGCGCGGCCTTGTCCGGAGTCAAGTCGTGGTGCGCGATGCGGCGCGTTTCGGGGCTCAGCTCGATGCGGCGCTGGCCGCGATGGATGCGTCGCACTTCGACGTGATCTTCGACGCGATCGCGGGTTCGTTCTTCCGGCCGGCGCTCGAGCGCCTCGCCCCGGAGGGACGCCACGTGCTCTACGGTGCCGCCGATTTCATGCCGAGCGGTGCGCGCCCGAACTGGCGACGGCTTGCCTGGCAGTTTCTGCGCCGCCCCCAGCTCGACCCGATGACGCTCATCGACAAGAACCGCAGCGTCATGGGGTTCAACCTCATCTGGCTGTTCGAGCGCGCCGATCGCCTGCCCGCGGCGGCCTCGGCCGCGCTCGCCCTGAGCGCGGCACCGCCGCACATCGGCGCGCGCTTTCGGTTCGATGAGCTGCCGCGCGCGCTGCGCACCCTCCAGGGCGGTCGCACCACAGGCAAGGTCATCGTCGAGGTGTGAGTCGCTCAAGCGCACGACGCGCCGCGCGAATCACGCGCGCCTGCGTCCCCGCGCCGTCGGAGATTCACGCGATCGCGGTCTCAGCGCCGTCCTCGGCCGGACCCAGCTCGATCACGGCGTCCCCAAGCGCGAGGCGACCGGAGCGGATAACGCGGGCCGTCAAGCCGCCATGGCCACGCATCGCGTTATAGCCCCCAGCGCCCAAGACCTCTTCCATCCGCGAGCAGGGATGAGCGAAGCCGGTGCCCTCCAGCACCGCCTCACCGATCTGGAAGCGCCGGCCCTTGAGTGCAAGCAGGTTGATCCCGGACACCAGCAGGTTGCGGCGCAGCACCGCCGGCGCGGGTGGGGCTTGGCCCAGCAGGGCACCGATCACGGCCAGGTGCTCGGCTTGAATTAGAGTGACCTGACGCGTGCCACGCCCGCGTGCGCGATAGCGATCGCCCTCCAGCCCCTGACCGGCCAATGCGGTGACAGCCTGAGGCGTCTGCACGGGTGCGCGCCGCTCGGGACGGAGACCGATCCACTCCAGACGTCCGGAGCGCGGGAAGCAGGCCAGCAGCGCATGAATATCTGGCATAGGATTCAGAAAAGTCGATGTGAAGGATGACACAGCCTGCCGTGGATGCCCGTTTGGTTCAAATGACGGTCAATGCCTGAGCCCGATCTGCCGATGTCACGTCTGACTCCTGCATGTGGATTACGAGTGGCGCGGTCGACCTCATCGCCAAGCTGGCGTCCGATGCGCGGAAGCCGGACGGCTTGACGGTGGTGCACAGGCGATCAGGGACTCGCTCAGACGCCCGAGCAGAAGAGATCCTGATAGATTGTTGACGTTTCGCATGTCCCCCTTGCCCCGTTGAAGAAGGATCGCCATGACCACCGTCGTCCTCGCCGAAAAGCCCAGCGTCGCCCGTGACCTCGCGCGGGTGCTCGGTGCCGGGCGCAAGGGCGAGGGGTATCTGGAAGGCAACGGCTATCGCGTGACCTGGGCGCTCGGCCATCTGGTCCATCTCGCCGAGCCGGATGAGTACGGAGAGGCCTGGGCCGGGCGCTGGTCGGCCGAGCCGCTGCCGATGATCCCGGAGCGCTGGAAGCTGCGCATCGGCAAGCAGACCGCGAAGCAGTTCAAGATCGTCAAGGCGCTGATCACTGCCCCGGAGACCGAGCGCCTCATCTGTGCGACGGACGCCGGGCGTGAGGGCGAGCACATCTTCCGCCTCATCTACGCGCACGCCCGCTGCAAGAAGCCATTCGAGCGGCTGTGGATCTCCAGTCTGACCGACGAGGCGATCCGCGCTGGCTTCCGGGCGCTCAAGCCAGGCCATGCCTTCAATCCGCTGGCCGATGCCGCGCGTGCCCGCGCCCAGGCGGACTGGCTGGTCGGCATGAATCTGACCCGCGCCTACACGGTGCACAACCGGGTGCTGTGCACCATTGGCCGGGTCCAGACGCCGACGCTGGCCATGATCGTGGCGCGCGACGCCGAGATCGCCCACTTCACCAAGGCGTTCTTCTATGAGCTGGTCGCGCATCTGACGGAGGGCTTCTTCGCCCTCTATCTGCAAGACGGTACGACCCGGATCGACCGTAAAGAGACGGCCGAGCGTCTGCAGCGCGAACTCAGCCCGCACCAGACCGGAACCGTAAGCAAAGTGGACAAGAAGGTCCGCCACCACCGCCCGCCCCCGCTCTATGATCTGACCAATCTCCAACGCGACGCCAATCGCCGCTTCGGCTTCACCGCCGCGCAGGTGCTCGAGCACGCCCAGGCGCTCTACGAAACCCACAAGCTCATCAGCTACCCCCGCACCGAGAGCCGCCACATCTCCGAGGACATGCTCCCGCAGCTTCCCGGGATCCTGAAGCAGCTTCAGCATCCGCTCGCTCCCGAGGCCCTGCAGCGGCTGGAGAGCGGGCACCGGCTCAACAAGGCCTATGTCGACCGCACCAAGCTGACGGATCACCACGCCATCCTGCCCACCGGGAAGGCGCCGTCCGCCGCGCTGCCGCCGCCCCTGCGCCGGATCTACGATCTGGTTGTGGCGCGCTTCGTGGCGATCTTCCTGCCCGATCAGCGCGTCGAGGAGACACGGGTCGAGATCGCCATCGGGGAGGCCACCTTCCTGGCGCGCGGCGCGGTGGTGCTGGAGCCGGGCTGGAAGCGGATCGAGCCGGAGCGTCGTCAGACCAAGGCCACCGAAACCGCACAGGACGGTGATGACAGCGCGCCGCAAGGCCCACTGCCGCCGCTCGAGGTCGGTCAGAGGGTGCATGTGGACCGCCTGGAGGTGCGCGAGAAGGAGACCCAACCGCCCCGTCATTACGACGACGCCAGTCTACTCGCGGCCATGAAGAACGCCGGGCGCACGATCGAGGATGATGCGCTGGCCTCGGCGATGGCAGCCTCCGGGCTCGGCACGCCGGCGACCCGCGCCGAGATCCTCGAAAAGCTGATCCGCACCGGTTATCTGGAACGGCAGCGCAAGCAGCTGCGCGCCACCGCCAAGGGCCAGGCCTTGATCGGCCTGGTCGCCGCCCCGCTGCGCAGCCCCGAGCTGACGGCCGAGTGGGAACAGCGGCTGAAGGAGATCGAGCTGGGCGAGCGCACGGCCGCCGAGTTCGATCGCGACATCGTCACCTTCCTGCGTGAGTTGGTCCCCCAGATCGCCCAAGGTCCAGCCCTGAGCCCGGAGCAGGTCGACGCCGCCCGACAGGGCGAGCCCCGCCGCAACGGGGGCAAGGCCGCAAGCGCCACGAAGACCTCGCGACGGGCGAGCGGCGCCAAGGGCGCGGGATACGGCGCTTGTCCCCTCTGCAGGCAGGGCGAGATCACCGAGACGGCCAAGGCGCTCGGTTGCAGCCGCTATCGCGACGGCTGCGGCTTCACCATCTGGAAAACGGTGGCGGGTCGCACGCTGACCAAGCCCCAGATCCGCCAGCTCATCGCACAGGGTCACACCGATCCCATCGAGGGGTTTGTCTCCAAGGCCGGCAAACCCTTCTCCGCCGCGCTGCGACTCGACCCGGCTGGCAAGGTGATGCTGGACTTCGGCGACGCCGGACGGGGGCGCACCGCGCAGCCGCTCAACGCCGCACCCGAAACAGCCTCATGGGTCTCGGATGGCGCGGTCGAAGGGTCAACGCAGCAGAAGCCCCGATCCGGCCCTTTGCCCTCCCTACGCGAGGATCCGCCGGTGTGCCCCAAATGCGGCCAGGGACGCATCATCGAAGGCCGCCGCGGCTTTGGCTGCAACCGCTATCGTGACGGCTGCAATTTCGTGGTCTGGAAGCAGATTGACGATCTGGTGTTGACGGAGGGGCAGATCCGCGCGCTGATCGAGCGCGGTCGCGCCGGACCGATCGATACAGCCAGCGGAGGTCACCAGGTCTATCTGCGCCTCGATGCCCATTGGCAGATCTTGGTCGAGCGGACGTAGGGGGACAGCGGTTTGTTGTCCGCCAAAGGAGAGACCCGAGCCTCCATGGAGGTCACGCAGGAAGCGTGCGCGGGGCAGGATTGCGCCGCTCCATCGCGGACATCCAAAGGCGACTCAAACAAAAACGGCCTAGACCACTTAAGCCTAAGCCGTTGATTTTATGGTGCGCCCTGTGCGACTCGAACGCACGACCACCTGATTAAAAGACCGGCCGACTGATTTCCAACTCATATTTATCAACAGGTTAGCTGCCCGCGCAGTAACTTCTCAATAAGTCATGGCAGCCTTGGCTGAGGATATCCGTTAGAGTGACGCATCGCCCCCAATCCTTGCCCTTGACTCGCCCTCCCGGCATGCCTGCTTCGATCACTCCCCCTGACATCCCTGACGCGGAGCGTACCCCGCTCATCGAGCAGTTGGTGGAGCTGATCGAAACGCTGGCCGAGAAGACCCAACGGCAAGCGGAAACCATCCAGCAGTTGCGCGATGAGATCGCGGTGCTCAAGGGGGAGAAGGCCAAGCCGACCTTCAAACCCAGCGGGATGGAGGACCACAGCGATCCTGACACGCCGGATCAGGACCACGGTGAGTCGTCGGACAAGCGGGCGGGCTCGAGCAAGCGCAGCAAGACGTCGGACTTGCCCATTGACGAGGATCGCCGGATTCCCCCCACCCCAGCGCCGCCAGCGGGGGCACGCTTCAAGGGCTATCGCGATTTCATTGTCCAGGATCTCGACATCCAGGCCCGCACCATCCGGTATCGGCTGGAGGTGTGGCAGACCCCGGATGGGGAGTGGTTGAGCGGGGAGTTGCCGCCGACGCTTCAGGGTCGGCACTTCGGCCCGCCGTTGAGAGCCTATCTGCTCTACCAGCACCATCACTGTCACGTCACCCAGCCCTTGTTGCGCGAGCAACTGCTCGAATGGGGCATCGACCTTTCAGTGGGGCAGATCGATGCCCTCCTCAGCGGGCACAACGAGGCGTTTTTCGCCGAGAAGGATCAACTGCTCGCGGTGGGTCTGGAGGTCAGCACCTTCATCACGGTCGATGACTCGGGGGCGCGCCATCAAGGGCGCAACGGCTACGTCACGCAGATTGGCAACGACTTCTTTGCCTGGTTCTCCAGCACCGAGAGCAAGAGCCGGATCAATTTCCTGGAGCTCCTACAAGCGGGCGAGCCCGTCTATGGCCTCAATGATGAGGCACTGACGTACTGGCGCGAGCAGGGCCTGGCGCAGGCGTTGTGCCACGCACTGGCGGCTTCACCCATCCTGGAGATCGCGACCACGGCGGCGTGGGAGGAACACCTCAAGGCCCTTGGGATCACCAAGGAACGCCATCGGCGCATCGCCACCGAGGGCGCCTTGCTCGGTGGTCTATTGGAGAAAGGCCTCTCGCGCGAGCTGGCCATCGTCAGCGATGGCGCCGGACAGTTCGCCATCCTGCTGCATGCGCTGTGCTGGGTGCACGCCGAACGCCTGATTCACAAGCTCATCCCGCTCAATGCGCGCCAACGCCTGGATCAGGAACACGTCCGTGACGAGATCTGGACGCTGTATGCCGACCTCAATGCCTACCAACGTGCCCCCGATCCCGCCGCCGTGGCGGAACTACGCGCACGTTTCGAAGCCATCTTCAGCCAGAAGACCTCCTTTGCGACCCTCAATCAGACCCTCAAGCGCCTGAAGGCCCATCAGGGCGAGCTGCTTCTGGTGCTCCTGCGCCCGGACATCCCGCTGCACACCAATGGCAGCGAGAACGACATCCGTGGTTACGTCAAATGGCGCAAGATCAGTGGCGGAACTCGCAGCGATCTGGGACGCCGCTGCCGTGACACTTTCGCTAGCCTCAAGAAGACCTGCCGCAAACTCGGCATCTCGTTCTGGGATTATCTCAATGACCGCATCGGACAGGTCGCAGCCATCCCGTCCTTGCCGGAGATCGTCCGCGAACGGATCTTGGCCGCTGAGGCCGTGCCGTGAGTTATTGAGAAGTTAC
>NZ_NRRF01000062.1 GCF_016583565.1 Thiocystis violacea | reverse complement strand
CCGATGCTAGTGTGGGGCCTCCCCATGCGAAAGTAGGTCACCGCCAGGGCCTCTCCCAAAAACCCCCTCCACTTATCAGCGGCGGGGGTTTTTCCTTTGGGAAATCCACAGAATCGGCGACTCGGCGGCGAGGTGACGTCGAAACGTCGACCCGTCACGCTCTACCCATCTTGCAATGCAGCACCCAATTCGAACTCCGGCGCAGCAGTCCGCAGTATCCCATGCCCCAATGCCGCTGCGGTATGCGCAAGAGCGCGTCTTTCCGCACGTTGGCGCCGCTCCATCGCGGCCGGGTTACTCTGATCCCTCTGATCCCTCTGATCCCTCTGATCCCTCTGATCCCTCTGATCCCTCTGATCCCTCTGATCCCTCTGATCCCTTGGTCTGAGGTGATGTCCCCAGGGCTGTGAAGGTCACGAAAAGTGTAGAAATGTAACCGATTGATTTACCTGCTTTGCGCTGCCTCAAATCCGGTGCTAACCACCGGAGCACTGCCTGGGTGCCCGCGTAAAGTGCTGATTATAAAAGTTGTATTTTCGCACCTTCAAAGCCCTGGTGATGTCCCTCGCTAGAGAAATGTTCTAGATTCTCATCTAGAAGGAATCTTGCTGTCTCTTTCGTGTTTTCGTGCGACTTTGTTTTCTTTGTCTATCCTTTGTGTTTTCTTTGTCTATCCTTTGAACGTCTAAAATTCTTAGAATCCGTGCATAGCATGAAGGAGAGAAGGGATTCGTTGAGGGTCGCTTCTATCCTACTTCAAATCTATCATTTTGATTTATATTGTAAAATAACCTTCATAACTGCTGGCTATCGTGTTGATCGAAACATACGATCTGTAGAATACCCCAAAGCGCCTTGTGCAAAAGTGGTTGTTCGCCTAGAGTCTGGTGAAAGGGAAAAAGATCATCAACTCTAAAACCGCGCAATAAGTGCTGGCAAATAACTGACCTAAATGCTAGGCTTTTGTCCAAACTAAAACATCGGGTATTTGACCATGGCCAAAGAATTCATCATGCCGACGGGTACGATCGAGGCTTACATCAGCAGTGCCTACCAGATTCCCGTCCTGACGCCAGAAGAAGAGAAGTCCCTTGCCGTGCAGCTCCGTGATCATGGTGATATGGATGCCGCGCGTCGGCTGGTCACATCTCATCTGCGGTTCGTGATTCGGATCGCCCGCGGTTACTTGGGATACGGATTGCCATTGCCGGACCTCATTCAAGAGGGCACGGTTGGTCTTATGAAGGCTGTGCGCCGCTTCGAGCCTGACATGGGCGTCCGCCTCGTTTCCTTCGCAGTTCATTGGATTCGGGCTGAAATCCATGAGTACATCCTGCGTAACTGGAGGATCGTGAAGGTAGCGACCACGAAAGCGCAGCGCAAACTGTTTTTCAACCTCCGTAGTTCCAAGAAGCGTCTCGGCTGGTTTACGAAACAGGAGGTTGAGGATGTTGCGGCAGACCTCGGTGTGAAGCCTGAGACCGTGCTGCAGATGGAGTCCCGGCTCGCCAACCAGGACTTGTCGTTCGATGGTCTTGAAGATGATGATGACGACGCGCCGAGCGCTCCATCGACCTATTTGCCGGACATCAGCATGGAGCCCGCGCGTCTTCTAGAGCGAGAAGACACCGACCGCAATCAGCGTCAGCGCCTCTACGCTGCCCTGCAAGGTCTGGATGACCGGAGCAAGACCATTCTCTACGAGCGTTGGTTGTCTGAGAAGAAGCAGACATTGCATGAGTTGGCTGAGCAGTTCGGTGTTTCCGCCGAGCGGATTCGTCAGATCGAGAAAAATGCGATGAAAAAGATGCGGTTGCAGCTCGAGGTGTGATTGACATCCTTGCCGATGTATTTCGGATGCGATGAGGCAAGACCCGTCAAGTGGCGGGTCTTCGTTCTAGCGCAGTCTCTCGCCGCGTTGAAGTCGGTGATCTGACCTTGCTCTGTCGCGGACTGTCTGAAGTGATTGTCGCGAATTGAGCTTTCGGGTGCGGCGGCGTTTTTGATGTTGTTTGGTGGCGGGGTGGGCCGATTAGCCTCCCCGTCCGAAGTGGGCCAAGCCCGCGTTTCGGCGGGTGCTGACAGAGCGAGTCTCGGGCCGGCATTGCTTTCGAGCGTGCGCCAATGCGCATCGCGCTATGACTTCTCTGCTTGGTAATTATCGAGGTTCTGCGGATAGAAACGTCTGCGCGATCGTGTTGCGCCGCAAAGGAGGGAGTGGGCAGCGACCGCCGCAGGATGCGAATGAGGTATCCGGGCATAAAAAGACGCGCTCTTGGCGCGTCTAAATGCTTGAAATTTGGTGCCCAGGGGCGGAATCGAACCACCGACACGCGGATTTTCAGTCCGCTGCTCTACCAACTGAGCTACCTGGGCTTCGAGTGATTCGCGTTGATTGCGATCACGTCGAGCTGCGTATTTAAGCAGCGTGAAAAGTGGTTGTCAATAGCTGGCGAGAAGTGTTGCTTGTAGGCCGTGCCTGGCTGACGTCAGTTGTTCGGCGGGACATAGCCCGCCGGCTTTTCGACCTCCCCACCAAAGAAGTAGTGTTCCATCTGGCTCTCTAGGAATTTGCGCGCCTTGGGGTCCATCGGGCTCAAGCGGTTCTCGTTGATGAGCATGGTCTGATGGCGAAGCCACTCCTGCCAGACCTGTTTGGAGACCTGTTCGAAGATGCGCTTGCCTAGGTCGCCTGGATAGGGCTGTCTTGCAAGTCCCTCGGCTTCTTGTCCGAGTTTGATGCAGTGAACCATTCGGGTCATTCAATCTCTCCCGCTAGATTGGGGTATTTGTCAGATCAGCGATGATCCTGCTGATGGGCGCTGGTGTTCCGAGCTTGTCGGCGCTAGCGAGAGATTCCCAGCGCTGACTGGCTCGATCCTGAATGCGTGGCGGTGACTTGTCGATTTCGATCGCCGCGATGCCGATGATGAGTGTGTAATGGCTAAAGGTGTGGCGTCGCTGCGGCAGCATTTCAATCCGCAGCGGTGGCATCTGCAGGTATGTCTGGCACCATTGCTCTGGCGAGGTTTCCGGCGAGGTTTCCGGTAAGCTCCAGAGCCCGCCCCAGACGCCCGTCGGCGGGCGCTGTTCCAACAGGATCTCTCCGTCAGCGTTCCGCACCGCGAGCATGAGGGTGCTCCGCGTCGGAAGCGTCTTGCGTGGTCGCGGAGAAGGCAGCTCCGACTGACGGCCCTGTCGACGGGCGACGCAATTATCAGTGAGCGGGCATCGATCGCACGCCGGCCTGCTGCGCGTGCAGAGTGTCGCCCCCAGATCCATCATTCCCTGATTGTAGTCGCCTGTGCGAGCGCTCGGTGTGCAGTGTTCGGCGAGCCGCCAGAGGTTGGCGAGCACGTCGCTCTTGCCTGGCCAGCCCGCAATGCCGAAATGGCGCGAGAGCACGCGTTTCACATTGCCGTCCAGAATCGGATGGTGCTGGCCGCGGGCGAGCGACAGGATGGCGCCGGCCGTTGAGCGTCCGATTCCTGGGAGGGCTTGGGCCTGCTCTAGCGTTGAGGGAAAGCGAGCCTCGTGGTGATCTCGGACTTGGCGGGCGGCGCGGTGGAGGTTGCGCGCGCGGGCGTAGTAGCCGAGCCCAGCCCAGTGGGCGAGTACGTCATCGAGCGTGGCGTTGGCGAGGTCGAGCAGGGTTGGGAAACGCTCCATGAAGCGCTCGAAGTAGGGGATGACGACCCCGACTTGCGTCTGCTGCAGCATGATCTCGGAGACCCAGACGCGATAGGCTGTGCGCGTCCTCTGCCAGGGCAGATCCTTGCGGCCATGTTGGCCCTGCCAGCGCAGGACGCGTTGCGCAAAATCGTCGGGAGGCGGCTTCATTCCGAGGTCGGCTTGGCCTGGTTGCAATTCCAGCAGATCTCGAAATCGTCGCTGACCAGTTCGCCGCAGGAGGCGCAGATCCAGGCTTCGCCATCCTCGCGCGCGTCTTTCTCCGTGAAGAAGTGTCGAAGCAACTCCAAGCCTCTGTCGAGATCCGCGTTGTCGATCAGCCAGAGCGTCGGGTAAATGTCTGCCGGCAGCTCTCCGATGGCGCCAGAGAGGTAGTCGCCGAGGATGACCGTCTCGATCAGATGCCGATCCAAGAGGTCGCGGAGGATCTGCGCTTCGATGCGATCGCGGGCTTGATAGAGTTGCTGCATGTTGGGAGGGGTGGAGCGGGTGATGGGAATCGAACCCACGCCATCAGCTTGGGAAGCTGAGGTTCTACCATTGAACTACACCCGCTTACAGCAGCTAAGTGTAAGCAGAGCTTGCCGGGATGGCAAGCTTCATCCATCGAAGGCGTACATCGCCTCGATCCGGTCGTGATAACGTTCGATGACTTTGTTGCGTTTTACCTTGAGTGTCGGTGTCAGCAGCCCGTTCTCGATCGACCAGGGCTCGAGCGTCACGGTCACGCGGCGGATCTTCGCATAACCGGGGAAGTCTCTGAGCGCGAGCCGGATGCGCTTGATGATGTCCTTGTGGAGCCGCGTGTCGTCCAGGCTCTCGGGCTGGTCTGGGTCCAGGCCGTACTCGCCCGCGAGCCCGCTCCAGAGGTCGGCGTTCAGCACCAGAAGGGCGGAGAGATGGGATTGGCCTTCGCCCAGCACCACGACCTGCTCGAACAGTGGGTCCATCGCGATCGCCATTTCCAGATCCGCTGGCGGGATCTTCTCGCCGTTGGAAAGCACCAGAATGTCCTTGATACGGCCCGTGATATAGATGTGGCCGTGCTCGATGCGGGCCTGGTCGCCTGTGTGCAGCCAGCCGTCGTGGCTCAGGATCTTGGTCGTGGCGGTGTGGTTGTTCCAATAGCCCTGCATCACGTTGTCGCCCTTGACCAAGAGTTCGCGCTCGGCGCCGACGCGCACCTGGACACCTCGAATGGGGACGCCGACGCTCTCTGGAATATTGTCTTCCAGCGGATTGAAGCTGACGACCGGGCTCGTTTCGGTGAGCCCATAGCCCTGGATCAGGGGTAGCCCCAGTCCAATGAAGGTGTGTGCCACTTCCGAGGGTAGGGCTGCTCCCCCGCTGACGGCGGCGCGCATGCGCCCGCCGAGCTTGTCGAGCACAGGGGTGGCCACCTTGCGTTTGAGCGTGGGCCACAGGAGCAGAAGCGGATGCCAGCCCCCGCGGCCCTGACGCTTGAGGAATGCCCGCCAGCCAGCGGCAACGGCGAGTCGGAACAGCCAGCGGACCGGGGCCGGGCGGGTCGCGAGTTGGTCCGCGATCTTCTGGTAAACGCGCTCGAAGACACGAGGGACCGCGATCATCACCGTCGGACGAATGGTCTTCATGTCCTCCGCAAGCTGCCCGACCGAGCGCGCAAAGGCGACCGTTGAGCCGGCCATGAGCGGCAAGTAATAGCCGCCCGTACGCTCGAGCATGTGCGAGAGCGGCAGAAAGGAGAGGAAGAGATCCTCCCCGTAGACGTTGATCAGCGTCAGGACGGCATGTGCGTTGGTGAGCATGTTGTGATGAGTCAACATCACGCCCTTGGGGCGCCCGGTGGTGCCCGAGGTGTAGACGATGGTTGCGAGCGAGCGCGGATCGCCGTTGCGCTGGACGAGCGGCGGGGCGCTGTTCGGCAGCCAATCCTCCGCGATCACGACCCTGGGGTCGGGCTCGGTCATGGCGCGAGCCGCCGGGCTGGACTCGAGGATGACGACGCGCAGCGGCCAGGGGGCGTCCCCGAGCGCCTCCGCGAGACGTCGCCAGCGTCCGGCGTCCTGGATGAGGAGCACCTTGACGGCGGCATCTTGCAGGATGTAAGCGGCGTTCTCGGCGCGATCGTCCGTGTAGAGGGGGATGGTGATCAACCCTCGGGAGAAGGCGGCTTGATCGAACATGACCCATTCCGGACAGTTGCGAAGCAGCATGGCGACGCGATCTCCGTCCGCCAGTGGCTCCTTGGCTAGGGCTTGATGCCAGCGTGCGACCCAATCGCCCATCTCGCGCCAGGTGAGCTGCCGCCAGCCCACGCCCGCGTCATAGTGACGGTAAGCGATGCGGTCGGGTGATCGCGAAACCCGTTGTACGAATAGGCCGTCCAGCGTCTTGGCGCGGTCGACAGCGATCAAGTCCTCGGACCATCGGCTCACAAGGGTGTCCTCATATCTCGTCTCTCGCGGCGCTCCAGGAAGCGCTTGCGCGGCGGCGGCCTGCGTCTAACGGGTCGATCAGCAGCAGGCGTCGGTCTTCACGGTCATTCCTGCGCTGTATCCAGCATGGAGCGGCCAACGGCCGGATCCAGGGACGCATCTCGTTGTGGCCGCAGGCTTAAATGCAGATCCCTCGCTTTCCATGAGGGATGCAGGTTCCATGGGGGATGCAAACGGTATAAAGCCCGTCATCGTTTTGCAATCCTCGCGTTTGCCTTGTTCATTGCCTAGATTGATAATTTCGCTTGAAATTCTGTCCCGGCATGCAATATTAGTGAAATCTAATATTTATGGATCGACAACTGTCATGTTGAATTTCAAGCTGATTGCAGCAGTCCCCGCACTGCTGGTGCTCTCTGTGCAGATCGCACAGGGGGCACCGCTACAGACGTCCGAGGTCCGTGCCCAGCCGCTACCGCGCGAGTATCGTCTGGATGGCGTCATCGAGGCCGTCAACCGCACCACGGTCTCCGCTCAGACGCAGGGCCAGGTGGAGGAGCTCTTCTACGACGTCGACGACTTCGTCGAGAAGGGCGCCGTCCTCGTGCGGCTGAAGGACACGGAACATCGTGCGCGGGTGGGCCAAGCCGCCGCGGATCTCAAGTCCGCGGCGGCACGGCTGCAGCAGGCCAAGGAGGAGCATGAGCGGGTCGTCGGGCTCTATCGCAAGAAGAATGTCTCGGCATCCGCCATGGACAAGGCCAAAGCCGACCTCGAGAGCGCTCAGGCCGCGCTGGATGCCTCGACGGCGCGTCTGGAGCAGGCACAGGAGCAACTCGCCTACACGCAGATACGCGCGCCTTACTCGGGGATCGTGACCCACCGTCACGTCTCGGTCGGCGAGGTCGCCAGTCCTGGCTCGCCGGTGATGAGCGGCATCTCCCTGGACCAGCTGCGCGTCACGGTCGACGTGCCGCAAAGCATCATCCCGTCCGTCAGAGGGGGGGCGTCGTCGAGTGCGCGCGTGCGCGTCTATCTGCCTGACGGCGAGGTCACGGAGACGAGTAAGATCACGGTCTTCCCCTTCGCCGACCTGGGATCCAATACCTTTAAGGTGCGCATCGATCTGCCGGTGACGGATGGCGATCCGGATCAGGTCCTCTTCCCCGGAATGCTGGTCAAGACGGGCTTCGTGGTCGGCGAGAAGTCCGAGCTGATGGTGCCGCGGGCGGCCGTGGTTCACCGTTCCGAGGTGACAGGCGTCTATGTGATCGGCGCGGATGGACAGATCTCCTTTCGGCTCGTGCGGCTTGGGCAGATGCTGCCGGACGCCTATGTCGTCCTTGCCGGTCTGAGCGCAGGCGAGCAGGTGGCGCTGGACCCCATCGCCGCTGGCGTGGCGCTCAAGTCTCAGCTGGTCGCCGCGCGCGCGGAGCAGGCGGAGACGGCGCATGACTGAAGGACTCGGCATTTCGGGCCGGATCGCGCAGCGTTTTCAGGCCACGGAGATCACCCCTCTGCTCGCTTTGGTGGGCCTGCTGCTGGGCGTCTTCGCCGTACTGGTGACGCCGCGCGAGGAAGAGCCGCAGATCGATGTCACCTTCGCCGACGTCTTCATTCCCTATCCGGGCGCCTCGGCCTCGGAGATCGAGCACCTCGTCGCCGGTCCCGCCGAGCAGGTGCTCTCGGAGATCAAGGGCATCAAGCACGTCTACTCCGTTTCGCGCCCCGGCATGGCCGTGGTGACGGTCCAGTACCAGGTCGGCGAAGACAATACGGATGCGGTGGTGCGCCTCTTCAGCAAGGTGCAGTCCAATCAGGACTGGCTGCCGCCGAATCTCGGCGTGGGTACGCCCATCATCAAGCCCAAGGGGATCGATGATGTCCCCATCCTGACCGCGACGCTCTGGTCGAAGGATCCAAGCCTCGGGGCCTTCGAGCTGGGCAAGGTCGCCCATGCGATCGAGCAGGAGATCAAGCGTGTCCCCGGCACGCGCGACGTCTACACCCTGGGTGTGCCGGATCAGGTGGTCCGCGTGCTGCTCAAGCCCGAGACGCTCGCCGGCTACGACATCGATCTGTCCGACCTGCGCAACGCCCTGCAGGCCGGCAATCTCGCGCGCGACGACCTCCACGTCACCGCAGACAATCAGGAGATCCTGGTTCAGGCCGGTACCTTCCTGACCTCGCCGGAGCAGATCGGCGATCTGGTGGTCGGTCTGCATGGCGGCCGCCCCGTCTATTTGCGTGATGTCGCCACCATCGAGCGCGGACCGCAGCAGCCGGCGACCTATGTGCGCGTGGGTGCCGGCGCGGCGGCTGGGCAGGTCGGGATCGATCTGCTCGGGAGCACGCCGGCCGTCACCATCGCCGTGGCCAAGCAGTCCGGCGTCAATGCCGTCAAGGTCGCTCAGGACGTCATCGACCGCTTCGCGCAGCTGGAGGGCATCTTCATCCCGGAGAGCGTCGAGGTGACCGTCACGCGCAACTATGGCGCAACCGCTGACGCCAAGGCCAAGAAGCTGATCACCAAGCTCGCCTTCGCCACCGCGTCCGTGGTGCTGCTGGTGCTCTTCGCCATTGGCTGGCGCGAATCCGTGATCGTCGGCGCGGCGGTCATCGTCACCCTGGCATTGACCCTCTTCGCCTCCTGGGCCTACGGGTTCACGCTCAATCGCGTCTCGCTCTTCGCGCTCATCTTCTCCATCGGAATTCTGGTGGACGATGCCATCGTGGTGGTGGAGAACATCCATCGGCACATGGCCATGAAGCGGCCCCAGCCCGGACAGAGCCGTGCGTCCTGGCTGCTGGAGCTGATGCCGAGGGCGGTCGACGAGGTCGGCGGGCCAACCATCCTGGCGACCTTTACCGTGATTGCGGCACTCCTGCCCATGGCCTTCGTGACCGGGCTCATGGGGCCTTACATGAGCCCCATCCCCATCAATGCCTCGATGGGGATGTTGATCTCGCTCACGGTCGCCTTCGTCTTCACGCCCTGGATGACCAATTTCATGCTGGGGCGCGGGCGGGCCGCGGCGGGGCATGGCGAGCACGCCCACGCCTCCGACCACGGGGCCAGTGCCGGAAAGGGGGTTATGGACCGACTCTTTCACGGCCTGATCGGCCCCTTCCTCGTCGGGCGCAAGGGCATCCTGAACCGCTGGCTGCTGCTGGCGGGCGTGCTGCTGCTGATCGCCGCGTCCATCTTCCTCGCGGTCAATCGCACGGTGGTGCTCAAGATGCTGCCGTTCGACAACAAGAGCGAATTCCAGGTCGTTCTGGACATGCCGGAAGGCACCAGCCTGGAGCAGACCGCTCGGGTGCTGGCGGCGATGGGCGACTATCTCGCGAGCGTCCCCGAGGTCACGGACTATCAGTCCTACGCGGGTGCCGCGGCCCCGATCAATTTCAACGGATTGGTGCGGCAATACTATCTGCGCGAGGGGGCGAATCTGGGTGATCTCCAGGTCAACCTGGTCGACAAGCATCATCGCGACAAGAAGAGCCACGCCATTGCCCTGGCGTTGCGCGGCCCGCTGCAGGAGATCGCCACGGCCTATGGCGGGAACGCCAAGATCGTGGAGATCCCCCCGGGGCCGCCCGTGCTCTCGCCACTGGTGGCCGAGGTCTACGGGCTGGACTACGAGGGGCAGATTCGCGTCGCCAAGGAGGTGCGCGAGGTCTTCGAGAATACCCCGGACATCGTCGACGTGGACGACTCGGTCGAGGACGCCTCCAAGAAGCTCACCCTGGTCGTCGATCGCGCCAAGGCGGCTCGGCTCGGCGTGCAGCAGTCCAGCATCGCAACCGCCCTGGCGACCGTGCTGGACGGCGAGGATGTGAGCTTCCTCCATGGGGCTAACGTCAAGTACGCCGTGCCCATTCGGGTCGAGTACAGCGAGGCGGACAAGGCCGACCTGGAGCAGGTACTCGCCCTCAGGGTGCGTGCCAGCTCTGGCGACCTGGTGCCGATTTCGGAGATCGTGGAGGTCGTCGATGGACGCCGCGAGCACAGCATCTATCACAAGGATCTGCTGCCGGTCGTCTATGTGACGGGCGATATGGCGGGGAAGACGGATAGCCCGCTCTACGGGCTCTTCGAGATCGCCGAGACGCTGACGGCCGACAAGGGCCTGGAGCAGTGGTATCGCGCGGCGCCGACCAATCCCTACGAGTACAGCCTCAAGTGGGACGGCGAATGGCAGGTGACCTATGAGACCTTCCGTGACATGGGCATCGCCTATGGCGTCGGGCTGCTGCTCATCTATCTGTTGGTCGTGGCGCAATTCCGCAGCTATCTGGTTCCGCTGGTCATCATGGCGCCGATTCCGCTGACACTCATTGGGATCCTGCCTGGACACGCGATGCTCGGAGCCCAGTTCACCGCGACCTCCATGATCGGCATGATCGCGCTAGCGGGCATCATCGTGCGCAACTCCATCCTGCTCGTGGACTTCATCAACCAGCAGGTTCGCGAGGGGCTGACGCTCGAGGAGGCGGTGATCCGCTCGGCCATCGTGCGTGCCAAGCCCATCGCCCTGACCGCCGCCGCGGCCATGGCCGGGGCGGTCTTCATCCTCGACGATCCCATCTTCTCGGGGCTGGCGGTGTCCCTGCTGTTCGGGCTCTTCGTCTCGACCGTGTTGACTCTGGTGGTCATCCCGGTCGTCTACTATGGCGTGATGCGCAAGCGGGTCGACTGGATTCGCACGGCAACGGGCTGAGTCCAGGCGCGCGGGAGGCTGTTGGGAGCAAGGAGGCTCCGCGCTAATTCGCGGGCTGAGCGCCGTCGCGATGGATGACGGCCAGGAGATGCAGGTCGTCTCCGTGGCGCTCGTAGAGGATGCGAAAACCTTCCAGCGGTCGCTCGAGAACGCGAATGGCGTCGAGGTCGAGCAGCAGCTGCGGTCTGCTGGTCTCGGTCAGCAGCGCTTCGCTACGGGCAACGATGCGTTCGACGAGGTCGCGTGCGTGCGTCATGGAGTCGCGTGCGATCCAACCCGCGATCGCCTCGATATCGTCCAGGGCCGTCCGTGACCAGATCAGCTCTCCAGCCATCGATCCAGCCGCTGTTTCGCCTCGGTGTTGAGGTAGGCGCGCCCCTGGGCGATGTCCTCGCGTCCTTTGCGGGTCTTGGCGATGAGATAGAGCCGGTATTGGATATCTTCGAGCGTCGCGTCGTCGGGGAGCTGGCGCAGCATCTCGATGACCGCCTGCTTTGCATTCTGCATGACCCTGGTCCTGATGGATTCGCCTCGCCCGGAACACTATGCCGACGGACTGACGAGATCAAGTCAGCTTCAGCCGCCGGTCACAGGAGGGAAGAGGGCGACCTTGTCGCCGTCGTGGATGGGGGTGTCCGGGCGGGCAATCGCCTGATTGACCGCCGCCATGATGGCGGCGTCCTCTGCCAGGGCGCTGGACCAGACAGGGCCTCGCGTGCTCAGCCGCGCGCGCAGGTCGTCGCGGGTGTGGACCTCCGCCGGCAACGCAAACGTCTCGGCGTCCGTGCCCAGCGCCTCACGGAGTCGGGCGAAGTAGAGAATCCGGATCATGGTTGCGCGTGCCGTCTCAGTTGCGCGTGCGCTTTCAATGTAGCAGGTCGGCGAATGGGATGAAGTCGACCGGGTCGCCCCGCTCGATGACCTGGCCCGGCTGAAGCTGCACGAAGCCGTCCGCCCAGGCGACCGAAGAGAGCACGGCGGAGGAGCGGCTCGGATAGACGCTGACCTCCAGCGTCCCGTCCGCCCCGGTCTCGAGGCGGGCGCGATGAAACTCCAGGCGCTTATCCGGGCGTGGCCAATCGAATCCGGCTGGTAGCCGAAGCGTTCGCGCAGCGGCATCTCCGGCGATGCCTTGCAGGCGTCGCACGATGGGACGGGCGAAGAGACAGAGGGTCACGAAGAGCGAGACGGGGTTGCCAGGCGTGCCGAAGAAGGGTGTTTCCCGGACCCAGCCGAAGGCGACCGGTTTTCCCGGGCGAATGGCGATCTGGCAGAGGTCCAGGCGCCCGAGCTGCTCCACCGCGGGCTTGATGTGATCTTCCTCGCCCACCGAGACGCCGCCGCTGGCGATGATGAGATCGGCGTGCTCGGCCCCGCGCGCCAGTGCCTCGACCGTGCCATCCAGGCTGTCCTTGACGATGCCCAGGTCGATGACGTCGCAGCCCCAGCCAGCGAGTAACCCGATCAGGCTGAAGCGGTTGGAGTTGTAGATCTGTCCAGGTCCGAGCGGCTGGCCGGGCATGACCAGCTCATCGCCGCTGGAGAAGACGGCGACCCGCAGGCGCCGATAGACCCTCAGCTCGCCCACTCCGACGGATGCCGCCAACCCGAGGTGCTGGGGGCCGAGCTTCACGCCGGCGGCGATGACCTCCGCGCCCGCCTGGATGTCCTCACCGGCGCGGCGGATGTTCGTCCCTGGTTTGCAGTCCAGCGGGATGGCGACGCTGTCGCCGGTGTGCTCGCAGACCTCTTGGATGACAACGGTGTCGGTGCCCTGGGGGACGGGCGCGCCGGTGAAGATGCGTGCGGCGGTCCCCGGCTCCAAAGGCTGCCCGGTCGATCCCGCGGGGATGCGCTGGCTGACGCGCAGCTGGCCCTGGAGCGAGGCCAGGTCTGCGTGGCGGATGGCGTAGCCGTCCATGGCGCTGTTGTCCCAGCCAGGCACCTGAATGGCGCTGATCACGGGCTGCGCCAGCACTCGTCCGAGTGCCTGATCCGTCGGGACGCTTTCGTTGTCGGCGATGGGCGCGACCCTGGAGGCGAGGAAGGCGATGGCCTCGTCCTTGGTGAAAGACTGGCGGTTGTCGGGCGCGGCGGCGCACGCGTGGGCGTCGGTCATGGGGTCTGGCCTCAGCGCTCGAGCAGGCGCGGGATGAGTTGAGCGAAATTGCAGGGGCGGGTACGGCTGTCCAGCTGCGGCAGCAGGATGCGGTCCCAGGCCGTGCGGCAGGCACCGGTCGAGCCGGGGAGGCAGAAGACGAAGGTTCCGTTGGCGAGGCCGGCGAGCGCGCGCGACTGCAAGGTCGAGGCGCCGATGTCCTCGAAGGAGATCTGCCGGAACAGCTCGCCAAAGCCCTCGATGGTCTTGTCGAGCAGCGGTTGAATGGCCTCGGGCGTGCTGTCGCGCCCGGTGACGCCCGTTCCGCCGGTGCTCAGCACCAGGTTGATATCCGGGTCGGCGATCCAGCGCGAAAAGACGGCGCGCAGCTGATAGACGTCGTCTCGCACGATCTCCTTGGCGACGACCTGATGCCCAGCTGTCTCCGCGCGCTCCTTGAGGAGCTTGCCCGAGGTGTCCTCGTCCTCGCCGCGGCTGTCCGACACGGTGAGGACGGCGATCTTGAGTGGGATAAAAGGCTGCTCTGTGAAATGCTCGCTCATCATCGAACCTCTGGCGGGGGGCGGAAAGGGGGCGCTGGAATCGCAAGGGCGCGCAGGGACGTTGTCAGTGGCCGGCATGGCGCGGACGCTGCGCCATGCCGGCCAAGGGGTCACAGCACTTTCGGCACCAGGATCAGGATCCAGATCACGAGGCAAAAGGCGATGCTGGAAAAGACGGCGGCGGAGGCGATGTCCTTGGCCCGCCCGGATAGCTCATGCTTTTCCAGACCGACGCGGTCCACATTGGCCTCGATCGCTGAGTTCAGCAGCTCGACGATGGGAACGATCAGCAGGCTCCCGATGAGCATGGCCCGCTCGACGGGCGTCTCGCCCAGCCAAAGGCCTAGCGGGATCAGCGGGATCAGCAGGAAGACCTCCTGTCGGAAAGCCTCTTCGAACTCGAAGCAGTCCTTCAGCCCCTTCATGGAGTAACCGAAGGCTCGGACGACGCGGCGCCATCCCTTGTTGTTGTGGTTAGCCATGCGTGGTCTCACTTGCCGCCGGCTTCCAGGCCAGATCCAGATGTCTGGCGGCGCGGACATCATCGAGCCGACGGACCGGCATCTTGTGCGGCGCACCCTTGAGCGTCTCCGGCTCCTCCTGGGCTTCGCGTCGAATGGCGATCATGGCCTCGACGAATCCGTCCAGGTCTTCCTTGGTCTCGGACTCGGTCGGCTCGATCAGCAGACACTCGGGGACCAGAAGTGGGAAGTAGGTGGTCGGGGCGTGATAGCCGTAGTCCAGCAGGCGCTTGGCGAAGTCCATGGCGTTGACGCCAAGCTCGCGCGACTCGCGCTTGAGCGTGATGATGAACTCGTGGCTGGCGCGCCGCCGCGGATAAGCGGCCTCGAAGCCGGCCTCGCGCAGGCGGGCCATGAGGTAGTTGGCGTTGAGCGTGGCGAACTCGGACACCCGTCCCATGCCCTCGCGGCCGAGCATGCGTGCATAGACATAGGCCCTGAGCAGGATCCCCATGTTGCCACCGAAGGCCGTGAGCCGGCCGATCGTCTCCGGGCGCTCCGACTCGGTCAGCCAGTGGTAGTCATCGCCGTCGAAGTCGACCATGGGCACCGGCAGGAAAGGTTCCAGGCGTTTGGAGACGCCAACCGGACCCGCGCCCGGACCACCCCCCCCGTGTGGGGTCGAGAAGGTCTTGTGCAGGTTCATGTGGATGACGTCGAAGCCCATGTCGCCTGGTCGAACCTTGCCGAGGATGGCGTTGAGATTGGCGCCGTCGTAGTAGAGGAGACCGCCGGCGTCATGCACGCTGCGTGCGATCGCCTGGATGTTGCGGTCGAAGACGCCGACGGTGCTCGGATTGGTAAGCATGATGCCCGCGGTTTGCGGCCCGACAGCGGCCTTGAGTGCCTCGAGCTCGACGTCGCCGTCGTCGCCGGTCGGGATCTCGCGCACCTTGAATCCGCACATGGCGGCCGAGGCGGGATTGGTGCCGTGAGCGGCGTCCGGCACCAGGATTTCGGTGCGGGCGTGATCCCCGCGGGCCTGGTGGTAGGCGCGGATCATGGCGACGCCGGCAAACTCGCCTTGAGCACCCGCGGAGGGGGCGAGCGAGACGGCGTGCATCCCCGTGACCTGCTTGAGGATCTCCTGCAGGTCGAAGAGACAGGCCATGAGTCCCTGGCTGTGTGTCTCCGGCGCCATCGGGTGGCGCGCGAGGAAGCCGGGCAGCATCGCCAGGCTGTTACAGGCCCGCGGGTTGTACTTCATGGTACAGGAGCCCAGGGGATAGAAATGGGTGTCGATCGAGAAGTTCTTCTGCGACAGCCGCGTGTAGTGGCGTACCGCCTGCATCTCGGAGACCTCTGGCAGCGCGGGTCGCGCGCGACGGCGCAGCCCCTCTGGGATATCGGTCACCTGAGGGGCATCGAGTGGCGCCTGGGCGGTGGCCCGGCGACCGGTTCTGGATTGGTCGTGAATCAGCATGGCGGAGCGACAAGGAATCGGCATCATGTGGCCGCCCGCGAGCGAATCGCGAGGCGGGTGGGGCAGCAGCGGAGGTCTCAGAGCGCGGCGAGAGCGGCCTCGTAATCGGGCTCCTCGGTGATCTCGGGCACGAGCTGGGTATAGGCCACCCGGTTGTCGGCATCCAGGACGACGACCGCGCGGGCCGTGATGCCGGCGAGCGGGCCGTCCTCGATCAAGACTCCGTAGTCTTTCGCGAAGTTGCGTGAGCGCATCATGGAGAGGCCGATCACGTTCTCGATGCCCTCGGCACCGCAGAAGCGGCCCATGGCGAAAGGCAGATCGGCCGAGATGACGAGGGCGACCGCGTCGCTCTTGCCGGCCATGGCCTCATTGAACTTCTTGGTCGAGGTCGCGCAGACCGGGGTGTCGAGACTGGGGACGATGTTGAGCAGTTTCTTCTTGCTGGCGAAATCCGCCAGCGTCCTGTCGCCGAGATCCTTGTCGACCAGCTTGAAGTCGGGGGCCGTGCTGCCGACGGCGGGCAGATCGCCGTTGAGCGTGACGGGGTTGCCTTGGAGTGCGGTGGTGGCCATGGGTCGTCTCCGGTCGTTGGGTGAATGGTTCCGCGAATACATGCGGTCTGCGTCTCTCGGCGTGCGTCCTGTCAGCGAGTCGCTCGGGACATCCGGCCCCAGAGGCTTCCGATTCTGTGCTTGATGCTCAGGGCCGAGAGAACCTGTGTCTGTCTCTCAAGCAATGTATCGAGTTTGTTCTCGATGCGCGCAAGCTCAAGCTCGGTGCTCGGCGCCGCAGGCGTCGGTTCTGCGGTCGCGCCTCGCGGTCTGCTCGCGTCGAAGACCGCGATCCAGGCGGCGCTGTGCGGCAGGAAGGCATTGGCGCCAAGCGCGACGAAGTCCTCCCGCTGCCACGCGGATCTGTGGGTCTCGAAGGGGTTGTTTGGAACCTCTTGAGAATCGACGCGTTTGGGTACCGCGATGACGACGGCCTTGCCGATGCGTTTGAGCTGCCGAATGAATTCCAGGCCCTCCTCCTTGGTGAGGTGCTCGATGATTGCAAGTGCCAGGCAGAGGTCGTAGTGCTCGTCCGGGATGGTCGGCAGTGCCGTGCGCACGTCCTCGACGCGAATGTCGTCGTAGACCCAGTCCGGGATGTAATCCAAATAGTCCTCGAAGCCCTCGATGGCGTCGATGCGTGTCCCCGCCCAGCGTTTTGAGGAACGGTGCGCTCGGAACACCTTGGTATAGAAGGTCTCGTCGGAATAGAGGTCGAGCTGGATCCGGCTGAGCATGCCATAGACCCCAAAGCCGCAACCAACATCCAGCATTTTTTCGGGGCGGATCCGCAGCACCTCCTGCATGATGGGCGTGATCTGCTCGACATTGCTGAATGGCATCGGGTGCTCTCCTTGCCGGTTGCACGAAGGTCAGTGATGGTCGTGGGATTCTGACCTGGCGGACGGGGTGGAGCAATCCTCCACGCGTGGTGGCTAAGTGGTGGGCCCGCGGGTGGCTGGCCGGCTCGCGTCACCGTCTTTCCCGTCACATCTCGGGTGGCGCTTGGCTGTGGGTTGCGACGATTCGAGCCAGCGTGTCCCGATAGCTCTGCATCTCCTCCTCGGTGCGCAGCTCGGTCGCACAGACTAGGACGGCCGACCCGAGCTCTGGATAGTCCGACGCGAGATCCAAGCCACCGAGCAGGTTGTGGGCCGCCAGCGCGCGCAGGAGATCCGCGGCCGGCGCCGGCAGCCGCAGTGCCTGCTCGTGGAAGATGGGTCCATCGAAGACCGGTTCCACGCCCGGGATTTCGCACAGCATGGCCGCGAGCGCGCGCGTGTTGGCATGGCAGGCGGCGGCGACTCGCTCCAGTCCCTCGGGACCCAAGAGGGCCATGTGGATGGTGGCCGCGGTGACCAGCAGGCCCTGGTTGGTGCAGATGTTGGACGTCGCCTTGCCGCGGCGGATGTGCTGCTCGCGCGCCTGGAGCGTCAAGGTGAAGCCCGGCTTGCCGTCGAGGTCCAGCGTCCGCCCGGCGATCCGCCCCGGCAGCTGTCTGACCAGGTCCATCTTGCAGCAGAGAAAGCCGGCATAGGGTCCACCGGAGGCCAGCGGCATGCCCAGTGGTTGGGCCTCGCCGCAGGCGATGTCCGCGCCCCTGGCGCCCCAGTCGCCAGGCGGCGACAGCAGTGCCAGTGCGATTGGGTTGACCAGGGCGATCGCCAGCGCCTGATGGGCATGGGCCCAGTCGGTGAGCGCATCGACCGGCTCCAAGACACCGAAGAAATTGGGTTGGACGATGACGACGGCGGCGAGCTCATCCGCGCCAGCCGCGGTGTCGAGCTGGCCGGTTGACGTCTGTCCGGTCGCGGCATCGAAGGGCACCTCGATCAGCTCGATCCCCTGAGGCTCGACGATGCTCCGAACCGTGCGCCGATAGGCCGGATGCAGGGTCCGCGGCATCAGCACCTTGGTCGATTTGGTCTGCCGGTTCGCGCGCACCGCCATGAGGATGGCCTCGGCGAGGGCGGAGGCGCCGTCGTAGAGCGAGGCGTTGGAGGCATCCAGGCCGGTCAGCGCCGTCATCATGGACTGGAACTCGTAGAGCACCTGCAGCGTCCCCTGGCTGGCCTCGGCCTGATAGGGGGTGTAGGCGCTGTAGAACTCACCACGGGTCGCGATCTGCCAGACGGCGGCCGGGACGTGATGGTCGTAGGCGCCAGCCCCGATGAAACAGACCGGCTGTCCGTCGGCTCGGGCGCGCGCCTGCATCAGGCGGGCGATCTCCATCTCCGACATGCCGGTCGGGATCGCCGCCAGCTCGCCGATGCGCAGCTCCCGCGGGATCTCGTCGAAGAGCGCGTCGATGGAAGCGACGCCGATGGTGGCGAGCATCGCCGCGATGTCGTCTTGGGTGTGGGGTACGAAAGGCATAGATCGATGTCCGGGGTCCGGCACGCGGACCCTCGTTCTGTGGTGAGCCCGGCCGTTGCGAGCCTGGCGGCGGAGGGCGTCAGTCGTCTTCGTCCTCGACGGCTTGCTCGTAGGTGGCCGCGTCCAGGAGGTTGTGGTAGGCGCTCGGGTCGGCTGGCGCGAACCGGAAGATCCAACCATCTTCGTAAGGGCTGGTGTTGATGGTCTCCGGGGCGTCGGTGAGGGTCGCGTTGGTCTCGACGATCTCGCCGGCGAGCGGGGCGTAGATGTCGGAGGCCGCCTTGACCGACTCGACGACGGCACTGGCCTCCTCCGCCGCGATCGCGCGGCCGACCTCGGGGGGCTCGACGAAGACGATGTCGCCCAGCGCCTCTTGCGCGTGGTCGGTGATGCCGACGGTCAGGGTGCCGTCGCCATTGTCTTTCACCCATTCGTGGGTCTTGGTGTATCTCAACTCAGCGGGCACTTCGCTCATGCTCATTCCTCTATCTCGATCCCTCTGGGATCTTGGCTGTTACTGGGGCGCCGGTGCCTGCGTGGGGCGGGGCGGGGCGCCGGATCCTGGAGTGCGGCGCCAGCGTTAGAGCGCGATGCGCGCCTTGCCATGCCTCACGAAGGGTGGTTGGACGACGCGCGCGGGCACGGCCTTGCCGCGGATCTCGATGTCGCAGCTGTCCGCGATGCCCGGCTCGACACGGGCCAGGGCGATCGAGCGCTCCAGCGTCGGCGAGAATCCCCCCGAGGTGACTTCACCGACCGCGCGGCCATCACACAAGACCCGCTGGTGATTGCGGATCACCCCGCGTCCCGTCAGCAGCAGTCCGACGAAGACGCCGTGGTTCCCCGCGTCGCGCTGCTGGGTGAGTGCTTCCCGACCGATGAACTCGCGCTCGGCGGGCTCCCAGGCGAGGGTCCAGCCCAGCCCCGACTCGAGGGGGCCGATGTCTTCGTCCATGTCCTGGCCGTAGAGGTTCATTCCGGCCTCCAGCCGCAAGGTGTCGCGCGCACCCAATCCGCAGGGTTGGACGCCGGCGGCATTGAGCGATCGCCAGAGTCCGGCCGCTTCATCGGCGGGCAGCATGATTTCGAAGCCATCCTCGCCCGTATAGCCGGTTCGTCCCACGAACCAGCGCTCCCCGTCAGCGGCGAAAAAAGGCTGCAGCTGCATGGCGGCCTCACGCAGATCGGCGGGCAGCAGCGCGGCGGCTCTCTGGCGCGCCTCCGGGCCCTGGACGGCGATCATGGCGAGGTCGGAACGGCGGTCGATCTCGACCTCGAAGCCGGCGGCGTGCCGCTGCATCCAGGCGATATCCTTGTCGGCCGTCGCGGCATTCACGACGGCGCGGTATCGGCCCGGCTCGCGCGCGTAGACGATGAGGTCGTCGACCACGCCGCCGCGCGCGTTGAGCATGCAGCTGTAGAGCGCCTTGCCAGGGGCCTTGAGCTTGGCGACATCGTTGGCGAGGAGGTGGCGCAGGTAGGACTCCGCGTCCGCCCCCGCGATATCGACGGGCTGCATGTGGGACACGTCGAACATGCCCGCGGCGCGGCGCACGGCGTGATGCTCTTCCAGCTGGGAGCCATAATGCAGCGGCATGTCCCAGCCGCCGAAGGGGACGAGACGGGCACCGAGCCGCTCATGCTCCGGGTAAAGGGGGGTTCGCAATCCCATCCGACTCTCCGTTGGACCTGAACGAGCTGCCTGATCCTTGCGGACACAGACAAACGACAACAGCCGAAAGCCGCTGGCTTCAGGCTGTCGCCCCTCTGTCCTAGACCTGAGAGTTTGCGGCGCTCGGCCGATTGGCGTGCGCTGCTGCCCCGTCGGTGGGTAGCAGCTTTCGCATTCGCTGCTACCGCTCTCCAGAGTCGGTCGTTATTCCCGCGGTCCTTCTGCCTGAGCGATTCCGGGCGGTGTTGCGCCTTCGGCGCCGGCCAGAGGCCGGTCTCTCCCACGGGACTTGACACGAAGTCGGAACTATAAGCGCCGGACATCCCGATTACCAGTCGGGCAGCGTCCGGTGCTGGCGCGATCGCTCGCCTCAATCCTCGGTGGTGCCCTCGTCTTTGCGGCGGCGGAAGCTGGTGCCGCCGCAGTCCGCGCAGGGTGGGATGCGACCGGCCTTGACGAAGTGGGTTTGCGCGCCGCAGCGGTCGCAGGTGAGCGTGCCCGGCCCCGTGATCTCGCCGGCCTGGTAGAGACTCATCTGGCGCGCGGTCTCGGCCCATTGCGCGAGCTGCAGACTGGTCTGGTCCGCGACGCGCGTGAACATGTCCATCATGCGCTGCTCCATGAGCTGGAGATCGAAGCGCCACCAGTCGCGCAGCTCCTGACCGCTCTCGGCGATGTAGTTGGCGGCATCCTCGATGTCGCGCTTGATGTAGTCCGAGACCTTGTCGGCTTCCTCGCGGGTCAGCTCGCCGAGCTCGACCATGTTGTCGCGCGCCTTCTCGAGCATCTCGCGAAATTTCGGCACGGATTCCTTTTGCGCCTTCTCGATGGTCTCGTGCGTCTGCTTGAGCATCTGCTCATAGGCGCTCACGAGCTTGTCGGCGGGGTCTTTCGTCTCAGTCGAATCCGTCTTGTTCTCATCGCTCATGTCGTACCTCGGGACCGAGTCCTCTGTGGTTGGGCCAAGCCGCGGCAGCGTCTGCGCGGTTGCCTGGAGATTGGCGACCCCCTCATGGTTTCGCCTCGGGATAGTGCCATTTCAAGAGGAGCGCTGGCTAGCGGTCGCGGAGCCGCGGCGCTCTGCGCTATTCTAGGCGGGTTCCATTCCCCCCAACTCGCTTTCAACAAGACCACGACTCCATGCAGACCGACTACGATCCGCGCGTCATCGAGGCTGCGGCCCAGCGCTATTGGGAAGACAACCAGTCCTTCAAGGCTCGCGAGGATCCGTCCCGCGAGAAGTTCTACTGCCTGTCCATGTTTCCCTACCCATCCGGGCGGCTGCACATGGGGCATGTGCGCAACTACACCATTGGGGACGTGATCGCGCGCTATCAGCGGATGCTGGGCAAGAACGTGCTCCAGCCCATGGGCTGGGACGCCTTCGGTCTGCCCGCCGAGAACGCGGCCATCCAGCACGGCATCCCGCCCTCGCAGTGGACCAAGTCCAACATCGCCTACATGAAGGGCCAGCTCAAGCAGCTCGGTTTCGGCTACGACTGGGAGCGCGAGCTGGCAACCTGCGACCCGGATTATTACCGCTGGGAGCAGTGGCTCTTCACCCGCTTGATCGAGAAGGGGCTGGCTTACCGCTCGCGCGCCACGGTCAACTGGGATCCCATCGACCAGACGGTGCTGGCGAACGAGCAGGTCATCGACGGCAAGGGCTGGCGCTCGGGCGCGCCGGTCGAGAAGCGCGAGATCGAGCAGTGGTTCGTGCGCATCACCGACTATGCCCAGGAGTTGCTGGACGCCCTCGATGGCCTGGATGGCTGGCCGGAGCGGGTGCGCACCATGCAGCGCAACTGGATCGGGCGCTCCGAAGGCGTTCACATGGACTTCGGCATCGCGGGCTCCGAGGCGGTGCTGGGCATCTATACGACACGCCCGGATACCGTGATGGGCGTGACCTATGTCGCCGTCGCCGCGGAGCATCCGCTGGCGCACCGCGCCGCCGAGGACACTCCCGAGCTGGCGGCCTTCATCGAGGAGTGCCGCCAGGGCGGAACCTCCGAGGCCGAGATCGAGACCATGGAGAAGAAGGGGCATCGGCTCGGCATCGATGCCATCCATCCCATCACCGGCGAGCCCGTGCCGATCTTTGCGGCCAACTTCGTGCTCATGGGCTATGGCACGGGCGCGGTCATGGCCGTGCCTGCGCACGACCAGCGCGACTGGGAGTTTGCCGAGCGCTACGGTATCGCCAAGAAGCCCGTGATTCGCTCGGAGGACGGGAGTCCCTGCGGCATCGCGCAAGGCGCCTACACCGAGAAGGGGATCCTGTTCGACTCAGGCCCATTCGACGGGATGGACTTCGATCAGGCGCTGGAGGCCATCGCGCACTGGCTGTCCGAGCGCGGCAAGGGCGCGAAGACCGTCAATTTCCGCCTGCGTGACTGGGGCGTTTCGCGCCAACGTTACTGGGGCTGTCCGCTGCCCGTGGTCCACGCCGCCGATGGCGATGTGCGCCCCGAGACGGACCTGCCCGTGCGCCTGCCGGATGACGTCGTCGTCGATGGCTCGGGCTCGCCGCTCAAGCGCATGCCCGCCTTCTCCGAGCTGCCGAACGGCGAGACGCGCGAAACGGATACCTTCGACACCTTCTTCGAGTCGAGCTGGTACTACGCCCGCTATTGCTCCGCCGATTGCAACACGGCCATGCTCGACGAGCGTGCCAAGTATTGGCTGCCGGTCGATCAGTATGTCGGCGGTATCGAGCATGCGGTGCTGCATCTGCTCTATGCGCGCTTCTTCCACAAGCTGATGCGCGACGAGGGACTGGTCGACTGCGACGAGCCCTTTGCGCGGCTGCTGACGCAGGGCATGGTCATCGCGGAGACCTGGTATCGCGCCGATGCCGATGGCCGCAAGCAGTGGTTCAACCCCGCTGATGTCGAGGTCGAGCGCGACGACAAGGGCAAGCTGGTCGGCGCGGTGCTCAAGGCCGATGGTCAGCCGGTCAGCTTCGGCGGCATCGAGAAGATGTCCAAGTCCAAGAACAACGGTGTCGATCCCCAGTCCCTCACCGAACGCTATGGCGCCGATACGGTGCGCCTCTACACCATGTTCACCTCGCCGCCGGATCAGTCGCTGGAATGGAATGACGAGGGTGTCGAGGGCGCCTTCCGTTTCATCAAGCGCCTCTGGGCGCTGGCGGTCGGGGAGGCGGAGCTGATCCGGGCCGCGGGGGCCGTGCCCGATCTGGACGCGGCCGCGCGGGACGCCCGTCGCGAGATCCACGGCACGCTCAAGAAGGCCCTGTTCGACTACGAGCGTCAGCAGTTCAACACGGTGGTCTCCGCCTGCATGAGCATGGTCAACGTGCTCTACAAGCTGGAGGAGAGCGCGGCGCGCGGACCCTTGTTGCGCGAAGGTGTCGGCATCGTGCTGCGACTTCTGGCGCCCATCGCACCGCATGTCACCCATCACCTCTGGAGCGCGCTGGGGCTTGGTGACGACATCCTGAGTTCCGCCTGGCCGCGGGTGGATGAAGCCGCGCTCGAGCAGGACAGCATCGAGTACGTCGTTCAGGTCAACGGCAAGGTGCGCGGCAGCGTCAAGGTCGCGATCGACGCCGACAAGGATGCCGTTCAGGCCGCGGCGCTCGCCAACGCGCAGATCGGCAAGTTCGTCGGCGACAGCGCCATTCGCAAGGTCATTCTGGTGCCGAGGAAGCTGCTGAATATCGTTGTTTGAGCTGAGTCGTGGCTTGTAGAGTGAGTCGCGGTGTGCGATCGGGGCGTGCCTTGAAACGAGCGGGGGAGTGCGGATGATGGATGACGGACTGCGAGACGCCCATGCCTTGCGCGCCGAGCCAGGGAGACGTTTGTGAGCCGTCGAGCGGAACGACGGCTCACAGGCGCCGTGACGTCCAGCCAGGCGAGGGGCCGCCGCATTGCAAGGCTCGGCCGGCTCGCCTGGCTGGCCCTTGTCGTCACGCTGTCAACCGGTTGTGGCTTTCATCTTCGGGGTAGCGTCGAGGTTCCCGCTGAGTACAACCCGATCTTTTTGCAGAGTTCCCGCGACTCGCTGCTGCGCCCGGCGTTCAAAGACCTGCTGGTTGGTAGCAAGGTGCGTCTGACCGAGAGCACGGCGGACGCCAAGCTGAGGCTGCGCATCTTGTCCGAGCTGCGCTCTTCGCGCGTCGCGGCGGTCGATGCGAATGGCAAGACGCTCGCCTACGAACTCCATTATGTGGTTCGCTTCGATGCCGTGGGCGCCGATGGGCAGCAACGCGTTCCGCCCCTGACGCTGGACCTGATGCGCAACTTCGACAATCCCGATGTCGAGGTGCTCGGCAAACAGTTGGAGCAGGAAATGATCTACGAGGATTTCGCGACCGACGTGGCCGATCGCATCCTGATGCGTCTCAGGGCCGTGCTGGGCTAGGGTGCCGTGGTCATTGGTCAGCCTGTGAATGATGTTTGTGCGCGGCGCGGCGCTCGAGGTTGCGACTGATGCACGTCCGATTCAATCAACTGTCGGGACACCTCAAGTCAGGCGTGCTGCCTGTCTACCTCCTCTGTGGCGACGAGCCCTTTCAGTTCGGTGAGGCGGCACGCCTGATTCGCGAGAAGGCGAAGCGAGCGGACTACGACGAGCGCGAGGTGCTCGACGCCGAGGCCAGTTTCAACTGGGGTCTCTTGACCGCCGCGGCCGAGTCCATGTCACTCTTTTCGGACCGCAAGCTCATCGAGCTGCGGATCGGCAATGGCAAGATTGGCAAAGAGGGCAGCGAGGCGATTCGCCACTATTGCGAGCGCCCCTGTCCTGACAACCTCTTGCTCATTCTGGCGCCTGAGCTGGACCGTAAGGACCTTCAAGCGAAGTGGGCCAAGCAGGTCGAGGCCATTGGCGCCCTCGTCCAAGTCTGGCCGCTCAAGGAGCGTGAGCTGGAGGACTGGCTCGCGCAGCGCCTCAAGGCCGCCGGCTTTGCGCCGGAGCCAGGCGTTGCGGCCATGCTGGCCGAGCGCGCGGAAGGCAACCTTCTGGCGGGCGCGCAGGAGATCGAGAAGCTCAGGCTGCTGCACGAGTCCGGCCCCTTGCGGCTGGACGATCTGCTGGGCAATCTCGCCGACAGTGCCCGTTTCGATCTCTTTGCCTTGACGGATGCCGCGGTGGCCGGCGATCGCGCCCGTGTCCAGCGGATCCTATCCGTGCTCAGGGGCGAGGGAACCGCCGATGCGCTGATCCTCTGGGTGCTTGCGCGTGAGATCCGCATGTTGGCGGAGGCGGGCAGCGCCGTTGCGCATGGCGGGGCGCTGAGCGCGGTCTTCGCGGCGCATCGGGTTCCCAGGATGCGCCAGCAGGGCATCGAGGCGGCGTTGCGCCGGCTGCGCGCGCAGACCCTGCACCGGCTGCTCCAGCGCTGCGCGGAGATCGACCGCTCCATCAAGGGCCTGTCTCAGGAGGAACCCTGGCACGGACTGGCCGTGATCGCGGACAGCCTCTGCACCGGTGCCGCGCCGACCTCCGCGCGCGGCGACTAGTGGTCTAGAGTGAAAGTCCTAATACTGTTTCTGGGCGATCGATGGCATCCTACTCATCTGTCTTGAGTTTCGCCGATGAGTTGATGACACGATGCCACGCTGCACCCCGATTCCCGTTTCCCTCACCGACAAAGAACGTACCCAGTTGGAGGCGTTGGTGCGTCAGCACACCACGGCGCAGCAACTGGCGATCCGAGCCCGAAT
>NZ_NRRF01000061.1 GCF_016583565.1 Thiocystis violacea | reverse complement strand
TGCGTGTGCGCGTCGATCAGTGCTGCGAACGGATGGGCCATCGGTTTTCTCCCCTTGAAAAAGGCGGGGAGCCTTTCCAGCCCGGCTCGCGAGCCGCCGAGTGTCACGGACTCGGATGGCGGTGTTCAGCCATCTTCTAAGAAAGACAGTCGGAAGCGTCAATGACGCTGCCGAAAACCGATCACATGGGGCTATCTGCAGCGAAAAAATACTCATCGGCAGGCATCATGCCTGCGGAATGTGCGACACAAGGGCGGGAAACCAGCGGTGTGGTGAGACCCGTCGGGCGCGTTGCGAAGGCGGAGCATCAGGGACGAGGGGATCAAGTCGAAACGACTTTGCGCGGTTACCCAGATGTGGGCGACCACTGTTATTAGGGCGCTGGTGACGGCCCTCGGGGGGCTGACGGCAGACGCAAAAAAGCCAGGCATTCGCCTGGCTTTTCCTCGGACTGGAGTCCGATCTTACTTCGACTCGGACTGGGCAGGAGCTGCCGGAGCCGGAGCGACCGCACCGTAAGGCATGCCATAAGGCATTGCGTAGGGCGCTGCACCGTAGCCGCCGTAGGGGTAGCCATAGCCGCCGTAGGGATAGCCATAACCGCCGTAGGGGTAGCCATAGCCGTAGCCGTTACCATAGCCGCGGCCATAACCACGACCGTAGCCGCGACCGCCGCCACTCATGCTCATGTTGAAGTCGCCGTAGCCGTCGCCGAAGAAGTCATCCATCCAGTCGCCCATGCCCGAGCCGTAGCCAGGACCGCCCCAACCCGGACCCCACCAAGCGGAGGCGGAAGCGGAAGCACCCAGCAGGGCAGCAATAGCAGCGGCAGTAGCAAGCTTTTTCATCTGTGTTCTCCAGATCGTTTGTGTCGTTGGCAGCAAGCGTGGTCCGTTTATTCAGACTTCTTGAGACCACGGGGAGCATTATATTAGAAAATAATTAAATAGCCAACTAGATTTGGCTATCATCATTTTCACCTCAATCGCCCCTCCCTATGGGCGGTTGATTTTCGCGGTTACCGCCTCGGACCTCAGCCGGAACACCTCGCCCAGCGAAGACGGGCGTCAACTCCGATGATCGGCGCCTCCTCAGGATTCAATGGGGTAAGCTACCCAACTCCAAGGGCCTCACTGAATCCGTGAAACCACTCAGGCCGAAAGTCCGAGCCATGAGGCTCCAGCGGTCAGCCAGCGCCTTGACCAGGCGTCCGCGGCGCATCTAATCGACGTCGGATTTCAGTCAGATCATCCCACGCCTTGGCCTTCTGCTCGGGGGAGCGCAGCAGGTAGGCCGGGTGATAGGTCACCCGCAACGGCACGGCATGCGCGCCGAAGTCGAACCACCGGCCGCGCAGCCGCCCCACACTGGTGTCCGTCCGCAATAGATGCTGCGCGGAGATGCGCCCAACCGAGAGGATCAAACGCGGACGGACCAGTTCCATCTGGCGTAGCAAGAAGGCCTCGCACTGCAGGGCCTCCTCGGGCTTGGGATCGCGATTTCCAGGCGGCCGACACTTGAGCACATTGGCGATATAGACCTGCTCGCGCGGCAAGCCGATGGCGGCAAGCATGCGATTGAGCAACTGACCCGCGCGGCCGACGAAGGGCTCGCCCGCGCGATCCTCGTCGGCGCCGGGCGCCTCGCCGACGATCATGAGATCCGCCTCCTGGTTGCCGACGCCGAAGACCGTCTGGGTCCTGGTCTCGCAGAGACCGCATGCACGACACCCGACAACCGCGGCCTGCAGCGCCGGCCAATCCATCTGCTCCACCCCGCCTTGCTGGTCCTCGCCGATGGTGTTCGACCAGAGATCGAGTTCGGCATCGGCCGCCCAGACGTCGTCGGGCCAGGGCGCGACGTCCGGCCAGGGAGGAGGCTCGGGGGTGTCCTGCGCCGGAGCCGGGGGCGCTTGCTGATTCACAGCCTCTGACTCCACGGACGCGCGGGCCTGAACCTCCGCGCCTTGCGCGGCGGCATCCTGCGCGTTGGGGCGCTCGACACCCCCGCCCTCCTGGTCGACAGCCAACGCCGGGGCGGGCTCATCGCACGCGACAAGGGGCGGCTGAATTGCCCCCCCGGAACGCAGTTCCCAGAGCGTCACCCCCATCGCCTCCAGGTAGGCGTGGCGGCGCCACTCCTCCATGCCCTGCATCTCAGACATCGCTGGTCTGCGGGTGGGCACGCTCGGCCGGGTGCAGGATCTTGTTGCAGGCGTTGATGTAGGCCTTGGCCGAGGCGATGAGGATATCCGTGTCCGCCCCCTGGCCATTAACGATGCGACCGCCCTTCTCCAGACGCACCGTCACCTCGCCCTGGGCATCCGTCCCGCTAGTGATGGCGTTGACCGAGTAGAGCTTGAGCGTCGTCCCGCTGTGAACGATGGTCTCGATGGCCTTGAAGGTCGCATCCACCGGGCCGCCGCCGGTTGCGGTGCCTGCCTTCTCCTCGCCGTCGAAGGCGAGGACCAGATCGGCCGCGGGCGTTTCGCCCGTCTCCGAGCAGACGCGCATGGAGACCAGCTTGACGCGCTCGTTGGCGGTCTCCAGGGTCGTATCCGTCACCAGCGCCTGCAGATCCTCGTCGAAGATCTCGTGCTTCTTGTCGGCCAGATCCTTGAAGCGCGAGAAGGCGGCGTTGAGCTCTTCCTCAGAGGCCAGCACCACGCCCAGTTCCTGCAGGCGCGCACGGAAGGCGTTGCGGCCAGAGTGCTTGCCCAGCACCATGCGGTTCTCGCTCCAGCCGACGTCCTGGGCGCGCATGATCTCGTAGGTCTCGCGGTTCTTGAGCACGCCGTCCTGATGGATGCCGGACTCGTGCGCAAAGGCGTTGGCGCCGACCACGGCCTTGTTGGGCTGCACCGCAAAGCCAGTAATGCCGGAGACCAGGCGCGAGCAGTTCATGATCTGCTTCGTGTCCAGCCAGGTCTCGCACTCGAAGAGGTCCTGACGGGTGCGCACCGTCATGACGATTTCCTCCAGAGCCGCATTGCCCGCGCGCTCGCCCAGGCCGTTGATGGTGCACTCGACCTGGCGCGCGCCGTTGCGCACCGCGGCCAGTGAGTTGGCGACGGCTAGGCCGAGGTCGTTGTGACAGTGGACCGAGAAGACGGCCTTGTCCGCGTTCGGGATGCGCTCGCGCAGGGCGGCAATCAGGCCGCCGAACTGATCGGGGATGTTGTAGCCCACGGTATCGGGGATGTTCACCGTCCGCGCCCCCGCATCGATCACCGCCTCCAGCACCCGGCAGAGGAAGTCGAGTTCCGAACGGCCGGCGTCCTCGGGCGAGAACTCGACGTCGTCCGTGTACTGGCGCGCCCGCTTGACCGCATAGACGGCCTGCTCCAGCACCTGATCCGGGGACATCCGCAGCTTCTTCTCCATATGAATGGGAGAGGTCGCGATGAAGGTATGGATGCGCCCCGCATTGGCGCCCTTCAGCGCCTCGCCCGCGCGATCCAGGTCCTTGTCGAGCGCCCGCGCCAGTCCGCACACCCGGCTTTCCTTGACTGCCTCGGCCACCGCCTTCACGGCCTCGAAGTCGCCCTGGCTCGCAATCGGGAAGCCCGCCTCGATCACGTCGACCCGCATGCGCTCCAGCGCCTTGGCGATGCGGACCTTTTCGTCGCGAGTCATGGATGCCCCGGGGCTCTGCTCGCCGTCGCGCAGGGTCGTGTCGAAGATAATGAGGTGGTCTTTATTGGTCATGGAGAGATCTCTGGCGTTGGCTGAGGATCGGACAGGCACAATCGGAATCGATGGACTGGAATGGCATGCGCCCGAGCGGCCGAAGAACAGCTCGGCCGTCAAAGCAGCGAGGCCGCTTCGCGGAGGCATCGCGAGGCAGCCGCACCCGCTATTCTCGCTCGACTCCATGGCAAGGTTGTAGCGCAAATCGCAGGCGGAGAAGCGGCCGCGCTCAGCGATGCATGGGCGCGTCTTCATCACGACTCATCTCGACGCAACAGCGAGAGCCCGTCGTGAATCCGGCGGTCAGCAGGACTCACGGCAGGATAAGCGGCGACTCGTTATCGCGCCACCCAGTGGGCCGTATCCCGCGCCGGAGCGACGGCACCCACACTGCCGGCAGATCGAAAAGCGCGTTGCGGGATGACGCGTCGGGTCAGGAATAGAGCGAGCGAAACCGGTTGCTGCTATCGTTCCACCCATTGCCCGCCCAAGAGAAATACCTATGGAAACGGTGAATGTGAGTGCGCTCAAGAACAACCCGAGCGAAGCGTTGCGCAAGGCGCACAATGACGTCGTCGTGGTCTTGAACCGCGATCGACCCGATACATTGATGGTCGGTGTCGAGTTGGCTGGCGTTCTCGATGCCAAGGGCGTCAAGCCAGCATTGGCGACGGCCCTGTTCCGCGACGGAAATCTATCCCTGGCGCGCGCCGCACGCTTGGCGGAGATGCCAGTCAGCGCGTTCATCACACATGTCTCGCGCTTGGGGATCCCTGTCGTCGATCTCGATTCGAAACAGGCCGGGCGAGACATGGAGACCCTTGAGGAATGGCTCGCCTCGTCCTAACCGATGCGAGTCCATTGATCGGACTTGCACGGGTCGATGGGCTGCCGTGGCTGCGAGAGCTGTTCGGCGAGGTTTGGATGCCGGCCGAGGTTCGATTCGAAGTCCTGCCCAATAGGGGCTTGCCCGATGAACAGACGATTCGATCAGCCCTGGAGGCTGGATGGCTGAAAGTGCGCGAGCCGACGCCGGCCACTCCGGTCTTACCCGATCTCGATGAAGGTGAAACGGCTTGCATCCGTCTTGCCTTGGCGTTCACGGAGCCGGTCCTCGTTCTAATGGATGACCGAGCAGGTCGGGCGATCGCCGGCGAGCATGGCGTGCGGGTGGCCGGTACCGCGTCAGTGATCGGCATGGCCAAGTCAAGAGGACTGATCCCCTCGGCGCGAGACGTCTTTGCACGTCTGCACGCCTCCGATTTCCGGATCTCAGCACAGGTGATCGACACCCTGCTGCGACAACTGGATGAGCGATCGCCCTGAGACCGCAAGAGGACGCATGAGTACCTTCGACAGCACCAAGACACCACTCCCAGAGATCATCAAACAGATCACGGAGGGGAAACTGCAATTACCGGATTTTCAGCGTGGCTGGGTCTGGGATGATGAGCACGTCCGCTCATTGCTGGTCAGCGTGGCGCGCTCCTTTCCGGTCGGAGCGGTCATGCTGTTGGAGACCGGCGGCGAGGTCCGCTTCCAGGTTCGACCGGTCGAGAACCTGACCTTCGCAGGGCCGACCCCCGAGCCTGAACGGCTCATCCTGGATGGCCAGCAACGACTCACCTCGCTGACGCAGGTGCTGGCACTCGAGAAGCCCGTGAAGACCTACAATGAGAAGGGCAAACCGATCGAGCGACACTACTATATCGACATCCAGGCCGCACTGGAGGACGAGCGACTCGATGAGGCATTCGTCGCGGTGGAAGCCGACAAGACGATCAAGACGAACTTTGGTCGCGACATCCGGCTCGATCTTTCGACACCGCAAAAAGAGTGCGAAGCCCTGCATTTTCCCTGCAATCAGATCCTCAACTCCGACACCTGGGAAGAGGGCCTTCAGGAGTTCGCAGCGGAGAAATTCGGCCTCTACATGCAGTTCCGCAGACAGGTGCTCAACGCCTTTCGCAGCTATCAGCTTCCCCTGATCGTGTTGGGCAAAGCGACCAGCAAGGAAGCCGTCTGCCTCGTGTTCGAGAAGGTAAACACCGGCGGGGTGCCACTATCGGTGTTCGAACTGGTGACGGCCAGCTTCGCCGCCGAGGGCTTCAATCTGCGAGACGATTGGCACGGAAGTCCCTTGCGTAAGATCGTCGGACGCAGTCAACGGTTCAATGTGGAGCCGCTACTCGCCACGGTAGAGCCAACGGACTTCCTTCAGGGAATCAGTCTGTTGCATACCCTGGAGAAGCGGAAGCTCGACATCCAGATCGGCAAGACGGGGAAAGCGGTCTCGGCCGTGAGCGCCAAGCGGGTTTCGGTGTTATCGCTGTCATTGGCAGACTATCAGAAGTGGGCGCTGGACCTGGAAAGTGGTTTCCTGCTGGCCGCAAAGCTCCTCCGCAAGGAGTGCTTTTTCGCCGCCCGCGATCTGCCCTACCGCACGCAATTGGTGCCACTGGCAGCCGTCCTATCTCACCTCAAAGAGCGCTGGCTCGAGCCCAAGATCTACGACAAGTTGTGTCGTTGGTACTGGTGCGGCGTCTTGGGCGAACTTTACGGCGGCGCTGTCGAGACCCGAATCGCCAATGATCTGGAGGAGCTGCTAGGGTGGATCGACGGGACGCGAGATGAGCCCCGAACCGTCTATGAAGCGGCCTTTCAACCCAGCCGCCTGCATACCTTGCGCTCGCGTCTGAGTGCCGCTTACAAGGGACTCAACACCTTGATCCTAAGGGATGGCGCGAAAGACTTTTTCTGGAAGGCGACCATTCAGGAGCTGGACCACGAGGAAGTCGCGCTCGATATCCATCACATTTTCCCCAAAGCCTGGTGCGAGCAACAGGGCATCAAGCCATCCGTCTTCAACGCCATCGTCAACAAGACACCGATTTCCTACAAAGCGAACCGCATGATCGGCGGCAAAGCACCTTCCAGCTATCTCGCCGGGATCCAGTCGCACAAACAGGTGGGACTGACCGACGAGACGATGAACAGCATTTTGGAGAGCCACCGCATCGACCCCGCGGCTTTGCGTGCGGACGATTTCGAGCGCTTCTACCAACAGCGACACGAACACCTCTTGCAGATCGTCGAGCAAGTCATGGGCAAGAGCGTCGAGCGTGACACCGGAGAACCATCAGACAGCGATCTGGATCAGGAAACGGAGACGGAGGAAGCCGACACCTGAGCACCTGCCTCCATGCCCGACTGGTCTGGAGCTTCTCTAGCCCCGGTGTGGCGATTACCCTGACTGCCTCGACGCTCTGGAGCCGCTTTCAGGCGACGGCGCCGGCCGTGTTGAGCCGGGGCGCTCAACCGGAAATGCCCCAGACCGGCCCAACCTGGATGCCGTTCACAGATCCAGATGGCCGTCCTTGAGCGCCTCGGAGATTCCTGATACCCCTAAACGACCCGAGACGCACCTGACCCACCCCCAATGACTCCGGACCTCCACGACCTCGAGCTGCTGCTGCGCTCCGACACGCCAATCATTCTCATCGAGTCCATCGAGGAGCTGCGGGTGATCGAGCTCTTCTCGCGCCTGGCGCTGCGCGTCACGGAGCCCGCCTTCCGCTGGACCGTCACGGACGGTCTGCAGCGCATCGAGTTCGACGCGGAGCCCCAGCATTTTCTGGCCGACCCGGCCGAGGTGCTGCGCCACATCCGTGTCACGACCCAGCGCGGCATCTATATCCTGCTCGACTTCCACCCCTATCTCGACAAGCCGCTGCATGTGCGCCTGCTCAAGGAGATCGCGCAGGGCTACGTGGGGCTGCCACGCACCCTCATCATGGTGAGCCATGCCCTGGAGGTGCCACCGGAGCTGCGCCACCTGAGCGTGCGCTTCTCGCTCCGCCTGCCCGATCGCAACCGGCTCATGGCGCTCATTCGCGAGGAGGCCAAGCTGTGGCAGCAGATCGGTCCGCACGGCAGCGTGCGCACCAGCCGGGGGTCCCTGGATCAGCTCGCCGATAACCTGCTCGGCATCACCGAATCCGACGCCCGTCGGCTCATCCGCAACGCCATCCGCAACGACGGCGCCATCACCAAGGACGACGTGGAGTCGGTCAAGCGCGCCAAGTACGAGCTATTGAGCCCGGAGGGCATCATCAGCTTCGAGTACGACACGCGCTCCTTCGCCGATGTCGCCGGCCTGTCCAATCTCAAGGCCTGGATCGACCGGCGCCGCGACGCCTTCCTGGATCCGGAGCGCACGCGCGACCACCCGCGCGGCATCCTGATGCTCGGCGTCCAGGGCGGCGGCAAGAGTCTCGCGGCCAAGGCCGTGGCGGGCCGGCTGGGCGTGCCGCTGTTGAGACTGGACTTCGGCGCGCTCTACGACAAATACATCGGCGAGACCGAGAAGAACCTGCGCAAGGCGCTGGAGACGGCAGACCTCATGTCGCCCTGCGTGCTTTGGGTCGACGAGATCGAAAAAGGCATCGCCACCGGCTCCGAGGACGACGGTGTCGGGCGGCGCGTGCTCGGCACCCTGCTGACCTGGATGGCCGAGCGCAAGACCCGCGTCTTCCTCGCCGCCACCGCGAACGACATTTCCCGCCTTCCGCCGGAACTGATCCGCAAGGGCCGCATCGACGAACTCTTCTTCGTCGACCTGCCACCCACCGACGTTCGGCGGGAGATCTTTGTGATCCACTTGCGCCAGCGTCAGCTCGACCCGGAGACCTTCGACCTCGACGCACTGGCGGAGGCGAGCGAGGGCTTCACCGGAGCAGGCATCGAGCAAGCCGTGGTCTCGGCGCTCTTCGCCGACGCGACCGACAAGAGCGCGGTCACGACCGCGACCCTGCTCGCCGAGATCGCCAGCACCCAGCCGCTCTCCGTGGTCATGGACGTCCAGATCCAAAGGCTCCGGGCCTGGGCCAAGGAACGCACCGTCCCGGCGCACGCCGCCGAGCCCTCGCGCGCAAGCGTCTGAGTCAGCGGCAGCACTTGGCCGGTTCGCGTTGATCACGAGGCCGCCGCATCCAGGCATCACCCTCGGCGCCCCATCTTCCAATACAATCCCGGCACGGGTGATTGGGCCTCGGGCAGGTGCATTCGGCCCGCGATGCCCCTACTTCTTACAATCGATTTTTTCCACGCGTGCCTGGATCCCCATTGGCCTGAGGCGCTTTGAATGCAATACAAGGACTACTACAAGACACTCGGGGTGGCGCGAGACGCCTCCCAGGACGATATCAAGCGGTCCTACCGCAAGCTCGCGCGCAAGTACCACCCGGACGTCAGCAAGGAGCCGAACGCCGAGACCCGCTTCAAGGAGATCAACGAGGCCAACGAGGTGCTGCGCGATCCCGAGAAACGGGCGGCCTATGATTCCCTCGGGAACAACTGGCGCGCCGGGCAGGACTTTCGCCCGCCACCCGGCGCCGGCGGTTTCCACGACTTCAAGTTCGACGCGGACGAAGCGACCGACTTCAGCGACTTCTTTGCGAGCATCTTCGGCCGTGCGTTCAAAGGCGAAGGCAAGGATACGCGCCGGCGCCGTGGGCAAGACCAGAGCATCAAGCTCGCGATTTCCCTGGACGACGCCTTCAATGGCGCGACCCGTCAGATCAAGCTCGACGTCCCCGAGATCGGACCCGGCGGCCAGCGCACGACGCGCGCCAAGACCCTGAACGTGCGCATTCCCGCCGGGGTGACCCAAGGGCGCCAGATCCGGCTCGCCGGCCAGGGCTCGCCCGGCCGCAATGGCGGGCCGGCCGGCGACCTCTATCTGGAGATCGACCTGCGGCCACACGCCCATTTCACCGTCGAAGGCAGGGACATCCAACTGCGCCTCCCCATCGCCCCCTGGGAGGCGGCGCTCGGCGCCACCGTCACGGTTCCGACACTCGGCGGCTCGGTGAATCTCAAGATCCCGCCCGGCTCACAGTCCGGACAGAAGCTGCGGCTCAAGGGACGCGGCCTGCCTGGCACTCCCGCGGGCGACGAGATCCTGCTTCTGGAGATCGTCACCCCGCCCGCCAATACGGATGCCGCGAAGGAAGCCTACCGACAGATGGCCGAGCGACTGACGTTCAACCCGCGTGCACAATTGGGAGTCTGACCCATGGCGCAGACCGAGACAGGCATCGAAGGAATCCTACTGGACGAGGAGCTGATCGTGTCTTTCGCCGAGCTGACCAGTCTCTGTGGCGCCAACAGCCGTATCGTCAAGCTCATGGTCACGGAGGGACTGCTCCACCCGCTCGGGCAACGACCGGCCGAGTGGCGGTTCACCGGTATCGAGGTCAAGCGCGCCCAGCGCGCCATGCGCTTGCAGCGCGACCTGGATCTGAACCTGGCCGGCGCCGCGCTGGCACTGGAACTGCTCGACGAACTGGAGCGATTGCGCCAGCGGCTGAGCATCCTCGAACAGCAGCTAGGAACCCATGAATCCGACTGAGCCGGCGCCCACGGCGAAGGACGACAGCCCCGCGTAGGAGAGCGACTGCCCGCGCCGAGCCAGCGATCGGCTCAACGCGTCGGCTGATCGATCCGCCCTGAGCCAAGCCCGCTCAGATCACGACGAACCGCATCGACAAGTCCACGGCCGTCACATCCTTCGTCACGTCACCGACAGAGATCCGATCGACGCCCGTCTCCGCGATCGGCCGGATGGTCTCCAGGGTCACCCCGCCGGATGCCTCCAGCGTGGAACGACCGGCATTGGCCGCCACCGCGCGGCGCAGCTCCGCCAGCGGGAAGTTGTCCAGCAGGATACAGCGCGCGCCGGTCGTGATCGCCGCCTCCATCTCGGCGACGGACTCCACTTCGATCTCGATCGGCACATCACGCCCCAACGCCTTGGCCGCATCGAGCGCGGCCCGGATCGAGCCGGCCGCCAGGATGTGGTTTTCCTTGATGAGAATGGCATCGAAGAGGCCCCGACGATGGTTGTGGCAACCACCGCAACGCACAGCGTATTTCTGCTGATCGCGCAATCCCGGCAGCGTCTTGCGCGTATCCAGGACTACCACGGGCAGCCCGGCAACCGCATCCGCATAACGGCGGGCGCGGGTCGCCGTCCCGGAGAGCGTCTGGAGGTAGTTCATCGCCGTGCGCTCGCCGGTCAGCAGCGCGCGCGAGTGCCCTTCCAAGACGCACAGCCGTTGCCCGGCAGCGATCCGATCACCGTCCGCGGCATCCCAATGAAGCTCGACTCCGGGATCCAACGCACGGAAGACCGCCTCGAACCAGGCGCACCCGGCAAGCGTCGCCGCCTCGCGCGTCACCAGCTCCGCCCGCGAACGCTGTTGCGCGGGCAAGAGCGCGGCCGTTAGATCACCATCGCCCACATCCTCCGCCAAGGCGAGCTGAACCTGGGCCTGGATCGTGGCGGAATCCGGAAGATGCTGACTCAGATCAGACGCGGCCGTTGTTGATAGCGGGGCGGAAGACAGGTGCATAAGGCTCACTCAGCGACAGGATCGGACGGAAGATTACCCAAAACGAGGGCCTGGGGCGAAAAGGGCGAGCTGATGTCGGACGCCCGCCCCCCGCTCGGCAACGCCTGAAGTCGGCGCCAGCATCCGACGCCATGGACCCACGCCACCCCGAGACGGCTTCTGGAGCAAACCGGGCTCGTCATTGCTCCAACAGTTGCGTGCTCGACGAACCTCACGCTGGGTGCGGGCGCACCTGATCGGGCCGCAGGCGGGGCGTGAAGTACACATCCGCGTCGTCCAAGTCGACCGCCCCACCGGCCTGATCGACCAGGGGTTGCTCATAGTCCTTCCAACCGCGCAGGCCGGTCTTGAGCGACACCACGTTCTGGTATCCGAGGACGTTCATCGAATGGGCCGCCAGAACACTGCGGTAACCCGAGCGACAGACCACGACGACCTCACGCTCACGCGCCTGCACCAGATCGGGAACGGTCTCCTCATAGTCCCACTCGCAGGCCGACTCCAGGATCCCGCGCGGCACATTGAGCGATCCCTGGATGTGCATGGCGGCGAACTCATCCGGCTCACGCACGTCGACGATGAGCAGCTGCGGATTCTCCCGCAGCCGCTCCTCCAGATCCCAGGGCATGATCTCCCGGATGTCGGTGAGGCAGTTCTTGATGAGTTCCAGAAAGTTTTTCACGGTTGGGATCTCTCCTCTGTCATCGGACATGGCCAGCGCACGCGCAAGGCCAGGACGATGATTGCGATTGCGATTGGTTTGGATCTCATGAAGATAGCCCGGCCCGGCCGCCGCGCGCATTCAAAATGCGCAGTCGGCGGTCAAGCGTGATCGAACACTCCTGATCGAACACTCTTCATCGAACACGCAGGCTTCGCGATCGTCGCCGCGCGACCTCAGCCCGTCGAATTGGCATCACGCATCGGCAGACGCTCGCACATGCCGCGCTCGACGGCGATGACGGCCGCCTCGACCCTGGAATGCACGTCCAGCTTGCGCAGGATGGCCTTGACGTGGAGCTTGACGGTGCCGTCCGAGATGCCGAGCCGGCGCGCGATGGCCTTGTTGCTCTGCCCCTCCGCGAGGTGACAGAGGATCTCCTGCTCGCGCGGCGTCAGATCGGCGATGCCACTCTGAACCTGGGCGACCTTGGCCTCGCCCTGAACGGCCTTGGCCAGCACGATGGCGAGCTCCGGCGCCACCACGGTCTTGCCCTGCACGATGTCGCCGAGGGCGGCGATCAGGACATCGGGCTCCATGTCCTTGAGCAGATAGCCCTGGGCACCGCCCTGCAGGGAGTCGATGACGTCGCGCTCCTCCGCGCTCGTCGTGAGCATGGCGATCGGCATGGCCTGGTTCGCGGCGCGCAGCTGGCGCAGCAGCTCCAGGCCGGAGAGCTGGGGCATGCGCATGTCCAGCAGCACCACGTCGGGCTGCGTCTCGGCCACCTTCTGCACACCGGCGGTCGCGTCCCCGACGGCCGCCACGACTTCGATGCCGCGCCGCTCCAGCAGCTCCTGGAGCCCGAAGCGGAACAGGGCGTGATCGTCGATCAGGAGCACACGCATCAGACCGTCTCCAGCGCTGGGCGCGAGCTGCGCCGGTTGACCTCGAAATTGACCTCGACCCGCGTGCCCTCGCCGGGCTCGCTCTCGATGCGCAGCTCGGCGCCGATGCGTCGCGCGCGCTCCTCCATGATGGAGAGCCCGATGTGCTCGCCGGGCCGAGAGCCATCGGCCGGCGCGCTGAAGCCGACCCCATCGTCTTCGATGAGCAGCACATGCTGTCCGCCGGCATCGCGCGTCAGCAGCACCCGCACGGTGTGGGCCTGGGCATGCTTGCGGATGTTCGCCAGCGACTCCTGGACGATCCGCAGCAGCTGCAGCTCCTCGGTCGCGGACAGCTCGAAGGGTCGGCAGTCGTTCTGGAAGAGCACATGGGCGCCGGTCTCCTGGCCGAGACACTTGGTCAGCTTCGCCAGGGCAGGTACCAGACCACGGCGGTCGAGCGGCGCGCGGAAGCTGGCGAGCAGCTCGCGCAGCTCGGTGTGGGCCTCGTCCAGACCGTTGCGGATGCGGCTGAGATCGTTGCGGGCCTCGGCCGAGATGGGGCTGTCGGCCAGGGAGTCGTCGAGCATGCGGCATTGGAAGCGCAGACTGGCGAGCGTCTGCGCCAGGGAGTCGTGCAGCTCGTGCGCGAGGGCGTTGCGCTCCTCCAGGATGGAGGCGCGGTGGGCCTCGGCGTCCGAGCGTTGCTTGGCGATCGCCACGCCCAGGTGATGACCGACGGTGAAGAGCAGATCCATGATGTCCTCCCTGGCCTTCACGCCGGGGCGGTCGACGAAGATGCTGTAGACGCCGAGCAGCGCGTCGCGATGCTCCAGCGGCACGGTGACCACGTCCATCTCCGACGTTGCGAACATTCGACGGCCGTAGATGCGGGAGCAATAGCGGGCGTCGTTGTCGCAGAGGATATCGCCCGGCGCCAGCACGCTGCCGCAGAGGCAGAGATCCACCGGCGCCATGTCATGCTCGCGCACCAGGCCGTCGTCCAGGCCGATGGAACCGATCAGGCGACGGGTGCCGTCCGGCATCACCAGCCGCACGGTCGCGGCACGGCCGTTGATCATCTCCTTGAGCACGCGCAGGAAACGCAGCAGCAGCTCCTCGACGCTCTCGGTCTGATGGATGCCGGCCGCCACGTCGTAGAGGATCTTCAGCGACGCCGTCTTCTGGGCCAGCCGCCGGGTCTGGCGCGCCACGCGGTTGTCCATGTCCTCGTAGAGGTCGGTGAGTTCCTCGTTGAGACTGCGGATGTCCTGCGCGATCGGCCCGAGCACACCGACATCCTTGAGCGTATCGCTCGCGCCCGGCTCGCCCTGGCAGACCCGCGTCAGCGAGTGCTCCAGACGCACCAATGGCAACAGCAGTTGATTGCGCAGACGCCGCCAGGCGAGCGCGGCAGCGGCAATGCCGGCGAGGATAACGCCGAGAAAGAGCCCTCGAAGCCAGGTTTGCTCGGGGTTGCCCCAGAGGATCGCGAGCAGCACCAGGGCGGCGCCCAGACTCAAGGCGACGCTCAACAGGGGCAGCCACACCCCGGCCTCGCGCAGGATGCTGTAGAGGCGTCCCGCGTCAGAGGGTTGATGCAGGCGCGGCCTGAGACGGTTCAGCATGACGGTCATGAGGACGCTCCTCGCGTCATTGTTGGCCGGCCCCCCGAATGGCCGGGCCGTTGAAGGCCGGTGACGGGCGGCGACCTCGCCGCTCGGCGGGACTCAGACGTCGGATGCCACGACGACGCTGTCGTTCCCTTCGCGCTTCTGCAGCTCCCACATGGCGGCATAGTGCCCGCCGGCCTCCAGCAGCGCGCGATGCGTGCCCTGCTCGCGGATGCGGCCCTGCTCCATGACCAGGATGCGGTCGGCGTCCACCACGGTCGAGAGACGGTGCGCGATCACCAGCGTGGTGTGGTCCGCGGCGACCTCGGACAGCGTCTGCTGGATGGCCTGCTCGGTGTGACTGTCGAGCGAGGAGGTCGCCTCGTCGAAGATGAGGATGCGCGGGCGCTTGAGGATGGCGCGCGCGATGGCGACACGCTGCTTCTCGCCGCCGGAGAGCTTCAGCCCGCGCTCGCCGACGACCGTCTCCCAGCGCTCCGGCAGGCTCTCGATGAAGGTGCGGATGTGGGCCATCTCGGCGGCGCGCTCGATCTCCGCGAAGGTCGCGCCGGGCCGCCCGTAGGCCAGGTTGAAGTGGATGCTGTCATTGAACAGCACGGTGTCCTGGGGGACGATGCCGATGGCCGCGCGCAGGCTCGCCTGCGTGAGGTCGCGCAGATCCTGACCGTCGATCAGGATGCGCCCGCCGGTCACGTCATAGAAGCGGAACAGCAGCCGCGACAGGGTCGACTTGCCGGCCCCGCTATGGCCGACGACGGCGACCTTCTGGCCCGGCTCGACGGCGAAATCCATGGCGTGCAGGATCTGCCGCTCCGGCTGGTAGTGGAAATCCACCTGCTCGAAACGGATGCCGCCCTCGCGCAGCTGCAGGGGCGCGGCATCGGGTCGATCGACGATCTCCGGCTCGCGCTCCAGCAGCTTGAAGACCAGGTCCATGTCCGCCAGGGCGTACTTGATCTGGCGGTAGACGATGCCGAGAAAGCCCAGCGGGATGAACAGCTGCAGCATGAGGGCATTGACCAGGACCAGATCGCCCACGGTCATGGCACCCGACACCACCCCCCGGGACGCCAGCGCCATGATGCCGGTGACGCCTATGGCGATAATGGCGCCCTGCCCGAAGTTCAGCAGCGACATGGAGGTCTGACTGGCGACCGCCATCTGCTCCCACTCCGCGAGCGTCCCGTCGTAGCGCTTCAGCTCCAAGTCCTCGCTGCCGAAATACTTCACCGTCTCGTAGTTGATGAGGCTGTCGAACGCCTGGGTATTGGCCTCGGAGTCGAGCCGGTTCATCCGATGACGGTATTCCATGCGCCACTCGGTGATGGCGAAGGTGAAGGCGAAGTAGACGGCCACGGTGCCGAAGGTGACCAGGGCAAAGGAGAACGCATAGCGGCTCAGCATGATGCCGCCGACCAGCGTGAACTCGATCGCCACCGGCATGACGCTGAACACCAGGTAATTCATGATGGTGGAGACCGAGCGCGTGCCCCGCTCCAGATCGCGACTCACCGCGCCGCTCTGGCGCTCCAGGTGATAGCGCAGCGACAGCCGATGCAGGTGCTCCAGCACCCGGGTCGAGAGGCGCCGCATCGCCCGATAGCGCACGCGGGCAAAGACCACGTCGCGCAGCTCGTTGAACAGCGAGGCGCTGAGCTTGAGCGCCCCATAGGCGAGCAGGAGGCTGACGGGGAGGACCAGTGTGCGCAGTTGCGGATTCTGGAAGGCGTCGACGATGTCCTTGAGGATCAGCGGCACGCCGACGTTCGCCACCTTGGCCAGGATGAGGCAGCCGAGCGCCAGGGCCGCGCGCCCGCGGAACTCCCACAGAAACGGCAGCATGCCGCGCAGATTGTGCCAATCCCGGCGATCCCCGTGGACCCGCTCGGTCGCAAAGACTCGATTCATCTGGCCTTGTGTCTTCATGCCCTCTCACGACTACCGATGCCGGGCGCCTGGGGTCGTCCCGGAGTCAAAGCAGCATTTGAACCACAAAGGCACGAAAGAGGCAAAGGAAAGGCCGATTGGCGCGCTCGTGGGAGCGCCGCCCCGGCGTGCTCGTGGGAGCGCCGCCCCGGCGCGACCGGCACCGCTCCGACTCACCCTGTCGCGGCGGGGCGCCGCTCCTACTGCCGCCGGCACCGTTTGCGCCGACCTGGACGGGACGCCCTATAATGATCGGCTACTCTGCGGTGGCGGTCTCGCGGCCCGCACCCGGCTGGCACCACGGAACCCAAGATGGTCTTTTCCTCCGTCTCCTTTCTCTACTTCTTCCTCCCCGCCTTCCTGCTGTGCTACGCGCTGCTGCCCTGGCGCAACGCGATCGCGCTGGCCTTCAGCGTCCTCTTCTATGTGTGGGGCGAGGGGCTGTTCGTCCTGGTGCTGCTGCTCTCGGTGCTCATCAACTTCACCGCCGGGCACGCCATCGGGAGCGCGCCTCCAGAGCGCCGCCGGCTCTGGCTGACGCTCGGCATCGTCGCCAACCTGGCGCTGCTCCTCTACTTCAAGTACTTCGGCTTCCTGGTCTTCGACGTGCTCGGCTGGGAGGCTCTGGATCCGGCCCGCGTTCCGCATCTGCCGCTGGGCATCTCCTTCTTCACCTTTCAATCCCTCTCTTACCTGATCGATGTCTACCGGAGGGACGCCAAACCGGCGCGTTCGCTGAGCGACCTGGCGCTCTACATCATGATGTTCCCGCAACTGGTGGCGGGGCCTATCGTCCGCTACGCCACCGTGGCCCGGCAACTGCGCCGACGCGTCATTCACGCGAGCTACGTGCGCCATGGCCTGCTCTTCTTCAGCGTGGGCCTGGCCCAGAAGGTCCTCTTCGCCGACAACATGGCCGCCGTCGCCGACGCGGTCTTCGCCCTGCCATCGGAGCGGCTGGGGACGGGCCTCGCCTGGACCGGGAGCCTCGCCTACATGCAGCAGATCTACTTCGATTTCGCCGGCTACTCCAACATGGCGATCGGACTGGGGCTCGTCATGGGGTTCAAGTTCCCGCACAACTTCAACTACCCCTATATCAGCCAGTCGATCACCGAGTTCTGGCGGCGCTGGCACATGTCGCTGTCGAGCTGGTTTCGCGACTACCTCTACATCCCGCTCGGCGGAAACCGCCACGGCCCCTTGGCCACCTATCGCAACCTCTTCGTCGTCTTCGCGCTCTGCGGGCTCTGGCACGGCGCGAGCTGGACCTTCCTGGCCTGGGGGCTCTATCACGGCCTGCTGCTGGTGGTCGAGCGGATGGGGCTCAAGGCGGTGCTGGCACGCCTGCCACGGCTCGCGCGCCATCTCTACGCGCTGCTCGCCGTGCTCTTCGGCTGGGTGCTGTTCCGCGCGGAGAGCTTCGAGCAGGCGCGTCTCTTTCTGGCGCGGATGCTCTGGATCGGCCAAGACTCCGGCCCCGAGACCCCCGGCATCGCCGAGATCGTCAGCCATCAACAATGGGCCTTCGGGGTGCTGGGCATTCTGGCCGCGACGCCCCTGCTGCGCCGACTGTCCACGCGGATCCTCACCGACCGGACGCTCGCCGCCGGACGGCGACATGGTTTCAAACCGGGCGTCACAGCCGCCCTCTTGGACGGCTCCTTCATCGTCGGCCTGCTCGTCCTCTGCTCGCTCTACATCGCCTCCGGCACCTACAGCCCCTTCATCTACTTCCGCTTCTGAGGATCGACTCCCATGGCGCGCGCGGACGGACGCATCTCCAACAAGGCACGCGGGCTGCTGCTCGCCATGGCGCTGTTCCTCGGCCTGCCGGCGCTCGCCATGCTCTGGACCGACGACGCCAAGCGCGCGGACTGGGAGAACCACCCCCTCGCGCCCTTCCCGCCCCCCTGGGATCGCGCGCCTGAGTCAGCGGGGTTCTTCCCGGCCCTGGACGACTGGATCGACGACCATTTCGGCCTGGCGCTGCCGCTGAACCGGCTGCATCGCCGCATGCTCTTCTACGGCTTCCGGGACTCACCCTCGCCCCAGCTCTCGCTCGGGCGCGACGGCTTCGTCTATCTCAATACGCACGACGCCCGCCATCCCAACGCCGCCTTCACGCGACTCTGCGACACCGGCCCGGTCAACCGTGAATACGACAGATTCGCGCAGGCATGGCTCGGGATCCTGGAACACTTTCAGGATGCCGGTCTGAGGACAGTGCTCGGCATCGCCCCAACCAAGCCGGTCGTCTACCCCGATCGGCTCCCGAATTCGGTCCCTCGCGCCATCCGCGCGGCCTGTCTCGGCTACCGACAGGCACCGCCCCCCCTGAGACGGCTGGTTGAGGACGCCAAGACGCGGGGGCTCCGGGTCGTCTATCCCCTGGACGCCTTCGTCGCTCACCGCGACGACGACAACTTCTACCCGAGGGAGAGCTTCCATTTCTCCGGCCAGAGCGCACAGCTGTTCGCGCAGACGCTGATGCGCGAGGTCGGGATCGATCCCCAGCCGATCGCGATCGCCCCCAGATACGAGGGCCGTATCAAGGCCGATCTCCAGAAGATCCTCGGCTTCAACCGCAGGATCCGCTCCACTCAGACCGACTATGGCGCCTTCGACACCCGGGTCGCCTACCGGCAACCCGACTTCGTCACCACCTGTTACCAGCGCGCGCTGGATTTCGGGACCTATGAGACCGGGGCACCGATCACCGAGCGCACCGCCCTCATCCTGTCCGACTCCTTCGGCGCCTTCACGGCCGCGCACTTGGCGCCCGCCTATCGTAGACTGACCTGGATCAACGTCAGCGACCTGCGCGACGAGGAAGGACCTGGCTTCCTGACCGACTGCCTCGGGCGCATCCCGGCACAGGATCTCTTCTTCGTGTTTCACGATGGCGGCGCCCTGTGGGACGGTGGGCGCCTTCAGCAGACCTTCCTCGGGACGCACTGAGCCCTGAGCAGGGATGAGGGAGGCTGCCGCGCCCCGTCCCTCGCCCCGCAGGTCGACCAACCCTCAGTAGCGAGACGAACGCATGACAGAACCGCACATCGACAGCGCCGGCTGCAGCCTCCATGAGCCCTATGCCCTGCAGGTCCTGGGCGATGAGATGGAACCGGAGTTCCCAGACCGCTGCATCGTCATCATCGAGCCCACGGAGCAGTGCCCGAACCCGGCCTTCGTCTTCGCCGAGGTCGAGGGTGTGCGCTGGTTTCGCCAATATGTGCGGGACGCATCGGGATCGGAGCGGCTCGTCGCGCTGAACCCGCTCTATCCCGAGATCGGGCTGGACGGATTGGAGTGGTCCGTGCTCGGCGTCATCATCCAGCGCAACATCCGGCGCCAGATCAAGCACTATGACTACGCACAGAGATCAGACGCCAAGCCGGCCGCCGGGATCACGGACCTGACGGGGCGTTGAGCCGCGCGCCGGCGACCTCTGTCAGGCCCAAGATGCGAGCCAGTATCCGCACCCAGACGGCAAGAGGTTGACGTACTTAGCATTTCGAGCGGACGGGAGTAGATTGAATCGCCGGAGAGGCGGATCATGCAGACTCAGCATGGAAAGAGGCGGTCCCTTTCAAGTCTCTGCCCGACGGCCTTGGTCCTGGGCAGCACACACGGTCCTCGATCATGAACATCGACATCCTATACAGCGCCGTCGACCTGGTGCGCGCCAGCGGTCATCGCAGCACCGCCCGCGAGGCGGCCTTCATGCGCACCTATCCCATCCTGCTGGCGACCGCGCGACTCCCGGCGACGAGCCCGACCGAGGCACTCCTGCGCAACGCCAGCCTCGTCTACGCCTGGATGCCCGAGTCCATCCGCCTGGACATGAGCGAGCTCGACCAGGCCACGGAGGCCTTCGTCGCCGCGAGCCAGGAGGTTCCGACCATCGCGCCGCGGATCATCGACCCCATTGCCGCCTGCCTCGGGTCATTGGCGGGAGCGACGCGCGTCCTGCACCTGACCAATCCCGCCGTCTTTCCGGCCTGGGGTCAGCGCGTGGAGCGTTTCCGTCTGCAGACGGACCCCTCCAGCTATCACATGAATCAGTCGGGCAACTACCTGTCCTTCGTCGCGGAGGTCCAGGAGATCGCCGCGCATCCGCTCTTCCTCACCTTCCACCACGAGTACTGCACCGCCTATCAGGCGCGCCTGCAGCGGCTCAAGATCCCCGCCTATCCGCTGACGGAGCCGCGTGTGATCGAGTCCGCCGCCACCGAGCTAGCCGAGCAGTGAGCAGTGAGCAGTGAGCAGTGAGCAGGGTCGTCACCGGCTCGTCGCGCTGAGGAACCGCCCAAGCGCGCGGGCACAGCCACTGCCAACCGAGAACAGGGGATCAGCCCCGTCTCAGCCGCCCGCTCCAGCCGACCGAGGCGCCACCGCAGGCTGGGCAGGTGGCGCGGGCATCGGCGGCATCGGCGGCAATCCCATGGGCTCGCGCACATAGGCCGGAAAATCCGGATTCAGCCACCCATCCTTGGCCACCTTATCCGCCGGCGGGCGTAGACGCGCGGCATAGTCCAGCACGGCCGCCGCCTCCCGCGGCGTGAAGGCCGAGATCCGCGCGGCCATCTCCTCATGGGCGTTCTTCCGCCGCCCGACACGCATGGCCTCGAGCTGACGCAGCAGATAGGGATAGTGCTGGCCAGCGAGCGCCGGGGTCAGCGTCTGCGCATTGCCCTCGCCCTGCGCCCCATGACAGTCGGCGCAGGTGTCCCGATAGAGCTGCTCCCCCAGGTCCAAGTCGCGGCCAGGGCCGACACCGTTGTGCGGTGTCATGGGCAGCCCGGCGACATAGGCGGCGACATCCGCGAGGTGCTGGGGACCACCCAGGATGCGCGGCACGGAGAAGGGATACATGAGTGGGTTGTCGCGATTGTGCGCGCGGATGTCCGCGAGCTGTTTGACGATGATGGCCGGCGCCTGGCCCGCGATCTGAGGATAGGCGCCGTCCACCGAGCCCCAACCCTCGGGGCGGTGGCAGACCGCGCAGGTGAGATAGACCCGTCGCCCGTTGTCGAGGTCCGGCGTCAGCGCCATGACCCGCTCGTATTCGTCCCTGGCCGCATCGGCCGCATCGGCAAGGGCCATTGAAGGGTGGCCTGCGCACAGCGCAAGGAGCGCGGCCAGTGGAGCGAAGGGACGCAACATCGAATCCTCCAAAGCGTTGTTGGGACAGAGACAGCCCGTGACAGCGATGCTCTCATCGCTTGGCCAGACAGCCTAGTGCGGACACCGGGCGCTTGACCATCCGGTCTGACCCGGATGCCGGCGCGAAACCGGCGGCCCGAAGGCGCGCCGTGCCTCGCGCTTCCGCGCGCTAGTCGCCTAGTCGCGCGCACCTCTGAGCGATCCGGTGATGTTGGCGTGGAAGATGGCCTTGTGAACATCGCCCAGGCTGAGCATGCCGATCAGCTTGCCGTCCTCGGCCACCGGCATGCGCCTGAAGTTATGACGCACCATGACCGTCGCGGCCCGCAGCAAATGCATCTCGGGATCCACCGAGATGGGCTTCTTGGTCATCAGGTCCGCGGCCGTGAGGTCGAGAACCTCGCCATAGCGGGCCATTTCCTTGTCGAGATCCACCGAGTGCATGCCCTCGGACATGAGATCCTCGAGCTTGGGGAAGAGGCAGTGGAGCACGTCCTTTTCGGCGATGACACCGAGCAGTTGGTTCTCGTCATCGACGATGGGCAGGCCGTGAAAACGGTAGAGGCACATCAGAGAAGCCACTTCGACGATCTTGGTGTCGGGCTTGATCGAGCGCACCGAGCGGCTCATCGCGTCACGCACTTTCATCTTGGTCATCCTCCGGGGTCGTTCGTGTCTTGAGTGCTTGCCCGAGAGTGCTTGCCCGAGGGTGTGGCGGCCGGACAGCGTTGCACCACGCGAGAGCGCCTCTCAGCTCAACCGGTCTGGCCGTGTTCTGGCATACCAGACGGGCTCCGTCGGATTATAGCCGCGGTTTTCCTCAGCACCGCGACCATAAAAGCTCTTTTTGTGTTCGAGCACGACTCGGCATCCGCAGCGAATGAGCGACCAGAATTCTCCTTCCCCAGGGACTCAGCACCACCGCCTCGATGCTGCGCGCATCGCCTCGCCGAGCGCGGTCGCGTGCCAGGCGACGAGCGGTACGCCGAGCCCGACGCACGCCTGGCTCGGCCAGGCGCACACCACCCCGATTATCCACAGACCCAAGTGCTCGGAAAGCCTTGTCGATACAGCACCCGACACCTGCGGCGGGCCGGAGATCCAGACAATTATCCACAGCCAATCCACAGCCCTTGAACAGCGAACGCGACCACCAATGCACAATATCTTGTGGTTGACGAGCACTCCCTTCCGTATATATTGATATCATCCCGCAGGTCCAGCGCAAGTATTCACAACCTCACGCCACCCCCATCTTCAGGAGGAGCCATGTCCGCCAGCCGCCAGCCACGCACCCAGCCGACCCAGCATCAGGACGCCGTCATCGAGCCGGTTGGCTCCTCTCAGGGCGAGACCAGCATCGAGATCGCGGCCTATGTCCCAGGCCAGGTCCAGGTCATTCGGCGCAACGGCAAGGTCACCCATTTCGACCCCAACAAGATCATGGTCGCCATGACCAAGGCCTTCCTGGCGGTCGAGGGCAGCTCGGCGGCAGCCTCCAGTCGAATCCACGACAGAGTACACGAATTGACCGAGCAGGTCGTTTCAGCACTCACGCGGCGTCTACCGGGCGGCGGTACGGTCCACATCGAGGACATTCAGGATCAGGTCGAGCTGGGGCTGATGCGCGCCGGGGAGCACAAGGTCGCGCGCGACTACGTCCTCTATCGGGAGGCGCGCGCCCGCGAACGCGCCGAGAAGTCCGCCGCGAGCGCCGGGCTACGGGAAGCCCATCCCATCAGCGTGACCCAGACCGACGGCACCACCCGCCCGCTGGATGTCGAGCGCATGGCGCGGCTGGTCGACGAGGCCTGCCGCGACCTCGACGACGTCGACCCTCAGGCCATCCTCACCGAAACCTTGCGCAACCTCTTCGACGGCGTGCGCGAGGCCGATGTGCGCCAGGCCCTGGTGATGTCCGCCCGCACCCTGATCGAGCGCGAGCCGCAGTACAGCAAGGTCGCCGCGCGGCTGCTGCTCGACATCGCCCGCCGCGAGGCGCTCGGCTTCCTCGACCTCGCGGCCGGCGTCGAGACCCAGGCCGACCTCGCCGAGCGCTACGGCGACTACTTCGCCGCCTACATCAAGCGCGCTGGCGACCTGGAGCATCTGGACCGCCAGCTCAGCCGTTTCGACCTCCAGAGACTCGGTGCCGCCATCCGCCCCGAGCGCGACCTGCAGTTCAACTACCTCGGCCTGCAGACCCTCTACGACCGCTACTTCATCCACACCGCCGACGGCATCCGCATCGAGCTTCCCCAGGCCTTCTTCATGCGCGTCGCCATGGGGCTCGCCATCAACGAGATCGACCGCGAAGCGCGCGCCATCGAGTTCTACGAGCTGCTTTCCAGCTTCGACTTCATGAGCTCCACGCCGACGCTGTTCAACTCCGGCACGCTGCGCCCGCAGCTCAGCTCCTGCTTCCTCACCACGGTCGCGGACGACCTCGAAGGCATCTACGGCGCCATCAAGGACAACGCCCTGCTGTCCAAATTCGCCGGCGGACTCGGCAACGACTGGACCCGCGTGCGCGGCATGGGCGCGCACATCAAGGGGACCAACGGCAAGAGCCAGGGCGTGGTGCCCTTCCTGAAGGTCGCGAATGACACGGCGGTCGCCGTCAACCAATGCTTCGCCCCGGAGACCACTGTCTTCACCGCCGACGGCCCCAAGGCCATCCAGGACGTGAAGGTCGGCGATCTGGTGCTGGGTCAGCGCGGACGCTATCGCGAAGTCACCGAACACTTCGTCTACGACCAGAAAGACGCGCCTATGGTCCAGGTCGCCGTCAAGCATGCGGTCAACGACCTCAAGGTCACCGGTGGGCATCCCTTCTGGGCGATCCAGGGCGTTCCCATGGAGCAGAGCATCGAACGGACCCTGCGGCAGATCGAAGACGGCCGCTTCAAGCCGGACTGGATCGAGGCCGGTCAGCTGTCGCGCGGGGACTATGTCGCGCAGGTCATCCCATCCGAGGTGGTCCCAGTCGAGGGGCTGACCGAGGACGACGCTCGCCTCTACGGCATCCTGCTCGGCGACGGGCACCTGACCGGCGGCTATGAATTCGGCGTCTCGGGCAACCCCAACGCGGACGCCGGGCACCTGGCGTTCGTTCGCAACTACCTCACCGAACGCGGCATCCACTTCTGGGAAAACAGCCGCGGCGAGACCTATCTGCAGATCAAATGGAGCGTCGGTCGCGGGCTCGCCCGCTGCGCCACGACCGGACAATACGTCGGCCTGGACCAGGCGCACCTGCCCTTTACGTATGAAGACCTCTACGACGCGCAAGGCAACAAGCGGATCGCGCGGCGCTTCAGCCACCTGCCGCACAACCAAGCCCTCGCGCTGATCCAGGGTCTGCTGGAGACGGATGGCGGCGTCTCGCGCGGCAAGGAGATCTATTTCACCTCCGCGTCCGCGCCGCTCGCCGAAGGGCTACGTTATCAGTTGCTTCGACTCGGCATCCCCTGCGCCGGTCAGTACCGCGAGCGCGACAATGCACACGCAGGCACCCGCAGCGACGGCTCGGTCGTCGCCTTCACCGGCACCACCCGCGCCTTCGACCTACGCATTCCCGCCGTCCCCCGGATTGCGGACTTGGTCGGCGTCCCCGCGCTGACCAAGCACAACTGGTTTCGCCTCGGCAACTGGATCTTCACCCGCGTCAAAGCGGTCACGGAGATCAAGCCCGTCGCGCAGGTTCACGACCTCAAGGTCGAGGGCGACGAGACCTACATGACCGCCGCCGCACTGGTCCACAACGGCGGCAAGCGCAAGGGCGCCGTCTGCGCCTATCTCGAAACCTGGCACATCGACATCGAAGAGTTCCTCGACCTGCGTAAAAACACCGGCGACGACCGCCGCCGCACGCACGACATGAACACCGCCAACTGGGTGCCGGATCTGTTCATGAAGCGTGTCGCGGAGGACCAGCACTGGACCCTCTTCTCCCCGGACGAGACGCCGGACCTGCACGACCTCATGGGCCAACCCTTCGAGCAGGCCTATCTGGCCTATGAAGCGCGCGCCGAGCGCGGCGAGATGAAAGTCAGCAAGCGCATCAAGGCGGTCGACCTCTGGCGCAAGATGCTCGCCATGCTGTTCGAGACCGGCCATCCCTGGATCGCCTTCAAGGACCCCTGCAACCTGCGCTACACCAACCAGCATGTCGGCGTGGTGCACAGCTCCAACTTGTGCACCGAGATCACCCTGCACACCAACGATCTCGAAATCGCCGTCTGCAACCTGGGCTCCATCAACCTGGCCGCCCACGTCACCGACAAGGGCCTGGACACCGAACGTCTGCGGAAGACCGTGCGCACCGCCATGCGCATGCTCGACAACGTCATCGACTACAACTTCTACAACGTGCCCCAGGCGCGCAGTTCCAACCTGCGTCACCGCCCGGTCGGGCTCGGCATCATGGGCTTCCAGGACGCCCTCTATCAGCTGCGCATCCCCTACACCAGCATGGAGGCCGTCCAGTTCGCCGACCTCAGCATGGAGCACCTGAGCTACTACGCCATCCAGGCCAGTTCCGAGCTGGCGGGCGAGCGCGGACGCTACCCCAGCTTCGACGGCTCGCTCTGGAGCCAGGGCATCCTGCCCATCGACAGCATCAAGCTCCTGGAAGAAGGCCGCGGCGGCTATCTACAGATGGACACCAGCACCAGCCTCGACTGGAACGGCCTGCGCGAGCGCGTCCGCACCGTCGGCATGCGTAACTCCAACTGCATGGCCATCGCACCCACCGCGACCATCAGCAACATCGTCGGCGTCAGCCAGTCGATCGAGCCGACCTACCAAAACCTCTTCGTCAAATCCAACCTCTCCGGCGAGTTCACCGTCGTCAACCCCTACCTGGTCGCGGACCTCAAAGAGCGCGATCTCTGGGACTCCGTCATGGTCAACGACCTCAAGTACTACGACGGCTCCGTCCAGCAGATCGACCGCATCCCCGACGAGATCAAGCAGCTCTACGCCACCGCCTTCGAAGTCGACGCCCGCTGGCTCATCGAAGCCGGCAGCCGCCGCCAGAAATGGCTCGACCAGGCGCAGAGTTTGAATCTCTATATGCAGGAGCCGAGCGGCAAGAAACTCGACAATCTTTATAAGCTGGCTTGGGTACGGGGGTTGAAGACGACCTATTACTTGCGATCCATGGGCGCGACCCATGTCGAGAAGTCGACCATGGCGGATTCGAGCAAGGCCAATCGGCTGAGTGCGGTTGGGGGGAGCTATATCGCGATGGATAAAGACAAGGGGAATGGGAAGGGGAATGGGGCTGCGGCGCCGAGTGCTTGTTCGATATTGGATCCGGAGTGTGAGGCTTGCCAGTGACACCTGAGAGCTGACGTCTCCGATGGCCGGAGGCGAGATCGCCTCCGGTGTTCGTGTGCTGATTGCGTGCAGTCTAGTGGTCTAGAGTGAAAGTCCTAATACTGTTTCTGGGCGATCGATGGCATCCTACTCATCTGTCTTGAGTTTCGCCGACGAGTTGATGACACGATGCCACGCTGCACCCCGATTCCCGTTTCCCTCACCGACAAAGAACGTACCCAGTTGGAGGCGTTGGTGCGTCAGCACACCACGGCGCAGCAACTGGCGATCCGAGCCCGAAT